>JAAWTG010000038.1 GCA_022801925.1 Clostridia bacterium | reverse complement strand
TTCCTTTTATTCCTGACATAACAAAACCTCCTATGGTATTTTTATTCTACCATAGGAGGTGCTTTTTTTCTATTGTCCGTTTTTACTGGTCTTGTTCACCTGAGCAGTGGCTGTTTAGAGGGATACGGTACCGATAACCCGGGCGCATTTCAATCCACGCGCCGTTTTGGCGCGGCTACCGATATTGACAAAATGAAAATCGAGGAGCAATTTTAATCCACGTGACCCTTGTGGTCGCGGCTCGGCTGAAATCGTAACATTGATATGAGCGTCAAAATTTCAATTCACGTCCCTATCTGAGGACGGCAGCTTGTGTATAGAGTATACCGACAAAATAATTCTTTCAATCCACATGCCCACATGGGACATGACTGTCAAAACAAAAACCTTCCCGCCGCTATTGCGGACGGTTTTGACTGTCCACATGCACGACCTTGGGCGACCATGCGTCTGCTTCCTCCAGCGACATCATGGCGTAGGCAATGATAATCACCGTATCGCCGCGGTGTACCAGCCGCGCCGCCGCGCCGTTGATACAAATCACGCCGCTGTTTGGTTCGCCGGCGATGATATAGGTTTCCAGCCGGTTACCGTTGTCCACGTCCAGCACCTGCACTTTTTGGTATTCACGCATACCGGAGAGCCGCAGCAGTTCGCTGTCAATCGTGATACTGCCGACATAGTTTAAATCCGCTTCCGTCACCACCGCGCGGTGGATTTTGCCCGCCATCATTTCAATCTGCATGTTGTTCGCCCTCCTTTCTAGTCCACAAACAGGTTGTCAATCAAACGCGTTGTGCCAAACCGTACCGCCAGCGCAAACATGCTGCACGGCTGCACCGTGTCCAGCGGGCGCAACGTTTCGCGGCTGACATATTCAATATATTCCACGTCGCCGCCTTCCGCGGCAATCATGGTACGCATACCGTCTATCAGTTGCGCTGCTGCTGTCACACCGGCGTCCATTTGCGCCTGCGCCCAGTTTAAACTGCGACTCAGCACCACGGCGCGCTGCCGTTCGTCCGCGCTCAAATATTGGTTGCGTGAGCTTTTTGCCAGCCCATCCGCTTCGCGTACAATAGGGCAGCCGATGATTTCCAAATCAAAGTTGAGTTCCCGCACCATCTTTTGTACCACCAAAAGTTGTTGCGCGTCCTTCTGTCCGAAATATGCCCGCTGTGGCTGCACCAAATGGAACAGTTTCGTCAATACGGTCGTCACGCCGCGGAAATGTCCCGGGCGGCTTTTGCCGCATAGCGCGTCCGTGATGCCGCCGGTTTCCACGTAGGTGTCGTAGCTTTCCGGATACATCTCCTGCGCGGACGGCGCAAACACTGCCGCCGCCCCTGCGTCCGCCGCCAACGCCGCGTCCGCATCCAGCGTTCTGGGATATGCTTCATAGTCCTCGCCGGGACAAAACTGCGTGGGATTGACAAATACGCTCACCACCGTGACCGCGTTTTCTTTCACCGACCGCTGAATCAGCGACAAATGTCCTTCATGCAGCGCGCCCATGGTGGGGACAAACCCAATCCCCTCCCCGCGGTGCGCCGCCGCAAATTGTTTCATATCTGCAATGGTTTTAATGATTTCCATGAATTCCGCCTCACATTCTCGTGTGTTCTTCCGCAGGGAACACGCCCCGCCGCACTTCGTCCGCATACGCCGCCACGCCTTGACGAATGAGGTCGCCCACTGGCGCGAACTGTTTCGCAAATTTGGGTACGAAATCACCGTACATGCCCAGCATGTCCTGATAGACCAGCACCTGTCCGTCGCATAAATTGCCCGCGCCAATGCCAATCACAGGAATGGATAACGTTTTGGACAATTCGCCCGCCAACGCTTTTGGAACGCATTCTACCACCAACGCATACGCGCCGGCTTGCTCCAATGCTTTTGCGTCCTCCACCAGCCGCGCCGCGCTTTCCTCCGTTTTGCCCTGATAGAGGAATCCGCCGAATTGGTTGACGGACTGCGGTGTTAAGCCCAAATGCCCCATCACGGGAATACCCGCGTCCACCATGGCGCGTACTTTGGGACAAACACTTTCGCCGCCCTCCAGCTTTACGCTGCCTGCGCCCGCACGCATAAGCGCGCCAGCGTTCTCCAGCGCCGCGTCAATGCTGCCGTGGTAGGATAAAAAGGGCAGGTCGCCTACCACATGGGCGCGCTGCGCCCCGCGGCGTACAGCGCTCACATGATGTATCATGTCCGCCATGGTTACCTGCACCGTGTCCTCATATCCCAGCATGACCATGCCCAGCGAATCGCCCACCAAAATAGCGTCCACGCCGCTTTCGTCCATCAGCTTTGCCATTGTATAATCGTAGGCGGTAATCATCACGATTTTTTCGCCCGCCTGTTTTTTTTCTTCAAAAGTCCGTTTTGTGACCCGTTTCATGGTTTTAGCGCCTCCTTCACGTTGTCTTTGATTTGTTTATCTGTCAGCGCCCAGTCCGCCGTATAGCGTCCCAGCGCGGCATAGATGTCTTTTGCAGTTCCCTCCGATATCGCCGCCATTTGCCGCCGCAGCGTGCCCGCGTCGCCGCGGGCAATGGGACCTGTGAGCGCCGCGTGGGGACCATGCGCAAAAGCGTTGTCCAGCGCCGCCCGCGCCATGGGCTGAAACAACGCGGGCGAAATGTCTGTGCCCGCCAGCAATTCCTCCATGAGTTTCACCAAACTCACAAGATAGTTCGCGCCTGCACATGCCGCCGCATGGTAGCGCGGCTTGTCCGCCGGACGGATTTCCTGATAAGTGATTCCCGCCGCCCGCAGCGTTTGCCGCAGCTTGTCCATGTCCGCGCCCGCGCCCTCCAGCGTGAACGTCACGCTGTCCAGCGCCGCCGGATTCATGCGTTTGTCCGGAAAGGAATAGGGCGGGTGCAAAGAAAATACCGTGTTACCGGCTTCCCGCAGCGGTACAAGGTCAGCGCTTCCCAGCGCGCCGCTGAACATGCCGCACAGTTTTCCGGTGCAGCCGCTCTGTGCCAAGCGTTTCGCGTTTTCAGGGATTGCATCGTCTGCCATGGAAAGAAAAACGACGTCGCACGCCCGCGCCAGCGCAGACGCGTCCGCCCATGCCTCGGAATCTGTGATGCGCGCATTTTCTTGCGCGGAAGCAAGCTTACGCGACGCATAGCCCAGAAGCGTAAACCCCTTGCGGCGGAAAAATCCGCCCATCACAGCAGCGGTTCGTCCCGCGCCAATCATTCCCAGTTTCATGACGTTGCGCCTCCCCCAAAAAAATCTGCATTGCCGCCCTCCGGCATTTCGCGTGTTAATAGATATTAGTATACACCAATTCATTTGGAAATGCAAGTGGCGGCGCACAAAATGGCAAATACTATCAATAAGAGGAAGGTTATATTTTGGTGAATTGTTGTGAATGAACAACACTCCGCCTGCCTGCGCAAATGAATGAACAGCTGCGGCAGGAGACGGAGTGAAAAAGGTTACTCATAATGTTTCCACAGGCGGATAATTTTAACGGTATGCACTTCGGGAAAAACTTCGTAGACGAATCTGTGTTGAATGTTGATTCGCCTTGCATATAAACCGTTTAAGTCGCCGATGAGTTTTTCATACGGCGGTGGGTTTTGAAAAGGATTTTCTTTTACAATTGAGAGTAAACGCCGTACTTTATCAGACAGTCCTGCCTGCTTGATATTTTCAATATCTTTGACAGCTTGCTTTGTATATTTGATGTGATACATTATAAAGTCACATCACTTTCGTCCACACAGTCGGATAAATCGGTATTTTTGCCTTCCAACAAGGATTGTTTATAACTTGGGTCGGAGCTTAAGTATAGCGTTTCTAAAAGAGATTGATATTCGGCTTCGCTGATAATAACAGCATTTCCGTTTTTGGTAGCAATATTTACAATTTCGCTGTCACAAATAGCCATATTCAGCAATTCATACAGTTTTGCCCGCGCATTTGTTACATTGATGTTATACATGGAAATCACCTCAAATATAGTATAGCATACGTAAAAACGTACGTCAATAGTATCCTATGCAAAATGATAAAAAATATTGCTATCAAGAAAATGTTATACCATTTTCTCCGCTGCGTCGGTTATTCCTCTGATTCTTCTTCTATTTTTTGAATCAGTTTTTGCAGATTTTGAACCGCAATAGATTCGGCATAGTTCCAGTAGTTAGTCATCAGAACCAAATTGGCGCAGTGCAGTCCCAAATGATAAAATTCCTGTCCGATTTTGAGAAATTCCTCCTGCGTTAAAGTTCCTTCCAGCCGCAGAATGCGCCGCCACAAATTAGGGTGGTCTAAAGTCCATTGCTGTAACAGCCGCACTTCGTCATCTTCTCTTTTGTACATAAAAATTTCCTCCTTTTTTGTTTTGTTTGCATAATACGAGTTAGATAAAACATCTACTTTAAGATGAATCTATATTTATTTTAGCGAAATTCTCGCTAAAAGTCAATAGCGAATTTATCGCTATGGTATAATTATTATTGAGGTGATGAATATGTATCAACGAATTAGAGAGTTACGCGAGGATAAAAATTTGACACAGAAACAAATGGGAGAAATTTTAAAATGCAGCCAAAGAATATATAGTAATTATGAATGTGGTGATGTTGACATTCCGACCGCAGTTTTGATGAAACTTGCAGATTTTCACGGCGTGAGTGTGGATTATCTGCTTGGCAGGACGAATAAAATAGATTGATAAGATGATTTTGTAGGAAAACAAGGAGTATTGCAAGGTGGCAAAAGCGAAGAGCAAAAATACCAGAGAAAAAATCAAGGGGGAGATTTTGTGCAGCGCACAAAATCGGAGGACATTTTTCGTCGGTATTTTGCTCTTCGACGCTTTAGACGGACTTTTTGTTAGAAGAATCATTCTATTGACATGCGACATACGACAAAGTATAATAAGAGAAAGAAAGGGTGTGCATGGAAATGACAGATGTTCGTAAGGTGTTTATCACAAAAGAAGTGGCGGAGCGGCTGGATATCAATCCCAGTTATTTGCTGCGCTTGGCGAAAAGCATGAATTTGCCGCCCGACGAAATGCGCGAAGCAGGAAAACGAAATTATTTATTCAGTGAAGAAGCGGTAGAAAAACTAAAAAAACGTTTTTGTAAACAGTGATAATGCAGAAATATCTTTGCAGACGAAACAATCATCATAGAGAGGGCGAGCGCCATGCAAAAAATATTCTATCCGGACGAGAAAACCGTAAGAACTGCCATGCAGGCAGACGATCCGCTGTTATTGTTGGTTTCGCACGACGGACAGCGGCTGATTGTGTCGGGCATTGACGATGCGGGCGAACATATCATATTGCTGCGTTTGGCAGGATTTCGGGACAGCGATTTGGACAGCTACTATCGTTTGGTGGTGAATCGGGACGGCGCGGACTGGACGTTTGTGTGCCCTTCTAACTATCAAAACATCACCGACAAAGCGGGGCGTATGCAGCAGTTCTATAAAGACGGCTTTCGCACAATTCCGCACGCGCTGGAAGCAATCGGATATCTGGTGGGCATTGATATTCCGCGCCGCTATCGCCGCCATATAGATTTCATGTAATTTCAGCAAAAAACTTTTGCAGAAGGTATTGACAAGTGCGGAAAACTGTGGTAGTATTTAATACATACTAAACACATAGGTATTATATATTTAAAGGATTTGCTTTACAAATGACAGCATTTTTTCATGCATGTGAAACAAAAGAATCCTTTTGCGGAGGGAAATCAAATGAAACAGAAATGGTGTAAGCTGCTGCGGCACAATTGGCGAAACGGACGAATGTGACGCGGTGTGAAGCGGTTAAAAAAGAACATACATAAAATCGTATAGAAAAGAGGAAATCAACATGGCAAAGATAAAAGATACGTCAAACTGGGGTTTTGAAACCAAACAACTGCATATCGGGCAGGAGGAGCCGGATCCGGCAACCGATGCAAGAGCGGTGCCGATTTACCAAACGACTTCCTACGTGTTTCAAAATTCCGCGCACGCGGCGGCGCGGTTTAATTTGACCGACGCCGGAAACATCTATGGCAGGCTGACCAATTCCACGCAGGACGTGTTTGAAAAAAGAATCGCGGCGCTGGAGGGCGGCGTGGCGGCATTGGCGGTTGCGTCCGGCGCGGCAGCGATTACCTATACCATAGAAAATCTGGCGGAGGGCGGCGGGCATATTGTGGCGCAAAAGACCATCTATGGCGGCACCTATAACCTGCTGGCGCATACGCTGACAAAATACGGCATTACCACCACTTTTGTGGACATTCACAATCTGGAAGAAGTGAAAGCGGCGATTCTGCCGGAGACAAAAGCAATTTTCATTGAAGCGATGGGCAACCCCAACAGCGACATTCCAAACGTGGAAGAACTTGCGAAAATTGCCCATGCGGTGAAAATCCCGCTGGTAATTGATTCCACGTTTGCAACGCCCTATCTATTCCGCCCCATCGAACACGGCGCGGACATTGTGGTGCATTCTGCTACCAAATTTATCGGCGGTCACGGTACCACGCTGGGCGGCGTGATTGTGGACAGCGGTAAATTCGACTGGGAGGCAAGCGGCAAATTTGCGTCGCTGGTGGAACCGAATCCGAGTTATCACGGCGTTTCTTTCATCAAGGCGGTGGGCGCGGCGGCGTTCGTCACCAAAATCCGTGCCATTTTGCTGCGGGATACCGGTGCGGCGATTTCGCCGTTTAACGCGTTCTTGCTGCTGCAAGGACTTGAAACATTGTCTTTGCGCGTAGAGCGTCATGCAGAAAACACCAAAAAGGTGCTGGATTTCCTGACGAATCATCCGCAGGTGGAAAAAGTAAACCATCCGGCGCTGCCGGATCACCCCAACCACGATTTATATAACAAGTACTATCCAAACGGCGGCGGTTCCATTTTCACGTTTGAAATCAAGGGCGGCGCAAAAGAAGCGCAGGAATTCATTGACCGCCTGCAAATTTTCTCACTGCTCGCCAATGTTGCGGACGTGAAATCGCTGGTGATTCACCCTGCCAGCACAACGCATTCCCAGCTTACGGAGGCGGAATTGGCGGAACAGGGAATCAAACCGAACACCATTCGTCTGTCCATTGGAACGGAAAGCGCGAAAGATATCATTGCCGACTTGCAGCAGGCGTTTGAAGGATAACACCGAGGGGAAACAGCGTCAGACGGCAGCATACATGCGCCGAAAGATAACGAAAACAAAATCATTTTGCTTAAAATAAGGGCGCCGCTAAATGCGGCGCCCTCGCTTTTTAAAATGGAATCATGCCCGTAAAAACGGGCGCAAACGGACTGTCCCGTCTTTGCTTCTATAGGTATACTAGACTTCTTTTTTCACATCTCCGACAGCGGTCACAATGCGGTATCCCGCCGCGGCAACCCGCTGTTCCAAACAACGGCGGCACTCCGCCGCCTCGTCGCCGGTACAGATTTTGTTGTCATATAAATCATATAGCTTGCGTGTGCTGACGGGAGAAAGATTGGGCATGACAACGTTTGCGCCCGCTTTCAAGCCCATTTCGCGCCCTTCGGGGTGAATGGTGCCCAGCGCCGTGGTCGCCGGAATCAGCGCATGGGGGAACATCAGCCGCAGAACCGCAATCAGCCGCAGCGTGAGCGGCAGGCTGCCGTTTGAGAACGCGCGAAACGGCGTTTCACCGTGCCGCAGATAGGGACCAATCCCAATCATGTCCGGCTGTAGTTCCTGCAAAAAACGCAAATCTGCAACGAGGTTTTGCGTGGTTTGGTAAGGGGAGCCGACCATGAAACCGGAACCGACTTGATAGCCGATTTCTTTCAAATGAAACAGACATTCTTTTCTGGTTTGCAGGCGCATGGTTTCAGGGTGCAGTTTTCCATAATGCGCCGCATCCGCGGTTTCGTGCCGCAAAAGATAGCGGTTCGCGCCCGCGTTGTAATAGGCAAGATAGCTTTCTTTGGATTTTTCCCCAATGGAAAGCGTGATGGCGCAATCGGGAAATGCGCCGCGGATAGCGGACACGATTTCGCAAATGCGTTCGTCTGTATAAAACGGGTCTTCGCCGCCTTGCAAAACAAATGTGCGAAAGCCCAGCGCATACCCCTCAGTGCAGCAAGCAAGAATTTCCTCCTTGTCCAGACGGTAGCGTACCGCCGCCTGATTGTCCCGCCGTATGCCGCAATAATAGCAGTTGTTTTTACAATAATTGGTGAACTCAATCAATCCGCGGATATAGACTTCATCGCCGTAAACCTGCCGCCGCACCGTATCAGCGGCAGAAAACAGCAGCGCGTCCGCGTTGGCGGTTTCCAGCAGCGCTGCCAGTGATGCGTTAGGCAGATTTCGCTCGCGTACAAGCTGATATATGGTAGTTTCTAAAGCGTTCATAAACGTTTTGCTCCTTGTTATAAGAAATGGTTTCAGAAAAGGATTGTTGGCGCATGAAGTCGGATTTTCTTTGGTTGATACAGTGCATAGATTTTAGAGAAAGGTTGCGCAACATACAGGGCGCATAAAACCTATCTATTTAATATGTATTATATCATTCGGCGGAACGGTTGTCAAGCGGCGCGGCAGTATGCTGTTTTTTGTATGCGGAAATAACGCTATGCCATGATTGATAGAGCGGCAAAACGGCGGTTTCCTAAAAAAATTAAAAAAATGAGAAAAAAGGGATTGACAAAACGTTCCATTAGTGCTATAATATAACCTAGAAATAAGGTAGGTTTTGTATGAATTAAAGAAAAGTACCACGAAATGCGGCAAACGGAGCACAAACCGACACAGATGGTATGGCTATAAAACATAAATGGAAACAGGAAAAGGAAGTGATAATAGATGAAAGTATATGAAAAAATCACGGATTTGATTGGGGCAACGCCGCTTTTGGAATTGAAAAATTATGAGAAAGAAAAAGCATTGGAAGCGACCATTTTGGCGAAGTTGGAATATTTTAATCCGGCGGGAAGCGTGAAAGACAGAGTTGCGTGGGCAATGATTGATGAAGCAGAGAAAAAAGGGCTTTTAAAGCCGAATTCCATTATCATTGAACCAACGAGCGGCAACACCGGCATTGGTCTGGCGGCAGTTGCGGCTGCAAGGGGCTATAAAATCATTCTCACCATGCCGGAAACCATGAGTGTGGAACGCCGGAATCTGCTGAAAGCCTATGGCGCGGAGTTGGTGCTGACCGATGGTCGGGAAGGCATGAAAGGTGCGATTGCAAAAGCGGAGGAATTGGTAAAAGAAACGCCGCACAGCTTTCTTCCCAGCCAGTTTACCAATATGGCGAATCCGACAGCGCACCGCAGGACGACAGGACCGGAAATTTGGCAGGACACAGAAGGAAAAGTGGATATTTTTGTGGCGGGCGTCGGCACCGGCGGCACCATATCGGGCGTTGGCGGCTATTTGAAATCACAAAATCCAAAAATTAAGGTGGTTGCTGTGGAACCGGCGGGTTCGCCGGTGCTTTCAAAAGGCACGGCAGGGCCGCACAAAATTCAGGGAATTGGCGCAGGATTTGTGCCGGAGACATTGGATACGAAAATTTATGATGAAATTATTACAGTAGAAAATGAGGACGCATTTGAAACAGGCAGAACGCTTGCCCGAAAAGAAGGCGTGTTGGTGGGCGTATCTTCCGGCGCGGCAGTGTTTGCGGCAGCGGAACTTGCCAAGCGTCCCGAAAACAAAGGAAAAGTGATTGTGGCGCTGTTGCCGGACACCGGAGAGCGGTATTTATCCACGCCGATGTTCTCGGAATAATACCATCACTTGACAAAGGTGAATACGGTTTTTCCGGCGAAAATCCTGCAAATGATTGCGTCATCCTCATTCGCGGGCACTAGCCCTGCTCTTTCGTCTTCCTTATCTTTCACATGATTTTCGCCGGAAAAACTCCATAGGATCTGACCAAAAACAGAAGGGGTAAAAATGAGGGGCTGGCAAGGATGAGGACGCAGGCTTGCCCTTCGCAAGTCAAGAACGAAAACGCGGTCAGCAGCCATTTTTATTTTGGTCAGACGTGTTTACTCTTGTCAAGTGATGGTATAGATAACAACGCAGGGGGACTGGGGATATATAAGAGGAGGGCGAAACCGGAATGGAAATCATTTGGGTTTCGCCCTCTTGGGGTTTCAAAAGAAATTTATTTGTTTCTGTTTTTGGCGCGGAAACAGTGCAGCATAGACTTAGGTAAACAAAAGTCGAATCCCATGCGCCGCGCGTCAAATGGTATAGTCGCTTGCATAACGCTGCCGCTGCTCGTCTAAAATGTCCTGTAAGGTAATGCTGTCGAGATATTCATTGATCACTTTGTGTAAACCCTGCCAGATGGGGAGTGTGGGACATTCGTCGCGACGTTCGCATTGTATGGGTGTTTGGTCAAGACAGGAAACGGGAGCCAAACTACCTTCCGTCAAACGCAGAATCATGCCAATGGTATATTTATCCGGCGACTGCGCAAGTTTATAGCCGCCTTGAAATCCGCGGTTTGTTTGCAAAATGCCGGATTTATTCACAATAGGAACGATTTGCTCTAAATATTTTTTGGAAACGCCTTGCCGTTGCGCAATGTCTTTGAGCGCAATAAATCCATTGTTTTCGTGTTCGGCGAGATCCAGCAGCATACGCAGGGCGTACCGTCCTTTGGTTGATATTTTCATGAAACATCTTCCTTTCAAAAGAACTTTTTGCCTATTATACTATAATAACATATGTTTAGTAGGTTTTCAAGAAAAAGTTAAAATTTTTTGAGGAAAACGGAGCGTTGTCGGCGTGCTTGACAAAAGGAACTGCAAATGATATGATAAACGGCGGAAAAAACCAAGGAGCTGCGCGGAATCTGCGGCGGTTTTGAAATGCTGCGTGAAAAGGAGCGTTATCACATGAGAATCATTGACTTTCATACCCATATCTATCCCGACCCATTGGCGCGTAAGGGCAGCCAAAGTATTTGCGAATTCTATGATTTACAGTCGGATTTGGTGGGCAGCGCAGGGGCGCTGCTAGCGGAAGGAAAAAAAGCGGGCATTGAAACATTTGTGCTGTTGCCGGTTTCTATCAAACCGGAGCATGTGCACAGCATTAACCAGTTCACCGCCGAGGCAGTAAGCCGTCATGAAGCGTTTGTCGGTTTTGGCACGGTACATCCGGCAATGGAGCATTTGGTGGATACGTTAGCGGAAATTGAAACATTAAGACTAAAGGGCGTGAAAATTCATCCCGATACGCAGCGGTTCCCCATTGACGACGAGCGAATGAATCCGGTCTATGACGCTTTGCAGGGACGTATGCCTATCATGATTCACTGCGGCGACCCGCGCTATGACAATTCCCACCCACGGCGGTTGAAAAACGTGTTGAAAAAATTTCCGAAATTGACGGTCATTGCCGCACATTTGGGCGGCTGGTCTATCTTTGACACCGCATTCGAGTGTCTGAAAGATGAAAACTGTTTTGTGGATATTTCCAGCAGTATGATGTTCATGAGCAAAGAGCAGATGGAACAATATATCGCAGGTTATGGCGCAGACCGTGTGCTGTTTGGCAGCGATTTTCCGCTGTGGAGTCCGGCACAGGAAGTAGAAGCCTTTTTGAAACTGAATTTAAAGCCGGACGACAGGGAAAAAATCGCCTACCGTAACGCGCTTGGGATTTTGAACGGCACGGTTTGAGTGTGCGCTCAGTCCGGCACGGGACGGAGTTGTGCATGAAAAACGGTCAGTAGTTAAAAGTCCTTTGACGCAATCATTCGTTCTAAGGCGGATACCATTTCTTCGTCCGTCAGTCCGGCGGCGTTCCGGTGGTCGCCGTTGAAATCTATTTGTGTATCAATATCGCTTAAATCCACATCTTTCATATCGGAATCGCTTACGGCGACAAGGATTCTGAAATCTTTAGACGGTGTGCCGAAACATTGGCTTTTTGCAGTAAATTCATGGATTCCTGTTTTTTCGGCGATTGCCTCGCTGACGATTTCCAATATATCGTCCTCGTTTAGTTTAAAATATTGTATCATTTGGCATGCTCCTTTTAAAATATTTTTCCTAACGCGCTTGGGATTTTGGGGAACGCATTACCGGAATACAGATATGATATAGATAACCAGAATGAATACCGTATTCCAATGACTGATAAGATAAAACAGTAGGGAAGCGGCGGACAGCCAGATACAAGCTTCCACTTCCGTTTGCACGCACATATCACATTTGCGACCATGAGCGATATGGGTACCCTCTCCCCCCAAAAAAGGCGTATGTGCTCTTGGGGGGAGAGGGTAATAATAACAAATAGAGTGTTTGAAAAAATATAGATATTGTCAAGCGACACACCTCCTATAGTGCATATATTTTGGCGGCGGCGCTTGTGTCGCCATTATGATATTCGGCACGAAGCAGCGGTTTTCCTGCCCGTCGCCGCATTATTTTTGCGTCAAACGGAAACAGGACGCGGCCGGTTTTGCGTTCCGGTTCACGCAGGAACAAGAAAGAGTTGCTTTTTGACCGGCGCTGTGCTATACTGGTAATCAATACATGGCGGCGACCCGTGCGGCATATACTGGACTGTAGGGAGGGTCTGCTATGAAATGGAACGGTAAAATCATCTATCAAATGTTATATTCGCCATCTGTGTCCGGCAAGATTTGTCTGGCTTCGGCGGCAATGATTGCGGGCTGTATCTTTTTTCCGATAGTGTTCCGGCTGCTGCTCATTCCGCTGATTGTGCTGTTTGCCGTGACACTGTTTTTGGTGGTGTTTCGTATTTTTTGCGACTGAGCAAGGAGGGCTGAACATGTATCCGATTCGGTTTCCGGGCGTCGGGCTGGAATGTAGCATCAATCCGGTGGCGTTTTCGGTTTTGGGCAAACCGATTTATTGGTATGGTATCATCATTGCCATTGGTTTTGCATTGGCGGTATGCTACGCGGTGCGGGAGGCAAAACGCGTAGGACTGAGCGGCGATGTCTTGATGGACTTGATACTCATTGGCGCGCCCACAGCCATTATTTGCGCGCGGGCTTACTATGTCATTTTTTCATGGGATTACTATCGTCAGCACCTTGGTGAAATCATTGCCATCTGGAACGGCGGCATTGCGATTTATGGCGGGTTGATTGGTGCGTTTTCCGTAGCGGCGGTCTATGCAAAAGTGAAAAAGATATCCTTAACAACGGTTCTGGACGTCACCGCGCCTGGCTTTCTTTTGGCGCAGGGAATCGGACGCTGGGGCAATTTTGTCAATCAAGAGGCGTTCGGCGGCGTAACGTCGCTGCCTTGGCGCATGGAACTGTTTTTGCCGGAACAAAACGCATATGTAGCGGTGCACCCGACATTTTTATATGAATCCCTGTGGAATCTTGCCGGTTTTGGACTGTTGGTTGCTCTGCGCAAAAAGAAACCGTTTGACGGATTTATATTCTGCGCCTATTTGTTGTGGTATGGTCTGGGACGCGTCTGGATTGAAGGGCTGCGCGCGGATAGCTTGTATCTGGGACCGCTGCGTGTATCCCAGTGGTTGGCGGGCGCCTGTGTTTTGATTTGTGCTGCTGTAATCATGCTGAAATTGTGCCGCGGGAAACGCGACCGTTCCCATCAATAAGGCAAAATTCTACTTTTTTTGGCATGAATACTTGCAAAATCCACTTTTTTCCGTTATAATATTTGCAAGAAACCTTGCGTTGCGTATAAGCAAAGGAGCATCGAACCGGAATCATTTCCGTATGCAAGGACAAAAACGATTTTTACCACGCAAAATGACTGCGTAGTTTGATAAAACCGGAGGAAAATTCCATGATAAAACGGATCCCCAACCTATTAACAACAGTCCGTCTGCTGCTTGTGCCGGTGTTTATCGTGATGTTTTTTCATGATCACATCACATCAGCAGCGATTTTTGTCATTGCCTGCCTGACCGACATTGTGGACGGATATATTGCGCGGCATTTTGATGCGCAAAGCAAGTTTGGCGCGATATTTGACCCGCTTGCGGACAAGCTGTTGCAAATTTCCGCCATCATTTGTTTATATATTGCGGACTTGTTCCCTGTCTGGGCGTTGGTAGTTTTGGTGTGCAAAGAATGTCTGCTGCTTTTGGGCGGGGCAAATTTGCTGCACCACGGCGTTGTGGTGCCCGCCAACAAATTTGGCAAAGTGTCCACTGTGGTGCTGAGTTTGTTTGTGATCTCCAGTATTTTGTTGGGAGATATTTTGTTGCCCTACATAAATTTGATTGCATTTGTCGCCATCATTCCGACGTTACTGGCGTTGGCAAGTTATTGCCGCATTTTTGCAGGTATTCGTAAAGAGGAAGGTCGTTAGGGCGGAAATCGTGCAGGAACAAAAAATATTTTGTATGCAATGCGTTTACGGCGTAAAACGGTATGTGATATATAGTGCCGCGCCCAGTCTGCTAATTTAGAACCGTAAAAGTCTTTTGCCATCACAGCAAAAGACTTTTTTTGTTGGCTGCTGCCGCGCTTGCGCCGAAAGGCGCTTTGCCATAAAAGGAATTTTAATTATAGTGAAGTGTCGTAAAATGACGAAAAGTGACAGATGTTGGGGAAAGGATGTGCTAAAAAAATGCATGAAATTGTGGAATTTTTCTAAAATGTAAAAAAATATGGAAATCCATTGCAATCCTTCATTTTTTTTGCTATAATAGAATTACACTAGGAGGAGTCTGCCCTAAAATAACTCAAACGCAGTTTGAGTTGTGGCAGAGCGGCATCATAACTTCTGGTTCTGTCCCCAAATGGGAACGGACGGCCAAATTGCATGTCCTCTGATTTCAGGAATACATACGCCTTAGCGGGCGAGTCGGAGGAGACGTGCGCCGCATGCATAAAAGGACGTCTTTATCAATCCCGGTGGGACCCGGTCAAAAAATCCCCGAAAGGCGCAATAACATAATATATATAGAAAAAACGGGGTATCAATGGAGTTTGAGATCAATTTCGGCAACGGAATGGATCCTGTAAGACACAGGGGCATTGCCCCAGCCAGGAGACGACCGGTCTGGCGGAAGGTAATGACTTCGGCTTTCAGCTTAAAGCACCCAGGCAGAGGTCTTGTTACATATGAATACCATAGGCGAAATCTGAAAGCTGCCGGAGCATTCCATATTTGCTGCCGGCAGCTGGGTTTCGGGAGACGTGCGCCAGAGGGGGCGTGAAACCTCACAAAATCATGAATCGGGAATAGATGATTTTTGACAGAAACAAAGCCAGAAACCGGCTTATAACATAGTAGGGGGAATAAGATATTTTAGTGGGAAGGGTGGAAATAGCATGAAGAGAACACGCAAACGCGGCGTTGTTTTCATTTTGGCACTGGTGATGACGCTTAGCGTTATCACGCCAGCGGCAGCGCAGGAGCCTGAAAATGATGTGGATGCACATTGGGCAGCTACCTATATTTATCAAGCGGTCAGGGGTGGATTCGCGGATATGCATGGTGGGCTGTTTGAACCGGACCGCGCTGTCACGCGCGCAGAATTTGCGCATATGATGACAGCAATGCTGGGGCTGTCGCGTGCAGGAGACAGCACGTTTACGGATGTGGAAAAAGATAATCCGTATTATAAAGACATTCAAACGGCTGTTGCGGCAGGCATTTTGAAAGGGAAAGAAACCAGCAAATTCTATCCGGAGGGGGAAATCACCCGTCAGGAAGCGGGCGCGATTATCAGCCGTGTGGTTCCCAGCGCGGATATGCTGGATCAATCCTGTTTGGAGACTTTCCATGATGTGGATAAAATAGGGTCTTGGGCGCGGGAGGCGCTGGCAATTTGTAAAAACAAAGGATATATCATTGGCAATGAATTGGGATATATGAATCCGCAGGGACGGTTGACCCGTGCCGAAGCGGTTAAAATCTTGTGCGTCATACAGGACAGCGAGGACATTGTTCGTGAAGATGTGACGCTCAGCGGCAAAGACCCTGCATTGCAGAACAAAATCGTAGTGGGAAATGTGAACATTTCTTCAGCGGCAAAAGGCAATGTTTTGCTGCGCAACAATATCATTTTCGGCAGTGTAACAGCATCGGGCGGAACCGGTTTGCGCGTGCAGGATTCGTGCCTGTCCTACCAGCTTATCATTCGCGGCACGCCTATTTCCTTTGAAGTGACGGCGGTGGGACGCACAGAAATTGCATTGGTAAGGCGCTATGAACTGCGCAGTGTGGTCAATCATGCATTGGCTGTCGGCTTTAGCGGCGTAGGACGCGTTGAAAATATTTTTGCGTCTGCCTCCGGTGGTGGCGGCGGTGGCGGCGGTGCAAGCAGACCGGATATACAGAACCGGCCCAATGCACAGCGTGTCACGCAGATGATTGAGGCGTTGCCGGAACCGGAAGCAGTTGAAAAAACAACGGTAAATACCTATAAAGACAGCATTTGGGAAGCAAAAAAACGTTTAGACCAACTGACAAAAACGGAACTTGGCAGCGTTGATGGAGAACATCAGAAAAAGTTGCAGTCGTTGATAGATAAAGTGGGACAATATCTGGTGTTGATTCCGCAGGTGAAATCACCGGAAATCGTTTTATCCGCAGGAGAAGCGGAATTTGTGTGGCGGTGTGATACAGTGCCGCTTTTGCAGCCGGAGACAACAAAACTGGTCTATGAATTGAAAGCGGACGCAGTAGGGCAGGAAGAAATTTCTGACATTCGCCGGATTATCGGTGCGGAAAAAGAAGTGGACAGCGCTTATGAAATCTATGTGCAGCGCGAAATCCACGCTGCCAAAATCCAAACGGAAATCCTCAGTGCAAACGGGCTGCCCTTGCAGCTTTCCATTCGAGAAGACCTTGCGAACAAGGCAGGGCTGGAGGTAGTATATATGGCGGCGGACGGGTCTTGCCGTCCACAAAATGCCATTGTCGTACGCCGCGGCGGACAGTATTTTCTGGAATTTCAAGCGGCGGAAGAAACGGAGGAACCGGTCGCAGGAAGAAACGTTTCCGGACAGTATGTTGTCACCTATGACAAACAGAGCGCCGCGCCGTCAGGTCGGTTTGAAACGCCGCAGCAGCTAAAGGTACAAAAGGACAGCGAAAAGCATGTGATTGTGTCTTTCCGCCCGGTAGAAGGCGCACAAAAATATTTGATATACATAACAAACACCCAGACAGCCGAAATAAGCTATTTTGAAACGATTCAGACAACACTGGATATCACAGACCGTCTTGGAGAAGGCGGCAGAACCTATCAAGTGCAGGTGGCGGCAAAAGCACTCGGCGATATGGCGACAAGCGCCTTGTCGGAGGCAGTTTCCATTCAGACTGTTTGGGGTAAGCTTGCTGCGCCGCAGCAATTGGATAGCATGAAACAAGACGGAAGCGTAACGGTATCGTTTGAGGCGGATCCGGCAGGACAATTGGTTCAAATCAGTTTGCTGCAAGCGGATACCGGTGCATTTATCGGGTCTATGACAACAGGAAAAGAACAGGCGGATATCAGTGCGCTGCTCCTTTTAGCGCCGCCGGAAGTACGCCGGTTCACGGTGCGCGCTGTGTCGCTTGGCACAGGATATTTTGATACCTCCGACGCGGCAGATTTGCTGCTGGATCTTGACCAGTTCCGTTTGCGCTACAGCGCAGGAGAAAACGGCGCGGTGCTGGGAGAAACAGACCAGCTTGTGGCGCGCGGCGAAGATGGCGGAGAAGTGACGGCAAGGGGCAACACAGGGTATCATTTTCTGCGTTGGAGCGACGGCGAGGAAACGCCCGTCCGGCAGGAAAAAAATGTGGAAAACGATATCAACGTCAGCGCACAGTTTGAAATCAATACCTATCATCTGTCCTATACGGCAGCAGGGCAAGGAACGGTTGAAGGACCGACCGACCAATATGTGCAGCATGGCGGAGATGGAACCGGCGTCAAGGCTGTGGCGGAAGAAGGATACGAATTTGCAGGCTGGAGCGACGGTGTACTGAGTGCCTCCCGCACAGATTTGGATGTAACAGGCGACATTATCGTGACCGCGCAGTTCCAGCGGAAACAGTATACACTGTCCTATGTGGCAGGTCCGAACGGCAGCGTGCTCGGCGATGTGGCACAAAATGTGTATCACGGCGAAGACGGCACAGAAGTGGAAGCTGTTCCCAATGACACCTATCTATGGCTCCGTTGGAGCGATGGTATGATTGAACCAAAACGGCAGGAAAAGGACGTCCGGCAGGATATGACGTTGACAGCGCTGTTTGCATCAGAAGTGGTCACTGTGCAGTATCTGGCAACGGAATATGGTTCTGTCAGCGGTATTACCACGCAGCGTTTGCAGCCGGGAGAAACCACCATGACGGTGACGGCAGTACCGGATGAAGGCGGACGGTTTGTGCGCTGGAGCGATGGCGTGACAACGCCGGAACGCAGCGATGTAGATGTGCGCAGCAACATGACGATAACCGCGGAGTTTGAGGTAGGATCGCATACAGTGACATATATCGCGGGCGAACATGGGTCTATTTCCGGCGAAACGGTGCAGCGTGTGGAATATGGCGAAAATTCCAAACAGGTTGTTGCGGTGCCAGATGCACACTATCATTTTGTGCAGTGGAGCGATGGATTTGAACTTCCGCAGCGAATAGACTATGAAGTGAAAGAAAACCGTACGTGGACAGCACAGTTTGCGCCAAACACCAATGCAGTGATTATCACCGGAGGAACCGGAAGCGCGACCTATGCCTATGGTGACACGGTAACAATAGAATTTACGCCGGTGGACGGACAGAGATTTAAGAATTGGAAAGTGACCAGCGGAAGTGTTACGCTGGCGGATGCGACGGCGGAAAAAACAACATTTATCATGCCGGATAGCATTGTACGAATCCAGGCGGAATTTGAATTCCGTTTGGGTACCTGCGGTCATGACGGCGACACAGTGGGCGCGTTTTTCGAGGGAACCGGAACAGCGGAAGACCCGTTCAAAGTGACAACGCCGCAGCAGTTTATTCATATCAAACAACATATTGGCGAAGGAAAATGTTATGTGCAGGAGAATGATTTGGATTTTGACGGCGTTGCATTTTCTCCGATTGGCGTAACCACGCCGTTCAAAGGCGTTTATGACGGCAGCGGAAACGTGATAAAGAATGTAAAATATCAGGATAGTTCCAATACCATGGCGGCGTTGTTTTTGCTCATGGATGAGACCGGTGAAATTAAAAATGTCGTGACAGACGCTTCCTGTGCATTTGAGGCACGTCTCTATGCGGCGGGCATCATTGCCAACGCAGGGAACGGATTGGTGCAAAACTGCGTGAATAAAGCGGAGGTTACAGCAACTCAGGCTGCCGGCGGTATTACTGCCACAACAGCGGAGAAAAGTACAAAAGAAGTCGTGCGAAACTGCCGTAATGAAGGTACTGTCACTGCTACAGGCGAGAAACTCGGTAATTCCGGCGGTATTGTCGGCGTGAATGGTGCGGTAGTAGTTGCTTGTTATAACAGCGGGACTGTCACAGCGGCTAAATCCGGCGGCGGTATTGCGGGAGAAAACAAGGGCAGTGTGCAGCAAAATTATAATGCCGGAACGGTCTATTCCACCATTAATGCAGGTGGTGTGGTTGGCTTTAATACCGGTGCCGGTGTTGTGGATACATGCTATAATGCAGGATTGATTTATGGCGACACAGACAGCGGTGGGCTGGCAGGATATAACGCTGCGATGATGCGCAATATTTATAACGTGGCGCAGATTGGCGGCTGGAAAAAGACAACCGGCTACATTGGCGGTGTGATTGGCTATAACAATAAAGGGTCTGTTGTTTCGAGTTACAATATTGGAAAAGTGACGGGTACTACAAAAGCAAACAACGGCGGAATTATCGGTTATAATAGACAATCCGGTACTTCCATTCAAAATAACTACTATTTGGAGGGTACCGCGGCTGGAGCAATCGGCGGAAAGAACCAGACAGGCAAAGCAGAAATGCGCAGTTTGGATCAGATGATTATTCCATCGTTTGCCGTTTTGCTAAACAACAGCGGCGCAGTTTGGGTGCTGGACGGAACGCTGTCCAATCCGACAGGATTCCAGTTCCCGCAGCTTAGTTTGTTGCCGCATATCGGATTTTTCCCGACGTTTGATGTGAGAATGGCAGTGAATCTGCCGCAGCCGACGGACGAGGAACCGGCGCCGCCGGAGGAAGAGGTGCAGCCCCCTACGCCGGAGGAAACTTTACCGCCGGAGGAAGCGGAAGAACCTACGCCAAGTCCGCAGGTGACGCCGGAGGAATCACCGACAGACGCGCCGGAAGAGACGGCACAGCCGGAAGAAACACCGGAAGCGTAAAATAGAAAATTTGCAGAGAAAGACAGCCGCACAAGATTGATGCCTTGTGCGGCTGTTGTTATGTCGTGGAAATAATTTTCTTGAGGACATTGCTATGCATGTATATGAATCCATGGTACGCGTTTTTTTGTGAAAAATGTATATCTCCCCCAAATTTCACTCCGGGTAGTTCTCCCCTTAAAAATGTCCTCCGTCGCCTGCGGCGCCTCCCCCTCTTACTTTTTTGGGGGAGAACTACCCTCCGTTCTTTGCCCCGGTCTGCGCCCCCTTTTACTTTTCTTGGAAGAATACGCGTGCCCCAGAGGAAATACCCTCCGCTTTTTGCCACTGTTCTCTCTTCTTGGAAAGATATCTTTCACGGGGGAAACAGGGGATTGCGTTGTTTGGCATTTTGTGGTATGCTAAAAGAAACATATTTAATCTGTAAGCGGGCAGACAAAACATGTTGTATCAAAAGAAAAAATAGTGGCAGACATATTTGTGCTAACAAAATAGGAAACATGAAAAAAGGGGGAATCCTCCGGTGAAAAAAATCAAAACAGGGCTGTGTGCGCTGGCGGTGGTGGTTTTGCCGCCGATACTGCTTTTTTTGAGCAATTGGGGCTATGGCGAAGTGTACTTATATTGTTCGACCCATTATAACAGTGCGCCGCTGTTATTCTATCGCGCGTGCGTCTATACGGCGCTGGGGTTCGGTTTGGGCTGGCTGATAACGCGGTTTGAGGACAAGGCACGGCGGCGCGGCGTGTGGGTGTTCACCGGCGGACTGCTGCTGATTGCAGCGTTTGGCGTAGTCTATGTTCTATTCCGTCAGGAACTGGTGGATTTTCCGGTTTGGATACATAATATTTTTGTTCGGTTTGATTTGCGGGAGTTATATTTATGGGGCGGCGTCTATCTGGTGCAAATCATTTGCCGAAGTTTACCGGTAGGCAAAATGCGGCTAAAACCGGCGGGAGACGCCGCTGTATCTTACGGAAGTAGGGGTAACACCGTTGCCATGCTATGTGTGATGATACTGCCGGCGCTGCTACTGGTGGTGAGCTCGATATTGTCCGGATTTGCTACATTTGAAGCAAAAGCATATTTACCCACAGGGTCATACATTCCCTATTGGAACATCGGATTTTATACCACCTCCGGCGGGCTGCTTGGCGCGGTGCCGTGGCTGTGCAAGGCAGAGGAAAAACGTTTGCGCTGCGCGGTTGCGGTAACGTTCGGGCTGTCGGGTATTATCCTGCTGGGTATGCTGTATTCCCTGTATTGGAGTCCGGTTGCCATACCGTTTGCATTTTTAAAATTTTTGAACTTGAACGAGGTATTCCTCTGGACAGGGCTTTACCTCTTTTTGCTGGCGTTGCTGCTGCGGCAGGGATATCGGGAGAAAAACAGCGACGAAGAAGTTTAAAAAGGCGTACATTGACAGTTTTGGAAAAGGAATGCGCGGCATTAGCCCAAAAGCAAATGGAACAGGGCGCGTGCGCCGTCATGGATACCATGGGCATAGAAAAAATCTTGCTCAAGCATTGTGACGGCACCAATTGCTTCCAAATATTCCAACGCACATTCGCGCTTTTCTTCCGGTACCAGTTCAAGCAGTTTGTCTTCCGCATTTGGCGGACAATGGCGTAGTTCCTCCTCTTTGGCAACGGATTGATAATCTGCTGCGGCATACTCAAATAGTTCGTTGGCAAGCAACCGGAATGCATTTTCATGTCGTTTGTTCATATAACATCATCCTTTCATAAAAGTAAATTTATACTCAGGTTTATTATATAGTATCTTTAAAGGAATGTCAAGCATTTTTTTGAATTGAGGGAGAAAAAATGAAAAAAATCAGTGAACGGTTAAAAGAACTTAGGAAACAAGCGGGATTCACGCAAAAGCAGATAGGGGAATATTTGGGAATCGATAGCGGTTCCTATGCATGGTATGAAAGAGAAAAAGGGAATCCAACCAGACAGGCAATACTAATGCTTTGTGATTTATATCAAGTTTCAGCAGAATATTTGACCGGCGGAGAGGAAACAGGGAAAAAGTATAAACAGGGAGAATGGGAAGCATTCCCGCAGCGATTGAAGAAACTTCGCCGGACATCAAATATGAAGCAAAAAGAAGTTGCAGAGGTTTTGAAAATACATCGGGAATCCTATGTATATTATGAGAACGGTAAATTTGAACCGCGCATGGTGAATTTATATCAACTCAAGAATTTGTTTGGCGTTAGCATGGATGAACTTTTGGGACGCATAGAGGAAGAAAAATAAATTTATAAAAAATACGCATATCACATGGTATAAAGTCGTGATATGCGTATTTTACTTGTCAAACAAAAGTTTATCGTGCTTTAGCAAAATATATTTTCAGGCGGTTTCTTCCACAGGCGGTTCTTCCGTATCGTCGTCCAGCCGTTTATGCACTGCTTCGCGCAGCAGGCAGTAGAGAACGGAACAGGTCGGTACGCCGAGCAGCAGTCCCATCACACCGAACAGCGACGTGCCGAGCAAAACCGCTACCAGTACCCAAATACCCGGCAGTCCAATGGAGGTGCCGACCACGCGCGGGTAGATGATGTTGCCTTCAAGCTGTTGCAGTACAATGATAAACACAATGAACCACAACGCTTTCATGGGGCTGACCATCAGAATCAAAAATGCGCCGATGGCAGTTCCGATAAACGCGCCGAACATGGGAATCAGCGCAGTAAATCCCACCAGCACCGAAATCATGGTCGCATAAGGGAACCGGAATAGTTTCATGCCAATGAAACACAGCAGTCCGATGATAACCGCTTCCAAAAACTGTCCCGACACAAAATTGGAAAAAATACGGTTGGAGATGTGGCAGATTTCCACAAAACGGTCTACGGGGCGGCGCGGCAAAAACGCGCGCATGAGCCGCTGAAACTGACGTGCCAGCGTTTCTTTTTGCAGCAGCACATAAATGGAAAAGATAAATCCCATGATAAAATTGAACACGCCGCTGAAAATGGAAGTGGTCACGCCAACGGTGGTGTTCAGAAAATCGCCCGACCAATTTTTCAGAAAATCCGTCACCATGTTTGTGATTTTGTCCCAGTCGATTTGAATGGAGGAAAGCTGCATATTGCCCAGCCCGAAGCGCTCCATCATGTTCATGCTCCAGTATTCCAGATTTTGTGCATACTGCGGCATGTTGCTAACCAGCAACTCAATGGTGCGTTTGAGTTCGGGAATAATCAGAAACATCACGAACATCACGATACCTGTCACGACCACCAGTGTTAGCACAAGACAAACAGGCCGGCGGAGTGCCCTCCAAACCTTGCCGTTTTTTTTGTTCAAAAAGGCAAAGATTTTGTCTTCAAACAATTTGAGCAATACGTTGAGAATAAAGGCGGTGCATAAACCAAAGATGATGGGGAACAAAATGCTGTAAAACGCACCCAGACCTTCCAGCACCAAATGGATATTTTGCAGTCCTAAAAACAGGACAATGGAAACGGCAATCATGCCGATGATTTTTTTCATATTGGAATGGTTCAAATCCATAGAAATTCCTTCTTTCCTCTGTGGCGGTTTATCATATAGTAGCTTTTCCTATAGCATACCAAACTATACCGGTTCTGTCAAGTATTAACACACAAGAGATATATCCAAAGGAACATGGGAATACGCGCGTATAGAAGCTATATTCCTGAAGAGACATACGTACTCCCACTGAGAAGAAAGGTGTAGGTTGACAAAGCGGCTTGAATGATATAAAATAGAGACAAAGCCTGTGTACCGGAACAAAAGGGGGAGAGACAATGGAACATCAGGAAATGCAGGAAACACCGCAGAAAGAACGGACGCGGTGGATACCGATTTGGGCGAAACTGTTGATTGTGATTTTAGCGCTGGCGGGCAGCGTTGCCTATGGATTCTATAAAGTGGGCGCCGGAATCAGCAATCCGGAAACGATTGCAAAAGAATATATCAAAGACTTGGCGGCAGGACAATATGAAAATGCCTATGACGCCCTGAAACTGGCGGACGAGACGTGGTTTGGCGCACGGAAATTTGCGCAGGCAATGGACGCAGCGTTTGCGCAGTGCACCATTGGGGATATCAGCGCGTCGGCGGGCAGAAAACAAAAACAGGAAAACGGGACGCTCACGCGGCAAGTGAAAGTTTCCTTCACCACAGACAGCGGGGAGACGCGTGAGTGGCTGGTGGACTTGGTGCAGGACGGAAAACTGCTGAATATTTATGATAACTGGCGTATCATGCCGACAGAAATCATGCAGGAAAACTGGACGGTGGCAGTGCCAACGGGCGCGCAGCTTACCGTTGACCAAATTCATGTCAGCGGCGACTATTTGCAGCGGACGCAGACCTATGAGGACGCGGCGGGAGCGACGCAGGACGTGTATGTGCTGCCGCAGGTGTTTCGTGGCGACTACCGCGTGCAAGTGGCGCTGGAGGACTGTATACCGTGGCAGGGACAACTCAGCACGGACAGTATGCAAAGCGTGTCGCTAGAACCGGAAGGCTGGTTCTATGACGGCATTGGCAAAAAACTGGAAAAGGCGCATAGAACAGCATTTGACGCTATTTTCCACGGCGGTAAATTAGAAAAACTGCAAGAATATGCAGATTTATATTCCATGTTCTATCAAAAAACGAAAGAACGCGCCGGCGGCGTGGACAAGACCTATGACAAATGGAAAAACATCAAGGTAAACGGCGTCACCATAGACAAATTTGAAATTTTGGACAGCCGTCACATCCGCGTGAACTATACGGTCAGAGAAACGCGCGTGCCGAAGGACGGCAGCGGAAGCAGAGAACAGACGGAACGCGGAACTGTTATGATGGAACGCCGTAACGACTCCTATATTATCACGTTGGACGAAAACGGGGGCAGTTAGGCATAAGAGAGACGAATATCATGCGGTTCCTAGGGCAGATTTTCCTGTATACTACGTTAAAAATACTTGAAATACGCCAAGTATTTTTGCCTTGCCTACAGAAAAATCTGCTCCTAGGGACTTCACAGAACCGTGCAGGAGAAAATTTTTTGCGGGGGCAAGGAAAAGGTTCCTTTGCATACTGGGCGTACGCGTGCCACGGAGTGGTATGGAAAGCGGTTCGCGGGCGCAGCATTTACGAAAAATTTTCCCTGCATGGCGCAAGCATATTCGACTTTTGTTTGCCTATGGAGGAAATGAATAGTGGAACTTGTGAAATTAACGCATGACAATATAGAGGAGGAACATATCTGCTGCGCGATATCGAACAACAAAGATGTCCAAGTCATGTCGAAAAAGAATTGGTTAAAAGAACGGCTGGACGAGGGACTTGTGTTTTTAAGAGGCAACGTCCGCGGAAAATGTTTTATTGAGTACCTTCCTGCTGAATATGCTTGGATACCGATTGAAGCGAAAGATTATATGTATATTGATTGCTTGTGGGTATCCGGACAGTTAAAGGGAAAGGACTATTCAAACCTATTGCTGGAGGAGTGTATCAAGGACAGCAAAGAGAAAGGCAAAAAAGGGCTTGTTACGCTATCTTCAAAAAAGAAAATGGGATTTCTTTCCGACCCGAAATATATGAGATATAAAGGGTTTGAAACAGCCGACACAGCACCCCCTTATTTTGAACTGCTGTACTTTTCTTTTGCGGAAAATGCAGAGAAACCGCGTTTTAGAAGCGTGGTGCGGAGCCGCGAAAACATACCGGACGGATTTGTGTTATATTATACAAACCAATGTCCGTTTACAGCGAAATATGTGCCGATACTTGAAAATATGGCACAGGCGCGCCAAATCGCGTTTCAGGTGGTACATATTCAGTCAAGAGAGGAAGCGCAAAACGCTCCTTCACCATTTACCACCTTTTCCCTTTTTTATGGTGGAGAACTTGTCACACATGAAATATTGTCAGAAAAGAAATTTGAAAAAATTCTTGTAAGTAAAGGGCTGTAAATGAAAAGTGGTATGTAAACGGTTGATTCGTTTCTATCATAGAAAAAAAGAGGCTATCCGTATGAAAAAGATATGTAGCACCATTTGCCTGATGCTTGTGCTCGCGATAACCGGCTGCGGCGTAACGGTTGGCAATATTCCCAGTCATGGTATCGTTGATGAAAAATTTATGGTTTACTCGCTGCCGTGGGGAGAAAAATGGGAAAACATGAAGGATACCTCAATTTTGACCTCGGCACAAACCGTTATAGACGACAGCAATAGATTTGCTGTTGAAATTGCAGAAACGGAATTTTTAGGGCTAAAAGGGCGCATGGTATTGGAGTTTTCCGAATCCGAGAACACTTTTCCGGCTTCCGGTCTGACAAATATCTATTTTGCATATGAGGAGCAACAGGAGCAATCGCTGTTGGAACAAGGTGAAAAAATTTACGGAGAAAGAAAAAACTATTTTTTAGATAAAAACGGTGTGGAAAATCCTCTGAATCCTTCGGCGTGGTATAGTACGGAAAACATGGAAAACAGCTTGACGAAGGAAGAGGAAGAACATTTCCGAAAAATATTAAAGGATAAAAATATTGAAGAAACGAGGGCAGATGCAATCCTGAGAGGTCCGTTGGTTGTCATTTCCGTAAACGAAGATGACAATATCGTGACGATTTCAGGGAATAAGGCAGCGGAAGTCAAAAATTTAAGAGAGATAAAAGCGAACTAAATGTCACGTATCTAAGAATTGAATACGACAAAAGGGCAATCAAATATGATTGCCCTTGTTTGATGTCTGAGAGAGGTTTTACTGCCATTGTCCGTGCAGTAGCGGATTCACCTTGCCCCAGTCGGAAGGAATCCATGCGGCTTCCATGCATTGCTCTGCCGCCGTGCGGACGGAGGAATAATCGCCGCTGATGTCATAAAGGGAAAACAGGGCTTCTAGTTCCTCCAGCGTCTTGATGAGCGCCGAAAAGTCGCGGCGGTAGTCAAACGGTGCATCGGTGGGAAGGCGGCCGTTTCCAATTGTGCTTAAATGGAGACGTAAATCACCCAGAAGTTCTTTCGTCTGCGCTTCCGCTTCATTCATTGCCCGCCGTAATATCGTCAGCGATGTCTTTTTTGCGCAAGCAGTGTAGGTCTGATACGTTTGCGCGGAGAGGTTTTTTCGTGCGTCAACGACCATTTGATATAGTTCTTTTGTGTGCCCTGTGCTAACACCGGAAAAGGCTTCGCGCATAGCATCGTAGGCGTTTCCCAGATCCATATAATAAGCCAGCGCGGCATTGACAAACGCCGTATCCTCTTCGGGAAGCGTATCGTCTGGCAGGATAGGGATTTCGGTCGTAGCTGTCGGCTGCGGCGTTGTTGACGGCGTGGCAGTATTCTCCGGTGTAGGTGTGGAGACTGCTGTAGCGGTTGGCGTTGGTGTCGGCGGTGTCGATGTGGGCGTCGGCGAATTCAGCAGAACGGTATTTGTGTCACCCTGCCAGTCCACCGACACGCCAAACGCTTCGCTGACCGCGCGCAGCGGTACTAATGTCCGGTCGTTCACCAGCATGGCGGGCGCGTCCAGCGGCACAGCCACGCCGTCTGCTTCCATCTGTGCACTGCCAATTTGAATGCGAATGGTCACGCC
>JAAWTG010000037.1 GCA_022801925.1 Clostridia bacterium | reverse complement strand
TCCTGTCGCGCGACAGGATTTTTTCTTTTATATGATTCATGATTCTACTATTCATGAAAAGGCAGGATTTTTTAATGAATAGTGAATCATTGAAAATGGAAATTCCATAAATATTGGTTGAGATTCCTTGTAAAATCAGAACTAAAATATCTTCATATTCTAAAAGCTGCCACATTCACTACCGGTAGCTTTTTTATTTCAAACAATTTCATGATTTTAATGGAGATAAATAATCTTTTCCAAATGGACACATACTATGAACCGGTGGTGATAGTATGACTTCTATTTGGTCAGAGACCATAAAACTTCCGCATTTTCCACAGTTGCAAAAAGATGTCAAAACAGATGTGCTGATTATCGGCGGCGGAATGGCAGGGATATTGTGCGCCCATCAGCTGACACAAGCGGGTGTCAGCTGCGTTTTAGCAGAAGCGGATACCATTTGCAGCGGCATTACGAAAAACACAACCGCGAAACTCACATTACAGCACGGACTTATCTATCAAAAATTGTTACAGCAATTCGGTCCTGAAAAAACGCGTATGTATTTAGAAGCAAACCGGCAGGCGTTGGACGAATACCGGTATTTATGCCAAACGATAGACTGTGACTATACAGAGCAAGACGCTTTTGTCTATTCTGTAAATGACAGAAATATCATTGAAAAAGAAGTGGAAGCCTACAATAAAATTGGCTACCATGCATCGTTTGCAGAGAATCTTCCATTACCGTTTTCCATAGCCGGCGCGGTGAAATGCCAAAAACAGGCAATGTTTCATCCTCTGAAATTTATATCGGCAATTGCACAGGGGCTTCCCATTTATGAACATACTCGCGTCCGGGAACTGATAGGGCATACGGCGCTGACAAACGGCGGCAAAATTACAGCAAAGAAAATCATTGTTGCGACGCACTTTCCCTTTATTAACAAACATGGCAGCTATTTTTTAAAGCTATACCAACACCGTTCCTATGTGATTGCATTGGAAAATGCACCCGATATAAATGGTATGTATGTTGACGAAGCGCAAACAGGCATGTCCTTCCGGCGTTTTCAAAATCTGCTGCTGATTGGCGGCGGCGGACACCGCAGCGGCAAACAAGGCGGGAATTGGAACGAACTGGAACAATTTGCAGCTACCCATTATCCGAATGCGCATGAACGATATCGCTGGGCAACGCAGGATTGCATGACGCTGGACGGCGTACCCTATATTGGTTGCTATTCCAAACATACGCCTGATTTTTATGTGGCAACAGGTTTTAACAAATGGGGAATGACCTCTTCTATGGTCTCGGCAGCGATACTAACTGACATGATACTCGGCAAAAAGAATCCATATGCAACGGTTTTTTCGCCGTCCCGCAGCATTCTGCGTCCCCAGCTTGTCATCAATGCAGTGGAAGCAACCTTGAACCTGCTCACCCCCACCGGCAAACGTTGTCCGCACATGGGCTGCGCACTGAAATGGAATCCACAGGAGCATTCCTGGGACTGCCCTTGTCATGGTTCACGCTTCACGCAGGACGGAAAGCTGATTGACAATCCGGCGACCGGAAACCTCAAAAAGTAATCTTTTTCTCAAAAAAGACGTGTATCCCTTTTTAGGGGAGCACTATATGTTATTGATACAAAGAAGGGAATCTTACGAGTAAGATTCCCTTCTTTGCAGTAGCTAATCTTTACAATTTTTGTATATCGAACACTTGACTTGCCAGCGCCCAGTTCTGCGCAAACGGGCGCATAATACTCCAATAACCCGCGCCGCGCAAATCAAATTCTTCTATAAGCCCAAACTTCCCCTGAATACTGCGTACATCTTCAAACCAAACGATATGTTTACTGCCATCCTGCGCCCAATATTCAAAATAGGGTGACTGTGCAGTTTCATCAAACTGAATTACAGCACCGTTTTCCGCCGCAAGTCGCACCGCATATTCATTGCCGATACTCGTCGCCCGTGTGGTGCCGCGTTCATAGGGCAGTTTCCAGTCATATCCATAGTTGGGAATGCCCAGCATGATTTTTTCCACCGGTATCTGTGTCACTGCATAGGATACCACCTGCCGGACATTGGGCAGCGGCGCCACTGCCATCGGCGGCCCATAAGTATATCCCCATTCATAGGTCATCAACAGCACCGTATCGGCAATTGCGCCGATTGCGGCATAGTCATGTGCCTCATATAACAATCCTTGTTGCTCCGAAGACGTTTTCGGCGCCAAATCCACGTTGACGCGGAATCCGTTTTGATGCATTCTGTCTGTGATATTTTCTAAAAACTGCAAAAATGCGGCGCTGTCCTCCGGCTTGACATATTCAAAATCCACATCCAGTCCAAGATATCCTTTTTCCTGCATGACTGCAATCAGATTGTCAATGACAGTATTTTGCAGTGTCAAATCATTGAACAATACCGCAGCGCGTTCCCCGCTGAAATTCCCATCTTCCGTGATGGAAGAAAGCAGCAGAATCGGCGCGGTTTGAAATTGGTAAGCCGTTTGAATCAACTGCGTGTCGTCTATGGGAATCAATTCTCCCTCTTCTGTAAATCCATAGCCAAATATGGTGAGGTCTGAAAGATAGGGCAGTGCACGCAGCAATATATTGCGGACAATATGCGGATATGCATATCCATTGATGTATGTCGTTCTATCCGTTTCTCCTTCAAACCGAATCGCAAGCTGCTGTCCCACTTGAAGCTGGCGGCTGCGAATCAAATTCGGATTTTTCTGCACCAAATCCATGACAGTGACGCCATATTGATTCGCGATACTGCCCAGCGTCTCCCCCCGCTGCACGGTATGTACAATTTCCGGAATCAAAATAATCAACGCCTGCCCTATCACCAGCGGCTGCTGTCCATTTAATCCGTTATCCATCATAATACGCTGCGTCGAAACGCCATGCTCCCGTGCAATTTTATAGATGGTATCCCCTTGTTTCACAACATGTATGACCATAACAAACACTCCATTCCGCTCTCTGTTGGCTCATTCCATTGCATCTTTGCACCCGCGCTGCAAACAACTCCATCTGTTATTTACAGCAGGGCTCCCTGTAAGTAGTTTATGCCGGCGCCTATAAATCCGTGCATGTACAGTCATTTTCCCTTGGTGACATAGAGAACGCCCCTTGCTGCTTCATTCGCAAGAGGCGTTCTCTATATTATAAATCAATTCCACTTTTTTCAGGTAGGCAAACAAAAATCGAATCTCATACCTAATACACACTAAATCATCATACGGAACACGCCGACTACCTTGCCTAAGACGGCTACTTCCTCCGCATAGATAGGCTCCATTGTATCATTTTCCGGCTGCAATCGAAAATGTCCGTCTTCTTTATAAAACCGCTTCACAGTCGCTTCATCTTCCAAAAGCGCCACCACGATTTCTCCGTTGTTGGCAACATTTTTCTTCGCCACAATGACATAATCGCCGTCCATAATACCAACGTTTATCATGCTTTCCCCTTTCACGCGGAGCATGAACACTTCTCCTGCTTTGGAAAATGCCATTGGCATGTACATAATTTGTTCCACATTTTCTTCCGCTAAAATCGGCGTACCGGCTGCAACTTGCCCCAATACCGGAATTTCCATCACTTCCTCGCCCAAAAGGTCACTGGAAATATTCGGCAATAGCGGCGCTGATTCTCCCATTTCTTTTTGGGCTACCCGAATGCCGCGCGTTTTGGAAGCGTCCCGTTCAATTCGCCCTTCCTTTTCCAGCCGCGCCAGATATCCGTGCACAGTGGAAGGGGAACGCAGCCCCACTGCCTCGCCGATTTCCCGAACCGACGGAGGATATCCCCGATGTTTTGTATGGTTTGCGATAAAATCAACAATCTTTTCTTTCATCTCCGGATTGGTTCTTGCCATATCTCAGCACCTCCGCCAATGTTCTGTTTTCATATATATATCATTGTATCATAAATCGGTGTTTTTGTCAAACATTTGTTTGGGTATTTTGCATAATAGAAAAATGTGTCATTTTTATTGACTATATGACAGATTTATATTAGAATAGAAATAGACAAATTAAGAAAAGAGGGTGAACCTGATGGCTGACATTCAACCATTTACAGGACTTCGGTATAATACAGAAATAGTGGGCGACCTTTCCAGCGTTACCACGCCGCCATATGACGTGATTTCGCCGGACGACCAGGAGCGGTTTTACCACATGCATCCATTTAACGTTATTCGTCTGGAATACGGCAAAGAACTGCCGGAGGACAACGAAAATCAAAACAAATACACGCGGGCGGCGGATTTTTTAAATGAGTGGATTGAATCGGGTGTATTAAAATTTGAGGACAAGGAAAGCCTATACATATATGGACAAGATTTCACTGCGCCGGACGGACGGCAGCTTTCCTGCAAAGGTCTGGTTTGCTTGGTGAAACTGGAAGAATTTGAAAAAGGCATTATCCTGCCCCACGAAGAAACGTTGTCCAAAGCCAAAAGCGACCGCATGAATCTGTTGCAGGCGACGCACACCAACTTTAGTGCAATCTATTCTCTCTATATGGATCAGAACCACGAAATTACGCCTGTACTCAACACCTGCAGCGCCGCTGACCCTGACATTTCTTTTGTGGCAGACGATGGCGTCACGCAAAAACTTTGGACTATTTCGGACGAGGACACCATCACCCGTATTTGCAGTGCGTTCAAAGATAAACAGCTTTTCATTGCGGACGGTCATCACCGCTACGAAACAGCGCTGCAATTCGCCAGCAAACAGCATGCGCTGGACACCTATTCCGACACCGAAAAGTTTGACTATGTGATGATGTTTTTGGCGGATATTGAAGAGGACGGGCTGTTGGTTTTGCCAACACACCGTATGCTACATAATCTCGATGGTTTTCACGAGCAGGCGCTGATAGAACGTGCGCAGCAAAACTTTACCACCGAAAAACATTTGCTGCTGGAGGACGATGTTGCACGTTCTATTGAAGCCGCCATTGCAGGTCAAGATAAATCCTTCGGGCTTTATACCGGCGCGGATTATTTCTATACCCTGACACTCAAGGACATTGAGGCACAGCGGGATGCACTGCCGGAAAAATCGGACGCTTATAATAATTTGGATGTGGCTGTGCTGCACACACTTCTTTTGGAACAAATTCTCGGAATCGGTCGAAACGATATGCGCGGCGGAGAATATATCACCTATACGCGCGACAGTAACGAAGCAGTAGAAGCTGTCCAAAACGGCGGATTCCAATGCAGCTTTTTCCTGAATCCAACCAAAATTTCCGATATCAAGGCAGTTTCTTTGGAAAACGAAAAAATGCCGCAGAAATCTACTTATTTTTACCCCAAACTGACAACCGGTATTGTTATGAACGACTTTGACGAATAATATCCCTACCAAAAAATCTGTTTCCGGGAGGTGATACGCGTGAACGTGGCGGATATTTATAATAGCTTCAGACAACTTTTTTCCATAAAAATAACAGATATTATTGATATTTTCATTGTTGCATTTGTTGTATATAAAGGATTCAAATTCATTCGTGAAACCCGCGCCGCCCAGCTTGTGAAGGGGATTGTGATGCTGCTGGTTGCCATGCAAATCAGCGGTTGGCTGCACTTAAACGCCATTCATTATATCCTCACCAATACTGTTCAATTTGGTATGCTGGCGCTATTGGTTGTGTTCCAACCGGAACTGCGCCGGGCACTGGAACACATGGGGCGCAAAAGCAACATCGGCGATATTTTCAAAAACGGTGAAGGAGAAACTACGCCAAAACAGCAATATATTCAGGAAATTACACAGGCATGCCGCGAATTGTCCCGTACCAAAACCGGTGCGCTGATTGTTGTGGAGCGCAAGACCAAACTCGGCGAAATCATTAACACCGGTACCATTATTGACGCGCGTGTCAGTTCTGAACTTCTGCAAAACATTTTTTTCCACAATTCCCCTTTGCATGACGGCGCCGTTATTGTTAAAGACAGTCGAGTTCATGCGGCGGGCTGTTATCTTCCTTTAACAGAGGACAACGCACTCAGTCAGGAACTCGGCACCCGTCACCGTGCTGCCATTGGTATGAGTGAAACAGCAGATTGTGCAGTGGTTGTGGTTTCAGAAGAAACCGGTAAAATTTCCATTGCCTTAGCGGGCAACCTCCAACGCAATTTAACACCGGAAACACTCTATAAAGCGTTGGTACATGTGCTTGTAACACAGGAAAAAGAACCGCACGCAACCCCCCACTCCCTGCTTAAGAAGGTGAGGTCATCATGGAAAAGAAACTAATTAGCAACAAATTATTGCTCATCTTATCTCTCGCTGTAGCAATCGTTATTTGGATTTATGTCATTGTCACGGTAGACCCAGAAACAACCGCAAAGGTGGGACCATTGACACTTCAATATCTGTCGTCCGTTCCCATGCAGCAAAAAGATATTGAAATCATTGGCGAATTGGACGAAAAAGTAGAATTATTAGCGAAAGGGAGCCGCAGTTATGTGACTGGCACAAAAGCAAACTATTCCGCAATTATTGACCTTTCCCAAATCTCTCAAAGTGGATATTATACCGTTCCCATTAACATCAAAAGTCCTAGCGGCGTCAGTATTTTGGAACAAAATCCGACTACCATCAACATTCATGTGGATACTTGGAAAACAGCTGAAAAAGAAGTGAAGCTTGCCTATTCCGGTTCCCCAAAAGCAGGCTATGGCGTGACTCAAGTTTCAACTTTTCCTGAAAAATTGAGTGTGCGTGCTCCTTCTCTGATTTTAGATAAAATCGCCTATCTGGAGATTAATGTAGATTTGGAAAATGTGGATAAAAACTTTACTGTCACTGTCCCTATTACGGCATACGACATGGCAGGAACAAAACTCTCTATGGATTATATTCATCTTTCCCAACAAGATTGTTTTCTGGAAGTCGGCATTAGTAAGGTGAAAACAGTGTCCATCGTACCATCTGTTGTAGGCGTCAATATGGATATGTATAATGTTAATTTTATTGCGGAACCTGCTACCATTACTGTTACCGCCAGTGACAGTATACTGGAAAACCTGTCGTCCATTTCGTCGCATACACTCACACTGCCGAGCGAGGTTGGCGTTCATTCCATTGACGCATTGCTCAACCTTCCGACAGGTGCATATTTGACAAAAAATCAACCGGATACAGTTCATTTTGATATTACAATTACAGAAAAGGATTCTTTCAATGGCAATTAAAATCAGCAATCTGGCGCTTGCGCCGGATACAGACCCTTATGACAAAAAACAGCTTGCGAATCTGCTTCGGTTATCGCCGGAGCAGATTTGTTCTGTTCATATCATGAAACGCTCGATAGATGCGAGGCATAAACCGCAGATTCGTGTGGTATACACGCTGCTGGTGCATTTAGACGGCGCGGAACAAAAAGTGGCAGAGCGGCTGCAATCGCCACAGATTTCCTATCTTTCCCCTTCGCCTTCTCTGCCGCTCGTCAGCGGAACACGCCCATTGCCAAGCCGTCCTGTTGTTGTAGGCACAGGTCCTGCCGGACTGTTTTGCGCCTATCTTTTGGCGCAGCAGGGATACCGCCCCATCGTTTTGGAACGCGGCGAACCGGTAGAACAGCGCAGCCGCAGTGTACAGTCGTTTTGGGAAAGCGGAAAACTGAATCCCCGAAGCAATGTTCAATTTGGGGAAGGCGGCGCGGGAACTTTTTCAGATGGAAAATTGACAACGCGCATTCATGACCCGCTCTGCCGTGATGTTCTGGACACTTTCCGCCGCCACGGTGCGCCGGAGGAAATTCTATATGAAGCGAAACCGCATATCGGTACAGATATTCTCAAAACTGTTGTGAAAAATATGCGCAATGCGATTTTATCGTGGGGCGGCGAAGTACATTTTGAACATCAATTAACGGACATTCATACCGACAGCGGCGGTTTGGACGGTATCTCGGTAAACGGTCAGCCCCATCCATGCCGTCTGCTGGTGCTGGCAATCGGGCACAGTGCACGCGATACGTTTCACATGCTGCTGGAGCGCGGCGCCGCCATGCAGGCAAAAGCCTTTGCTATTGGCGCGCGGATTGAACACCCGCAAGAACTCATTAACGCCGCGCAATATGGAGACGCTGCGCTTGCAAAGCTGCTGAAAAATGCAACCTATCATCTGACCTACCATCAGGGAGACCGCGCTTGTTATTCCTTTTGCATGTGTCCCGGCGGCAGTGTCGTAGCTTCCGCGTCAGAGGAGGGTATGCTGGTGACCAACGGCATGAGCGAATATGCCCGCGACCGCGAAAACGCCAACAGTGCCTTGGTGGTTTCCGTCACGCCAGAGGATTTCCCCTCTGCCTCCCCTTTGGCAGGCATTGCATTTCAGCAGCAATGGGAACGGCTCGCGTTTCAGGCAGGCGGCGGGAATTATCGTGCGCCTGTGCAGCGCGTGGAAGATTTTCTGCAAAAGAAACCTTCCGCTGATTTGGGACGCGTTGCTCCCTCCTATTTGCCTGGCGTAACGCCCGCCGGTTTGGATACCTGTCTGCCGCCCTATGTCACCGAATCCATGCGTGGTGCACTGCGCTCCTTCGACCGCAAGCTGAAAGGTTTCGCGCTGCCGGACGCGTTGCTTACTGGTGTGGAAACGAGAACTTCCTCCCCTGTGCGGCTGCTGCGCGGCGAGGATTTTCAGGCAGTGGGTATTCCAGGTATCTACCCCGCAGGCGAGGGCAGCGGCTATGCCGGCGGTATTGTTAGCGCCGCCGTGGACGGACTGAAAATTGCCCGCAAAATCATTGCGACCTATGCAACAAAGGATTGACTGAGAACGGGAGGAGATTCTATGGAAATAAGACAGTTATTGCCACAGGATATCATTGATGATGTCAGTCGCGTATTTGCTTTGAGTTGGAAAGATGCTTACCGCGGCATTGTTCCCCAAAATTATTTGGATAATCTTGCTCTAAATCGCTGGTCTGTCGCTTTGAAGAAAGAGCGTTCCAACTTTTGGGTTGCCGAGGATAACGGACAAATTGTTGGCGTCGCTTCTCACGGCGCCGCACGCGACGAACAATATCCTGCTTGGGGCGAACTAAGAGCCATCTATCTGCTTCCGACCGTTTACCGCATGGGTATTGGCAGCAAGCTCTTGCACGCTTCTATGCAGTCTTTATTTAACGCCGGTTATGATGATATTTATTTATGGGTGCTGGAGGAAAACCACGTGGCACGCCGATTTTATGAAAAAAACGGTTTTTCTTTTCATGGCGAAAAAATGCCGCACCCTATAGGTGGAAAATCTTACATAGTCGTTCGATATGTTTATTATAAATAGTAATTCATTTTGGTATAATATACGCAAAGCGTATATTATAGAATCGAAAGTGCCTTCGTCTCGCCGACTATAAAAGTCGGCAACCGATGAAGATGCACGAAATTATACCAAAAACGCTTCGCGTTTATGGTATAATGATTACAGAAATCTTGCTTTGCAAGATTTAGCGGCTTTGCCGCCGCGTGCGCAGTGCACACGCCTGTACACCAGAATCACGGCGTAAAAATGCCCTTGCAAGCAAGCATTTTTACTTGTGGTATAATGAAAACACATTGCCGATTTTTATCATGTGAGTGTGGACTATTTATTGGGTAGAACAAAAAATCCGCAGACTCAAAAATAGGTTTTGTTTCACCACATACAAAAGCCCCGCAGAAAATTAATCTTCTGCGGGGCTTTTCCTATTCATCTGCTAGAGCAGACATCATTTCCATAGCGGAAAAGCTTATTTATTTTTCAAGTTAAACCAAGCGTTGATGCCAGGATATACTGCCACATCGCCCAGTTCTTCTTCAATTCTGAGCAACTGGTTGTATTTTGCAACACGATCCGTTCTGGACGGTGCGCCTGTTTTAATCTGACCGGAATTTGTTGCAACAGCAATATCCGCAATAGTTGCGTCTTCTGTTTCACCACTTCTGTGAGAAGTAACAGCTGTGAAACCAGCACGGTTTGCCATTTCAATCGCTTCCAGTGTTTCTGTCAGCGTACCAATCTGGTTTACTTTAATCAGAATGGAGTTGCTCACGCCCAAATCAATACCTTTTTTCAGACGCTGGGTGTTTGTTACGAACAGGTCGTCACCAACCAACTGGATTTTGTCGCCCAGTTTATCGGTCAGCACTTTCCAGCCTTCCCAGTCTTCTTCCGCTACGCCGTCTTCCAGAGAGATGATTGGATATTTGTTTGCCAAATCTTCCCAATAAGCAGTCAGTTCTTCACGGGTATAGTATTTATCGGATTTCCAGAAATAGTATTCGCCTTCACGTCCGTTTGCTTTTGCTTCTTCATACATTTCTGTAGAAGCTGCGTCGATTGCAATACGGAACTGTTCGCCCGGTTTGAATCCGGCACGTTCTACAGCTTCCAGAATCACTTGAATTGCTTCTTCGTCGCTCTTTAAGTTCGGCGCAAATCCGCCTTCATCGCCGACAGCCGTTGCATAACCTTTGTCTTTCAGCACGGATTTCAGGTTGTGGAACACTTCAGCACACCACTGCAGCGCTTGTTTGAAAGAAGAAGCGCCAACCGGCATAATCATGAATTCCTGAATGTTCACGCTGTTATCCGCATGTTTTCCGCCGTTGATAATGTTCATCATCGGTACCGGCAGTGTTTTTGCGTTGCAACCGCCAATGTAGTTGTACAGGCTCATGCCCAGCGCTTCAGCAGCAGCTTTTGCGCATGCCAGAGATACACCCAGAATAGCATTTGCACCCAGTTTACTTTTGTTTGGTGTGCCGTCCAGCGCAATCATCGCTTTGTCGATTGCAACCTGATCCAATACGTTTTCACCAATCAGTTCTGGTGCAATGATTTCATTTACGTTTTCCACAGCTTTTTCTACGCCGCGACCCAGATATACATCTTTGTTGCCATCGCGCAGTTCCACTGCTTCAAATGCTCCTGTGGAAGCGCCGCTCGGTACAGCCGCACGTCCAACATATCCGCCGTCTACATAAACTTCTACTTCAACAGTCGGATTTCCGCGGGAGTCCAGAATCTCACGTCCCAGAACGTCCAGAATTTCAATAAATTGTTTCATTGGTTTTTACCCCTTTCATGTTTCGCGCTTCATTGCAGCGCATATTAAATATATAAATCATTCTACCCAGTAGAAAAATCAGCGTTCTATCAGGCTCACGCCGTCCATTTCCGCCGGAATCGGTAGTCCCAACAAATCCAGCATAGTGGGCGCCAAATCGCACAAACGTCCGGCTTTCAGTTTCACAGGCTCTTTTTCGCCAATCAGCGCCATCGGCACAGGATTGGTCGTATGCGCCGTGAACGCGCCGCCGTCGTCCGCCACCATTTTGTCGGCGTTGCCGTGGTCGGCGGTAATGATAACCCGCCCGTCTTTCTCCAGCACTTTTTCAACGACTTTGCCCGCGCAGGTATCCACCGCTTCCACAGCTGCAACCGCCGCTTCCATGATACCGGTATGACCTACCATGTCGCAGTTAGCAAAGTTCAGAATAATCACGTCATACATATCACTATCAATCCGGCGCAGCAGTTCTTCTGTCACTTCCGGCGCGCTCATTTCCGGTTTGAGGTCATAAGTCGCAACCTTAGGAGACGCAATCAGCGCACGGTCTTCACCGTCATACACCTGTTCCACACCGCCATTGAAAAAGAACGTCACATGTGCATATTTTTCCGTTTCCGCAATACGAAGCTGTTTCAGTCCCTTTTTGCTGATATATTCGCCAAAGGTGTTTGTCAGCTCCTGCGGACGGAATGCCACATCTACATTCGGCATAGACGCATCATATTGCGTCATGCAAACATAGTTCACAGGAATACGCGTTCTGTTAAACCCATTAAATTCATCATCCACAAAAGTACGCGTAATTTCCCGCGCACGGTCAGGACGGAAGTTAAAGAAAATGACTCCATCGCCCGCTTCCACCGGTGCACCGCCATTCACGACTGCCGGTACTACGAATTCATCTAAGATATCTTCTCTATAGGACGCTTCCACTGCCGCCGCGCCACTTTGCGCTGCAATGCCTTTGCCCAGCGCAATCGCGTTATAGGCTTTTTCCACGCGCTCCCAGCGGTTATCACGGTCCATCGCATAATAGCGCCCCATCACGGAAGCAATTTTTCCGCAGCCGATTTCCTGTATTTTTGCTTCCAACTGACGGACATAGTCCAAACCGGAATCCGGCGGTACATCACGTCCGTCTAAAAAGCAATGTACATATACTTCTGTCAAGCCTTTTTGTTTCGCCATTTCCAGCAAAGCATACAGGTGCGTGTTGTGGCTGTGCACGCCGCCGTCGGACAAAAGCCCCATGATATGCAGCTTTTTACCTGCCGCCCGACACGCGTCCATCACACCCGACAACGCTTCGTTGTCAAAAAACGTTTTTTCAGCAATGGCTTTGGTGATTCTGGTCAGTTCCTGATAAACCACTCGCCCTGCGCCGATATTTGTATGCCCTACTTCAGAGTTTCCCATCTGCCCGTCCGGCAGACCAACGCTCATGCCGCTGGCGTCCAGCGTTGTGTGGGGATAATCTTTGATATAATGTTCCAAATTCGGTGTTTTTGCCAGCCAAATCGCATTTTTATCGTCCTGTGGCGCGATACCGAATCCGTCTAATATCATCAACATTAATGGTTGTTTTGCCATAGTGTTCGCCTTTCTGACCCATCTATTTTATGCGTTTCATTTACCATGGAGTCCCGATAAATTTTTTAGCCGGCAAACTCGATAATCGTGGAGAAATCCTCCGCCTTGAGGCTTGCGCCGCCAATCAGTCCGCCGTCAATGTCGCTCTGCGCCAGCAGTCCCTGCGCATTTTTGGCGTTCATGCTGCCGCCGTATAAAATCCGCATTTCCGCTGCCACATCTGCGCCATATAATTCTCCCAGTACGCCGCGAATCACGCCACAAACTTCATTTGCCTGCTCGTCTGTCGCCGTTTTTCCTGTGCCAATCGCCCAAATGGGTTCATAGGCAATGACAACGCGTTTTACGTCTTCTTTTGCAATGCCCAGCAACGCCAGTTTCACCTGCATACGAATCCAATCGAAAGCAATGCCGGTTTCCCGCTGTTCCAGCGATTCCCCAACGCAAACAATAGGCACGATGTTTTCCATCAGCGCTTTTTTTGTTTTCAGATTCACAGTCTCATCGGATTCCGCAAAATATTCACGGCGCTCCGAATGTCCCAATACCACATGGGTCACACCCATATCTTTCAGCATTACAGAACTGATTTCTCCTGTGAATGCGCCTTTGTCCTCATAATGCATGTTCTGTGCAGCCACCTGCACACGGCTTCCTTTTGCCGCTTCCAGCGCGGAAGGCAGACATACGAACGGTGTGCAAACCACAACGTCGCAAGTCGCAGCGCCCGCCGCCGCTTTGATATCCTGTACCAGCTTTGCACCTTCTGCCGGTGTATTATTCATTTTCCAGTTTCCTGCAATCATCTTTGTGCGCATAACTCTACTCCTCCAACCCTTTTCTTATTTATCCTGCAAGCAAGCGATACCGGGCAGTTCCAGCCCTTCCAAAAATTCCAGACTTGCGCCGCCGCCTGTGGAAATGTGAGACATTTTGTCCGCATATCCCAGTTGTTCCACCGCCGCAGCAGAATCGCCGCCGCCAATGATGGTCACTGCGTCTGCATCTGCCACCATTTTTGCAACTGCTTCTGTTCCTTTTGCAAAATTCGGCATTTCAAACGCGCCCATCGGCCCGTTCCAAACAATGGTTTTCGCTTCTGCAATCGCTTTGCCGAACTCTTCAATGGCTTTCGGTCCGATGTCCAGTCCCTGCCAGCCGTCCGGAATATTCATACCGTCTACACAGTCAATATTTGCGCCATTATCAAATGCATCTGCAATCACATTTTCTGTCGGCAACAGGAATTTCACGCCTTTTTCTTCCGCTTTTTGCATCATTTCTTTTGCATAATCAATCCGTTCCGCATCCAGCAGAGAATCGCCAATGTTGCCGCCTTTTGCTTTCAGGAAGGTATATGCCATACCGCCGCCGATGATAATTGCGTCTACTTTTTCCATCAGCGCATTAATCACGCCGATTTTATCTTTTACCTTTGCGCCACCCAAAATTGCGAGGAAGGGACGCGTTGGGTTGGACACTGCATTGCCCAAGAAATCAATTTCTTTTTTAATCAAAAATCCGGAAACTGCCGGCAGATAGTCTGCTACGCCCGCTGTGGACGCGTGTGCGCGGTGCGCCGTTCCGAATGCGTCGTTGACAAAAATGTCACCAAAGGACGCCAGTTCTTTGGCAAACGCCGCGTCATTTTTTTCTTCTTCACTGTGGAACCGCACGTTTTCCAGCAACATCACATCGCCGCTGCCCAGTGCAGCCGCTTTTGCTTTCGCATCGTCTCCGATAACGTCTTTTGCCATTGCAACTTCTTTGCCCAGCAACTCGGAAAGTCTTTTTGCAACCGGCGCCAAACTATACTTCATGTTAAACTCGCCCTTCGGTCGTCCCAAATGAGAGCAAAGCACAATTTTCGCACCCTTGTCCATCAAATATTTGATGGTCGGCAGTGCGCCCTGAATACGGTTCTCATCTGTGATATTTCCCTCAGCGTCCAGCGGTACGTTAAAATCACAGCGCACCAAAACGCGTTTTGACGTTACGTCAATGTCTTCTACTGTTTTTTTGTTCAGCATGTTCAGCACCTCTATTTTTATAAATTTCTAAAAGTATCCTGTTTTTCCAAATACTATTGTATCTCAATTTGTCCCGATTTTCAAGCGGCTATGTCGCTTTTTTTGCAATTTATACATTTTGACAGATATTTGACAAAGTTCTCTGTTTTTTACTGTCAGTATTAGCCAAAAATTTTGCGTGCAATTTCCACCGACTCCCGTGCGTCTTTGGCGTAATAGTCCGCACCAATCTGTGCCGCATAGTCCGGCGTCAGCACGGCGCCGCCCACAAAAACGACTGCTTCCGGACAGGATTCATGCAGCGCATGAATGGTTTCCTCCATACTTTTGACGGTCGTTGTCATCAGCGCGCTCAATCCCACCAATTTCACCTGTTCTTTTTTGGCTGTTTCCACTACGGTTTCCACCGGAACATCACGCCCCAAATCAATGATACGATACCCATAGTTTTCCAAAATCACCTTCACAATATTCTTCCCAATATCATGAATATCACCTTTGACGGTTGCCAGTACAATCGTACCTTTCTCCATACCCTCTTTTTCTGTGGCTAAACGCGCTTTGAGTACTTCAAATGCCTGTTGCACCGTTTCCGCCGACTGAATCAGCTGTGGCAGGAAAATTTCATTCTTTTCATATCGTTCCCCCACCGTATCCAGCGCCGGAATCAGATAATCGTTCACAATTTCCAGTTCCGCTTTTTCCTCTAACAATTTTTCCGTTGCCGCCGCCGCTTCGTCCCTCAGTCCCTTTATCACAATTTCTTTCAAATCCCGCTCGCCCGCCGATTTTGCCGCCGCCTCCGGCTTGGTATCGGCATAGCGTTCAATATAGCGCACCGAACCGCTGTCAATGTTTTTCAGTACGCGGCAGGCAAACACCACCTGCATCATACCCTCCATGTTGGGGTTCATGATTGGTAAATCCAGTCCATTTGCCAGTGCCATAGCAAGGAAGGTTTCATTGACAATATCCCGCCGCGGCAGCCCAAAAGAAATATTGGACACGCCCAAAACCGTTTTCAGCCCCAGTTTTTCTTTCACCAGCCGCACCGCTTCCAGCGTCTGCGCCGCGTCCTCCTGCTGCGCGGATACCGTCAGTGTCAAACAGTCCACCAGCACGTTTTCTTTGCGGATACCGTGTTTCAATGCCTGTGTCAAAATGGTGTGCGCAATTTTGAACCGCTGCTCCGCCTTGGGCGGAATACCGTTTTCATCCAGCGTCAGTGCCACCACTGCCGCATTATATTTCTTGACAATCGGCAAAATGGTATCCATAACCTTTTTCTCGCCGTTGACGGAATTGATAATCGCTTTACCATGATATACCCGCAGCGCGCGTTCGATCGCTTCGGGATTGGAGGAATCAATTTGCAGCGGCACATCCACTACTGATTGCAGCGCCTGCACCACTTTCACCAACATGGATACTTCGTCAATATCCGGCAATCCCACATTGACGTCCAAAATTTCCGCGCCCGCTTCCACCTGGCTAATTGCCTGTTTGATGATATAATCCATATCGTTTTCCCGCAGCGCCTGCTGAAACAACTTCTTACCCGTCGGGTTAATGCGTTCGCCAATAACGCGGATTTGACTGTAGTCCACTGTCGCTGATGGCGTGCAGACTGCATAATGCTTGGTGTGGTTGCGGCGTTTGGGTTTCATCTCCGCCACTACCTGTGCCACCGCGTGGATATGCTCCGGCGTGGTGCCGCAGCAGCCGCCCACAATGGAAACGCCTGCTTCAACAAACTTTTTGATATAACGCGCAAATTCCTCCGCCTCTACGCCATATACCGTCTGACCATCCACCACCTCCGGCAGTCCCGCGTTGGGCTGCACAAAAACAGGTAAATCCGCCCATTGCAGCAATTTTTTGGCAATCGGGAAAATTTCCGCCGGCCCCATAGAACAGTTGATACCGACCGCGTCCACAATACCGTCCAGCGACATTGCCAGCGCTTCCACACTGCACCCCATAAAGGTGCGTTCATTTGGTTCAAAACTCATGCTACAAAAGACCGGCAGCGATGTGTTTTCTTTTGCTGCCAGCGCCGCCGCACGCAGTTCCCCCAAATCGTTCATGGTCTCAATCAGAATCAAGTCCGCGCCCGCCGCTTCTCCTGCTTCCATCTGTTCGCGAAACAGTTCATAGGCTTCGTCAAATGTCAGCGTTCCCATGGGCTGCAGCAGTTCGCCCAGCGGTCCCACGTCCAGCGCCACCCATGCCCGCTCTCCGGCAGCGCGCCGTGCCGCTAGCACACCGCTGCTAATAATTTGCTGTACCGAATATCCTGTCGTTTCCAGCTTGAGACGGTTAGCGCCAAAGGTATTCGCCGTTACCACATTAGAACCCGCTTCTATATATGCACGATGGATATCCTCTATCACTTCCGCCCGCTCAATATTGAACGTTTCCGGCACCTGTCCCAGCGCAAGTCCCCGCTGCTGAATCTGCGTTCCCATTGCACCGTCCAAAATCAGAATATTACTTCCCATAAACTCTTTAAATGCTTCCACATGTTCCGCCATTTTTTCTATAAACACACCTTTCTCTGTTCGCACATGCCTCACAGCCGCGCTTAGCATTCGCATGCGCGCCAGGAGGAAGGATTCCAATCACCGCCGTGACCGATTTGCGCGGAATTAAAATAGAAGAGTTGCTGGCGCACAGACCGATTTTTTTCTCCGCGTCCAGCAGCCTTAAAAATGTTTTTTGAATATCTATGCCAAAATCGCCGTACCCCGGGCTGTAACGCCAGGTAATGGTGTTGCCTTCCCGCGCTGCCAGCGCGCGGATTTCCTCTTCCACCGCGTCGCAAACCGCTTCCACCGCCGTGGTTGCACAGCTGTCCAGAATCAAGCTGCGGGAAAGCTGCATATATTCGCTCCGGCGAATTTCTGTTTCAATGGCGCTGCCGATTGTTGCCGCCATCAGCACACATTCGCGGCTCGCTTCCAAATGACGCACAATATCCTTTCCACGCAGCATCACCTGACTGTCTCCCAGTCGAAGTCCCTCTTCTTCCGGCAAGAGCGGAAAGCGGCGGTACACCCGGCGCGGCTGAATGAGCCGCAAGGTTTGCTCGATACAATCGTCCACCAGCCCCGCCATTTCCGGTTCCAGTTCCTGTCCACTGTGCCCCAAATACCGCAACACTTCCTGTTTATCTATCTGAATGTTCATGCTTCATTCACCGACGCTAAAATATTTTGCAGATACATGCTGATTTTACGCGCCACCAAAGGATTGTTCATGGTGTAGATATGAATACCGCGCACGCCGTTGGCAATCAAATCCACAATTTGCTCGAGCGCATATATGATACCGGCTTCGCGCATTGCCGCCGGGTCGTCGCCGTATTTTTCCATCATTTGGCGGTGTTTTTCCGGTATCTGCGCGCCGCACATGCTCGCCATGCGCTCCATCTGTTTTTTGTTCACCATCGGCATTATGCCCGCTGTAACAGGCACATGAATCCCTTTTGCTTCAATTTTATCACAAAAATCATAAAAATGGTCATTATAGAAAAATAATTGCGTCACCAAATGACCTACTCCGCAGTCCACTTTTTGTTTCAAATGCTCAATATCTTTTTCTAAGCTCTCGCATTCTGTATGTTTCTCCGGATAACATGCCGCCGCAATATCAAAGTCCGTCGTCTCTTTGATATAACGAATCAGGTCCGCCGCATAGGTGAAATCGCTGTCCAGTGCGCCGCCTTCCGGAATGTCGCCGCGCAGCGCCAAAATATTTTGAATACCGCCTGCTTCCAGTTCCGCCAGAACCGTATCAATATCCGCTTTACGCGAACCGACACAGGTAAGGTGCGCCATGGGTTCAATTTTTAATTTATGTTTAATCATGCCGGATAGTTCGCTTGTCCGGTTCTCCCGCACGCTGCCGCCCGCGCCATAGGTCACGCTGATAAAATCAGGCGACAAATCCCCCAGCGCTTCCAAGGTGTCATATACCGTCTCTATCGGATACTGCGGTTTGGGCGGAAATATTTCAAACGAAAACACAACTTTCTTTTTTTCATGTAGCTTGCTGATTTTCATGGTTCTTCTCCTCCTGTTTCAATAACACGCGCCGCACCATATCGCGCTTGCGCTGCACCATATCTTGAATTTCACTAATATATTCCGGCGCATATTTCATGTTAAACGCCCGCACCACCTGACCGCTTTCCGGCAGATACATATGGCTCACACCGCCCGCGCCCAGCGCAAACACCGGCGTTAAATCCTCCATCATCAAAATGTTATACAAACATTCTTTGTTTTCTCGTGCAAATCCGGTGTTTTCCAGATTTTGCAAGGTATCCTTCTGGCGGTACATATAGTAGGGCGTCATGCCTTGCTGCGCCAAATAATCTTTTGCAAACCGCAGCATTTCGTCCGCCTGTTCGCTCACGGGATATAAATCCGCCTGCTGTTTCAGCAGCGCACCTGTTTTCAAACACATAGTATGTACCGTTACCGCGTCCGGCTCCAGCGCTGCAAGTTCCCGCAGCGAACCGCAAAAGCCCTCTAGACTTTCGCCCGGTAATCCCGCAATCACATCGGTGTTGATATGTGAAAAGCCCATTTCTCTTGCCAGCTGAAATGCTTGAATAAATTCCGCTTTGGTGTGCCGCCGACCGATCCCCCGCAATACATTATTCTGCATAGTCTGGGGATTGATGCTGATACGCCTTGCTCCGCCGCTACGGATTACCTCCAGCTTTTCTCTTGTGATGGTATCGGGGCGCCCTGCCTCCACGGTATATTCCATCACACTGTCCACATCAAAATGCTGCCGGATGGTTTGCAATACGTCCTCCAGCTGCTCTGCCTCCAGTGACGTTGGAGTGCCGCCACCCATGTAGATGGTGTCCAGCAAAAAGCCTGCTTCTTTTATCAGTACGGCAGTTTCTGCAATTTCCTGTTTCAACGCTTCCAGATAGGGTTTCACATACCGCTGTTGTTTGGACAGCGGCTGTGACACAAAGGAACAATACAGGCATTTGGTGGGACAAAACGGAATGCCGACATACAGGCTGACGCCTCCCAGCGGACGTTTTTCCAAAATATCCGCTTCCCGCCGCGCCGTTTCATAGGACAGCGCCGCCTTTTCCTGTCCAACGCGGTAGTGTTCATATAAATGCGCTAACGTCTGCTGCCTGTCCATGCCCTGCCGGATACACCCCATTGCCATTTTTGCCGGACGAATCCCTGTCATTGCGCCCCATGGCAATATTTTTTGATAGACCTTGCAGGCAAGGTCATAGTAGCTGATTTTGACTGCGTTGGTAAGCTGTTTCCGGTTTGGTTCCCGCACCTGCTTTTCAAACCTTCCCACATGCTGCTCTCCACCAATCGAAATCACTGTTTCCACAAAAAAGCCTGTCTCCGTCCGCACCAAGCGGCTTTCGGTATAGTCGCCCGCCGCGCGTGTATCTGTCACCAGCGCCTTTTCGCCCGTCATGGCATGTACCATTTCCATCAGCGGTACACGGCAGTCATGCCCTTCAATATAAATATTCAATGCTATGCCTCATTTCCTCTTACTGAATATAGGGATTTCCCGCGCGTTCCCGCCCAATTGTTGTTGTGGGTCCATGCCCCGGATACACACGAACACCATCGTCCAGCGGCATTAATTTTGTCTTGATGGACTGCACCAGCGTGTCCATGCTGCCGCCCGGAAAATCACTCCGTCCCACGCTCCCTGCAAACAGCGTGTCGCCGGAAAAAAGTTCGCCGCCGCACAGGAAACAAACGCCGCCTTTGGTGTGTCCTGGCGTGGACAGCACCTGAATAGATTGTTTCCCGTCTCTGCCCCATAGCAATTCATCTCCGTCTTTTAACAAAATATCCGCCTCCGCCGCTTCTACAGGGCTTCCGCCATACGCCGACAAATTCCAGCGTCCGTCTGTAAGCCCTGCCGCATCTTCTTCGCTGACGGCAAGTTTCGCGCCTGTCGCTCGTTTCAACTGCGCCACCGCGCCAATGTGGTCATAATGCGTATGGGTCAGCAAAATATATTGTAGTTTTATTCCCAATGTCTCTATTTTATCTAAAATCAGGCTGCCGTCCGCGCCCGGGTCAATGACGGCGCCCTCGTTTGTTTTTTCATCTGCAATGATATAGCAATTGGTTTCCATTGGTCCAACTGCCATTCGGTGAACCTGCATGTTCGCCCCTCCTTATTGTTTATTACGCACGACTTTTATCACGCCTTTGACGCTCATCAGTTTGCTGATTAACGTGTCCAATTGCCCCGACGTCTGCACCTCCACCATCAAGGTGATATGCGACATGTGGTTTTTGTCCATGCGGGCGTTTAAACTGTGCGTATAGAGTTTGAGCAGCGAAATCGCCGCTGTGATATCCGCCAGCAGCGTCGCACGGTCGTCTGCCATGACATAAAGTTCCGCCATATAAGAACCGGTGCTTTGGCTTTCCCATTCCACATGAATCAGCCTGTCGCTCTCTCCGTCACCAATCACATTTTGCTGCACATTGATACAGTCTTTCCGGTGGACGGACACGCCGCGCCCGCGCGTGATATATCCCACAATTTCATCGCCCGGTACAGGATTGCAGCATCGCGACAGCCGCACCAAACAGTTGTCAATCCCCTTAACGATAATACCGTTGCTGCTGGTTGCATATTTGGGTGTGTGTACTTCTCCCGCTACCGGCGTCTCCACTGTTTCTTCCTTCACACGCTTGCGGAATTCATCGCGCAACTTGTTAATGATTTTGGCAGCCGTGATACCGCCATAGCCCACCGCACTGTATAAATCATCCAAATTACCGAAATTGTGTTTTTTCAACACCTGTCCAATAGTGGTGTCGTCAAACAACTGCGTGTGCGTATAACCGGATTTTTTCACTTCTTTTTCAATCAAATCTTTTCCGTGCTGAATGTTTTCTTCCCGCCGCTCTTTTTTGAACCATTGATTGATTTTGCTGCGCGCACCGGACGTTTTCACAATTTTCAGCCAGTCGCGACTGGGACCGTGTACCGATTTACTCGTCAGAATGTCCACAATGTCGCCGTTTTGCAGCACATAGTCCAGCGGCACCAGTTTTCCGTTCACCTTCGCGCCCATCATTTTAGCGCCAATCGCACTGTGAATACTGTAGGCAAAATCAATGGGGCACGCGCCCGCCGCCAATGCAATCACATCGCCTTTGGGCGTGAACACAAACACTTGGTCTGCAAACATGTCTGTTTTCAGCGCTTTCATAAACTCTTCGTCATCTGTCAGCGTATCCTGCAACTCCATGATTTGCCGAATCCACGCAAGTTTCGATTCGATACTGGATTTACTGATACCCTGTTTATATTTCCAGTGTGCCGCGATACCGAATTCTGCAACGTGGTGCATTTCATACGTTCTGATTTGGATTTCAAATGGCGTACCGTTTTTGCCTACCACCGTTGTATGCAATGATTGATACATGTTTGGTTTGGGCATGGCAATATAATCTTTAATGCGACCCGGAATGGGTTTATACATATCATGTATTGCACCCAAAACAGCGTAGCACTCCGCCACAGATTCCACAATCACCCGCAGCGCAAAAATATCATAGATTTCGTCAAAACTTCGTCCCTGCGCATAGGTCTTGCGGAAAATGCTATAATGATGTTTCACACGCCCTTTGACGTCACCCTTGATGTGAATTTCCTCTAATTTTGTTTCCATTTCCTGTTTTAAAGTATTGATATAATCATGGTTTTGACTTTTTTTCTCCTTCACCACACGGTCAATTTCCGCATAGGCATAAGGATCCAGATATTTTAGCGATAAATCCTCCAGTTCCACTTTAATACGGAACATGCCAAGTCGCTGGGCAATAGGCGCAAAGATTTCAATGGTTTCCAGCGATTTCTTGCGCTGTTTATAATCCGGCTGTGCATCCATTGTCCGCATGTTGTGCAGCCGGTCGGAAAGTTTAATCAACATGACGCGCACGTCTTTTGCCGTTGCAATGAACATTTTGCGCAAGTTTTCAATTTGTTCTTCTTCCTGATTGGTGAACTTGATTTTTCCGAGTTTGGTCACACCCTCCACCATGTCCGCAATGTCTTCTCCAAACAGGCGTTTTACCTCATCATGTGTCGCACTTGTATCTTCAATTACATCATGCAAAATGCCCGCGGCAATAGTCTCGCTGTCCAGCGCCATGTCTGCAATGATACACGCCACCTCCAACGGATGACAGATATATTCTTCTCCTGAACGGCGCACTTGTCCCTCATGCGCGGCACTGGCAAACTCATAGGCGCGTACCACAACATCACGTTCTCCCGCACGCGACAGCTTGCTCATCAAGTCGTCAAATATTTCTGTTGGATTGGTGCGCGTTCGAATCATACTCCATTCCCTCTTTCCGTCCGGCGCGCCAGCCGGAGCTGGTTTCCCCTCAAACAATTTTTAATAGTTCCCGCATTTTTTTCGTTTTATAAATATCCCCTTTTGCGCCGTTTGTTTCCTGCATCTGAATGACCAAAAAACCATCTTCATAGCGGCAGGAAATGAGTTCCATTTCCTCTAGAATGTCCAAACAGTTTTGAAGCATTGTCCGTCCAATCTGTATATCCGCTGCACGCGACACTTTTCTATACAGCACTTCTCTCTTTTCTCTCATCTGTCCATCTACGCACATTCTGCGAATATATTGATACACCGCGCCGCATTCACTGCGTCCCGGAATGCTGCCGGCGTGTTCTTCCTCCTGTAGTTTCACATCTTTTAACGTGCATTGCAGCGTCCGCTGCCCCTCCCATTCGTGGACAGACAAACTTCCTGCCAAAGACAACACCTCCCCTTCCAGCAACCCATCTGCGGCATTGCCCATACCAAATCCAATCGCTTCCAGCTGTACGCTGCCCACTTCCACCAAAAGCTTTAAATGTTTATCTCCGCTAAGTTTACGTTTTGTGCGCAGCGTTGCTCCCGCTATGGCAAAACAGGGGGCAGGATTATCCGTTCCGCATGGTTCCAGCTGATTTAATTCTTCCACTGCTTGCTGCGTCAAATCTTTCGGCTGCCATTCAAATTCAATGCGAAGCTCCGGCTGCATATCCGCCACTGTCAGATGCACCTCTGCATAAGCATTCAGTTCTTCCTCCAAAAGCGGAATATTCTCCTGTGCCACCGTGATGCCCGCCGCCTGTTCGTGTCCACCGAATTGTTCCAGCAGCGCGCCGCAGTTTTGCAGCGCCTCAAACAGATTGAAATGCGGAATGCTTCGTCCCGAGCCTTTTCCCATGCCCTCTGTACAGGTTATGATAATCGTCGGTTTATGATACCGTTCTTTGATGCGCGACGCCACAATGCCAACCACGCCTTGGTGCCAGCCTTCTCCCGCAATCACCAGCACTTTTTTCTTTTGGTATGCCTTGTCTTGTTCTATCTGCGCAGCCACCTGCTGCAAAATTTCCTGTTCCATCTGTTGGCGCTGCCGGTTCGCGAGTTCCATTGCCATTGCCATTTCTTTCGCCTGTGCCTCGTCCCGACACAGCAGCAGCCGCACGCCACATTTGGCGTCGCCAATCCGCCCCGCCGCATTGAGCCGCGGCGCAATACCGAATCCGACATTTGTCGTCGTGACCGGTTTCCCTTTGAGTCCCGCCACTTCTAACAATGCCTGTAGTCCTATATTTTCAGTTTGCTGCAACTTTTGCAGTCCCGCTTTCACAATCGTCCTGTTTTCTCCTTGCAAACTCACAACGTCTGCAATCGTCCCCAGCGCCACAATGTCTGCAAACTTGTTTAGTACCTTTTGATGGTCTCCGTTTTCCAGCGCCACAATCAGTTCATATGCCACACCGACGCCCGCTAATTTGTCAAACGGAAATTCATTGTCAAACCGTTTGGGATTTACCACCGCATCTGCATCCGGGAGTTCCTCTCTGCACTCATGATGGTCTGTGATAATGATTTGCATACCCAGTTCGTGCGCTATGTCACACTCCTGCATGGCAGTGATGCCGCAGTCCACCGTGATAATCAGCTGCGCTTTTTTTTCTGCCAGCGTCCGCAATGCCTGTTCATTGACGCCATAGCCCTCTTCCATTCTGCTGGGAATATAAAATCCTGCTTTTGCACCAATTCCGCGCAAATACTGTACCAGAAGCGCAGTGGAGGTGATACCGTCCACGTCATAGTCGCCATAGACAACAATATTTTTTTGCTGCGCCACTGCCTCGCGAATGATGGAAACCGCTTTGTCCATATCGGTCAAAAGCTGCGGCGGCGATAGTGTTTCCGCCGTAGACCGCACAAACGCCTGCAATTCTTCTTCTATCTCCAATCCTCGGTTGAGCAGCAGAGCAGCATAGACCGGCGAAATATGAAATTCTTCCGCAAGTTCCGCGGCGCGCGGCGACTGCGGCGTATATGGTTGATATACCCACCGGTACTGATTCATATGCATTTCTCCAATTCTTTTTATTCCATGATGATATTTTGAAACAACCATTTTCTTTTCCATAAAGACGTCTAATAGGTATTATACCACAATTTTTTCCATGATTCAATTATTTTTTCATTTCATAGCCGCTCTATGAACACTTATACAAAAATCCCCCCTCTTTTTCATATCGTATTCTGTCATTTTCCACATCAAAAAACGGCTCATGGCTTCTGCCATGAACCGTTTTCGATAGCTTGCCGCTATGCTGAATATTGCAAACCTGCACTTATTTGATTGTATCTTTGTTGATATCAAACTGATAGATACTTGTCCATGCCCAATGTTCGCCCGCCTGCGGAACATTGTTCATATTCGCGCCAAAATAAATTTTTGTGTCCCCTGCATCGCGCATTTGGAAAAAGAATATATGGTCACTCAGTCCTTCCTTCGGCATATATTTTACATGGGCGCTATAACCGTTTGTTTCGCTGTAGACAGTCGCTTCAAACACATCCGGTATGGGCGACATATTATAGCTTTTATTTCCCCTCGTATCGTAAACGATTTTCTTTCCGCCCGCCGTATAGGTAATATAATCCGTCACCTGCGTTTTACCGTCATAGCGGTACACAGGGAACATGCAGGGATAGAACGCGGTAAGCGTAATAGAATCCACCCAATCAAGCGTTTGGTCTAACGTGATACCTGTTTTATCAATGACATATGATTTGGTATGATTGGCGACAATCTCCGACGGTTTATTGCATTTGTTAATAGCGGCTTCCTGCACAAATTCCACTTTTGTTCCTTTATAGGAAGCGGTTTTTGTCAAATCCACTTCTGTTCCGTCCACCTTTAGCGTCACCTTTGACAATATCTCGTCGCCATGATATCCGCCGATAAAATCTTCCGCCACAACGCCGTTTTCTATCTCCCGCATAGCAAGTTCCAGCTCTCCCGTGCTAAGCAGTGATGCCGGAATTGTCTGTGTAAAAGTCGTATCGCCCGTTCTCTCCACGGCATATGCACAGATAATGCGATATAGATCGGCATTCGTCGTCTCATTCACCGTATGCTTGAACGGAATCTTCACATAATCGGTACCATATGCATCCGTTCCCTTGAGATACACATCAAAGCCTGTGGTGGTGACGGAAACCACAACTTCGTCCTCGCTATATATTTTTTCTTTGCTTCGTATTACATTTTTCGGAAACAATGGTTCCAGTGTATGTGCGTCCAGCCAAAACACTTCCCCATACATATCTTTACCCTCTGGACAGGAAGCGCGCAGCGCAAATGTTTCTGCCGCGCCACTTGGTACCGTTTTAGTATCACAAACCGCTGTCAAAACTTTGCCGTCGCCGTTTTTCACTGCCAGCAGCGACATCACATCAGCCTTCTTGCTCCCCTCTGTTGCCGCATTCAAAATTTCCGCTTCCGTGCAAATCACAGTTCCTTTTTCTATCGCCTTTATTTCTTTGCCCGTACTACCGTCCGTCACTACAGTCGCCGCTTTTTTCAATCCGTCCGCACGTCTGCCCATCACTTCCATTTCTTTCACGGCAAACGCTTTGTTCTGATTCACAAAAAGCCTGATACCGCCTGTTTTTACCGGAGCCGGCAACGTATATTCCCACTCAATATTCTCATTTTCTGTGACTTTAATAAGTTCCTCCCATTTTTCACCGTTCCATGTATAAATTGTGAAATCCGTCACTTTTCTTTCGTAGTCCTTTTTGGGGTCGCCGGAATATAGTTTTATCGACTCAATGGAATACAGATTATCAAATCCGCCGTCCAAATCAATATCCGCCGAAACACCGTTTTGGGCGTTAGCCGCACTCATATACCACCTAAATGGAACGTCGGCGTCATCGCTTTTGCCGTCAGTCAGCGCATTGGGGTTTGTGTTTTTGTTGCTCGCAACGCTCGGCGTCACCTCATTGCCAAGCGCAACGTTATAAACGCCTGTCCCATGCACCCGCACGCGTATACTCTCGCTCACGGTTTCTTCATTCTGCTCCGAAACTGCTTTCGCCGCAATCGTATAATTTCCATATGCAACACTCGGAACGTCCGCTTTCCAAAGTCCCGCCGCGCTGTCATATGCCGCTTCTGCAAGAACTGTTTCGCCGGACAAGAATGTAACGCTTTTGATATCCGCCGATTCGCAGCTTGCCCGCGCGCAGAGCGAAAGCGTATTTCCCGCCTCTATCTGCGTCATATTTTCCGGCGTCTCCATTGTCACGACCGGCGGTATCACAGGCACAAAGACGTCCTGCCCGCCATACATCTCAATTTCGGAGATTCTGTATTGCTCAGTAGCAGTGAAATATACAATCAATTTCCAATACCGTGCGGTAACATTGGAAAACTCTATCGTCGCCTCATAATCCGCATTATCTCTTACCTCCGTCACCGTCCTATAGCTGATTCCGTCCGCGCTGGATAAAATATCAAAATTCACAGGATAAAGTGCTTTATAAGAAGCAGCACCTGTAATGACCCATTTCCCGATTGTTCTCTCTGCCCCTAAATCAAATGTCGCGCTTGCCGACGGCTTATGATAATCTCCGCGTATCATCCATGACGTATTACTGTCGCCGCTTTCCACTTTCCCATTTACCAATGAAGCTGCCTGCAACGCACGCTGCGCCGCTTTTTCTTCGTCGTTCGCACCGCTTGTCGACGCTTTATCCAGCGTTGGCGGCAAATTCAGGCACCAGTTTGTGGTAGTGTCTGTCTCGCCGGTTTCCTCTCCCTCGTTTCCTCCGCCTTCGCCATCACTACCTTCATACAGTTCGATTTCCGTAATCCTGCTCCATTCGCCGCTTGTTTTGGACTCAAATCGAATGGCAATCCGCCAATATTGCGCTTCTATATTGGAAAACGCTGCCATACACGTCATGTTGGTATTGCCGCGTACTTCTTTTGCGGTTTGCCAATTTATTCCGTCTGCGCTATATTGAATATCAAAATTGGCAGGTACCATGGCGGCATAGGAGGAAGCTCCGGTAACAACACATTTTCCGACTTTTTTTGCCGCGCCCAAATCCAGCGTGGCAGCCGGTGGATTTGTTTCGTTGTAGTGATAATCCGCGCGCAGCGCCCAAGACGAATTATTATTTCCGTTTGCATAAACGCCGTCAATCAATGCCGCTGCCTGCAACGCACGCTGCGCCGCTTTTTCCTCATCATTCGCGCCGCCGGTTGCCGCTACGCTCAATGTCGGCGGCGCTATTCCGTTACAAAGGTTCGGTTCCGGTTCCGCTGCCGCGCTTATCGACAACGCTGTTATCAAAACAATTGCCGCTAACACAGCGCCCCATGGTTGGAAAAATTTCACCTTCTTCATTTTCTTCACGCTCCTCACTTGAAAATTGATTCATGCTGTCTTTAACATAACACCGTTTTTCGTCTGCCGCAATATGCAAATCATGGAAAATGCTGCAAAAACAGATTTTTCGATAATGCATTTTCACATTCATACTGCATCATCCGTTTTTGCAACATTTTGTTATGTTTTTGATGTTCCACCGCGTATTTTTCTTTTTTTTCGTCATACTAACAATAAAAGGAGGTGACAGACATGGCGCAAAACAGACCACAGCACTATTCAGACCTCACTTGTTTGATAGATAACTGTCCGCAGGCAAACGCGTATTTTCAGTCGCTGCCCGACTATGTACAAGACAGCATCCAAAAACGCGGAGACAACATTCACACAGAAAAAGAATTGCAGTCTTATGCTGACAATTTATTACGCGGCGATGATTAAGCAAAGGAAGAGCGAAACCCATGCGGTCTCCGAGGCAGATTCCCTTGCCAACTACGTTAAAATCACTGGAAATACGTCAGTATTCCTGCGTGCTTTTGCCTTGCTGGCAAAAAAATCTGCTCCCAGAGACTTC
>JAAWTG010000006.1 GCA_022801925.1 Clostridia bacterium | reverse complement strand
CTGTATCAATATCAACTTTCAAAATATCGCCCTCGCACAGACCGGCTTGTTTCATTTGCGTAGGCGGAAGTGTCAAAAGATTGCTGTCCACATCTATTGTAATCGGTGCGCTAAAAAAAGCATCCTCATGGTAGAAACGAGACCGAAGCCGAGATACAGATACTATCATGTAACCGTCCCGAAAGAAGTGCAGTCCGGTGGGGCTGTTTTTCGTGATACCAAGATAGGCAATTCCTTCTTTGGGCAGTTCCACACTGTCGTTTATGATTTCAGCAAAAAATGTATCATAGTGCAAATTTTTGCGAAACCTGATATTTCCCTTGCGTTCTTCCTCAAAGACAAACGCTCCAAATTCTTTTTTTATCCTATCATAGACTCTTTCCATTGTCATAAAATCTTTCAGTGCCATGGCAAGCTTGAGCCTATTCATGTAATCAGAAATTTTATCCATGCGTTTTCTCCTTTCCGATGAAAGCAAAAAGAATATTTCAATCACTTTTAGGAAAAATAAATTTTAAAAATGATAAATTATATATCTAATAATGCGATATACTTCATTTACATGAGCTGGAATTACACATATAATGAAAATGAGGTGGTATATGGGATGGATAATAGAAAGATAATTGGACAAAGATTAAAGAATTATCGTAAATCATTAAACATTCCACGTTTTGAGTTTTGCGATCGAGCAGGTATATCTTCTCGTTTTTTAAGCGATATTGAAACAGGTAAAAGTAAAATGTCAGCGGAGACTTTATATAATATCTGTAAGGCTTTTGATGTTGACGCTAATTATTTGTTGTTTGGTACGGAGCGTAAAACGGTTATAACGCCTTTGGATAGTTTGATTCAGCAAATACCGGAGCAATATAGTAATCTATTGGAACAATCGGTCGAAATGTTGCTTGAAACAATTCGGATAGCAGAGTCTTGTCGTCAAGATAATGAAAAAGATATATAGTAGCATAACGGAAATCCATGAAATGCTGTTTTGTGCATTTCCTTTTTATTATATATTTTTTTTGCATAGATGTCAAGATTAAATCATTGAAACAACGATTAAAGCATGTTAAATTTTTTTGTACAGATGGTAGACTACACATATAAGGTATGGTGACGATATGAGCAAAAATTATTATGATTATAAGCCGATAGGAGAAAGAATCAAAACGGCGCGGAAGAAAAAGGGCTTGACACAGGAAAAATTATCGGAAATTTTGGATTTGACGCCTAATCACATATCAGAGATTGAACGCGGTATCAGCGGCGTGGCGATTCCGACCCTTATGAATATAATTAAACATCTGGATACCACGGCAGATTATATTTTATATGGGAGAGTGGTTGAAGAAAACGGCAATCCGCTCTATACAAAACTAAAACAGTTTTCGCCGGCGCAAATGCTGGCTGTTGAAAAAATGATAGAAGTTTTTGCAGAGTATTGCAATGAAAACATAGAAAAAGAGTAGTGCTTGCAGACCTGCCGAAAAATATGAAAACCGCCTGATGTAACGCAGGCGGTTTTATCATAAGATAAAATAAATTTATATACTCATTAAAGTTCTGTTTCTTTTGGCGGCGCGCCGTGATTGCTGCGCCAATCCTCAATCTGTGTCAAGCGCTGGCGCACTTTTGCTTCCGACCCCTGCGTGCCCGGGCGGTAATAGCGGCGGGTGAGCAGCGTATCGGGCAGGCATTGCATGTCCGTTAGTTTGTCCGCGGCGTCATGCGCATACTGATATCCTTCGCCGTAGTGCAGTTCCTTCATGAGTTTTGTAGGCGCGTTGCGGATGTGCAGCGGCACCGGTTCCGCCAACATTTCCGCGGCGTCCCGCTTTGCCCTGCCATAGGCAGTATAGAGCGCATTGGACTTGGGCGCAAGGGACAGATACACAACCGCGTGGGTCAATGTCACGTCGCATTCCGGCATACCGATAAAATGACATGCCTGATAGGCGCTGACCGCAAGCTCCAGCGCGCGGCTGTCCGCCATGCCGATGTCTTCACTGGCGAACCGCACCAACCGGCGGGCGACATAGAGCGGGTCTTCGCCTGCCTCCAGCATACGCGCCAGCCAATAAACTGCCGCGTCAGGGTCGCTGTTACGCATGGATTTGTGCAGGGCGGAAATGAGATTATAGTGTTCCTCGCCATTTTTATCATATAAAAGGGATTTCCGGCTGATACACTGTTCCAGTGTTTCCGTTGTCACGCGGACTGTTTCACCGTTCAATTCACCATTGAGTACCACCATTTCCAGCGTGCCCAGCGCGACGCGCGCGTCGCCGTTTGCAAAACCTGCGACAGCTTCCAGCATATCTTCTCCAATGTCAATTTGCTGTCCGCCAAACCCGCGCGGGTCCTCCAATGCGTGGCGGAGCAAGGCGGTGAGGTCGGCGGTGGAAAGCGCTTGCAGCACAAACACCTTGCAGCGGGAGAGCAGCGCGGCGTTGATTTCAAACGACGGATTTTCTGTCGTTGCGCCAATCAAAATAATGCTGCCTTTCTCCACAAACGGCAAAAACGCGTCCTGCTGCGCTTTATTAAAACGGTGGATTTCGTCAACAAACACAATGGTTTTGTCGCCCATCACACGGCGCTGTTCCGCCTTACCCATCACTTCTTTGATTTCTTTAATACCGCTGGTAACCGCGCTGAAATTGATAAAATCTGCGCGGGTGCGCCCTGCAATAATGCGCGCAAGCGTGGTTTTGCCCACGCCGGGCGGTCCCCAGAAAACCATGGAAGAAATTTGGTCACGGTCAATCAGCTGCCGGAGAATTTTTCCTTCGCCCAGCAAATGACGCTGTCCCACAAAATCGTCCAGCGTTTCGGGACGCAGACGGCTGGCGAGAGGGCTTTCCTGCTGCCGTTCAAATAAGGATTGCTGTTGCATAGGGTTCCACCACCTTTTGATACAAAACGTATGTTCTTATTATAGCATATTGGGAACTATTTGTAAAGAGAAAAACAGCCGGAACGTTTTCGTTCCGGCTGCATAGATTTTAAAAAGAAATACGATTAAAGTGTCAGGGACGGTGCGGAATAAACGCGCGCGCCCAGTTCGCTGTCCAGCATATACAACCCTTTTGCGTCGCTGCCGAACAAATCAAAACGTTTGATTAAATCGTCCGTGTTTTTCTCTTCTTCACACTGTTCTTTCACAAACCAGTCCAAAAACTGCATGGTGCGGAAATCTTTCACGCTATATGCCGCGTCATAGATGGTGTTAATCAGCGAGGTGACATAACGTTCGTGCTCCAGTGCGGTTTCCAGCGGCGCACGGAAATTATCATAGGATTTTCCGGGTTTTTCAATGGTATCCAGCGTCACTTTTTCGCCGTTGTTCAGCAAATAAGCGCGGAATAACATGGCGTGGTCGCGTTCCTCCTGTGTCTGGATATAGAACCAGTTTTCAAACCCGCCCAGTCCTTCATCAGAGTAGTAGTCTGCCATTTCCAGATAGATATAAGCAGAATAAAGTTCTTTATTAATCTGCGTATTCAGTAATTCAGCAACTTTCTTGTCTAACATAAAAGACCCTTCCTTTCTGTTTTCAAATAGTGTCATAATATGACTTTATTATAGCAAAAACTACAATAAAAATCAAGAGGGAAGTTCAGGTATTTTGATTATCTTTTGCACCGCAGACATGGAACGCGTGTAATGCGACCGGAGGTCTTGCGGCAGAAAAAAGAACAAGGGCGTCTCAAACAGATGAGCGTATCTGGTTCCGAGATAACGCCTGAAAACGCCGTTTGTGCGGACGGACGTTCTAATCGTCAAACATAGAAAGCTGTCGGTTTTCGGTGTGTGGCATCTTTTCGCGCATGAGGGCGGAATAGCTGCTGCTAAGTCCATACTGCCGCCTGAGTTTGTTCACCATTTGATAGAGACGGTCTTTGTAGTCCTTGCCGGCGCTGCCTTTTTTGTAAAGCTGCGTAAGCGGTTCATAAAGTGCAGGGAAAGCCTCTTGTATGAAAGAAAAAAAGACTTGGCGGGTGTTGCCGCGCAAATAAAGCGTGCCGGGCAATACATATCCCACGCGGCAGTCCGCCGCCTGTGCAAATAAAGCGCGAAGATTTGCTTCGTTGTCTGTTAAATAGGGAATAATCGGCATCACATGTAGACCGGTAGAAACATTTGTTTTAGAAAATTCTTTCAGCATGGCAAAACGCTGGGAGGAAGGCGCGCCGCCCGGTTCCAGTTTTTTGCGGATATTTTCGTCCATGCAGGTGACCGTGGCGGCAACATTCACATAGGTCAGTCGTGATAGTTCGTCAATTAAGTCATAGTCCCGCAAGACCAGCGTGGATTTGGTGCAAATAATGCAGGGGGTACGGTAGCGAATCAGCAATTTCAAAATCTCCGGCATGAGTTGATAGTGAGCCTCGGCAGGCTGGTAGCAGTCCGCCACACCGCCGATATTAATAATTTCACGTTTCCAGGAGGGACGGCGCAATTGCAGTTCCAAACGGTCTACGATGTTTGTTTTCACATAGATATCATTGAAATAGTCTCCGCTGTCGTCCAGATAGCGGTGAGAATACATGGCGAAACAATACCGGCAGCCATGTGCACAGCCACGATAGGGATTCATGTTCCATGCATAAGGAAATTGGCGTTTCAAATGACCTATGGCAGTGTTACAGGTAATTTCTTGGTACGGCATGGGGAACTCCTTTCTGTGTTCGTTGAGATAAGTGGCAAAAAAAACGATGGTTTACGCCGCGCACCGGAGGAGATTTAGAAATTCCGCCCGTTCCAGCCCCAATGGTCACAAGGGGAATATTGAACATAAATGTTGGCGGGGGAGATGCCGAGTTCTTCCTGCAAAATGGAGCAGACCGCGTCTGTCATGCGGTCATAGGCGGAGGACGACGCGTCACCGAACAGTTTCACTTCCACAAACGCGAGCGGCTGCGAATTGTCGCCTTTAAAATAGAGGTCAGCCGCCGGTTCAAAGCCCAACATTAGAAACGATTCGCTTTTGCCAAGACAAGCAACTGCTTCGCCAAACCGCTGTTTCACGGCAGTTTTTTGTTCCTGTGTCATGGAAAGTGTTGTTTTGGTGTTGATAAATGGCATGGTATGTCATTCCTTTCTATGTTTAAAAGATTATTTATAGTATACCGTATTTCAGACAAGAAATCAATTCGTTTGCACATAAAATGACCCGCTGTTTTTTTAAGCAGCGGGTCATAGTTCACATATCATATCAATCTCATTAGCAATTATATATTAGGAAAGAACACGGAATAAAATGTTAGGTTCTTTCTGTAAAATAAGGGTAAGTTCCTTGTCCTAAGATGATGTGGAACGTCCCAAAATACGTTTATCAGGTAATAATAAGAGGCTGGATTTGTTTTCCTTCCAGCGCCATTTCCAGCGTAGCGGCAATGCGCTGCATATCCGCAACCATGGAAGTTTGTTTGTGGACAGGGTCATCTTGCCGGAAAGGTACTAAGTAAATATTTTTGGCGTTGAGCAGTTGCCCGATATTGCGGGCGCTGGTGCCCAGTGCATCGTTTGTGGAAACAGCAATCACCAAAGGACGACCATTGCGCAAGTGCGCTTTTGCCGCCATACAAACGCTGCTGTCCGTGATACCGTTTGCCAGTTTGGATATGGTGTTGCCGGTGCAGGGAGCAATCACCAGAATATCCAGCAGCTTTTTGGGTCCAATCGGTTCAGCGTCTTTGATGGTGCTGATAACAGGCGTTCCCGTCATTTCTTCCAGAGAAGACCTGAAATATTCAGCGCTGCCGAAACGTGTGTCTGTTCCGGCAGCGGTTTCACTCATAATAGGTGTCACTTTGCTGCCCATATCCACCAGGTTTTGCACCTGTGGTAGGACTTGTGCAAAGGTACAAAACGAGCCGGTCATGGCAAAACCGACCCGAATGCCGTTTAAATCCATAAAATTCCCTCCTTCTGCCGCAAAAAATAGCAAGATTTTTCAGACGCCGCTGAAACGGACAGAGATGAAAAAACGTGAAAGGACATACTGCCGCGGCAAAAACAGCTTTCCCTAATACCAATGATTAGAGGATTTCATTCATAATGTTTACAATGGTTTCTTTAATAATTTCTCCTGCTGTTGCAGGCGCAACCTTTCCCGGTAGGGAAAGCGCCCAAATGACATTAAGCCCCCGCTCTTTTGCCGCATCAAAGTCCACCCCACCCGGTTTTGAGGCAAGGTCAACCACCAGGCTGTCGCGGCGGACACGACTGAGGACTTCGCTTGAAAGTATCTTGACTGGAATGGTGTTGAAAATCACGTCAAACTGGTCTATCACCGGAAGAATGTCCGCGGTATCAATTGCATGATATCCCATGCAATGTATCCACGCTTTGTCATAGTGCTTACGTGCGCTGCACGTGACATCGCTTCCGATTCCGTGCAGCATTTTTGCCAGCACTTTCCCAATCCGTCCAAACCCCAAAACCAAACTGCGGCTGCCGTGCAGTGTGATAGGCAGCTCCTCCATGGCAATTTGCAGGGCGCCTTCCGCGGTTGGAATGCTGTTGCGGACGGTCAATTCTTCGCGCTGGAAATAGTCCACACAGCGTATGCCGTGCATAATCATCTCGCCGTGCAATTTTTCACTGATGCGTCCTGCCAGCAAAAGCGCGTCTTTGGGCATATATCGGAGAATGTCACGGATATAAATTGGCTGGTCAAAATTCGGTGTGCTGACAGTTTCATCGTCACAGGTAGCCGGAAGCCCCAGAACAATTACATGTGCATCGTGTAGACAGTCTCGCAGTGTCTGTGTGATATGTACTTTTGCACCACCGGAAAAAGGCGCGTTTGAACCATATATCTTGACTACATATCCATCTTCTGCCAGATATTCTGCAACTTTTGCAAGTCGTAAATCTCCGCCGACTACTGCTATTTTTTTCATGATTTCCCATCCTCCCATTTTAAACGTTTCGTATACAATCCGGAAAAAATTAATTTAGGATTCAATATAGTGTATGAATGGAGGGAGAGGTTGGTGACTGTGGGAAGCGGCAGAGAAAAATAAAATTTTTCTCTGTGAAACCGGAACTTTTTTGTCATTTTGCCGTCTAACGAAGTGTATAAAATCATCTTTTATAACACCCCTAAAGAAAACGGCTGCCGTACTCGCCCTACGGCAGCCGTTTTCTTTTTATAGCATATTTGCCTACAATAGCAGCGACGCTATTTCAAAAGCGTATGGTGGAATAAGATGGAAACTATTGACATATGGCGAATCAGGCGATATAATAGACGCATGAGAGAAAGCGGGACGATTTTGACAGGCGCATAGAGCGCGGCGTACAAAAGTCAGTTACCCTTGCAAAAATGACTTTTACCTTCTTTGTTATCAAATAAAAATCCAACTCAAGATAGAGTTGGAATAGGAGGAAACAGAATGCGATTGTTTTGGCAGGGCAAAAAGAAACCGTACCATACCTGGCTGATTTCCTATGTGACATTTGTATTGCTATTTACGTTATTTGCATTTGTGATGACAATGGTGGCGAAAAACATTGTGCAGGAGGAAATTACCAAAGCAAACAGGGAAGCCTTCTCCACCATGAATACCACCTGCCATACGCTGAAAAATGATTTGGATAAACTTGGTATTCGCGTATCCTTAGATAAAGAGATTATTGCGGCACTCCAAAATAATGGTGCCAATCAGGCGTTGAACCAGCAGAATTTGCGTAAGGCGATCAGTACGATATCCGCAAACAACCAGAATATGGATCACATTTCGATTTATGATATTGCACAGGAAATGATGGTAGACTATGATGGCGCAAACCGTATGCAAAGCGCCTATCATGAATTTCTGCCGGAAGGAATTTTGCCGGAAGACGCGGACTATGCATCTTGGAAAGCATTTATGCGACAGCCGCACATACAGCGGTTGTGTAAAAATCAAAACGGCGATGTGATGTATTTGCAGTCCATTCCTATGGAGACAGTAGAAAAAACTGGTGTGTTGGTATGCCAAATAAGCGCAGGACAATTTGAGCGTATGTTTCCTGATATAAACTGGAATGAAGAACGAGAATTACTGTTGTTGGGGGTAGATGACGCCGTTATCTACCAATCGCAGCCGCCATTGTTGCAGACAGAATCGGTGAAGGAACTGATTCAAAAGGGAGAAGGAAACTACACACTGAATCAGGGCGGGAAGAAAATTGTGGCGTTTGTATCGGAGAATGAAGCAAATCTAACCAGTGTTTATGCGTTATCTGCCGGTCTCTATTGGAGCGGATTGAACTTTTTTCTTATGATAATGACATTACTTGCCGCACTGTTTACGGTACTGGGGATTTTGCTTGCGAATATTTTTGCCAGACGGCAATATACACCGGTAGAAAATATCTTGAAGCTGATTTCCGGCAATACCTTTTCCGGTGCGCCGCGTACCAATGAATTTGACTATATTCAAACAACTCTGCGCGGCATTTTAAAAAGTGCAAAAGAAAGTGAATTGCTGAAAAAGAAATATCAAAATATTTCCTTCCGTAATGCCTATATTAAATTCCTGCGGGAAGGCGGCGGGTCAGTGCAGGATGTGTTTGGGCAATATAACGTGGTATTTGAATATCCTGTCTATGTGGCGGTGCTGTTGTCCATCAATGATTTCAGCGATTATTTTGGGACGATAGATTTTGAAAATGAAAATGAACAGGAATTGATGGAACTGGCAATTACCAATGTGTTTGAAGAAATGCTGGGTGACGAGTATCATACGTTGTCGGTGCGGATTGATGAAAACATGTTGCTTTGTCTGATTGGTATGCAGCAGGAAACAGGCGAAGATTTACGCAGTCGCATTGGTGAAGCGCAGGAATTCACAAAGGAACGCGTTGGGATTTATTATTCTGTGCTGCTGAGCGAAACGTTTTCTGATTTGCAGCAATTGCAGCGTGCATATGCCCAGACAATGGATTTGTTTGCGTGGCGCCATGGTATGGATCGGGATATTTTGGCATATCAGGACGTGGATTGGAGCGAAAGCCGGTATGAGTTTACAGTAGAACTGGAACAACAATTGCTGGAAAGCATCCGTCGCGGAGCAGAGGGAGAAGCAGGACAATTACTCCGACAGATTTTTCATCAGCATGAGACCAGACCGAGCAGTGTGCAGGAACTAAAGTTCATGAAATATGATATGATGAGTGCATTCCTGAAGCTGCTGCGAAGCGGTACGCTGGAAGAGGGCGGCTCAGAAGAACAGGAAATTGGAGCGCTGGAAACATGCTTAACAATGGAAGAACTATATAGCCAGGCACAAGCGTTAACCGAGAAACTTTGCCGTGCGCCAAAAAAAGAGCGACAGGCAAAAGAAACGACGCTTGGAGATAAAGTCATGCAGTATGTCCAGGAAAATTACGCAGATTTGAATTTGAATGTGAATGAACTGGGGGGTGTGTTTAAATTATCCTCTAGTTATTTGTCAAAAACATTTAAACAGCAAACAGGTGAAATTTTACGGGATTATATTTTAAATGTCCGACTGAAAAATGCCGAATCATTGCTTCGTTCGGAATTAAAACTGGAGGAAATTGCACACCAATGTGGTTTTATTGATGCGGGGACTTTTATTCGTGCATTTAAAAAACGCTATGGAACAACGCCGGGAAAATATAGAGAACAATTTTAAGAAAACACAATGGGGATAAAAAGCGGGCTGTACTCTGCTAGAGTGCAGCCCGCTTTTTTTAGGGGGAGCAAATATAGGCAATTTCGGATGTTGATTTGCAAAACAGGAGAATCGACGGTTTTTCTGAAAAAAGTATCTAATTTTGCGCTCTTCATCTCATAAATTGAGCAATCAAAACGTAAATTGCATATTGATTTTCATAAAAAAGCTGTGCTACAATGAAAAAGCGATGGAACTAGTACGGATTTCCGGCGGCATATGGTGCAGCCGTGTGAAAGACATAAAAGTGATTCTGTACCCTGCCTGTTCATGGCGGGATACCATCCGGATTCCATGCACAAAGAAAAGATGTGTTTGTCAGTAGCAAAACAAGAAAGGGGAAGAGTAAAGTATGAAAGCAAAAAAAGTATTGTGCGGTGCATTGGCTTTGACATTGGCGGCAGGTCTGCTGGCGGGCTGCGGCGGTAAAAATCAGGCAGCAAAAGTAGATGTGGATGCGCTGGAAACGCTGACGGAAAACACAATGCCTATTACAGACGACAGTGTGAAGCTGTCCGTTTGGATGGACAACAAATCACAAGGATATGTGAAAAACTATGCGGATATGTTGGCATTCCAAAAATTAAAAGAAATCACAGGTGTGGAGCTGGAATTCCAGCATCCAACCGGAACGGCTGCAGAACAGCTTAACATCATTCTGGCATCCAAAAACTATCCGGACGTTATTTTCAGCAGTTGGATGGATACAGGACTGAAACAACTGAAAAACGGTGTTTGTCTGGATTTGGCGCCATACATAGAAAAATTAGCGCCAAACCTGCGCAAAGTGTTTGAAGAAAAACCAGACATCAAGGAACAACTGCTCATGGCAAACGGCGAAATTCTGATGTTCCCCAAAACAGTAGATGACCAGAAATTCCTGTGCTATGATGGATATTTCATTCGTCAGGACTGGCTGGATAAAGTGGGTGAAAAAGTGCCGACCACGATTGACGAATGGTATAATGTGCTGAAAAAATTCCGTGAAACGGACTTAAACGGCAACGGACAGCAGGACGAAGTGCCGTTTAGCAGTCTCAACTGGATGTTCAAAGAAGCATTTACCAGCGCATTTGGTTTCAGTAAATATGAATATTACTATGATGAAGCGGAAGGTAAAATCACCCATGCCGCTTTGAGTCCGAATTTCAAAGCTTATTTGGAAACTATGAATAAATGGTATAGCGAAAAACTCATCAATGAGAATTTCCTAAATACCAACGGAAAAGAACTGGATTCCTTAGTGCTGAACGACCAGTTGGGTGCATTTTATATTGATAACAATAACTCCATGCCGAAATATATGCAGCTCAATCCTGACATCAAGCTGACGGCAGTACCATATCCGACATGGAACGGCGGCAAAAACTATTATCCGAACGCTGCGATTATCCAGACCATGCGCGGCGACGGCGCGATGATTACAACTTCTTGTAAAAATGTTGTGGAAGCGGTACGCTATTTTGACTATCTCTACAGCGAAGAAGCGTCCGATATGATGAACTGGGGCTTCGAAGGCGAAACTTATACCAAAAATGCAGACGGCACAAAACAGTTTACCGATTTGATTCAGAAAAATCCGGAGGGCAAAACGCCGTATGAAGCAATTTGTAAGTATATGACCAACACAGGCTTTGCCGGTATTATTCAATATGCAGCAGCAAATGATTTGGAATCCAATTTGTCAGACGAACTGAAACAAGTAAAAGCGGATTCTGTACAGTATGCACTGGATGCAGACAAAGGTATGCTGCTGCGCCCGCTGAAGTATACGGTAGAAGAAAGTGATGAAAAAGCAAGTAAGGAAGCGGACATCACCTCCTATGTTGCAGAAATGACCGGCAAATTTATCATCGGTGCAGAACCGCTGAGTAATTTTGATCAGTTTATTGAAACGCTGAAAACTATGGGTATCGAAGACGTCATTAAAATCCGTCAGGATGCATATGACAGAGAAATGAACAAATAATCAAACAAAACATTTCGAGCCTATATGCAACTGAAGTATATAGGCTCGAACTATGTCATACCGCAAAAAATGAGAAGCATAAAAGGACAATAGGCAAAATCGGTTTTCATCTGAAAATGCAGGCAAATTTTGCATATTGCCCATTGCAGATGGCAGAAAAATCCATTATGGTAGAAATAGAGAAAACGAATGGAGAGACTCATTTCCGCGGTAAAAAAATTGAAGAAAAGGAGTGGAGCGAAATGGATTTAAAAACACATGATGGAAGTGCAGTGTTAGCGGAAAAAGGAAAGTTCGCGAGTGCAATGGATATTTTGACACGCGATTTGCGAAGAAACTGGTCGACCTATCTGCTGGCGCTTCCGGGACTTGCATTTTATATTATTTTTATGTACATGCCAATGTATGGCGTGCTGATTGCGTTTAATAATTATACGCCGGCCGGCGGTATTTGGAACAGTCCGTGGGTTGGACTGGATAATTTTCGGACATTTTTTGGGAGTCCGTTTTTCGGGCGTGTGTTCAGCAACACAATTATTTTGAACTTCTTGTTATTAGTGTTCACGTTTCCGGCGCCCATTATTTTGGCACTAATGCTGAACGAAGTACGGGCAATGTGGTTCAAAAAGACGGTACAGACCATTACATACCTGCCACATTTTATTTCTATGGTAGTTATCTGCGGTATGATAGTGGACTTTACATCCAACCGCGGCATTATCACGCAGCTATTGAATTTTCTCACGGGCGGCGACCACGGGAACTTGTTGTCCAATGCGAATATGTTTCGGCCTATCTATGTCATTTCAGAAGTTTGGCAAAAAATCGGCTGGGACAGTATCATCTATCTTGCGGCGATGGCAGGACTGGATATGGAATTATATGAAGCGGCGGAAATTGACGGCGCGGGTAAAATTCGGCAGCTTTTTGCCGTCACGCTGCCCGGTATTGCTTCTACCGTTGTGATTATGCTGATTCTCCGTATCGGAAGCATTATGAGCTTGGGTGCGGACAAAGTTATCTTGTTGTATAACGAGGTTATTTATGAAAAGGCGGATATCATTTCCTCTTACATCTACAGACAAGGTTTGCAGCAATCTAACTATAGTTTGTCAGCGGCGGTTGGCTTGGTGAACTCCGGCATCAACTGTGTGCTGGTGTTCTTAGCGAACTTTTTCAGCCGTAAATTCAGTGAAAACAGTTTGTGGTAAGGAAGGAGGAAAAGAAAATGATAAAACGTACCCCATTACAGAACGCCTTCACAGTTGTCAATACGGCGGTATTGGCGGCATTGGCGCTGGTGACATTATATCCGTTGTTATACGTAGTGCTTGCCTCTTTTTCCAATCCGACACTGTTTGCAAAACACACAGGTCCGCTATTTTGGACGCAGGGATTTTCGCTTGACGCGTATAAAGTAGTGCTGGAAAAACCGGAAATCCTAACGGGCTATGGCAACACACTTTTTTATGTGGTAGTTGGAACGGCAGTGAATATGGCGTTTACGATTTCGCTGGCATATGTGACTTCACGCCCAGGACTGCTGTTGAACAAACCCATCATGCTGTTGATTATCTTCACAATGTATTTCAACGGCGGACTGATTCCGACCTATTTGTTGGTGCAGGATTTGGGACTGGTGGACACGCGCTGGGCACCGATATTGCCAACGGCAATCAGTACGTTCAACCTGATTATCCTGCGGACAGGATTTGCGGGAGTGCCGGTCAGCTTGGAGGAAGCGGCGAAGATAGACGGTGCAAGCCCGTTCCGTATTATGGTGAAGATTATTTTCCCATTGGCAATGCCGACCATTGCGGTTATTGTTCTCTACTATGCCGTACAGCACTGGAATTCATGGTTCCAGGAAATGATTTACCTGCGTGACGATGATTTGTATCCATTGCAGTTGTTCCTGCGGCAAATTTTGATTGAAAACCAGCAGGACGATATGGTGATGGCGACAAAGACAGCAGACCAGCAGGCGCTGGGAGAAATTATCAAATATTCAACGATTATTGTTTCAACAGTGCCGATTTTGCTTGTCTATCCGTTCCTGCAAAAATATTTCACCAAAGGTGTGATGATTGGTGCAGTCAAAGGATAACGACAAAACAATGGAATCAATGTAAAAAGAAAGCCGTCTCCTGAACAGGAGACGGCTTTTGGTATTTTAACTGCAAGATGGCGGTCTTTTAATGGGAAATGTGAGAGGATTTGCAAGTTTCTGTATAAATTTCCATGGAAAAGTCTAAAATAAAATTGGCAGCTATCGTCGCTTGACAGGCGTTTGCACACCTTAATTAGTGATATGGACAAAATGCATAAAAGGGGATAGGTAATTTCTGCAAATTTCTACGAAAAAACAGAAAAAAAGGTTTGAAATCCTGCCGGAAATGCGGTATAATAATACTTGCTGTGACGAGGCAGTCGATGAAGTGGGAGGTTGCATTCCATCTGAGAATGGGAAATTTCCATGGAGAATGTCCGATTCAAGAAACCGGGCGGCATAGTCACTGTACACAAGAGAACGATAAATGTTTTTACAAGCAGCGGCGGACGCCTGTGGTCTGTCTGCGCGCCTGTGAAAGGATCGTCATGTGTACCCGGGACTGTATGCTAGGCGTACTTCCGGGTATTTATTTTGGGTGTTCATGACACACCCGGAACCGTGTACGGAAAGAGTCGCACAAGAGACGCAGTAATCAATATATAGGAGGCGACAAGTGTTATGGCAAACACACAGAAAATGAGAATCCGTTTAAAATCTTATGACCACACGCTGATTGACCAATCAGCTGCAAAAATCGTGGAAACAGCGAAAAGAACGGGCGCGAAAGTGTCCGGGCCGATTCCGCTGCCGACCAAAAAGGAAATTATCACGATTCTGCGTGCTGTTCATAAGTATAAAGATTCCCGTGAACAGTTCGAAATGAGAACACACAAACGGCTGATTGATGTAGAGCCAACCGCGAAAACAATCGAAGCGCTGAAACGTTTAGATTTGCCCGCCGGTGTGGAAATCGACATGAAATTAGCATAAAAACAGTTAAAACAACCACTGAACATCCGTTTATGTCATGAATAAACAGGGTTCCAGGTCATGTTGGCACAAACTGTGTCAACCAATAACCATAGGAGGTAAGGAAAATGCAGAAAGCAATCATGGGCAGAAAACTTGGCATGACCCAAGTGTTCGCCGAAGATGGAAAAGTAACGCCGGTTACTGTAATTGAAGCAGGTCCCTGCGTTATCACACAAAAGAAAACTGTGGAAACCGACGGCTATAGTGCAGTTCAAATGGGTTTCGCAGACAAAAAAGAAAGTAAAATGACAAAACCGCTGAAAGGTCACTTTGACAAAGCGGGAGTGCCTTACAAACGGTTCCTGTGCGAATTCCGTCTGGATAACGCAGAAGAATTGAACGTGGGCGATGTTGTGAAAGCGGATACGTTTGAAGCCGGAGAAGCGGTTGACGTAACCGGAAGAAGCAAAGGAAAAGGCTATGCTGGTACCATCAAACGCTGGGGTACGCACCGCGGTCCTATGACACACGGTAGTGGATATCATCGTGGCGTTGGTTCTTTGGGCGCATGTTCTTCTCCGTCCCGTGTATTCAAAGGAAAGAAACTGCCTGGTCACCTCGGAAACGAACGTGTCACCATTCAGAATTTGGATATTGTGAAAGTGGATACGGAAAGAAATCTGCTTCTGGTCAAAGGCGCAGTTCCGGGACCGAAAGGCGGACTGCTTTATATAAAAGATACCAACAGAAAATAAGAATTAGGAAAGGAGGATGCAGATTATGCCTAACGCAGTATTAGTTAATATGGCGGGAGAAAAAGTGAAAGACATCACTTTGAACGACAATGTATTTGGATGCGAAGTGAATCAATATGCCATTCATGAAGTGGTTGTGAACTACTTGGCAAACCAACGGCAGGGTACCCAGAGTACCAAAACAAGATCGGAAGTACGCGGCGGCGGCAGAAAACCTTGGAGACAAAAAGGAACCGGACGTGCAAGACAAGGCAGTATCCGCGCACCGCAGTGGACGGGCGGCGGCGTTGCGCTGGGACCGAAACCGCGCAGCTACCGTTATACCGTGAACAAAAAAGTGAAACGTCTGGCAATGCGCAGCGTATTGAGTGCAAAGGTGAATGATGGAGAACTGATCGCAGTGGACAACATTGCACTGGACGAAATTAAAACCAAAGCAATCGCTGACATGCTGACAAACTTGAATGCGAAGAAAGCATTGATTTTGCTTCCTGAGAAAAACGATGTGGTATACCGCAGCGCGCGCAACATTAAAGGCGTGGCGGTTTCAACGGTCGGCACAATGAACGTATATGAAATTTTGAAATATGAAACCTTGGTAACCACCGAAGCGGCGATTGCCAAAATTGAGGAGGTGTACGCATAATGAACGCTTATGATGTGATTGTAAAACCGATTATCACCGAAAAAAGCATGAGTCAGCTGGAAAACAAAAAGTACACCTTCCAGGTAGCGAAAAATGCAACGAAGGTACAAATCAGACAGGCCGTGGAAGAAGTGTTTGGTGTGAAAGTCAAAGACGTGAACACCATGAACATGACCGGCAAAATCAAAAGAATGGGTGCGCACAGCGGCAAACGCGCTGACTGGAAAAAAGCGATTGTCACACTGACGGAAGACAGCAAAACAATCGAATTCTTTGAAGGTATGGTTTAATACCGCGCCCTACAAATTCTTAAAGGAGGTAGGTCTTAAATGGCTATCAAAAAATATAACCCCACCTCTCCGGCCAGACGGTTTATGACGGTTTCCACCTTTGAAGAAATCACAACCAATAAACCGGAACGTTCCTTGCTGGAACCAATGAAGAAAAATGCCGGAAGAAACTCCTATGGCAGAATCACGGTTCGCCACAGAGGAGGCGGGAACAGAAGAAAATACAGAGTAATCGACTTTAAACGTGATAAAGACAACATGACAGCAACTGTGCTGACGATTGAATACGATCCGAACCGGAGCGCAAACATTGCGCTGGTGCAGTATGAGGACGGCGAAAAGAGATATATTTTAGCGCCGCTGGGACTGCGCGTAGGCGACAAAGTGGAATCCGGCCCGCAGAGCGATATCAAACCTGGTAACGCAATGCGTTTGGCAGATATGCCGGTTGGTACAACGATTCACAACATTGAACTGGTACCGGGACGCGGCGGACAGTTAGTGCGCAGTGCAGGAAACAGCGCGCAGCTGATGGCGAAAGAAAGCAAATTCGCCCATGTCAGACTCCCCTCCGGTGAAATGAGACTGATTCGCATGGAATGCAAAGCAACCATCGGACAGGTCGGCAACATCGACCACGAAAACATCTCCATCGGTAAAGCGGGACGTAAACGCCACATGGGATGGCGCCCGACCGTACGTGGTGTCGTCATGAACCCCTGCGACCATCCGCACGGCGGTGGTGAAGGTAAATCGCCTATCGGTATGCCAAGCCCTGTTACTCCTTGGGGTAAACCGGCTCTGGGTCTGAAGACGAGATCGAAAAAGAAATCCACGAACAAATATATCGTGAAATCCAGACATGACAGATAATCACGTCAAAGCCTAGATGAAGGAGGGAAAGAAATGAGCAGATCGTTGAAAAAGGGACCTTTCGTGCAGGAAAAACTGCTGAAACGGGTAATTGAACTCAACGAAAAGAATGAGAAAAAAGTACTCAAAACGTGGTCAAGATCCTCTACGATATTTCCTGAAATGGTAGGCCATACAATCGCCGTTCATGACGGACGCAAACATGTGCCGGTCTACTGCACGGAAGACATGGTAGGCCACAAGCTGGGTGAATTCGCGCCGACACGGACTTTTAAAGGTCACCAGGGCGGAAAATCCAACGCAAGATAATGAGAACGAAATATAGATGGAACGTATAAGTGACGGGAAAGGAGGAGCGAGCCATGGAAGCTACGGCAATACACAAATATGCTCGTATTTCACCGCGTAAAGCGAAAATCGTTATGGATTTAATCAGAAATAAACCGGTCGGCGAAGCAATGGGTATTTTGAAAAACACCCCCAAAGCAGCGTCCGAACTATTGATTAAGGTTCTGGGAACCGCGATTGCAAATGCGGAAAACAACCACAGCATGAACGCAGACGCTCTTTATGTTGCGGAAGTGACAGCAGATCCGGGACCGATTATGAAACGGGTGCAGCCCCGCGCACAGGGACGTGCATTCCGCATTAACAAAAGAACAAGTCATTTGAAAATTGTTTTGAAGGAAAAAGAGGAGGTGTAATCATTGGGTCAAAAAGTGCATCCACACGGAATTAGAGTTGGCGTTATCAAAGACTGGGATTCAAAATGGTATGCAGAAGATTCTGCATTCGGCGACCAGTTGGTTGAGGACGTGAAAATCAGAAAATTTCTGAAAAAACGTTTGTTTGCAGCGGGCGTTTCCAAATTTGAAATCGAACGTAAAGCAAATAAAGTTTTCATTAATATTCATGCTGCAAAACCGGGTATCATCATCGGCCGCAGCGGCAGTGAAATCGAAAAACTGAAAACCGATTTGATCAAAATGATTGACAAACCGGTGAACATTAACATCAAGGAAATCAAAACGCCGGATATGGACGCGCAGTTGGTTGCGGAAAATATCGCATCTCAGCTGGAACGCCGTATATCCTTCCGCCGCGCTATGAAATCTACCATGGCACGCGTGATGAAATGTGGCGCAAAGGGAATTAAAACCCAGTGCTCCGGTCGTCTCGGTGGCGCAGAAATCGCGCGCAGCGAACACTATCATGAAGGAACCATTCCGCTGCAAACTTTGCGTGCAGATATTGATTATGGATTCTATGAAGCAGATACAACCTATGGTAAAATCGGCGTAAAAGTATGGATCTATAAAGGGGAAGTCCTTCCGGAAAGTAAGAAGGTAACTGCACAGGGAGGAGGAAAATAATATGTTGATGCCTAAACGTGTGAAATACCGCCGGGTACAGAGAGGCCGTATGAAGGGTCGCGCAACCCGTGGAAACAAAATCACTTATGGTGAATTCGGCATACAGGCGCTGGAACCCGGCTGGATTACTTCCAACCAGATTGAAGCAGCCCGTATCGCTATGACAAGATATATCAGAAGGGGCGGTCAGGTTTGGATTAAAATTTTCCCTGACAAGCCTGTTACGGAAAAACCGGCTGAAACCCGAATGGGTAGCGGAAAAGGGTCTCCGGAATACTGGGTAGCAGTTGTAAAACCGGATCGTATTCTGTTTGAAATCGCCGGTGTATCGGAAGAAGTTGCAAAGGCTGCTATGTCTCGTGCAATCCACAAACTTCCGATTAAGTGTAAATTTGTTGTCCGCAAGGACATGGAAACGGAAGGTGAGGCAAATGAAGGTTAATGAAATTCGTGATATGACTCAGGATGAACTCGAACTGAAACTAAAAGAACTGAAACAGGAACTGTTCAATCTGCGATTTCAACATGCCACCAACCAGTTAGACAATCCCATGAAAATGGTTGAAGTGAAACGCACCATTGCACGGGTGAAAACCGTCATGCGGGAAACGGAATTGAAGGAATCGGTATAAATCAGAAGAGATGTTCCGAAAAACAGACATTTTCGTAAAAAGGAGGAAGGAACGTGGCAGAACGCAATTACAGAAAAGTAAGAGTGGGCAAAGTTGTCAGCGACAAAATGGATAAAACCATCACGGTTGCAATTGAAGAAAACGTCAAACACCCACTGTACGGAAAAATCGTTCGCAGAACATATAAACTCAAAGCTCACGACGAGAACAATACCTGTCAGATTGGCGACCGCGTGAGAGTGATGGAGACAAGACCCCTTTCGAAAGACAAAAGATGGCGGCTTGTTGAAATTGTAGAGAAAGCGAAATAATCCAACGTTGGTTGACACCGAACGTTACTATATGTCGCGCTCATAAGCAGATAATGCAGAGGAGTGCGTGGGAAGGAGATGCAAAATCCATGATTCAACAGCAGACAATCATGAAGGTTGCGGATAACACCGGCGCAAAAGAATTGATGTGTATCCGTGTGCTGGGCGGAAGCGGCAGAAAGATTGCACACATCGGAGACGTTGTAGTGGCTTCTGTTAAAAAAGCAACACCCGGCGGCGTTGTTAAAAAAGGTGAAGTAGTAAAAGCGGTTGTGGTACGGACGGTAAAAGAAACCCGCCGCAGCGATGGCTCCTACATCAGATTTGACGAAAATGCCGCGGTCATTATCAGAGACGATAAAAACCCGAGAGGGACTCGTATTTTCGGACCAGTTGCAAGAGAATTGCGTGACAAGGAATATATGAAAATCCTGTCTCTGGCACCGGAAGTATTATAATCCCGGTTTGTTTGAAAGCACAAGTCAAATGACCTACGAGGAGGCGAGAGAATGAGTAAAATGCATATCAAGACAGGCGATAACGTCATTGTTATCTCCGGTAAAGATAAAGGCAAAAAAGGAAAAGTAATCGAAGCGTTTCCGGCGCAGAACAAAGTAGTGGTGGAAAAAGTCAACATGGTCAGCCGCCACACAAAACCGCGCCGTCAAGGCGATGATGGCGGAATCCTGAAACAAGAAGCGCCGCTGTATGCGTCCAAAGTAATGAGGATTTGCGGAAAATGCGGCGAGCCGACCAGAATTGGCAGAAAGGTTCTGGGTGACGGAACCCGTGCCAGATACTGTAAACATTGCGGAGAAGTTCTGGACGACTAAAATCTTATGAAAAGGAAGGAGGAAAGCAGCAATGGCGAGAATGAAAGAGTTTTATACAAAAGAAGTTGCTCCCGCGCTGATGAAAAAATTTGAATATAAAAGCGTAATGCAGATTCCGAAATTTGAGAAAATCGTTGTCAATATCGGAATGGGAGAAGCAAAAGAAAATCCGAAAGCGCTGGATGCAGCGGTAGCGGATCTCGAAGCCATCACTGGGCAGAAAGCGGTTGTGACAAAAGCGAAAAAATCTGTCGCAAACTTCAAACTCAGAGAAGGCATGAATATCGGTGTTAAGGTAACGCTTCGTGCAGAAAAAATGTACGAATTTATGGATAGATTGTTCAATGTTGCACTGCCGCGTGTACGTGACTTTCGGGGTATCAACCCGAACTCCTTTGACGGCAGAGGGAACTATTCCATGGGTGTGAGAGAACAGCTCATTTTCCCTGAAATTGAATATGACAAGATTGACAAAATCAGAGGTATGGATATTATCTTTGTGACGACTGCGCAGACTGATGAAGAAGCTCGTGAGTTATTAACGCTGATGGGTGCTCCGTTTAGTAAAAATTGAGAGGGGGTAAACAAAAGTGGCTAAAAAATCAATGGTGTTAAAACAGCAGAGAACGCCAAAGTATTCAACGAGATACTACAACAGATGTAAATTGTGCGGACGTCCGCATGCATATTTGAGAAAATTCGGCATCTGCCGTATTTGCTTCCGTGAATTGGCGTATAAAGGTCAGATTCCGGGTGTGAAAAAGGCAAGCTGGTAAAAACAGAAACCGAGAGGAAGGAAGGAGGTACACTTCATGAATATAACAGATCCGATTGCAGATATGCTGACAAGAATCAGAAACGCCAGCGCTGCAAAACATGATACTGTAGATATTCCGGCGTCAAACATGAAAAAAGCGATTGCCGAAATATTGAACAATGAAGGTTACATCAAAGGCTATCAACTGTTAGATGGCAATGTACAGGGTATCATTCGAGTCACGTTAAAATATGGTCAGGGAAAATCTTCTGCGATCTCCGGAATCAAAAGAGTGAGCAAGCCCGGACTTAGAATATATGCCGGCAAGGATGAACTTCCGAAAGTGCTGCGGGGTATGGGTATTGCAATTATCTCGACCTCAAAAGGCATCATGACCGACAAAGATGCGAGAAGCGCGAATGTGGGCGGAGAAGTTCTTGCATTTGTATGGTAACAGAAATTATGGAGAAAGCCGAGGAGGTGTAAACAGTGTCCAGAATAGGAAAAATGCCTATCGCGATTCCGTCCGGCGTTGATGTGAAAATCGACGGTGCGAATGTGACGGTGAAAGGTCCCAAAGGAACACTGACAGACACATTTGACTCACAAATCAAAGTGGAAGTACAAGGTTCTGAAGTGATTGTATCGCGGTCTAATGACGAAAAAAGAAACAGAGCGCTGCACGGTTTGACCCGCGCGCTGCTGAACAATATGGTAACCGGCGTTTCGGAAGGATTTGAAAAAGTCCTGGAAGTAAACGGTGTTGGTTACAGAGCCCAGAAACAGGGCAAAAAACTGGTGCTCAGCCTGGGATACTCCCATCCGGTTGAAATGGAAGAAAACGGCGACATCACTATTGATGTGCCCTCTCCCAACCAGATTATCATTAAAGGGATTGACAAACAAAAAGTAGGTCAGTTCGCTGCGGAAGTACGGGAAAAAAGACCGCCGGAACCCTACAAGGGCAAAGGTATTAAATATGCGGATGAACACATCAGACGTAAAGAAGGTAAAACAGGTAAAGCGAAGAAATAATGCGGCGGCATGAGACATGCCGAACCTGAATTTCCTTATTTTGTAGCGGAGGAGGCGAAAACAAGATGATAAAAAAAGCTGGAAGCAATGTTGCGAGAAAAAGACGCCACGCGCGTGTGCGTAAACATATCAGCGGAACAGCGCAGCGTCCGAGACTGTGCGTTTACCGTTCGCTCAGCAATATCTATGCGCAGGTAATCGATGACGTAGCCGGAAAAACCCTGGTAGCGGCTTCTTCTTTGGAAAAAGCCATGGAAGGGAAAAACGGCGGAAACGTCGAAGCGGCGAAAGAAGTCGGAAAACTGGTCGCAGAAAAAGCAAAAGCGGCAGGAATTACATCAGTTGTATTTGACCGCGGCGGCTACATCTACCATGGACGGGTAGCGGCCTTAGCGGAAGGCGCCAGGGAAGGCGGCTTGGAATTCTAATAGAACTGTTTTGAAATAGACCCTATAGTTTGCAAGAAGGAGGCGAAAACAATGGCGGAAAAAATGATGGATTCTAACGTACCGGAACTGAAAGAAAAGGTTGTTACGATAAATCGTGTTGCCAAGGTTGTGAAAGGTGGTAGAACCTTCCGTTTCAGCGCACTGGTTGTTGTCGGTGACGAAAATGGTCATGTGGGCTGCGGTATGGGAAAAGCTGCTGAAATTCCGGAAGCTGTTAGAAAAGGAATCGAAGATGCAAAGAAAAACATGATTTCTTTCCCGATGGCAGGCACCACAATCACGCATGAAATCGTAGGTAAATTCGGTGCAGGTACAGTACTGCTCAAACCCGCTGGTCCTGGTACAGGGGTTATCGCAGGCGGACCGGTTCGTGCGGTCCTGGAACTGGCTGGCATTCGTGATATCAGAACGAAATCCATGCGGTCTAACAATCCGCGCAACGTGGTGAACGCAACCATCGAAGCGCTGAAAAACCTCAAACAGGCAGACGAAGTTGCTGCGCTGAGAGGAAAAGAAGTAAAAGAACTGTTAGTGTAATAGGAGGGAGCAATTATCATGGCGAAACAACTTGAGGTAACACAGACCAAAAGTGCAATCGGCCGCAAAAAAGATCAAATTGCGACTCTCGAAGCACTGGGACTGAAAAAAATCAGAGATGTGAAAGTGCATCCTGACAATCCTCAGATTAGAGGTATGGTAAATAAAGTAACGCATTTGGTAAGCGTTCGCGAGATATAAGAAATTAGACCGAAAGGAGGCGAAGGAAATGCGTCTACATGAACTTTCACCGGCGCCCGGCTCCACGAAAGACGTGAAGAGAAAAGGTCGCGGACACGGAAGCGGAAACGGTAAAACAGCCGGCAAAGGACATAAAGGGCAGAATGCACGTTCCGGCGGCGGTGTAAGACCGGGTTTTGAAGGGGGGCAGATGCCTCTCTACAGAAGAATTCCGAAACGTGGATTTACCAATATTTTTGCAAAACAATATGCGGAAGTAAAACTGACAGATTTGAATAAATTTGAAGACGGTACCGTCGTAACGCCGCAGCTCTTGAAAGAATCTGGTGTTATTCGCAAAACTTATGACGGCGTGGTTGTACTGGGAACAGGCAGCATCGAAAAGAAACTGACTGTCCAGGCAGCGCGCGTGACAAAAGGAGCGAAAGAAAAGATTGAAGCAGCAGGCGGAAAGGTAGAGGTGATGTAAGGTGATTAAAACCTTAATTAACGCATGGAAAGTGCCCGACCTGCGGAAGAAGCTGCTCTTTACAGGATTAATGTTGGCAATCTTCCAATTGGGCTGTGTGATTTCCGTCCCTGGCATAAAAAGCGATGCAATCGCCCAACTCATGGGAATTGGTGCTGGTGCAACACAAGCTGGTCAGGCGTCGATTTTTAACTTTTTGAACATCATCGGCGGTGGTGCGCTGGAAAATGCATCTATCTTTGCTATGAGTATTACGCCGTATGTAACGGCATCCATTATTATCCAACTTTTGACCGTGGCGATTCCGGCTTTGGAACGTCTGGCAAAAGAAGGACAAGAAGGCAGAAAAATCATTGAAAAATGGACACGCTACAGCACCGTGATTCTGGCGTTCATTCAGGCGTCCGGTATCTATGTTGGTCTGGTGAACAGCAGTCTGGTATCCAATCCGGGATTCATGAGTTTTGCAACGATTGTGATTTCGCTTACAGCGGGAACAGCATTTCTGATGTGGATTGGAGAACAGATTTCCGATAAAGGCGTTGGTAATGGTATTTCAATGATTATCTTTACCGGTATTGTAACACGCGTACCGAGCATGATTCAGCAGTTTATCGTTGCCGTGCAGGGCGGAACAATGTCTTGGCTGATTGGCGTTGTTATTGTCGCAGCCGTTTTGATAGTGTTCGCGCTGGTGGTTTTGATGAACGATGCAGAACGCAGAATCCCGGTACAATATGCAAAACGTGTTGTTGGCAGAAAAATGTATGGCGGACAGAGTACCCATATTCCATTTAAAGTGGCAATGGCTGGTGTTATCCCGATTATCTTTGCGTCCTCGCTGATGGCATTTCCGTCAACGATTGCGCAGTTGTTCGGCGGTGCAAAACAAGGGTCTTGGCTGGAAGGATTTCTGAAATTCATTGGCCCAACATCTTGGTTCTATGCACTGTTGTATTTCATCCTGATTATCTTCTTCACATTCTTCTACACAGCGATGATGTACAACCCAATTGAAATGTCAAACAACATCAAAGCAAACGGCGGATTTATTCCGGGTATCCGCCCGGGACGTCCGACCAGTGAATATATTTCCCGCGTAATGAATCGTGTTACTGTGATGGGTTCCATCTTTATTGCATTCATTGCAGTGCTGCCGATGTTAGCAGCCAGAAGCAATGTTTCCATTGGATTTAGCGGAACTTCCTTGCTGATTTTGGTTGGTGTTGCACTGGAAACCTACCGTCAGTTGGAATCTCAACTCATGATGCGTCATTACAAAGGATTCCTCGAATAAGGAAAACTTCCGTTTACCAAAGAGGACGATATTTTAGAAAAGAGATTCAGAGGGGACGATATGAAACTTTTATTATTAGGACCGCCGGCAGCCGGAAAAGGAACACAGGCGGAGAAATTGGTAGAACGCTACCGGATTCCAACCATTTCCACCGGTGCAATTTTCCGAAAGGCGATGGAACAGATGACGCCTTCCGGGAAGCTGGCGAAAGAATATATCGACAAAGGGCAGCTGGTTCCTGATGATGTGACAATTGCTATCGTGCGGGAGCGACTTGCAGAGGATGACTGTAAAAATGGGTACATTTTGGACGGTTTTCCGCGGACACTTCCGCAGGCACAGGCTGCAGACGATATGGGGATACAGTTTGATAAAGTCATTTTGATTGACGTTGCGGACGAAGAAGTTGTCCGACGAATTTCGGGACGCAGACAATGCGGCGAATGTGGAGCAGTATACCATATTGATGACAACCCATCTGAAAAAGTCAGTCTGTGTGACAAATGCGGCGGAACGCTTGTGACCCGCGACGACGACACAGAGGAAACTGTGAAAATACGGCTGGAGGTCTATCATTCTCAAACAGAGCCGCTGATTCGCTTCTATCGTGAAAAAGGAAATTTGGTTACGGTGAAGGGACAGAAAGAAGTGGAGCATACGACTGAAATGCTCTTCCAAGCGCTTGACAAATGAGAAGGAAGGTGCCCGGTTGATTACAACAAAAAGCAAACAAGAATTAGATTTAATGCGGCACGCGGGGAAGATTCTTGCGGAAACATTTGAAGTTCTGCGGGAAGAAATTCACCCGGGTGTCGATACGAGACATCTGGATCGGCTGGCATATGATTTCATTACCAGCCGGAATGCAACCCCCTCGTTTAAAAACTATAATGGTTTCCCGGGAAGCATTTGTGCTTCGCCGAACGAGATGGTGGTGCATGGAATTCCCGCGGGGCAGATGAAACTGTCGGAAGGGGATATCATTAGTCTGGATGTTGGCGTCTGCTACTGCGGTTATCACGCGGACGCGGCGAGAACGTTCCCGATCGGAACGATTTCGCCGGAAGCAGCCCGCTTGATAGAGGTGACACGACAAAGCTTTTTTGAAGGCATTCGTGAAGCACGAGTGGGCAACCGCTTGGGAGACTTATCGCACGCAGTACAGGCATATGTAGAATCCCATGGTTATTCAGTCGTTCGAGATTTAGTCGGCCATGGAATCGGCGCCCATTTGCACGAGTCGCCGGACGTGCCGAATTTCGGCAATCCGGGACGCGGTATCCGTTTTGCACCGGGCATGACCATTGCGGTAGAACCAATGGTCAATGCAGGAGGCTATGAGGTACGCGTGCTAAAAGATGGGTGGGGCGTTGTGACAAAAGACGGAAGTTTATCTGCCCATTATGAAAACACGATTATTATAACGGAAGATGAACCGGAAATCACAACGATAGGTGATGGAACATGCTAGAAATCAAAACCGGAAGCATTGTCAAATCAATGGCGGGGCACGACAGCGGAACGCTTTTTCTGGTGCTCCGGCAGGAGGGGGACTATGTTCTGCTTGCCGACGGTAAGCGGCGGAAAATGGAAAAACCGAAACGGAAGAAATGGAAGCATGTGCGTCTGACGGACGCGCAGCCCATCACGATTACAGACGATTTGACGGATAAGAAAATCAGAACTCTGCTGGGCGCTGCCCGGCCACGTTGAAAAGGAGGATGTTTCCTTGGCAAAAGAAAATATCATCGAACTGGAAGGCACAGTGGTAGAAACACTGCCCAATGCCATGTTCCATGTGGAATTGGAAAACGGGCATACCATTTTGGCGCATATTTCCGGCAAACTCAGAATGAATTTCATTAAGATTTTGCCCGGCGATAAAGTCACAGTGGAAATGTCGCCCTATGACCTGACCAAAGGAAGAATAACCTGGCGTGCGAAATAAAAGAAACATATAGTAGAAGCAGATACTTTGAAGATGAGGGAGGTACCCGACATGAAGGTGAAACCATCTGTAAAACCCATGTGCGAAAAGTGCAGAATTATCAAACGCAAAGGCAAAGTTATGGTAATCTGTGAAAATCCGAAGCACAAACAAAAACAGGGATAAACATAGGCGTATTTCAGTGTTGAATCATGAGCGGCTGATAAATGCTTTCCATAAAAGAAAAGTATTTGTATGATTCAGTGAAATAGATATTACAATTTGGATGCAGTAGGAGGTGCAAAAGTATGGCGAGAATTGCCGGAGTGGATTTGCCCAGAGAAAAACGTGTGGAAATTGGGCTGACCTATATTTTTGGAATTGGGAAACCAAGCGCACAGAAAATCCTGAAGGAAACCGGTGTCAATCCGGATATCAGAGTCAAAGACCTGACCGAAGACGACATCGCAAAACTGCGTGCTGCAATTGATAAAGAATACCAGGTGGAAGGTGACCTGCGCCGCGAAGTGGCGCTGAACATCAAACGCCTGATGGAAATTGGTTGCTACCGCGGCATCAGACACAGAAAAGGTCTGCCGGTACGCGGTCAGAAAACAAAAACCAATGCAAGAACCCGCAAAGGTCCCAGAAAGACAATTGCAAACAAGAAAAAATAATAGATGATTTGAATCAACCAAAACCATAAGTGGGGAGGGAGAGTGCAAAATGGCAAAGACGGCTACGAAAAAAGGTACAAGAAAACGTCGCGAGAAAAAACATGTAGATAGAGGTGCGGTGCATATCCGTTCAACTTTCAATAACACTATTGTTACTATCACGGACACAGCGGGCAACGCTCTGTCTTGGGCAAGCGCCGGCGGACTGGGCTTTAGAGGTTCCCGTAAAAACACGCCGTTTGCAGCGCAGATGGCAGCGGAAACCGCAGCAAACGCTGCAATGGAACACGGTCTGAAAACCGTTGAAGTTTTCGTAAAAGGACCGGGTGCTGGTCGTGAAGCGGCAATTCGTGCGTTGCAGACGGCTGGATTGGAAGTTACCATGATTAAGGATACAACACCAATTCCGCACAACGGCTGCAGACCGCCGAAAAGAAGAAGAGTGTAATTTGAAAAGAGTGGAGGTGCAAACGAAACATGGCAAGATATACTGGACCGGTATGTAGACTGTGCCGCCGTGAAGGAGATAAGTTATATCTCAAAGGCGACAGATGCTACTCGGATAAATGTGCGATTAACAGAAGAAAATATGCGCCGGGGCAACATGGCATGAGCCGTAAGAAACTGTCGGAATACGGACTGCAGTTGCGTGAAAAACAGAAAGCAAGAAGACACTACGGCGTTCTGGAAAAACAATTCCGGAAATATTTTGAAATGGCTTCAAACAAAAAAGGTGTTACAGGTGAAAACCTGCTGGCAATTTTGGAGAGCCGGCTGGACAACGCGGTTTATAAATTGGGATTTACCATGTCCCGTGCGGAAGCGCGTCAGCTGATTCGTCACGGTCATTTTGAAATCAATGGCAGAAGAGTGACAATTTCTTCCATTCTGCTGAAAGTCGGAGATGTGATTAAACTCTCTGAAAAGAGTGCAGCATTGGATAAATTCAAAAATAACGTGGAAGCGAATGCAAACAGAACAAAACCGACTTGGTTAGAATATAACGGCGATGCGATGGAAGCAAAAGTGGTTTCCACACCGGCGCGTGAAGATGTTGAAATCCCGCTGGAAGAACACTTGATTGTTGAGCTTTACTCCAAATAATAAATGGATGCCTGTATATCGCCCTCATAAAGTGAGTGAATATAAGGCCGCGGCAGGTAGAAAGGATGTGGAGTGCAGAATGCCTCCACAGACCGGATGCCGGTCAAACAGAAATAGGGTCTTATTAGAAATGTTGATGAAACGGCGAAAGACGGCAGACTCTTTCCCACCAGACAAGGCGTTTGCGGCATAGCCGACGAAAACGCCCCGAAACATACGAGTAGGGGAAAATGTTCTGCTTCAAGTCATAAGGAGGGTTACGAGATGATAGAAATTGAAAGACCGCGTATCGAGCGGGTGGAGTTGAGTTCGGACGGTACCTATGGGAAGTTCGTCGTAGAACCGCTGGAGCGAGGATATGGTATCACGCTGGGAAACTCCCTGCGCAGAATCATGCTGTCCTCTCTGGAAGGAACGGCAGTAACTTCCGTAAAAATTGAAGGTGTTCAACACGAAATATCCAAAATTGATGGCGTAAAAGAAGATGTGACCGAGATTGTCCTCAATCTGAAACAACTGGTTGTAAAGATTGATGGCGAAGGACCGCGGACGCTTTCTGTGGAAATGAACGGAGAAGGCGAAGTTCGCGCAGGTGATATCAAAACAGATGCCGACGTGGAAATCCTGAATCCAGATTTGCATATCGCGACGCTAAGCAGCGATGGCAGTTTGGTGATGGATATGACTGTGGATAAAGGCAGAGGATATGTGCCATCAGAAAAAAATAAAACGGGCAGCGGCATTATCGGTACCATTCAGATGGATTCCATCTATACGCCGGTTCACAAAGTGAACTACGTGGTGGAAAACACCCGTGTGGGACAGATTACCGATTATGACAAGCTAACCATTGAAGTGTGGACCAATGGTATTGTGTCGCCGGATGAGGCGGTTAGTATCAGTGCAAAAATTTTGAGCGACTATTTGAGTTTCTTCATTGAATTGTCAGACAACGCGAAAAATACGGAAATTATCATTGAAAAAGATGATAACAAGAAGGAAAAAGTGCTGGAAATGACAATTGAAGAACTGGATTTGTCGGTTCGTGCGTATAACTGTTTGAAACGCGCGGGAATCAATACGGTAGAAGACTTAATCAACCGTACCGAAGAGGACATGATTAAGGTTCGGAACCTGGGACGCAAATCCCTGGAAGAAGTCATTGGAAAACTGCATGCACTGGGTCTGTCACTGAGCAGAGAAGAAGAATAAAATTCCGAAATAAACCCGCAAAGGAGGCTGAAGAGATATGCCAGGTACAAGAAAACTGGGTCGTCCGACCGCGCACAGAATGATGATGCTGAGAAATCTGGTAACATCATTGCTGGAAAACGGAAAAATCATGACGACAGAAGCAAAAGCGAAAGAAGTTCGTTCGCTCGCTGAAAAAATGATTACCCTTGGAAAGAAAAATACCTTGCATACAAAACGCCAGGCGCTGGGCTTTATCACAAAGCGTGAAGTAGTTGTGAAACTCTTCGATGAAATTGCGCCGAAATACGCAGAAAGAAATGGCGGATATACCAGAATCATCAAAGCTGGTCCGCGCCGCGGAGACGCAGCGCCCATGGCGATTTTGGAACTGGTTGACTAAAATTTTGTATGATAAGGAAATGAGATGCATGGAATGTTCCGGCATCTCATTTTTTGTTGCAATAAAAAGAATAGATTTCCTGGGAAATGTATGGTATAATAACCATATAAGTGACTACTATACGGAGTTGAAAAGCAAGCCGGACTGTTTCGCCACTTCGCGCGAAATCAATAAATTGCAGAATTTATATAGGGAGTGTTTTTATGAAATACTTGGTTCAGAATTGGGAGAAAGAGCATGATTGTATATTATTCTTTTTTCAGCGGCTTGAGGAAATGCTATTTCATTATTCAGGTGATATTGTGAGAATGCCGGTATATAACACAAAGATGTTGTTGCTTGAATATATAACCGTAGAAAAAGAAGTTGTCCAAAAAAGAATTGGTGATTATCAACTAGAGCAGATTTTCAATGAACTGGTCAATAATGTTGAGAATGATAAAATATTAAGAGACTATTTTGGTGATTTGCATATTGATTATATTGTTAAAAGTATGAAAAAAGACAGGAGACAAACGATTCACTATTTGAATAATCAAATTTCATCTCATAAATATTTGTCTCTAGCTGTTGACTATATAAAGAAACACGTACTTATGCATAATCACAAAAATGAAGTGGAATTTGGAATACGTGCATGGATAACTATGATAGTATGTATGGGATATTCGGCAGATTATGTGTATAATTATATGCGAGAGATTTTATCTGCTAGGATAGAGAATCCGAAAAAGTGTTTTATGGATTTCATAGATAGTTTTGTTTTAAAAGACAGGGAATTTAAAGTTTATTTTTCTTTTTTAAAGCATTTAGAAAAGTATAAAACACTTATGATGAAACGTTTAAAAATAACTTTTGAGGAAAATAAAAACATTAAAATTAGTAAAAAAGAAACGGATTTTATGGGATACTTTATTATTAAGAGTTATGATAATTATTCGGCAATGAAAAAAGCATATGAAAGATTGAATATTTTTATTAAATTTTATAGAGTTATAAGTAATAATAGCAAACAGTTTATAAGAAATTTTGGTGCAGTAATAGACTTAGAACGTGATATATGTATAAAGATACCTGTAAAACCTTTAGGTTATAAATCAATTGAAATTGAACCACAGGCAGATTTAACAAAAATAGTAGATAAAATAATATTAAACTGTCAGAAAAAAGATACATTGACATATACAAAACTTAATAGAATGATAGATTTGCATAATGATGCTATACAACAATTGGATTTGAAAGATGGTTTTTTAAGTCTTTGGTCAATACTTGAAATGGTAGGATTAGATATTAATAGTGAATCAAAAATTGATGGTGTAATAAATAATTTAACACCAGTGCTTCAAAAGGACTATTTTTCTAATGTGTTTTCAAATATTAGTGGGGACTTAAGAGATAATTTAGATAGAGATGATTATGCAAATTTGCTCTATAAATTGGGATATTCAAAAGGCACATTGGAAGAGGAGTATATAGCAAAATTTATATTCTTTCCTGAATTTGAAGAATTGCGAGAGGAGTATTTCGGGAAATTAGAAAAATTTCCAGTAATAAGAAATAAAATATATAACCTGTGGAATTTACGAAGGTCAAAAAACGAGATTTTTAGAATTTCTCAAAAATATATAAAACGAGTCAAATGGCATATCTATAGGTTATATAGGACAAGAAATTCAATTGTACATACTGGAAAAGTTGAATATGGGCTGAAAATGTTGGGTGAACATTTACATATATATACTGATGCAGTAATAACAGATATAATTACTAAGTTAGCGTTAAGAAGTAATTTACGGACAATTAATGATGTGTTGCTGGATGCAAAACTAATTATGATTAATATTGAGGACTCTTTTAGTAAAGGTGATAGAATAACAGATTCTGAAATATCTTTGTTATGTAAAGATATAGTATATATATAATATTTGTGCATTTCTAAGAAAAAAATCATATGAAAAGAAAGTAATAACTCTATTCATTCATGGCGATGGTAAATATTTTAATTAGGAAATAGAGGTTCAATTTCATGAACAGAGCGGCGGAGATAAATATGGCGGGGGGATTGTGATATGCGGTGCGAACGGAAGCAGCAAAACAACGCTTGCCGCCACTCGTTCCATGGAGAAAACAGAGCGGTGGCTTCGGATGCTTTCCTGCCCTGTAATCAAAGCGGATGGCACAAAGGAGATTTCCGAAAATGTGAAGTGGATACTGTCAAATGGTTTGCCACTGCCGAAACATATATGAAAACGAATTTTATCCTATCAAGGGAGGAAAACACCATGAGCATTACCATCAATTTATATTATACAGGAAAAAACGGAAATGCCAGAAAATTTGTGGAAGAGATGGTGCAAAGCGGAATTGTGAGTGCAGTACGTGCGGAAGCGGGAAATGAAAAATATGAATATTATTTTCCAATGGACGATACAGAAACGGTTCTGTTAATTGACCGCTGGCAGAATCAGGAAGCGCTTGACTTGCATCATAGATCAGAGCAAATGACACAGATAGCCGCACTGCGGGGAAAATATAAATTGAAGCTAAGAGTAGAACGCTATGTAGAAGAAAAGAAATGATAAAATAAAGAAGATACCATCACTTGACAAAGGTAAATGCGGTTTTTCCGGCGAAAATCCTGCAAATCATTGCGTCATCCTCATTTGCGGGCACTAGCCCTGCTCTTTCGTATTCCTTATCATTTACACGATTTTCGCTGAAAAAACTCCATAGGATCTGACCGAAAACAGCGGGGTAAAAATGAGGGGCTGGCAAGGCTGAGGACGTAGGCTTGCCCTTCGCAAGTCAAGGACGAAAACGCGGTCAGCAGCCATTTTTATTTTGGTCAGACGTGGTTACTCTTGTCAAGTGATGGTACCATAAGTATACCTAGGTATCGTATAATGGTTTGCAAAAAAATATAAGAATGAACCGTTTAGTGAAAGCTAAAAAATGCGTTCGGTATTGTCTACCGAACGCATTTTTTATATCATATTGTTATCAATTATTAGGATATCGTCTGAAAAGTAGCGTCTTTGTCTCATATAGATTCATTCATTTTCGTGCGAATGGCGCTAGTCAGAATAAAGTAGGAAATATTGCTGTTAGAAAAAAGAATAGTATGGTCCTGACCTATAGCTGTACTTATCCAATCATGCGATAGAGCAGGGCAAAAGTCTCGCAGCGCAAAATAGATTGTTCCAGGCGCAGCGTACCATCTTCATAACCGGACAAATATCCTTTTTCCACCATTGCGGCAACAGAAGCGCGCGCCCAGTCCGGAATGGAAGCAGCGTCGCTGAAACGGTCTAACACAGCGGTGTCCGCAGAGGTGATGCCTTCCATGCGCGCCAACAGCACAGCAACATCCATGCGGGTTGCCTGCTGCAGTCCCTGCATACCGCTGCCGTCTCCGTTCATCACGCCGCGCTCTTTGAGTGTATAGAGCAAATCCAGCGCCCAATCGGAAGAGGTGCTGTCTGCAAAATCATTTTCATGTGTCAAAACAGGTAGCTCATAAGCAGATACAAGTAAAGAAGCGATTTCTTCGCGGTTGATAGTATCGTTCGGACGGACCGCGCCGGTATCCGCGTCACCTTTGATGATATTTTTCTCCATCAGCGCTACCGTCGGAGCATAGAACCAATCCGACTGTGAAAATTCTGTGCCAATGGGCGCGGGAGTTGGAGCAGGCTGTCCGCCGGCAGAAGTGTCCGGCGTGGAAGTCGGCGGAACCACAACAACACTTCCGCCACCGCCGCTGCCGCTGCCACTGGGGCGACCGCCGCCGCTGGGACGACCGGGCGTGGGAGTTGGAGTCGGTGTCGGCGTACTGGTCGCTGGCTGGTAGGAAACCGCCGCAGCGCGATAGTTCACGCCATCAACTTGCAGACTGAATTGTTTCACATCTACTGCTTTTTTGGTATCTGCCGGCGCAAGATAGAATGCACCGTCTTTTAACGTGACTTGCAAATTGGTGTCCGTACCGGAAAGTTTGTCTAAAGTAAAGGTTTTTAAAACGAGCGGCTCGCCGGCAGTCAGCCAGCTTTGCGCCAACACGCTGCTGCTTGCACTTGCGCAGGCAAATGTCACAGAAGCAGGCGCAGGGTCAAGCGTGAGTTTGGTTTCCGAATCGGAAAGCTGAATGGTTTTGCCATCGCCAATCATTGCGTCCGGTTGCTGTTTGTTTGCCGGCGCAGTACCGGTCATGGCTTCCCAAGTCGGCATGAGATAGCCGTTATCCGCCTTGCTGTAGACCCAAAGAACCGTGTCGCCTTGCTGCAAAGCGGTTTTGTCCGACGCTGTGGCAACCGGCGTGTCATTGACATGAAACTGCCAGCCGTCCATGCCTTCCGCTGCAATGCCGTTTACAGAGGTGACAAAACCGTCTGTCGCTTCATATTCCGTGCCGGAAGCAATTAAAGTGCCAAGCACGGTCTGTGGCTGCTCAGCTGTCAAAGTGAGCGGAGCAGGCTGAACAAGGAAAGAAAATCCGTTGTCATCTTGACCCGCAATGGCAAACTGAACGCTGATTTCCGCCGAAACGGTCTGCGGCGTATAGGTAATCGAGGTGGGACGGAAAACCATGCCGTCCGCCTGCAGCAAAAATGCGTCAACCTGAACCGGTTTTTCAGGGTCAGCGGGCGCCGCCAGAATACCGTCCTCTGTTAAAGTAAGCTGCAAATTGGTGGGGGTTCCTGTTACATTGGTCAGCGAATAGTCTTTGACAACCAGCGGTACATCTTTGGTCAGATATGCCTGAGACAACACGCTGCCGCCAATGCCCGCGCTGGCGTATGTAATAGATGCAGGCGCAGTGGAAAGCGTCAGCAATGAGCCGTCCGCGTCCAGTGTAACGCCCGTGCCGTCGCCAATAAGCGCTTCGGACTCTGTTTTGTTTGCCGGTGCAGTACCGGTCATAGCTTCCCAAGTCGGCATGAGATAATCGTTGCTGCCTTTGGTATAAATCCATAGAACAACGTCACCGTCAGAGAGCGCCGCTTGCTGTGCGCCAACAGAAACAAGCGTGTCATTGATGGTAAACTGCCAGCCGTCCATGCCGGAAGCAGCTTGTCCCAAAATGGAAGTCACATAGCTGCCGGTTGCTTCATAGGTGATACCGGAAGTCTGTAAAGCGGCAAATACATTAGCATTTTCGCTTTCCAGTTCGACAGCTGCCGGTTGGGACAGGAAAGTAAAACCGCTGTCCGACTGTCCCGCAACGGCAATCTGGATGCTTATCGTTTGTTCTTCCGCGGCAATAGAACCTGCAAAAAGCGAACAAAATAAAGTGAACAGCACCAGCAATGGACATGCTCTGTGCAGTAAGGTAGATTTGGTTTTCATAAAATGAATCCTCCTTAAAATGGATAGTGAAATAGAAATACAAAAAGCCGGTTCTGTCTTAAGAACCGGCATAGTGCGTATCTGGAGTGATAGACCGGACGTTTTATCGTCCTTGTCCATTCGCACGATGCCCTTTACACAGAAGGTATTTGTGCCAAACGAACGGTCCAGATATCCTGACTCGGAATTCATCCTTCCTTCGCCCCTTCCCGGCATGGTAGCTGCCAGTGGATTTTTGCAAAGGTTGTCCTTCCTTACAGTAGCAGTGACTGTTACGGATTTTCACCGTATTCCCTGAACGCTTTTCTGTGACGAAAAGCAAACCGCACGCTAATTCATATTTCCAATAGTGATTACCAGTATATCACAGCCGCAGAAAAGAGTCAAGACAAAAAAGCAAAAAAAATAAATCAAAGAATGGCGGTTGACTTTGGAAAAAGATGATGATATACTGGGAAAAGAATTTGGTCGGAAAGGGGAAGGAACAATGGAACGAATTTGCCGCATGAGAAAAATGGCATTTATTTTATGCATGATACTATTATGGGGAGCTTTTGGCGTGCAGGCGCAGGAATTGGGCGTGGCGCAAAAAGCACAGTCCTATCTGATGGCGCAGGAGGAGGAATATTCCTCCAATGCGGACTGGAACCTGTTTGCGCTTGCACGCAGCGGCGCGGCAGATTTACCGGCGGAAGCGCACATGCAGCGCATGGGGACCTATTTGCAGGAGACCATCAGTGCAAGAGGCCATTTGACCTATGCCACGGATTATGCGCGTATGGCGCTGGTTGCCGATGCATTGGGATATGACGCACGTAATGTTACGGGTGTGGACTTGATTGGGGAACTTTGCAAAAGCGATTTGGTGGAAAAACAAGGACTGAACGGATACATATATACTTTGCTGGCACTGGACAGCGAAGACTATTCCTTGCCGGCGGACGCGCTGTGGACGGCGGACAAGCTGGTGGAAAAAATATGCGCGCTGCAAAAGGAAAAAGGATATTTTGTCTTTACCGATAACTTTGGCGCGGATGTGGATTTAACCGCGGCGGCAGTCACTGCGCTTGCACCGCACAGACAGCAAGAGACAGCAGCGGCGGCAGTGGAAAAAGCGATAAATTGGTTGGCAGAAGTGCAGCTGGACACGGCGGGCTACGCCGGAATGGGTGTAGAAAACAGCATGAGCGCGGCGCAGGTGCTGACCGCGCTGTGCGCCGTGGGAATCGACCCGACACAGGACGCGCGGTTTATCAAACAGGGACGCACGATAGTGGATTATTTAACAGACAGCGCCGCGCCGGAGGGCGGATTCCGCTATCTCATGACGGATACCGAAGCCAACGAAATGGCGACGACGCAGGTGCTTTATGCCTTGAGTGCGTGGGAGCGGCTGCGGGGCGGCAAGGCGGGATTGTTTGACTTGCGGGACGTGCAGCGAAAATATGCTGCAGGAGGAGCACCGTCACAGGTGGAGATTACCGATTTGGAAGCGGCGTCGGACTGGGCGCGGGACGCTATTGTGCAGGCAGTGCAGCAGGGCATTGTGAAAGGGTATACGGACGGCAGTTTTGCGCCGCAAAAACCGATTACCCGCGCGGAATTTTTGGCGTTGCTGGTGCGCATTTTGGCATACCAGCCGGAAGCGGGGCAGACAGAGCCGACCGATTTATATGCTGATGTGACAAAATCAGATTGGTTTTATGAGGAACTGAAAAACGCGGCGGCTGGCGGACTGATTACGCCGAATACGCAAGATACTTTCCGCCCGAACGACCCGCTGACGCGAGAGGAAATGGCGGTGTTTTTAAGCCGCAGCGGATTGTTTGAGACAGCAGAATCAGCGCGGTTAGCGGACGATGCGGATATATCGGCATGGGCAAAAACAGGCGTTTATACCGTCTATCAGGCAGGAATCATGCAGGGAGACGGCGGATATTTTGACCCGCAGGGAACCGTGACGCGGGAAATGGTGGCGGTTGTGGGAATGCGGCTGCAAGGGCAGAAATAGAATTTGGTTCCATGGATTGAGGTGTTTGAGTTGAACAAAAAACAATGGATAACGGGCGTTTTATGCCTATGTATGCTGTTTGCGGCAGGGTGCGGGAAACAGGAACCGGAGTCGCAGCCTGACCCGTCACCGACCGTGACGGAGCAGGGCGGCGCGCCGACAGAGGAACCGCCGCAGCAAACGGAAACTGCGCCGGAAGCGGCAGAATCACAGCAATCGCAGCAGCCGCTCGGTTCGGCAGCAACGCAAAAACCGGCGGAAGCGGGCAGTAATGCGGCAAAACCGGCGGCGCAGGGAGACGTTCAGCCTGCTGTACCGTCCGTTCAGCCTGCGGCAGAGCAGCAGCCGGTACAAGCACCGACGCAGGAAAAAGTGGTCTATCTGTCTGTGGAAATTCCAAGCGATAGTACCAGCGTCATCAGCCGGACGGCTGTGGCGTTGGAGGACGGCGATACGGCATATACCGTGCTGCGCCGCGTGGCAAAAGAAGCAGGGATTCCGGTAGTCGCGTCGGGCGGCAGCAAAAGCCCTTATGTGGAGGGGATTGACAATTTGTTTGAATTTGACCGCGGCGCGGGCAGCGGCTGGATGGTGGAAGTAAACGGGAATTTTGTGCAGCGCAGTGCGGGGCAGATGAAACTGAATGCCGGTGATGAAGTGCGCTGGATTTATACGCTGGAACTGGGAAAAGATGTCGGCGGCGGCATTTAACAGAAGAACCAAAAACAGACAGAAACGGAGGTGGAGCAGTTGAAACAGCGGCACCCTATCACATGTCTGCTTTATCTGGCAGGCACGGCGGCAGTCCCCATGCTGTGGCTGCACCCTGTCGTTTTGGCGGAATCCGTGATACTGCTGGTGCTGGTGAACGGACTTTTGGACGGCGGGCGGCAGATGAAACGCAATCTGGGTATGATGTTGATTCTGGCGGCAATGTTTTTGCTCATCAATCCGCTGTTTTCCCATCGGGGACGGATTGTGCTGTTCACTCTGTGGGAAAATCCTGTGACGCTGGAATCGGTGGTCTATGGCGGACTGCTGGCATTGTCTCTGCTATCTGTATTGCTGGCATTTTTAGCAGGAAATGTTTATTTGGATGCAGATAAATGGATGTATTTGTTCTCGCGGGCGGCGCAAAAAACAACCTTTGCACTGCTGCTTTGTATGCGGGAGATACCGGTGCTGCGGCAGCGGGCGCGGCAATTGCACGCCGTCCACCGGCTGAAATATAAAGAAGAACGGGGCGGTTTGCGCCGAAGGATAAGCCGCGGCGCGCGGGAACTGGGCGCGCTGGTTTCGTGGTCGCTGGAGGACGCGCTGCTGGCGGCGCAGTCTATGCGGGCGCGGGGCTATGGATTGCACAGAAAACGGACGTTTTATTTTCCCTACCGCTTTCGGCGGGAAGATGCGCTGCTGTGCGGCTTTTTTGTCCTGACAGGCGCGGCGCTTTTGTATCTGCGTTTGTCAGGCGGACTGGTCTTTTCCGTGTATCCGCGCATGGATTCGATTTTGTGGGGCGTGAAACCGGCAACCGCCTGTTTGCTCTACGGATGCTACCTTATCACGCCGGTCTGGCTGGAATTGGAGGAATGGCAGAAATGGCGCTGCTTCAAATAGAACACTTGTCTTTTGCATTTGCGCTTTCTCAAAGTCCTGTTTTACAGGACATTTCTTTTGATGTGGAAGCAGGTGCGTTTGTGCTGCTTTGCGGAACAACGGGCAGCGGAAAAACCACGCTGCTGCGGCAGCTCAAAAAAGAAATCCGTCCGGCAGGGCAGCAAAGCGGAATTATATACTATCGCGGGAAACCGCTTGACGCCTATGGCGAGAACACGGTGCGGGAAATCGGTATGGTGTTTCAAAACCCGGACGCGCAATGCGTGACGGGCAGCGTGTGGCAGGAATTGGCATTTTCGCTGGAAAACCAGCAGACGCAAGTAAGTGAAATGCGGCGGCGAATTGCGGAAATGGTGAGTTTTTTCGGTATGGAACATCTCATGGACAAACCGATTCAGGCGCTGTCGGGCGGAGAAAAACAGATGGTGGCGCTTGCGTCGGTGTTGCTGCTGCGTCCCGCCATGATTTTGCTGGACGAACCGACGGCGCAGCTTGACCCTGTGGCGGCGCGGTCTTTTTTGCAGTTTTTAAAACAGGTGAACGAGGAATTCGGTATCACGGTGCTCATTGCGGAACATCATACGGAGGACGTGTTTGCTCTGGCGGACAAAGTGGTGTTCTTGCAGGACGGACGGGTGTTTGCGCAAGGCGCGCCCGAAGCGGTTTGTCGCGCGCTCTATGAAAAACCGGAACTGCGGCTTTTTGTGCCGCAGGTGTCCGCTTGGTTTTTGGAAAGCGGAAAACAGGGCGGCGTACCGTTTACGGTAAAAGAAGCGCGGCAGCGTGGCGTGACAGGCAGCCGCCGAAAACGGACTGCGCCCGCGGGAACAGAGCAGGTGTTAAACTGCCGCGGTATTTTCTTTCGATATGAAAAACATGCGCCGGCGGTGCTGCAAGATTTGGATTTGGCGTTGTATCAAGGGGAACTGTTGGCGCTGATGGGTGCGAACGGCGCAGGAAAATCAACGCTGCTGAAACTTTTGCTTGGGCTGGAAAAACCGCAGCGCGGCAAGATGAAAATAAAGGGCGGCCAGCGGCTGGGCTATTTGGCGCAAAACCCCATGCTGCATTTCACGCATGACACCGTGCGCGGCGAAATTTATGAATATGCAAAGGAAATCGGTACATATGACGCGGCGGAAACGGAACGGCTGGTGCGGAGATTTGGACTGGAGGAAGTGCTGGACAGACACCCCTATGACCTCAGCGGCGGGCAGCAGCAAAAGACGGCGCTGCTGAGCGTATTGTTGCAGCGTCCCACGATTTTACTGCTGGACGAGCCGACAAAAGGCATGGATGCGGCGTTTAAGGAAGAATTGGCGGAGTTGCTGCGGCAGCTGAAAGAGGAAGGCAAAACCATTCTGATGGTGACGCATGACATTGCGTTTGCGGAGCGCAGTGCAGACCGCTGCGCTATGCTTTTCGGCGGCGGAATCACAGCGCAGCAGACGATGGCGGAATTTTTTGCGGACAATTATTTTTATACAACGGCGTATGATAAATTGCGGGAGGAACAGCATTGAAACAGAAATGGCTGACAATTGTATGTTTTGTGGCGTGCGCGGGTCTGATGGTGCTGGCAGTGAAACTGGACGGCATGTTTTTGCTGCTCAGTTTTGCGATGATAGCCGTATGCGCCCTTCCGTTTTTGGTACGGTTTGAGGGACGGCAGGTGCAGACGGAGGAAGTGGTGCTGGTGGGCGTGTTGGCAGCGGTGGCGGCGGTTAGTCGCGTGCCGTTTGGCGCGATTCCCAGCGTACAGCCCACTTCATTTGTGATTATGGCGTCCGCGCTGGTGCTGGGCGGCGAAAGCGGTTTCATGATTGGCGCGGTGGCGGCAGTGGCTTCTAACTTGTTTTTGGGACAGGGGCCATGGACGCCGTGGCAAATGTTTTTGTGGGGTATGATGGGCTATGTGACAGGACTGCTGCGCGATACATGGCTGCTGCGGCGAAAAATACCGCAGATGATATATGCTTTCGCGTGGGGACTGGTGTTCGGTTGGATGATGAATCTCTGGTATCTCGCAGAACTGGACGGTGCGTCGTTTGGCGTGGGATTTATTGCGTCCTGTATCACAAGTTTTCCCATGGATGCGGCGCACGGCGTGTGCAATGTACTACTATTGGCGGTTTGTGGCGGCACATGGCAGAAAATTTTGGGGCGGGCGGCGTATAAATACGGATTGGCGGCGCCGCCCAAAGACAATAGAACAGTCAAAAAATTGTGACAGAGGAGAGAAAGCAAATGGAGGGGCATGGAATTCGCTATGAAAATGCGGCGGTACATTGGACGGAAGCGCTGCCGCTGGGAAACGGGACGTTTGGCGCAATGGCATATTTGCAAGACCGGCATATGCGGCTGTCCATGAACCATTACGAGGTGTATTACAGCGGGCTGCCGGACTATAGCCGCACCGCGCAAAAAACGCAGCGGCACTATCACAAGGCGGGCGGCGATACAAAAGAAAATGTTGTGCAGCACGCAAAAGCGGCGCTGGCAGCGGAACAGCCGCCAATGGCATATCAAAAGGTGCTGTTTTCGCCGCAGGAAGGAAAACGCCTACATGTGGCGCAGGGAGAAAGTCTGCCGGCAGTGGGAGACCTTCAGATTTGCTATGCGCCGCAGACGGACGGTTGGGAGCGGGACATGTGCCTATCGGTGGAACGGGCGGCGGTTTCCTACCGGCTGCACCATGGCATTTATTTTGTGGAAACAACCGTAAAGGTCTTGCAGCAAACAGATTCGCTGGTGTGCCATATTCGTCAGGCGCAGCAGGGAACCGTTTCAAAGCTGATATTTGAAGTGCCGCGCGGCAGAAACAGCAAAGACACAAAGCCTGTTTTGAAACAGCAGAGCGGCAATGTGTTTTCTGTGTGTCAGTCGTTTGGCTGGGAAGCCTATCCGCAGGACGAACCGTTTCGGTTTTGTGCGACGCTGCGGCTGCTTGGCGCGGCGGGCAAAGCCATACAATGCGGCGATAAAATTGAAATTGAACTATTGGAAGCGGCGCAGGAATTTGACGTGCTGGTCAGCGTGGCAACGGAATTGGAGCAGGAGGATTGCCGGCGCGCCGCGGAGGGAAAAAGCGGACGGGATGCACAGGCGTTGCCGGAACGGTGCGCGGCGCACGAACGTCATTGGGAGACGTTTTTTGCAAAGTCTTCCGTCATTTTACCGGACGCCTTTTTGGAGAATCTTTGGTATTTGCATTTATATGTGTTGGAATGTTGCAGCGGCCGCGGCGGTGCGCGGCGGGAACAGGCAAGTGGGCTGAACGGACTGTGGGATATCCGCCATTTGACGCTGTGGGGCAGCGTGTGGTATTGGGATGTGAATATTCAGGCGACCTACTGGGGGACATATGCGGCAAATCATTTGGAATTGTCAAAAGTATTTTGCGAAGGATTCTTGCAGCACGAAACGGAAGGTATCCGTTTTGCGGAGGAATTTCATGGGCTGCCTGGCTATGCGGGAGACTATCCGCACCCGTTTTATAACTGTATAGGGCCGTGGTGCGCGCAGTTTTTGTGGTGGCAATATGAATACAGCGGAGATGAAACTTTTTTGCGGCAGCAGGCATATCCGCATTTTTTGAAACAGGTGCAGTTTTGGCAGGCGCGGTTGGAACAAAATGAAGCGGGAACCTATGAGGTGTTTCCTGACATTTCGCCGGAACAGGGACCGCTGGGACATAATGTGGCGATTACCATTGCCAGCCTAAAATATTTGTTCCGTTTCACGCGGCGGGCGGCGGAAATTTTACGGACAGATGATGGTATGGCAGAGGTATGCAGCGCGCTTTTGGCGCGTTTGCCGGAATATGAAACGGCGGAATATCAAAATTACGGCGTTATTTTAAAAGATTCCCATGAAGCGGCGCCCGGTATTCATTTGCGGCACCCGTCGCTGCTCATGCCAATCTTTCCGGCAGAGGAATGGAACAGATTCAGTCCGCAGAATCAGCGGGACATTGCGGAAGCAACGGTGCGCTATGCGATAGACCATACGGAACTGGGGGTGTTTGGATTCGGCTGGCTGGCATGTGCGGCGGCGCGTATGGGACTGGGCGAACTGGCATTGCGTACGCTCTATGAAAAAGGATATGATTTGCATTTGCGCGCGAACGGATTGGGGGCGGAAGAAACAAACCGCTGGCTGAATTTATGCTTGGTGAACAAACCGCCGATGTATTATCCGGCAATGATGGAATGCACCGGAGAAACGGTTGCCGCGGTGACAGAATTGCTGCTGCAAAGCAGCGGCGATGGCATGATAGAAGTATTTCCGGCATTGCCTGAAACATGGCGGGATTGCGCATTTGAGCGGTTGTTGGCAAAAGACGGCGTGGAGGTGTCCGCATGGCGGAAAGACGGAAAAACAGTGCGAATAGAGTTGTTTTGCCGCCGCTGCGGCACGGTTCGTTTGCGGAATATACAAGGATTGACGCTGCCGGGGGATATCGCATGCCGGTGGGAGAATGAAATTCTGGTACTGGAACCGGAAGCGGGAAAACGATATGTATTTGGCGGCGCGGCGCCGCTTTTGCGGCGTACAGAGATACCGCTGTGTTATACCGGTCACACAGGCGCACGCATTTATGCAGGAAAAAACCAAAACACAGACTATGAACGGGCGTTTGACGCTTTTGTATGCGACCATTATGTGGCGGATACGCGCCACCGCAAGCGGACAGTCTGGTTTTTTGGCATGGGCTGGGAAGAAGAACGGCTGCCGGAAGAAGAGCGGCGGCTGGGATTGCCCATGACCGTGCTTTGGGAAAACGAAACGTATACCGCGCGCAAAGGATATGGATTTGAACAGGCGGAAGCGATAGGTCTGGCGGTGCAGGGGGATGAGCGGCTGGAACAGCGTTATCTGGTGAGCGATAAGCCGGCGGTCTTTTTGCTGGACTTGCCGCGCGGACAATATGATATCTTCATAGGCTGCAGCGAACGGTGTGATATGACAATTGTGTGCGGCGGTGTGCGGCGTGAAGCGCATACTGCGCGGGGAACGTATGCAGGCTGCATTTTGCCTGTTTTGCATGAACAAGATGGACTCTTGCGGATAGAATTGGAAGCGGAGAAAGCATGGAAGGTGCATACGATTGTTTGCAATAAACACCATGTATTCTCATAAATGACAGGCAGGTGTATTTTATCTCCGCCGCGCATTTGATTCGGTAAATATTTTTTGCGTTGTATCTGCTTTCCATCTGTGCCATTCCATGGAAAAGGCGCTTGTTGTTTCCTTCTATGATGCATAAAACGGCATTTTCCTTTTAGGATAAAAGGGGAGTGCCGTTTTTGCGTATCAAAAAAAACCGAAATTGCAAATCAAAAATCCTGAATTGCCAATTGAGATTTGGGCATTTGAATGTTATAATAAAGATAAGTGCTAATCAACAAAGCAAAATGGAGGAGAGCTGTATGAAAAAAAGAAACATTGTATTATCAATGGTTTTAGTAGTTGCAATGCTCACGACAATGATGTCTGGGCTGGTAGCGTCCGCAAAATCGGATATGGATACGGTCATGTTCGATTTGCAGTCTCTGAGAATTATGGTCGGAGACGAGAACGGAAATATGGAACTGGAACAGCCGGTGACCCGCGCGGAATTTACGGCGATTGTGATTCGGCTGATGGGGCTGGAAGATGTCACATCGCTGTCTGCGGAAGAAGGTAGGTTTGCAGACGTACCGGCGAGCCATTGGGCAGCGGGATATATCAACATGCTCAGCGGACTGCGCGTGATTGAAGGAACAAGTGCAACAACATTTGAACCGGAAGCAAACATCACGGTAGAAGCAGCTTGTAAAATTTTAGTGAATACGCTGGGATATAGTACGGTAGCAAATGCAAAAGGCGGATTTCCGACGGGATATATGATGCAGGCGTCAGAAATCGGACTGCTGAAAAATTTGGGACAGACGCAGATTCCGCTGACGCGCGGTGAAGTGGCTCGTCTGGTATATAACGCGTTGGATATTGACATGATGGTAGTGACCGGCGGCGGAAGGACCACAAGATACGAAGTGTCGATAGGGAAGACGCTGCGGAATGATTTGACGGACAAAAGCGAAGGCAATCTGATGAAAATGACAGGGATTGTAACAGCAACCGTTGATACATGGCTGCTGGCGCCCATTGCCACAATCACGAAAGACCAGATTGAAATTAACGGAAAACTTTATGAAGTGAAAGACCCCTCTTTCAAACAATATGCAGGACAGTGGGTAGATTTCTTTGTTTATGAAGATGAAAGTACGGGCAAAGAAGTCATTCAGGACATGAAGCCCAACATCAAAAATCAGAGCTGGAAAGTGGATTTGAACGACATCAAAGAAATATCCGGTTCAAAGATTTCCTACTATACAGGAGAAAATAGCAGTGCCTATGAACAACTCAGTGTGAACGGCGAAACCATGTATATTTTAAATAACCGCCGGCAAAGCACTTGGACGGCGGAGAACCTGTTGAATTTGGATCACGGCAGTTTGGTGCTGATTGATAACGACAATGACGACGTTATGGAAGTGGTGTTTGTGAAATCACATGACAGCGTTATTGTGGAAGATGTTATGAAAAACAATTGGACAGTGTATTTCAAAGACGGTTTCATGATTGGCGGACGCAAAGATTTGGAATTAGCGCCGGACGACAAGGAAAAAATCGTGACACTGACAGATGCGGAAGGAAATGCCATTTCTCCGGAAATTATCAAAAAAGATGATGTTTTGAGTATCTTTACGGCTGATGATGGTATGAACACGGAAGTGGTGCACAGCAGCAAACAGGTGAAGGGCAAAATCAATGAAGTAAACGATGAAACCATCACCATTGGAGAAGAAGTTTTTGATTGCGAAAATAAGAGCATTTTGGAGACGGCGGTAGTTGGTCAGGAAGTGCTTGCATATATCAACTATTTGAATGAAGTAGTCTACATAGAAAAAGAACAGGCAGATAACTATGCCTATATTGTAGAAACCTCGGCGGGACAGTCGATGAGCGCGGAATATCAGATTCGTGCCTTGATTCCGGACACGTTGGCGGAAAAAATAGAAGAAGTGGAAAATGAATCAGGCGGTGCGAACACCAGCATTGCGAAAATTGCATGTAAGAACAAAGAAGTGCGCGTGCTGGACATTGCAGACAGAGCGTCCGTAACCGGACTGGAAGCAAACGAGGACGGCAATATGGTGCTGGTGACGAAACGAATCAGTTCCGGCGTTTTGTCGGGACTGCGCGGTAAGGTCATTGCGTATAAAACAAATGCACAGGGTAAAATCAATGAAATCACCTTTCCGGAAGCCGTGAATACCTATGACAAAAAGTATTACAATTCCTATGAACGGACATTCGGAAAATCGCAGGGCGGCGCGTTTGGCGTGAGTGAACAGACTATGACGATTTGTATTCCGGATCCGGAAAACAATGCAAACCCGACAGAGCAAGACTATCTGGTGAACATAGAAATGAACAACGGTCAGGAATATACAGTAACAGGATATGACGTGAACGACGATACCCATGCGGTGGATTTGATTGTGGTAACCATGAACATGAAAGCAGGAAATCCCGGCGTTGTTACCACCTCCAGCAAAGTTGGATTTGTGAACAAAATCAGCAAGACGGCAAATGAAGCCGGTGATACGATTCAAAAAGTGACAATGATAACGGAAGGAAAAGAATCAGAATTTCTGGTATCGGAGGACATCACGGATCAGAGCCAGTTTAACGAAGTGAAAAACGGAGATTTGATCTCCTATTCATTGGACGTGCGCGACCGGATAGATGCAGTGAAAGTGCTGGGCAGCTTCCGGACGGAACCGGCAATCGGTCGAATGGACGAACGCGGCGACTATGAAACCTTCTGCGGCTATTTGGCAGACGCAGACTTCAATCAGGTATCAGAGGATAAAAACCGTTGGGTGCATACGCTAAGATGCGATTTCAGTGCAGACGGAGACGGCAAGGAAGCAAGCTATGAAGTGACGCGTAGCAGTGGACCTCCGGTATTTATCTATGACAGCAGTGAAAAGAGAGCAGAACTGGGCGACATCAAACAAATTCGCCAGAGATATGACAAGATATTTGTCAGCGCAACGGCAAACAGCGCAACGGTACGTGCGATTGTTGTGATTCGATAGGAAGGAGGAGACGGACAATGAAAAAAAGAAGTATTAGTTTACTGCTGTCTTTGGTGATGATGGTATCCGTCATAGGCAGCATGATACCGGTGATGGCAGAAGAAGGCGGAAGTGAGGAATCGCAGTGGACACAGGTTTTGAATATGCAGCTTGGAAGCGGCGAGAGTGAATATACTGTGACGCAGGCAGGGAATGCAAATTTGGAAATCACCTCTACAACGGAAAATTATTTGCAAGTAAAAGCAAAGGCGGATGGGAACTACTCGGCTGCCGGCGATCAGTTGAAATTTGAAGTGCCGCTGAAAAAAGACGGTCAGGATTTCATCATGGACAGCGCTAAAAAATACTATTTTGAAGTGACTGTTGTAGATGGTATGAAGACTGTTGCGGGTAAAAACGCACAGCTTTTTGCATCGTGTGCCGGAAAGAAAGCAAATGGAACAGAGAACGGAACACATAGCGCCTTTGTTTTTAACAGTAATTCGTCTAAATTTAATATTAACAAAGGAAATGCGGCTAACAATGGCGCAGATTATGCTAATGATTTGGGAAGCCACACAAAAGGACAGCCTTATGCATTTGGATATATTTTGGATACATCCACCGGCGCGTTTTCGGTTTATGAAGGAACAAGCAACCAAACAAAGTTGGGCGGACCGTACAATCCGAGTTGGGGCGGCGTTGATATCCGTACGCTAAAATGTGAGTTTAAAAATTATCTCAGCCAAGATGACTATGTGCAGCTGAGAAGCATTAAGGTCTATGAATGGAACGGAACGGAAGACCCGACTACGCCGCCGGATACCAGCGTAGACCCGGTGCCATCAACCTCTCCCACAACCTCACCATCGTCTTCTCCAACAACGTCTCCGACGGTGTCGCCTTCAGCTTCCCCGAGCGCGAGCCCGTCACCGTCTCCGGTTGAGCCGACACTGATATTCAGTGAAACCTATGAAAATACTGTCATTGATACGGAAACCAACATGGCGGAAGGCTGGATTGTTTCAAGTGAGACGGAAACGATGACGAAACATACGATTGAAGACGGCGCGTTGAAGATGACAAAAACGGTGGCAAACAGCAGCGATAATGCTGAAAAGATAACCATGAACCACCCGCTGAAAATCTATGCCGTGCCCTATGACGCGGCAACGCGCAGCGCGATCTATACAGATGAACTGTTCGGAAAATATCAGTTGGAGTTGGAAGTGAAACCTCATGTGACCACACAGTTGGCGGCGGTCGGCTTTTCCAAGAAAGCCGGCGGTTCGCTTGCAAAAGGTGCCGGCGTCAGTTTAACGACTTCCAATGCAAATGTTTGGATTGCAACCGGAGATACAAGGGTTGTCCAGAGTAATGGCTCACCCAATGATAGAAAGAACAAGATTATTTATACGCTGGACACGAACAATACCGGTGCATGGACAATAAACTTTGAGGGACAGGAAGCAAGGACGATGGATCAGAACTGGGGCGGACTTGCAGGAATTTATCTTGGCTTGAAGCCCAGTAATAATAAGGACGATTCTATCGCAATCTATTCTTCCAAAATCTATGAAACGGAAAACTATAAACAAGCAGAAACAGCGGCGCTTGCAGCAATCTTTGAAAATTTGACGATTGACAAACTGACCGACACGCCGGACGCGGTGGTGGAGGATTTGAAATCTCTGCCGTCTTCTGTGGGCGGAAAAGCGCTGACATGGACGACCAGCAATGCGGCTGCAATTTCGGCAACAGGCGCTGTGACGCGTCCGATTGGCGACGATGTAGATGTTGTTTTGACGGCAAAAATGAGTGATTCCGGCATAGATATGTATAAAGAATTTCATTTGACCGTGGGAGCCATCACAGACCCGCTGCAAATTCTTGAGGCGGCGGCGGAAAAACTGACAATGGCGGATTTGACGGACGAGGATCCGGACGAAATCACGGCAAACCTGAAATCCCTGCCGCAGACAGGCGCATTCGGTACCACCATCACATGGACGTCCTCCGACACGACCGTGATGAACAACGACGGAACCATTGTCAAATTGGGTGATAACGCAAAACTGCCTGTCACCATGACAGCAACGTTTTCTTTTGGCGGCAAAACGCTGCAAAAAACATTTGATTTGAAAATGGGAGTCAATTTCATGAACGGGTTATATACCCTGTATGAAACCGATTTTTCCGGCAGCGATATTGCGGCGAACATTGAGCAGGTGCCGGGTGTGGGTAAAATCAAACAAGAAGGCGGCAAACTCTTGCTTGACCGTACCGGAACGAGCGGCGGAACAGGGACGACCGTCCGTATTTATCCGGCGCTGGGCGATGAAAAACTGAAAATAACCGGTGAAATGATTGTGGAAGCAGACGTTCATCTGCCGGCTGCTTGCGAAAAAGTGGAAATTATTCCCTATGACGACGCAGGAAACCGTATCTTTACGATTTACAGCGGAAAAGCCGGCGGCGGACACGGTTATACCTATGTTTGCAGACCGACTTTGTCCGAAAGCCCGACGCATCCCAGAGTGGACGTGGCGACTGCGGATTTGACGCTGAAAATAAAAGCGCGGTTCAATTTGAAAACCAAACGCCTGACGCTGGAAGTGGCGGACGACGGTACGGAAAATTATAAAACACTGGTAAGCAACAAATTTATCCGTGAGGAAGCCACCAATTTGAGTTACATTGAAATCAACGGCGTGGATAACAGCGTAGAAGGAAAGAAATATAATAACACCGGTATCGTAGAAATCAATAAAGTAAAAGTGATTGTCAACAAAGGCTATGTGCCGCAATATATTGTAGATAACGTGGACTACTACAGCGCAATTACCAAGTTGAAAGGTTTTGTATCCGGCGATATTGCACTGAATACGAAAGCCCTGCCCGGCACAAAAGTGACATGGACCAGCTCCAAACCGGAAGTGGTCGGAAACGATGGGAAACTCGGAACAATCACAGAGGACGTAGACGGTATTGTGATGACGTTCCGGCTGGAAATGTTAGACGACCCTCAAAATTATATAGAAAAAGTGTTTGACCCGCTGAAAGCGGTTCATATTCCGGAAGGCAATTTGGCGCTGAATCAAAAGGCAAGCTCCAATGTGGGCAGCAAAAAAGGCAGCGGGCCGGAAAGCGCAGTGGACGGAAACGTTGGCACAAACTGGGAAACGGCGAAATGGACGAACACAGAAGACCCTGCTTTGACCATTGATTTTGGTCAAGTACAGGTGTTTAACCAAATCATGCTGAAAGAAGCGATGATTCTGGATACCTATCCGCTGCGGAAATTTGTTTTGGAATCTTCTGTGGACGGAAAAAACTATACGCAGCTTGCTACAGGCGGAACGCTTGGCGAAGCGCTGCAGTTCATTTCCGTGAACCAGACGCTGGCACGCTACCTCCGGTTCCGCGTCACGGAAAAAGTGGCAACCAGTAATGTTGGATTGGCGGAAATACAGGTATTTTTAACCGGCGGTGAAGAAACAAAAGTCACAGCAGACCTGTTGGCATTAAAATATCAATTGGGCAGCCTGATGGGGCTGACAGCAAATGTGGATTTGCCGCAGACAGGCGCACTTTACGGTTCTAAATTTGTTTATGCATCTTCTGATACAAGTGCATTGATGAATGACGGGACAGTGGTTCGTCCCAGCACAACAAAATCGGGAACGCTGCGTGTGGAAGCTTTTGCAAAAACGGGAGATACATATAGCCCCACAAAAGGCGGCGAAGACTCCTATCCTTTCTCGGTACAAGGACTTGGCGGCGGCAATGGCGGAACGCCGGTCGGAAACCGTCCGTCCGGCGGCAGCGGCGGAGGAGGCGGCGGAATTGGCGCAGCACTGCCGACAACGCCCTCTGTGAACAGCCCGGTAGGGAATGAGACCGGTTCACAGACGACAGGAAGCTTCCGCGATGTGCCCCGCGATTATTGGGGATATAACTACATTGAAACGCTGAAATCCCACCAAATTGTAAATGGAGATGAAAACGGGAACTTCAATCCGGAAGCACAAATCACCAGAGAAGAATTCTTGAAAATGCTGATGAATGCGCTTGGCATTGCCATTAACGATATAAAAGATGTGAATTTGACGGACGTATCCGGCAGCGACTGGTGCTATCCCTATATTGCCAAAGCGATGGAACTGGGCATTGTCAGCGGCACAACCGAAACAACGTTCGGCACAGGAAGCAACATTACCAGAGAAGATATGGCAGTGATGAGTACGCGTGCGCTGGCGGCAGTGAAACGGACGTTGACACAAATGGAAAATGAAAAAACATTTACAGATGACGGACAGATTAGCGGCTATGCACAAGACAGCGTGCAGCAAATGCAGCAGGCGGGTATTATCGGCGGATATGCGGACGGTTCCTTCGGGCCGCAGCAAAATGCCACCCGCGCAGAAGCGGCAAAGATTATTTGTGGAATGATGAATTAAGGAGGAGTCAGAATGAAACGAGGAAAAAGCAAACGGCTGTTAGCATTGCTGCTGGGTACGGCTATGCTGACAGCAACGATTCCGACTGCACTGGCAGACTCCGAAACGGATCCGGCGGCTGTGCCGCCGGAGGACGTTTTTGCGCTGATGGACGAATTGGCGGACGATGTGCCGGAATATGTGGTTCCGGAGACAGAATATCCGGATAAAACAACAGAAGAAATGTTGGCGGAAGAAAACGGCGAACCACAGCCGGTGGAACCGGAAACCGCAGAATCACAACCGGATTTGTCGGAAAATGAGCCGGCGGAAACAACGGTAGCGCTGGAAACGTCGGAGGAACAGGAGCAAATTGCAGCGCAGGCGGACGGATATATCGACAGTACTTTTGGCTATCCGATTGCACAGGACCCGCAATATGATTATGACTATCATGAAGGAAAAGATGATAAGGGTAACACTGTTATTTTTAATAATCCTGACATGACAGACGAAGCATTTTTTGGGAAATGGGACGCGGCAAAAAATAAATGGGTAATGGAACCAAGAATTAACTATGCCAAATATCCCGATATGGCGTCGGTGGAACAGGCAGTCAAAGAAGGGGACTATCAGTTAGCAAAAGAATGCTTATATAACTACTACATTTTTGTGGAAGCAAAACGGAACCGGAAAAAAGACGTCAGTACCACCGTGAAGGATACTATCACAGCGGATTTGCTGAAAGAAAACTTTATGTATAACGGCAACAGCGGACTGACGCCGGTTGCGGTGATGTCCTTTGACCAAGACAAATATGTTCAGGCGGATATCACCGACATTGTGAAAAGCAATTTCACCAAAACTTCGGAATTGTCGTTCTATATCACGGCAACCAATAAAGACGGCGGTCTGGCAAAAATCTATAGCAAAGATTCCACCGTGCCGGACAGTACTCCCTATATTCAGGTAAAAGTAAACGGGACGGACTTGACGCTCTATCCCTCCAACGATACCTATATCAGTGCGGGAGGAAACAAAGGAAAAAACTACGGCAAAAAAATGTTTCTGGAAGCGCGGGAGGATGCCATTGGTACGTCGGAACTCGTGAATGACAAAACGAACCGAATTTATATTCGTTTTACTTTGAACGGACTGAAAAAGGGAGATACGATTACAGCGGCAACCCTGAATCTGCGCGGATTTAACGGCGTGAATCTGGGAACCGGCGACATCACGCCGGAGGGCAGCAAAACCTTACAGCAAACGATTGACGCAGGAACAGCCGACGTGAAACCCAAAAAAGTGGTTGTGATTCATAACGGTGATACCTCGTGGAGCGAAAATAATCTGACCTATTCCAACGCGTTGGCGCAGTTGATTTTTTCCTACGACCAAGACCTCAGTTGGGGCTGGGATCAGCCGAGCGGCGCGGGATACCGGTATCAGGAGGAACTGCTGCGTTTCAATACATGGTTTGACAAATTGGTGAAACTCTATAATGCAACGGGAGATGAGTCCTATGCTTATACTGCCATCCGGCAACTTATGGATTTTATAACGGTATCTATGAAAAAAATGTCGGATATTAGAAATCCCTACAAAATTCCCAAAACAAATACACCGAATAAAGCGTATTTGAAAACGCTGGACGTGGCGCTGCGGACGCAGTGTCTGCCGGGACTGTTTATGCAGCTTTTGAACAGTGAATATATGACGGCGGAAACGTTCACCTATTTCATGAAATATATGTGGGATGAAGCGAACGATTCAAAGGGTTTCACATCATCTAATAACTGGGGTTCCTCGGAAACGCTCGGGCTCTATACCGTGGCGATGAATTTTCCGGAATTCAAAGATTCAGGCGCTTGGATTTCCCGTGTGAAATCGCGCTATGATACCATTTGCGGCGGTATTATGTTATCGGATACAAGCTGTAAAGAATTGGCGCTCGGCTACACGGACTACGCGCTGGCTTCCACAGTGGACGCAAAGAAAGTGGCAGACATGATGGGAGAAACGGAATATCCGTTCACAGACCAAACCATTAAAGCGATTCATGGACTGGCGCAATACATGATGTATTCCAGCATGCCCGGCTACAGCGACCACCAGGAAGGCGACGGCTACAGTCATCGCGGAAACTATAAATCCAGATTGCTGGCAGTCGGCAAATGGTATAACGACCCGCATTTGTTGTTTGCCGGTTCGGACGGCGCGGAAGGATATGCGCCGGACTTCACTTCCATTCTGTTTCCGGTTGGGCGTAAAATTGCTATGCGCACCGGCTGGGACGCCAATGCAAATTATCTCTATACCAGTGTGGACGGCGGTATGGGAAGCCATGCGCATCCGGATGATTTGAACCTTGTTGTGAAGGCATATGGACAATATTTGCTGGTTGACCCGCTCTATGGTTCATACAGTAAAGACCCCAGAAGGGATTTTCTGATTTCCACAAGAGGGCATAATCTGGTTAGTGTATATGCTTCGGGCACCGATCTCAATTATCAGCAGTCAATCGGAAAAAATTCCGGCAGCATTCCACGGTGGGAGACTAACAATTCCTATGATTTTATGTTGGGAACAACACCTAATGAACCGCGTGCAAACTACAGCAGAAGCATTTTGTTTGTCAAACCTGGTTTCTGGCTGGTGAACGACTATCTGACGCCGAAAAGTGCAGGCTCCTATTCCTATGTACAAAACTGGCATTTCCTGCCGGAGGCTAACATCAGTCTGGACAGCACGACAAAAACAATCCGGACAGGATTTAACGACGTGAACATTCAGGTCGTACCGGTTGCGCCGGAGCGGTTTAACGCAGCGGCGATTAAAGACGGATACTATTCGGAAGGGCAGAACAGCTTCTCCAATGCCAAATATGCGGATTATACCATGCAAACCAGCGGAACAGCCGTTTTCAATACGATTCTTCTGCCGGAAAATGTCGGACAGCGTTTTGACGTCAGCGTGCAGGAAGTGGAAGTGGAAGGGTTGACCCGCGAGGACGCCTCTGCCTATGAATTCACCATGCAGGAGGAATCAACGGGAGCAACCACGACTTACCAATATTTCCAGCTACACAACACGGCGAAAAAAGGAACCTATACTGTTGGCAACTTCACAACCGACGCCGGTTTGCTGCTGGTGGAAACCGCAGATGACGGCGCGGCGCTGTCTATCATTGCGCAGGATGTGAAAACCATTGAGGACGATAAAAACGGTGTTACATTGTTAAACGCTTCGGCGGCGCAGCAGGAAATTTCCATTGATTGGAGCGTTGGCAATCTGATTCTGAACGCCTCCACGCTTACGGAAGAAAGTGCAGGCGCATCAGACTTAATTGTATATAGTAATGGGAATACCATTACGAACGTAAGCATGAATCAGAAAAATATGGCGGCGAAACAGGACGGCGATTATGTCTATTTCGGCGCAGAACCTTCCGATATTGTCAAACCGCCGATTGTCATCCCTACGCCTATTATTACGCCGCGTCCGACGCCGGGTAACAGTTCCCATGGAACAGGCGGCGGAGGTGGTGGAGGCGGTATCAGCGTACCGGTCGCTACGCCCACGCCGACGGGTACGCCGGGACCGGAAATCCAGCCAACGCCGACAGATACGCCGGGACCGGGAGGGACGCACGGTTCCATGACGGAAACTATGAAAGCGGAGGTCAGCGGGCATTGGGGTGAACAGGAAATTACGTCCCTTTATGATACCGGAATCGTGAAAGGCTCCGGAGAATCGTTGCAGTTGCAAACCGATGTCACACGCAGCGAGTTTGTCGCCATGGTGGTTCGTGCATTGAATCTGCCGGAGAGCGCTTATCAAGGCGGATTCCATGACGTGACAGCAGGCGATTGGTATGCAAATGTTTTGGAGACAGCCAAACAACAGGGACTCATACAAGGCGATACGGACGGAAATGCAAATCCAAACGCAAATATTACCCGGGAAGAAATGGCAGTCATTTTAGACAACGCAGCAAAATTGGCGGAAATTACACCGCCGGAAGAAGCGCAAACGCCGCGGTTTGCAGATGGCAACGCGGTTTCCGGCTGGGCAAAAGAAGAGGTGGAATACGCCGCGAAACTGGGACTGTTAAGCGGATATCCCGACGGTACATTCGCACCGCAAGCCTATGCGAAACGTGAAGAATCCTTTGTTGTGATTTATAGGTTGCTGAAACAAATGAATCGCTGAAAATAATAAAAAAACTGCTCAAATTTTGGGCAGTTTTTTTGTTGAATTCTCTTTTCAATTCAGCAATAATATGATATTATAAAAGGATAAAAAAATAACAATGTTTTTTGGTAAGAAACATAAAAACTGCGCGTATATGCAGTTCAGCGGGGAAAGGGTGAAAAATGTGCAGGTATTTTTGATAGCAAGAGAACATCCCATTGGGGGCAACGAGACGCAAACTGTGAAAATTACAGCGTCGGAAAAATTGGAACACGCCAAACGCGGAGAAATTTATCCGTTCCAGCTTTTTGTGAAATGCAAAGCAGGGGAATCGGGCGGTTTATCGGTGGCGTTTTCCGATTTAAAAGGGAAAAATGGGATAATCGGTAAGGACAGATGTGCAGCGTTGCCGCAGGATAAAACGGATATTTATGGCAAAGAACATCATGAAACCATACCGGTTTGCGGAAAAACCGTAATTTGGTGCTACGTTGATGTGCCGGCAGATGCAAAGGGCGGAAATTATAGCGGGACAGTGCAGTTGTTGCTGGATGGAGAAACGGTTTGCAACAAAAAAATACAAATCAGCGTAGATACTGCCGCCGCAAAAACCGAGGCACAAGACCATCCGGAGACATTTTCGCGACTGCATTGGTTCAACTCCAAGACAGCACAGGACGGCGGCGTGACAGCGCCCTATACGCCGGTGCAAGTGGACGGAAAGACGGCGCGGGTGCTGGGACGCGGCGTGACGGTGAACGAATATGGACTGCCGGAACGTGTATATACGGAGTTCAACAGCAGAATTCAAATAGATACGGACAGCCGGCGGGAACTGCTGGAAAATGCAATGTCTTTTTCAGTGAAGACGTGTGACGGCGCAGAGCGCATATTCCCGGTTGCCTATACCGACAGCGCGTCAGAAGAAACCTACGGGTTTACGGGCAAAAACGGAATGAATGATTTCCGCGTGGAAGTGAATGGGCGGGTGGAATTTGACGGATATTGCTATTTTGACGCGGCATTTACGGCGCTGAAAAAAACGCGGGTAACAGATATTGCCCTGGAAATTCCCTTCGCGCTGGGGCAGGACGCTTATTTTATGGGGCTGGGAAAACGCGGCGGGAAAATGCCGCAGGAAATCAATTTCCGGTGGGGCGAAAAGGTTCACCAGGACAGCTTTTGGATAGGGTATCCGAGTTGCGGCGCACGGTTCCAGTTCATGGACGAAACTTATGTGCGTCCGCATGTGAATATTTATTATCACTACCAGCCGCTGCGTTTGCCGGATGGCTGGTATAACGGCGGACGGGGCGGCATTTATATTGGTGCAGACCGCCATGCGCGCATCTATAGCGGAGAACGCACTTTCCGGCAGGGCGAGACGGTGCATTTTTGTTTTTCCATGCTGGTGACACCGCTGAAACCGATTGACACCAAAACGCATTTTGCGTCGCGGTACTATCAGACGCATGGCTGCGAGGAGCCGCAGATTTGGCTGGAGGAAATGAAAAAAACAGGGGCAAACGTGCTGAATATCCATCACGGAACAGACCTCAACCCCTATATTAACTATCCGTTCTATGAGACGGAAGCGCTGAAAAATTTTGCGGCAGAAGTGCATAAACTGGGCGGAAAATGTAAGATTTATAACACCGTGCGGGAGTTGTCGACAAAAATGAAGGAATTGCCGGTACTGCAATCGCTGGGAAGTGAAATATTCGCGGCGTCGGGCGGAAAAGAAGGCGCCACGCTGTGGCAGAAAGACGCAAAAGAACAGGTGGAAGCGGAATTTGGCAAAGACGTGATTGCTGCATGGCGGGAGGATATAAAACATGGCAAGCATAAGGGCGAGGCGGACGCCTCTCTGCTGACGAGCGGAACCTCACGTATGTGCAACTATTATATAGAAGGACTGCGGTATTTGGTGGAAAAAACGGATATTGATGGCATTTATATTGACGACACGGCATATGGACGGGAGACCATGAAACGCGTGCGGCGGGTGCTGGACAAAAAAGAGGGTGCGCTGGTGGATATGCATAGCTGGGACCATAAGGATGCGCGCGCAGGGCAAACCAGTTCGCTGCTGCTCTATATGGAACTATTTCCCTATATCAATGAACTTTGGATAGGCGAAGGATTTGACTATGAAACCACTCCGCCGGAGGAATGGCTGGTGGAAATGAGCGGCATTCCGTTTGGACTCATGGGAGAAATGCTCCAAGGCGGCGGTAATTTCTACCGCGGGCTGGTGTTCGGCGAAACGGCGCGTTATGGCTGGACCGGCACGCCGGAAGCAATTCCGGAACTTTGGAAACTATATGATAAATTGGATGTTCCGGCAGCGGATTTCTATGGTTGGTGGGACAACAATTGTCCGGTAAAAGCGGAGCACGACGGCATTTTGGTTTCCTGCTGGCAAATGAACGGAAAAGCGCTGATTGCAGCGGCAAGCTGGGCGAAAGAACCGGTGCGCGTGAAACTGGACTACAGTGCGTTGCCGTTTCAGGTGAAAAAAGTGACCGCGCCGCTTTTGACAGGACATCAAAAGCAAGCCGCCCACAAACCGGCGGATACCTATACCATCAAACCGGCAAGCGGTATTTTGCTGATAGCGGAATAAAAAGAGAAATATAACAAGCCGGAGGTTCGATTGGATAAAATCGAACCTCCGGCTTTTCGTTGTCTAACCAACCAATGGTCGAGTCGACGGTACTCGCCTGTTGCTTTCCAGTGAGATACGCTAATATAACGCCATTTTCGGCTAATCTATATGATAATTATAGATTAGCCGAAAATTTTGAAAAAATCAACAGAAACGCATATTTTTGCAAAAAAAATAATTGGATGTCCTATCGGTGGGACGCAATTTTTCAAAAGATATGGTATACTATATATATTCTAAAATAATACATTATCTATAGGGGTAACCATATATATGGTTGATTCGGCAAGCAGATAATCACCAACAGGGAAATTGTGAAATGGGGTAATACATGATAAAATGGTGATAGAACGGGGGGACAGCCGTGAGAAGTATCTTTAAAGAACCCAAAGAAATACAAGAGGTGGATTTTGGTTACATCAAATTGACATTAAAAGAATTTTTAGATAGAAAGCAATATACGCGAAATCAGTTATCTGTTCATACCGGTATTAAATATACGACAATTAATAGATACTACCATCACTTGACAAAGGTAAATACGGTTTTTCCGGCGAAAATCCTGCAAATCATTGCGTCATCCTCATTCGCGGGCACTAGCCCTGCTCATTCGTCTTCCTTATCCTTTACATGATTTTCGCCGGAAAAACTCCATAGGATCTGACCGAAAACAGAGGGGTAAAAATGAGGGGCTGGCAAGGCTGAGGACGCAGGCTTGCCCTTCGCAAGCCAAGGACGAAAACGCGGTCAGCAGCCATTTTTATTTTGGTCAGACGTGTTTACTCTTGTCAAGGGATGGTATCAATGTAAGGACTTAGATAGAGTAGATTTAACGCTGCTGTCTAAAATTTGTTATGTGTTAAATTGTGAATTGCAGGATATTTTGACATATGTTCCGCCCGAAAAAGAACAAATAAAAAAGCCTAAGCAGATAGAAAAAGTTCCATCTGCTTAGGCGAACAATATTTTATATCCGTCAGATTTTCCGTTTATCCAAATCTGTGCGTCCTGCCAGTTCGTCCATTGTTATGTCAAACAGGTCGGAAAGTTTGATTAGCTTATCAATCGGCGGTACGATTTCGCCATGCTCATATTTGATATAGGTGCGCCCGATGATACCAATTTGTTCCGCGACCGCTTTTTGCGTCATCTTGTGTTCCTTGCGGATTTTGCGCAGACGCTGAGAGAACGGCTCCAGTGCCACAACGTTGAGTCTGCCGCTCACGCGGATACGTTCGTCGCTGTGACCGGAAAGATAGTCTAACGAAACGTCCAGATATTCCGATAAATCCAGCAGCCGGTGAAGCGGCGCACCGCTGATACCCTGTTCATAGTTCTGATAAGTGCTTTTGCCAATGCCGATAGCTGCGCCAAGCGCCTCTTGGGTCATATCTTGTTCTCTGCGCAGTTCCCGCAGCCGTGTGGTTAGGTTTGCCATAAATATTTCCTCCTTTTGTGTCATTACTGGGATATGTATTAATGAATTTTGATGAGCCTGTCCAATGGTACGTGGTAATAATTTGCTAGCTTTAAAAAGGTTTGATAAGTTGGAAACCGTGTTTGGATTTCATACGCCTGATAAGAATGTTCGTGCATATGAAGTTCCTCGGCAATTTCTTTTTGGGTTAAGCCCGTTTGCTGACGTAATTGTTTTAGATTTTCTGCCAGCAGCGCATGAATATTTGCTTCCGGCGGCAAGGAAAAGATTTGACGGATATGGCTGCGGCCGCATAAGTAATCCAGAGAAACATTCAAACAATTTGCCAGCGCCAGCAGTTTCGGCAAACTGGGAAAACAATCTCCGTCCTCATAGTGGTGATAGGTATTTTCGTTCACTTCAATAGCCGTAGCAAGAAAACGCTTTGACCATTGCTGTTTCTCACGTTCTTCGCGGAGCCTGAGTGCAAATGAACTTGCCATGATTACCATCTCCTTAAAAAATTGAAAAAATTTTGAAATTCTGCTTGACACACACAAACGGTTGATATATAATGGTATAGTAAACTAATATAATTCATATCTGCAAATGTGCCAAAAAGCCTTATACGGCGTTGGAAACAGGCAAACAAAATGCACCCTTGGACAGAGAACGAAAAAATGCCAAGGGAATTTTGCCAAAAGGGTATGGCAGACGCATGGCGACTGCCGGCGGCGAAGCTTCTTGTTTTAAGAAGAAGTTAACCCACCCCATGGGCATAGGGGTGAAAGCGCTTTTGGTAAAAAAGCACACATGTCTGGATAAATGTCGTGCAAGACATAGTTGTAGGGAGCGGCTGGGTGCAGTGCCCTACAGAATGATAACGCATATGAGGTTTTGGACTCTCTTCTTGTGAATATGGGATGGAAGAGAGACCTGTTGTAGCGGAATTGGTAGTTCCGCTGCAACGGGGATATATCAGCAAAGATGCACGATTGGCATGGGAGATTTCCCGCCGGGCAACGATGTGGAACCGCCCTCGTGCACGATGGCGAATCTGTTTTGCGTTTATGGCATACTATTTTCCAAGAAGGGATTCTCTCCGGCTTACGCCATCGATTCATCCCCCCTTGGGAATTCCCTCTGCCACCGTTCTTCACTCGCGTGTCGCGCCGCATGACACAGCACTCCGAACGCTGTAGGGTATGAAATCTTCGGCACGTGTCCAAAGATTTCATGAATCAAAAAGCGTCGCCGAATCGTTTCAATGCTTCGCTCGAAACCTGCGCTTTGCGTAGCTGCATCATCGACGGCTTCGCAAAAACATCCTTGCAAGCAAATGTTTTTGCTTCATGGCATAGCAAATACGCCTATATCTATTATACTATGGGTCGCGAAAAAGATAAACGAACCAATAGGTATTATTTCCAACCTTTCAGGAACTATAATGGTTCCCCTTAAAAAGAGAGTGAAAATGTCTCTTTTTGAGGGGTTTTTTTTGTACACACATATCTATTGTACCAAATTCCGACTTGCTTGTAAATATGTTCCCACAAAAATATAGGGGAAATTTGTCAAAATAGTAAAAATATTTTATATTAATAGGGAAAAAGAAGATGGTTTGTCCCTTTTAAAGGATACGCATTCCCTTCAGGTGAAACAAAAAAGCAAGCTCTATATGCTTTGGGATATGATCAAAAAAAGTTTGTTGGTCGCCTCTGCCCGTGGTACCCAACAAGGTTTCCGGCGGTGTGGCGGTAGATTCTCCTCTTGATTTTCCGGCGGGGATAGTGTAAGATATAAGTAATATGTTTGCAGGAGAAAAAGGAGAAAAAAGAGAATGGACGTAAAACAATTTGATTTTGAGTTGCCGCAGGAACTGATTGCCCAAACGCCTATCAGGAAGCGCGACCAGTCCAGATTGCTCATTATGAACCGGAAAACGGGCAAACTGCGCCACCGCCATTTTGCCGATATGATAGAAGAATTGGACAGCGGCGATTGTTTGGTGCTCAACAACACCAAGGTCATTCCCGCCAGACTCTATGGCGCGATAGAAGGTAGCGGCGGCGCGGTAGAATTTTTGCTGCTGCGCCGCATTGACGACACGCATTGGGAAACCATGGTACGACCCGGACGCAGACTGCGGGAGGGCAAACGAGTGGTGTTTGGTGACGGACAGCTTAAGGCGGAGATTGAAACAGTGCTGGAAAACGGTAACCGTATTGTACGGTTTTCATTCATAGGTGTGTTTGAAGAAATTCTGGACAGCTTGGGAGAAATGCCCCTGCCGCACTATATCACGCATAAATTAGAGGATAAAGAACGCTATCAAACGGTATATGCGAAACATGACGGCAGCGCCGCCGCACCTACGGCGGGACTGCATTTCACGCCGGAACTGCTGCAAAAACTGGAGCAAAAAGGCGTGGAACTGGCGTATTTGACGCTGCATGTCGGCATCGGGACATTCCGCCCTGTGAAGGTGGAAAAGGTGGAAGACCATGAAATGCACAGCGAATTTTATGTGGTAGACCAAGCATGTGCGGATAAAATCAACCGCTGCCGCAAAAACGGCGGACGTATCATTGCGGTGGGGACGACGAGCTGCCGCACGCTGGAGAGCATTGCAAAAGAAGATGGCACTGTGGAAGCGTGCAGCGGGTATACCAACATTTTTATCTACCCTGGCTATCAAATGAAAGCGGTGGACTGCCTGATTACCAATTTTCATCTGCCGCAGTCCACGCTGATTATGCTGGTCAGCACCATTGGTGGATATGAACATACGATGAATGCCTATAGGGAAGCAATTCGCGAGCGATACCGATTCTATAGTTTTGGCGACAGCATGTTTGTCAACAATCGGGAGTAGAAAAGGAGAAAAATCATGTTTAAACTACTGACAAAGGAAAAAAAGGCGCGCCGCGGCACGTTTGAAACCGTGCATGGGACAGTGCAAACGCCGGTTTTCATGAACGTGGGAACCAGCGCAGCGATTAAAGGCGCGGTTTCGGCGCTGGATTTAAAAGAAGTCGGCTGTCAGGTGGAACTGTCCAATACCTATCATTTGCATATCCGACCGGGTGATGAAATTATCCGTGATTTGGGCGGTCTGCACAAGTTTATGAACTGGGATCGCCCCATTTTAACGGACAGCGGCGGATTTCAGGTATTTTCGCTGGCACAGCTTCGTAAAATAAAAGAAGCGGGTGTGACGTTTCAGTCGCATGTAGACGGTAGAAAGATATTCATGGGGCCGGAGGAAAGTATGCGGATTCAGTCCAATTTGGCATCCACCATTGCCATGGCGTTTGATGAATGTATTGAAAATCCGGCGCCGCGGGAATATGTGGAGCAATCGGCGGCGCGGACTGCGCGCTGGCTGGAACGCTGCAAGGCGGAACTGGCGCGGCTGAATGCACAGGAAGGGACGATTAACCCGCAGCAATTGCTGTTTGGCATTAACCAAGGCGGCACCTATGACGACATTCGTGTGCAGCATATGCAGGAAATCGCAAAACTGGATTTGCCCGGCTATGCTATCGGCGGATTGGCAGTGGGCGAAAGCGCAGAGACCATGTATCACATCATTGAAACGGTGGAGCCGCACATGCCGGAAGACCGTCCGCGCTATCTCATGGGTGTGGGAACGCCTGCCAACATCTTGGAAGCCGTTTGGCGCGGCGTGGACTTTTTTGACTGCGTGATTACTTCGCGTAACGCGCGGCATGGGTCGCTGTTCACTTCCAAAGGCTATATGCATATTCTGAATCAAAAATTTGAGCGGGACCCGTTACCCATTGATCCCGACTGTGGCTGTCCTGCCTGTCAGCATTTTTCGCGTGCTTATATCCGCCATTTACTCAAAGCAGGAGAAATGCTGGGGCTGCGTCTGTGTGTACTGCATAACCTCTATTTTTATAACCATATGATGGAGGAAATCCGTACAGCGATTGAAGAGCAACGCTATGAAGCCTATAAAAATTGGGCGGTAGAACAATATATGCGAAAAATATAAAAAAGATGGCGCAAAAGACTTGATTATTTGGAAAAAGTATGTATAATTAATAATATGGATAAGTGTTAGCTAAAGACTGATAAAAGTGAGCTTATTTATGAACCATATCAGGACAAACAAGGAAAGATACAGAAAGAAGGTAAACTATGGAACAGTTATTAGGTATGACCGTTTTTGCAGAAGGCGAAGCGGCGGCGGACGCAGCAGCGGCCGGTGCGGCAGGTATGGGAATGGGCGGCAGTATTTGGGGCATGTTGATTCCGATGGTGCTGATTTTTGTGGTATTCTATTTTATGATTATTCGTCCGCAGCGCAAAAAAGATAAACAGGCGCGGGATATGATTAATGCCATTCAAGTGGGCGATGATGTGCTGACAATCGGCGGCATTTATGGCACAGTGACCCGTATTAAAGACGATACGTTCATCATTGAATCCACACCGGACAAAACACCGATTCATGTTGCAAAATGGGGCATTAAAGACGTTTTGAAATATGTAGAGGATAAATAAAAAATCCCAAAAGAGAGGAGAGGGCCGAATGGAACCATACAGCAGAAAATCATCCGTATTTGGTCCGCAGATTGCCAGACGTTCGGCGTCAGGTATGCCGTTGATTGTGTTTGAGTTTGTTGTCACCTTCCTTGCCGTGTTGGTACTGGCAGTGATTTATAAACTGGCGCCGCTGCCTTTGGGAGCGGTTCGTTCCACCATGTTTGTGGTCAGCATTGCCGTAATGTTTGCAGCCTCGTTTCTTGCAGGTCGCAAAGCGCATTCCGGCGGTTGGCTGGCGGGAGCGGTTGTCACAGGTATCTATGGAATGGTGATGGTCGTTTTGGGGTGGCTGACCGGCGCGTCTCCGATTCTCTCGGTAAAATGGATTTTAACATTGATAACCGCGTTGCTCATTGGCGCAATGGGCGGAATTGTCGGTCTGAACACTAAACCGAAACGCCGCCGCCGTTACTAAAAAATCGGATGAGTGCGCACATTTTTGCACATTCGTTCATATAATAAGGAGGAAACAGACAATGAAACAGGTTAAAACATTAAATGGAAAAGTGCTGACAAAAAGCGTAGCGGGAGGCGGATGCGGCGAATGCCAAACATCTTGCCAGTCTGCTTGCAAAACATCCTGTACGGTAGCAAACCAGAAATGTGAAAACATCAAATAAATAGCAGGATATCAAAAAGGCATCGCCCCAAAAGGGCGGATGCCTTTTTAAACATAGCAAGTGAAAATCCTTAACTGAGTTGCCGTTTCTGTGACAGAATGTTCACAGAGCGGTTTGCGTTTTTTTGTGACATGATGCAAAAATGCATCATATAAGGAATAGATTTGTGTGATTTTAAGGAGAATAGATAGATGGTACATTGTTTTACATGGGAAGGAACCCATATCGTTGTTGATGTGTACAGTGGTGCGGTACATATCATGGAACCGGCGGCTTATGCACTGACAGAATATTATGTAGCACATGGTTGGGAGGATATGCCGCCGCGGGAAACGGTTTTGGCGGAACTGAATGCTTTTGCACGGCAGGAGTTGGCGCAGGCATATGAAGAACTGAAAGAATTGGTGGGACAGGGGTTGCTGTTCACACCGGACGCCTATGCGGAAATTGCGAAAAATTATCACAACCAGCCGGTTGTCAAAGCGCTGTGTATACACATTGCGCATGACTGTAACCTGCGCTGCGCCTACTGTTTCGCGGACGAAGGCGCATTTGGCGGCACACGGGAACTGATGCCGGCGGAAGTGGGCAAAGCGGCGATTGATTTCGTCATTGCGAACAGCGGCAACCGCCGCAACATTGAAATCGACTTTTTCGGCGGAGAACCGCTGATGAATTTCGATGTGGTGAAATCCACTGTGGCATATGCGCGTAACCGTGAGCGGGAAACGGGCAAACAGTTCCGGTTCACCATTACCACCAATGGTATGCTGCTGACAGACGACATCATGGAATATATCAACGAAAACATGGTAAATGTTGTGCTGAGCATTGACGGACGCAAAGAGGTCAACGACCGCGTACGCTGCCGCGTGGACGGTTCGGGCAGCTATGATAAAATCGTACCGAAATTTCAAAAGCTGGCGGAATTGCGCGGACAGGATAACTACTATGTGCGCGGGACATTCACGCGTCACAACCTCGACTTTGCTGAGGACGTGCTGCATTTGGCGGATTTGGGATTCAAACAGACTTCCGTGGAGCCGGTGGTTGCGCCGTTTGATGTGGACTATGCCTTGCAATATGAGGATATTCCCAAAATCGATGAACAATATGATATTTTGGCAAAGGAATATATCCGCCGCCGCAAAGAAGGGAACGGGTTTAACTTCTTCCATTTCATGGTGGATTTAGATCAGGGTCCTTGCGTCTATAAACGTCTCAGCGGCTGCGGCAGCGGCAGCGAATATCTTGCGGTTGCGCCAAATGGCGATATCTATCCGTGCCATCAGTTTGTGGGCAACGAAGATTTTCGCATGGGTAATGTCTTGAAACAGGAGGAACCGTTCCGCCACGACATCAGCGAAACCTTTGCAAGCTGCAATGTCTACAGTAAACCGGCTTGCCGGGACTGCTGGGCGAAATTCTATTGCAGCGGCGGCTGTCCTGCCAATGCGCAGCAGTTTAACGGAGATTTGAACAAACCCTATGATTTGGGCTGTGAATTGCAGCGCAAACGCATTGAATGTGCCATTGCCATTAAAGCGGCGTTGGCGGAAGAATAAGAGTAAGAGGGGACTGCTATCTGCCAAAAGGAAGTGAAGTTTATGCAAATCACATACAACGACATTCGGGAAAATGAACTTGTGATTCACATGATCGATTGTGCAGAAGAAACCATGAAAGTAATGGGATATACAGAACATTCGCATGTTCATGCGGGACGGGTGTCCGCCGCCGCTGCACGGCTCATGCGCGACATGGGCTACAGCGAACGGGAACAGGAACTTGCGCGCATTACCGGATATTTGCATGATATCGGCAATGCGATTAACCGCCAGATGCACGCGCAGACGGGCGCGGCAATGGCGTTTTCACTGCTGAAAGATTTGGGTATGCCGCCGGCGGAAATCATGACGATAGTGTCGGCAATCGGCAACCACAACGAGGGAGAAGGATATGCGGTCAATCCGGTTTCGGCTGCCATTATTTTGGCGGATAAAGCGGACGTGCGCACCAGTCGGGTGCGCAACACCGATATAGAACATTTTGATATTCATGACCGAGTGAACTATGCGGTACATGAAAGCAAAATTGAAGTGCTGGAAGAAAAGAAAGTCATCCAGCTATCGCTGAGGATTGACGACGCCATTTCTTCCGCCATGGATTATTTGGAAATTTTTATGACCAGAATGAACATGTGTAAACGCGCCGCCGCATTTTTGGGATACCGGTTTAAACTGATTATCAACGGCGCAGCAATTCTGTAAAGGGCGAAAACAAAAATATTTGCCGTACGGCAATAAGAAGATAAAGAAGCAGGAAACGCCCTGCTTCTTTTGTTTTTTGGTGAAATCAAGCAGAAAAAGCAAAAAATGAATTGTTGAAGTATCATTTACCGGTTCGAGTAGATGTTTGAACAAGAAAATGCTAAATAGGAAAAACGAAGCGGGTGTCTCATACCTTGCACGTAGAAAGGACAAAATAGAAAAAAGGACAGGCTGTTTGCAGCGATAACTGTAATTTTTTACAGATTTAGCAAAAAAAATAACGGAAAGCCTTGACTAAGGGGACAAACCATAATATAATAGTATCATGTGATTGCCGTGGGACAGGTCTGTCCAAAGTTTCAAAAACGCGGCATAAGAGAGACGCAGTGTGAGGGTACGTCTCTTAACAAGAGGAGGAAAAAACATGAAAGGGAAAAGCATAATTAAGCTTGTAGGAATGCTTCTCATCATCGGTATTATGATTTTTGTTGCGGCATTTGGCGTAACGCTGGGAAGCTGGAAAATTAATCCTGCAATGAATGGCATCAAAAAAGGATTGGATATTGCGGGCGGTTCGTCTATTCAGTATGACGCGGATGCAGACTCCATCACAGACGAGCAAAGAGACACCGTGGTTTCTATTTTGAGAACACGTCTCACAGAACAGGGATATACAGAAGCGAATGTACAGAGTCAAGGAGATAAACGGTTCTATGTTGAAATTCCGTCTGTTTCCGACCCGCGTGAAGCGGTGGAACTGTTGGGGAAAACAGCGCAATTGTCTTTTGCAGACCCTGAGGGCAACACTGTTATGACGGGAGACGATGTGGATACGGCAACAGCGAAGTTTGACAAACTCAGTGAAACCACGGCGCCGGAAAACTATGTAGAGCTGAAATTAAAAGATTCCGGTGTGCAGAAATTTTCTGAAGCGACCGGCCGTTTGGCAGGACAACCGGAAGGACAGAACTTCATTGCTATCATGTTGGACGACCAAGTGGTTTCCAGTCCGCGCGTACAAACGCAGATTACTGATACGACCTGTATCATTTCCGGCGGAAATTTCACAGTAGAATATGCGCGGGAACTGGCAGGATTGATTCGTGCAGGTCAGCTGCCGTTTAAGCTGAAAGAAGTCGGCGTGAGCAGCGTTGGCGCGACGCTGGGAGAAACGGCGTTCAACAACAGTATTATGGCAGCGTTCATCAGCTTGATTTTAATCATGCTCTATATGCTTGTTTTCTATCGTCTGCCGGGCTTGGTGTCCGCAATTGCGCTGTCATTCTATACGGCGCTGACGGTATTGTTGCTGGGCTGGTTCAAAGTGAATTTGACCTTGCCCGGTATTGCAGGTATTATCCTGTCTATGGGTATGGCGGTCGATGCGAACGTCGTTATATTTGAACGTATCATAGATGAACTCAAGCTTGGCAAAACATTGCGGGCGTCTGTGGAATCGGGTTTCCACCGCGCAATTGCGGCGGTTGTAGACTCTAACGTAACAACCGTGATTGCGGCGGCAGTGCTGCTGTGGCTGGGTTCCGGAACCGTGAAAGGGTTTGCAGTGACGCTGCTGATTGGTGTGCTGGTCAGTATGTTTACAGCAATCGTCATTACGAAATTCCTGCTGGTTCAGTTGGTTCAGCTAAATGTGAAAAACAGAAAATTATATGGAATAGGTGTAAAATAAGAAAGGAGGTGCTGTTAAAATGGAACGCAAGTTTAGTATTATGAAAAATTATCCGAAATTTCTTTGCCTGTCGTTGGCAATTATCCTGATTGGCGCAGTCTTTTTGATTGTGAACAAAGGGTTTGTGACTGATATTGATTTTTCCGGCGGTACCATGATGCGGATTGATATGGAAAATCCGTATGAGGAATCAGCACTTTCCTCTGCGATTGAACAGACTATCGGTGAAAAACCGTATAGTATCCAGAAGGTTGGAGATGCAAACGAGGTTATCGTCAAAATGAAATCTCTGGAAACTGCTGCGCGTGACGAAGTGTTTCAGAAGATTAAAACAGATTTTAACTTAACAAGCGAACAGCCGCTGGAAAGCAACAACATCAGCGCGGCAATCAGCAGTGAGATTTTGACCGGTGCAATTATGGCGGTTATCGTTGCATGTATCCTCATGCTGATTTATATCACAATTCGTTTTGAATTCACGTCCGGTGTGGCTGCGGTGATTGCGCTGATTCATGACACATTGCTGATGATTTCGTTTTATGCGATTTTCCGTATTCCGGTCAACGCATCGTTTATCGCAGCAATTCTGACCATCATAGGGTATTCTATCAATGCAACGATTGTCATTTTTGACCGTGTGCGTGAAAATAGAAAATATCTGAAAAAAGAAGGATTTTCCGAGGTTTGCGAAAAGAGTATTTTGCAGACGCTGCGCCGGTCTATTAACTCATCCGGTACAACGTTTGTAACGTTGGTAGTCCTGTATGTGCTGGGCTCTGAATCGATTCGCGGATTTGCACTGCCATTGATGGTTGGTGTTATCGTAGGAACCTATTCTTCCATCTTTATCGCTGCTCCGACATGGAACATGCTGCGCGGCAATAAGGGCGGCACAAAGAAAAAAGCGGCTTAACGGCTGATATTATGTAAAACAGAAAGGACGCGCGACGATGAAAAAAGTCTTGAAAATTTTTGAGAAATATCAGGTTTGCGTCGGGTTAATTTTAGTATTGATTTTTGTGGCGGTGGGTGTGATTCCATTTGCAACAAAACGGTTGTTTGGCATTCAGATTACGCCGTTTTTGGTGTTACTGCCGATTTTGCTGGGAATCGGATATGCAATTATCGTGTCCTATGAACAGCCGAACATGACAGAGAAAAAGAAGTTTATCTTTAATCTGATAAAAGCAATTTCTTTTGTTGTCATATACGCATTAACCATTGCACTGATTATATACGCATTTATTTAAGCAAAGAACGCATTTCTTTGCTGAATGGAAATAGGCATGAACGAAAAACGGTTCATGCCTATTTTTCAATTTCTGCTATGAAAAAGTATCTGATGGCGGGAAACTGCTATGACAGACAGCACATACATTGATATCTGTTAGATAGCGGAAGGCAAAAATAGGAAAAGAGGTAGAAACGGTATGAAATATAACGAAGAAACCGTGGACAGCAGAGTGATTTATGACGGACGTATTATTCATGTGAAAGAAGATACCGTTCGGCTGTGCAACGGCAATCTGGCAAAACGCGAGTTGGTGGAACACCCGGGCGGCGTGGGGATTGTCGCCTATACGGAAGAAGGAAGCATCATTTTCGTGCGTCAGTTTCGCAAACCCTATGATGAAGAGATATTGGAAATTCCGGCAGGGAAACTGGAGCGCGGCGAAGACCACGACGTATGCGGACGGCGGGAGCTGGAAGAAGAAACAGGGTATCGGGCGCAGCGGTTTGACTATTTGGGCGGATTCTATCCGACGCCGGGATACTGCGGCGAAATCATTCATATTTATTATGCGGACGGTTTGACAATGGGGGAAAGACACCCTGACCCGGACGAATTTGTGGATGTGCTGACGTTTTCACCGCAGCAGGTGGAACAAATGATTGGGAGCGGTGAAATTAAGGACATGAAAACAATTGTGGGATACTTCTTGTCAAAAGCAAAACGGCAGCAGGGCTAGAGCGATGGTTTCGGCATAAAATATGCGGCTTTTGTTTGCCGAACACTGTCAATAGTTTAGAAAATAGATGATTTTGCATGAGATGAGGCATTTATTGTTTGAATAGGCGGAAAAAGGAGGAAAACCCATGAACGTATTGCTGGTTGCCATGGCGGCGAAATATGTGCATAAAAGTCTGGCAGTGCGCAGCATCCGCGCCTACCTGCAAGCACAGGGACTTGCGGCGGAGGTGTTAGAGTTTACAACCGCGCAGGAAACCATGCGGATTGCGGCGGAAGTCGTCCGCAAAAAAGCGGACGTTATTGGGTTTTCCTGCTATATCTGGAATGCAGAGAAAATATTGGCGTTGGCAGAGATTGTGAAAAAAGCGGCGCCGCAAACGATGATCGTTTTGGGTGGACCGGAAGTAGCATATATGCCGAAGGCAATTTTGGCGCGCTGTCCGTTTGCAGACGCGGTAATGTGTGGGGAAAACGAAGAAACCTATGCGGCGTTGCTGCGCGGAGAGAGAGAAATTCCGGGACTTGTCTGCCGCGGCGGCGCTGTCAGTAAAGCGGCGCCTATGGATTTGGCAAAAATACCGTTTCCTTATACGGCAGAAGAATTGGCGGAAAAAGAAGCCATTTTTTATTACGAGAGTTCGCGTGGCTGTCCCTACCGCTGCGCCTATTGTTTGTCCGCAGCGGAAACAGGCGTGCGTTATAAGCCGCTGGAAATGGTAGAGCAGGATTTTAAAACGTTTGCAGACTACGATGTGCGGCTGGTGAAATTGGTAGACCGCACGTTTAACAGCGATGATGAACGGGCGCAAAAAATTTTGGACATCATTGCACGGCTGGGCGGGCGGACGGAATTTCATTTTGAAGTTTCGGCAGATATTTTGTCCCGCGCGCTGATGGATAAATTAGTACAGTTGCCGGCCGGAAAAGTGCGGCTGGAGGTGGGGCTGCAAAGCGTGCACGAGAAAACGCTCCGCGCAGTAGACCGCCCGTGTCGGGTGGAACAAATTGCGCAGAATTTAGCATATATTGGGCGCAACGGAACTGTGGAGGTGCATTTAGACCTCATTGCAGGATTGCCGCATGAAACCTTTGCGGATTTTCGCAGTTCTTTTGACAGAGCAATGGCAATGCAGGCGAATGAACTGCAATTGGGATTTTTGAAAATTTTGCCGGGTACGCCGCTGGCGCAACGAACGGCACAATATGGTTATGCATGGAGTGAAAAACCACCCTATGAAGTGGTGAAAAGCAATGATATTTCGTTTGAAGAACTGGCACAGCTCAAGGAAATAGAAGAAGTGGTAGACGTTTTTTGGAATCAGGGTGCATTTGTGCGTTTGCGGCGTTTGCTGGAGAAAAAAATAGACAGTGTGTTTGATTTGTGTCAGAAAATCGCAAAATATATGGCGCGGCAGGGCTGGCTCAGCGCACCGCATCGCCGGGCGCAGCGGTTTGAACAGATTGTCAGCTTTTTACAGGATGCAGGAATTTGGGTAGAAGAAATGCGTCATGCGGCGGTTCAGGATTTTTTGGTGGATTGTCCTGATGTACAGTTGCCGGCATGGGCGGCAGATTGGCGTAAAGCGCGGCTGCGATTGACAGAGGTGCTGCAAATGCCGGATATTACGGCGACCATAAAGCCAAACGGAGAGAAAAAAATGTGGCACCGCCGCTATAGTCTGTGGGAAAATCAAGACGGGATTTGGTTGGTTGATAAAACTGCAAAAGAAGTATGGAATATTACCGCGTATTTTTAGGTAGATTTTTCGTTTATTTTGTGGTATGATAATACAATAAGGAAGTTTATGCGGAACGAAAGAGAAAGGCGGGAGCGGTGAATGAAACATCAATTGGTAATCGTATTGGATTTTGGTGGACAGTATAATCTGTTAATTGCGCGGCGGGTCAGAGAACAAGGCGTTTATGCGGAGGTATTGCCGTATACAACAGATTTGGAGACGATTCGGGCAAAACAGCCTAGCGGCATTATTTTTACAGGAGGACCCAATAGCGTCTATGCGGCGGATTCACCTCTTTGCAGCAAAGAACTGCTGGAGATGGGGATACCAATTTTGGGGATTTGTTACGGCAGCCAATTGATTGCGCATATTATGGGCGGTAAAGTTTCTACTGCGCCGCAGCGTGAATATGGAAAAACACAGGTGAAACTGGGAGACAGTCCGCTGTTTCAAGATATTGAAACAGACACAACATGCTGGATGAGCCATACGGACTATGTGCAGCAGATACCGGAAGGGTTTGAGATTACGGCAACTACCGATAACTGCCCTGCTGCGGCGTTTGAAAACAAAGAAAAGAAGCTTTATGCAGTGCAGTTCCATCCGGAAGTGGATCATACGCCGCGCGGCAAAGATATGCTGCATCATTTTTTGTTTGATGTGTGCGGCTGTACCGGCGACTGGCAAATGTCGTCTTTCACACAAGATACCATTGTTGCCCTGCGGGAAAAAATTGGTGACAAAAAAGCGCTGTGTGCGTTGTCAGGTGGCGTGGATTCCTCTGTTGCGGCATTGTTGGTACATAAAGCGATTGGCAAAAATTTAACTTGTATTTTTGTAGACCATGGTCTGTTGCGCAAAGATGAAGGCGATACGGTAGAACGCGTCTTTAAAGATACGTTTGATTTAAACCTCATTCGGGTGAATGCAAAGGAACGTTTCTTGGAAAAACTCAGCGGCGTCAGCGACCCTGAAACAAAACGGAAAATCATTGGCGAAGAATTTATCCGCGTCTTTGAAGAAGAAGCGAAGAAAATTGGAACAGTAGATTTTCTGGTGCAGGGCACGATATATCCCGATGTGGTGGAAAGCGGCGTGGGCGAATCTGCCGTGATTAAAAGCCACCATAATGTCGGCGGACTGCCGGATTATGTAGATTTCAAAGAAATTGTGGAACCGCTGCGCAGTTTGTTTAAAGATGAAGTGCGCAAAGTCGGACTGGAACTTGGTATTCCAGACGAATTGGTATACCGGCAGCCATTTCCGGGCCCCGGACTTGCTATTCGTATTATTGGCGACATCACAGAAGAAAAATTGCAGATTTTGCAGGATGCAGATGCTATTTTCCGTGAAGAGATAGCAAATGCAGGACTGGATAGAGATATCCACCAGTATTTTGCTGTGCTGACCAGTATGCGCAGCGTTGGCGTCATGGGAGACGAGCGGACATATGACTACACTTTGGCGCTGCGCGGCGTACAGACAGGCGATTTCATGACCGCCGATTGGGCGAGAATCCCATACGACGTTTTAGAAAAAGCCTCCAGCCGTATCGTCAACGAAGTGGGACACATCAACCGCATTGTCTATGACATCACAAGCAAACCTCCGGCAACAATCGAGTGGGAATAATTTAAAAATGATTGAACCAGCCCCAATTTGTACAGGAAGTACAAATTGGGGCTGGTTGTTTGTCTAAATAAAGTTTTGCTAAGCAATATTTTGAAAATTTATTTAAAATTTTTGATATATTGCTCTCGATGGGTGATATAATATCTCCGTAAAATGCCGGATATGATGTGAGGAAAAGCGGGTGGTGTTAAATAGTGCAGGCGTGGTTTAAAAATTGATACTTGGCATGATAAGGCGGTTGGAGTAAAATAGAATAGAGATGTAAATAAGCAGATAACAGCAACGCTGCAAAGAAATATGTGGAGCCCGGAAATTGATAGAAGAGGATAGGTTTATGAAGAGGAACAGCAAAAAAATAGGTATTATTTATATATGGATGCTCACGTATATGTGTGCAATGCTGGTGCCGGTATGTGTGAATTTTATTTCGTACAGTAATTTTAGGGTGAAATTTGAGCAGGAAATTCAAAGCTATAATAATTTACTGACAGAAAAAGTGCGGAGTGAATTTGACGAAAGAATTGGCAATTTTGTTCATTTCATTTTTGCATTGGAAGGGGATGCACGTTTTCGTACCATTGCGGCATATCCGGAAAATATGAGTAACAGTCAGTGGGCAGAAGTGAACGGTTTCGTGCATGACAGTTTGCGGCAATATGCAGGGCAAATCCCACAGGATTTTAATATTGTTTTGAAAAAATCGGGTTTGGTGCTGAGAACGAATTATATTTCCAGCGGGAAAGTGGCATACCAAGTATGGGGAACGCCTTATGCCAAAACATATTCTGAGTGGATTGCAAAGGTAAACAGCAACTATAAATATGATTTCAGGCTTGATGAGGAATATCGTTTTGTCTGCTGTCACACGTTGTTTTCCGGAACGGAGTATGAAGTGACGCTTGTTGCCACATTGGCGGATAAAGATATTTTGGATTTTGAAAAAAGTTTTAGCATGGAACAGGGGCGGTCTTTGGCAATTTGTCCACGGGATGAAAAAACGAAAATCGTTTTGGGCGGCACAGAGTTGGAATTGGATTTCATGGGAAACAACAATACCGCCGGTCATATTGTGCTCCAAAATGCGGATAGAGCAAACTATATTGCAATGTATGCAAAAAGTGCAATTATGGATTTAAACTATGTCATCATCACAGAGGATACTTTCTTTTATCAGGTGCAGCAGCAAATGCGCAATGTTTGGCTGCTGACCATTCTCGCAAGTGTGCTGGTTGGCATTGTGTTTGCGATATTGTTTTCTTATTATAACTATGCGCCGCTGCGCAAGATTGTGAAAATGTTTGGAAAACCAAACGGAAAAAATGAGTACCAATATATCGAAACGCGGCTGCATCAAATGCAATATTCGCAGACAAAATCAAAGAATGAAAAACTGTTGGCGGAATATTTGGTGAGATCTACCTATACTTCCTATATGGAAGAACAACTGAAAACAAACTATGGAATTGATAGTGATACAGATTTAATGGTTACTGTTATTTTCTTTCAGGATATTACCAAATTTATATCGGAGGGAACGGTAGAACGCGATTTTGAAGCGATGTGTTTTGCAGTGGAAAATGTGTTCAGCGAGATGATGACGCAAGATGGATGTCAGGTGAATATGACGTCAACAAAAGGCGCTGTCAACGCTGTGATTTGCGTAGAAGATAAAAAATTAGTACATGAGCGGCTGGAACAGTTTGTAGACTTTTTGGAGGAACAGCTTCATATTTCCTGTTTTGTTGTTTGTGGAGAATGTCTCAAAGGCGGAAAGAATATTTCCGAATCCTATCGTCAAGCAATGGGGGTGTTGGATTATATGCTTTTTGTGGATGACAGCGATGCGATTGGCATATATGATGTAAAAGAATCCGTGTTATATGAAAAATACACCAAAAAGATGGAGCAGAAAATTTTGTTAGCGGTGATTGAAAATGAACCTGAAAAGGTGAAACTGGTCATTGACGAATTGTTTCGCTGCGGACCTGCCAAACCGAAGCTATCGGAGGCGCAAATGATTCTGAAAACGATCACAGAAGCCATTATTGCGAAACTAAAGGAACAGGAAAAAAACAGAAAAGTAGACTTCAGCGCATTGCAGGAAGGAATGAGAAGCAGTTCGCTGGAGGAATATTATGAACATTTGACAGAATTTATGGATATGTATTACGAAAACGAAGAACGGACGCAAGAGAAAAACTTTTTCAGACAAATTCAAGACTATGTAGACAAAAATATTGCCGACCCGAATTTGACCAACGGCAAAATTGCGGAGAATTTCAACATCAGCGAGGTCTATTTGTCGCGGTATTTTAAAAGCAATTATTCCGATGGTTTGTTGAATTATATCACCAAAAGCCGTGTGGAAATTGCAAAAGAGATTTTGAGAACAACGGAAAAGACCGTCAATGAAATTGCGGAAGAGGCGGGGTTTGCAAACAGTTTGGCGTTGCTGCGGGCATTTAAAAAGCATGAAGGCGTTACGCCAACACAATTTAGAGAACTGAATAAATAACAGAGGGGATAATATAGGCAAGCGCCGCGCGTCGTAATAGGGCAAGCCTTTCGTATGGCTTGAATCAAATCATAAAAAAGGGACTGCATGTTTTGGGGGCAAAAGGACATGCAGTTTTTTCTTTGATAAACGAATAAAACGCAGGGAGAAAAGACTTGTCAATCCGCATTTTCCCGATATTTAGCAAAAGGTTAAATATTGATAGCGCGGGTTAAGGATTGTCAGTTGACGGAAGGGGAGCGGCGGATTTATACTGGAACCATAGGAAGCGACAAAAGAGAATACGAGAAAAAAAGAAATGGAGGAGAACCTTATGAAAAAAAGAATCATCAGTTTTTTGCTGCTGACGGCGTTGGTATGCGGTTTGAATACCGTGTGTGCGGAAGAATTGACACAAACAATGGCGCCGTTTATCAGCGTCACGCACGATGACGGAAACGAGTCGCGTTTCACATCAACGGATGTAAAGCAGCCTGTGACCATGGGTGGAAACGGATACAACAGACGGCAGATTACAGTGCTGGATTTGAACCAATTGGAAATGCCTAAGGGTATGACGGTCGATACGATGATTTATTCTTTGTATTGTATCACAAGTTATGAACAGCTGGATAGCGTGGTTGGCGTTTGGGCGTTGGATTTTTCAGGTATTGATTTGAACAGTACCCCATTGACCTATCAAACGGTTCCGGCGAATGGAGAAATGATTACCAGTTTTGACATGCCGGCAAGAGTGGGTACAGAAAAATATGAAAAATATATAGACTTTGACATATCGGATTATGTGAGTGCGGCAATTGCGGCAGGACAGCGGTATGTTGGTTTTTCTGTCCAACACACCGTTAATTGTAAAAACGGCGGTATGGAGGTTCAAACAACCTATGGCGCGAATCCGCCCAAAGTAATGTATAGCTTGCGCAAGTTGGGTGTCGTTGCAAAAAGTCATAGTGTTATGGCAGAAAAAAACGGTACACAGCAAAAGACGGTAAACACTGCGCCGTGGTTTAGTGCATCTCATTGGGACGCTGATGAATCAAAATATACCTCAACTACAGAAAAAAATTGGGCGGTTAATATGGGCGGCGCAGGTTATAGGAGACGCGTGATTGCCGTGCTGGATTTATCGGCGTGGGAACTTCCGGAAAACACCGTGCTGGAGGAATGCATTTATTCTTTATATGGCATTGCAAGTTATGATACAACAGAAAAAATTGTCGGCGTTTGGGCGCTGGATATTTCAAACGTTGATATGAGCGAAGGATTAAAATATGCAGACGTACCGGCGAATGGGGAAATGGTTGCCAGCATTAACATGCCGGCGAAAGATGACGGCGGCGGAACCTATAAAAAATACATGGATTTCAATTTGACAGAATACATCAATCAGGCAATTGCGGCAGGGCAGCGATATGTTGCTTTTGCGGTTCAGCAGACCACAAGCTGTAAAGGTGGTCTGAACGTTGATACAAGCTATAGCGCCAATCCGCCCAAGATATCTTTGAAATATCAGGAAACGATATCGGGAAAAGTAGAACAGAATACTTTATGCGAAGGTGAACTGGAATACAACGTGACGCTGCTGAATGAAACAAACGAAACAAAACAGGTGCGGCTCCTATGGGCACAGGTGCAAGGAAATGTTTGTACCAAAGTGGTTGCGGGAGAAGCGGTTTCACTGGAGGCGAATGCAGAACGGACGGTGACATTGACGCAGGCGGTGACAGATACGAACAGTACCGTACGGTTTTTTGCCGTAGAGGATATCGGGACGGTGGTACGGCCGCTCGTAAATGAAAAATATGAACTGACGAAAGACGGATGGAAATAGGAGGAAATGAAAATGAAACGAATCGGATGTCTTGCCCTTGCGTTGTGTCTGCTTTGCATGGCAGGCTGCGGCAACCAGGGAGAAAAAAAAGAAACACAAAACACAAATCAAAAATTGACTTATTGGGTGGGAATAAACAGTTCGCAGATTACGACCATATCCAATTATGCAGAACTGCCGATGTATCAAAAATTAAGTGAAGAAACGGGCGTGGAAGTGGAATTTATGCATCCGCCGACGGGACAGGAAGCGGAACAATATAATTTGTTGATTGCTTCCGGCGACTATCCGGACATGATTGAACGGAGCTGGTCAACTGATGCAGGAGGTCCGGGCAAAGCGGTGGCGGACGGCATTATTTTACCGCTGGACGATGCGGTGAAAAATTATGCGCCGAACTATCAAGCGCTGCTGGAAAAGAATCATGAATTGAAAAAGGCGTTTTCCACAGACAACGGTCAGATTTTTGCCTTCGGTGGTATTTCCGTCATGCCCAAACTGATACCCGGCGGCTATTTTATCCGGAAAGATTTTTTGGAACAGCTCCACATGGAAGCGCCGAAAAGCATTGAAGACTGGGAAGCCTATTTTGAAGGCTGCAAAACGCAGCTTGGCATAGAGACGCCGTTTTCGACAGATTCCTACCGCATGAATTATGCAAAACTGTTCTCGGAAAGTTTCGGTATTGGCAGCAAATACTATGTTGACGCAGCGGGAGAAGTGAAGTATGCGCCTATGCAGCCGGAATTTAAAGAATATCTCACACTGATGAACCGTTGGTTTGAAAAAGGATATTTGGACAAAGGTATTTTCTCCAATGATGGGAGCATGGTGGAATCAAAGATTCTCAATTCCATGACAGGGTCATTTTATGGGTTTATTGGCGGGACGCTGGGCAAGCTTTTAGCGGCTGCGCCGGACGATACATTCCAGTTGACGGCAGTGAAAAGCCCTTCTCTGAAAAGTGGGGAGGCAGCGCAGCTTTATGTTTCCAAACCCTATGGCTTTGATGCGGCGGCAGACATGACATATAGCCTGACGAATACCACGGCGTTTTCTACGAAGAACAAGGATTTGGAAAAATCGGCGAAATTTATGGACTATTTGTATACAGAAGAGGGACGTAGACTGAAAAATTTTGGCGTGCAGGACGTCAGTTACACCATGGTAGGGGAGAAACCAACCTATACGGAGGAAATTGCAAACAACGCAGAAGGACGTTCCATGAATGAAATGATTGGAAAATATTGCAGAGCAACGTCACCCAATCCTGGTTTTGGCGACGACCCTTATTATATCGAACAATATTACAAATATCCGCAGCAACTGGAGGCAATGGATATTTTTGCAGAAAATTTAGGCAGCGCAGTGGCATTTGATTTGCCGCCGGTGACGCCGCTGGAGGAAGAAGTAACAGAAATGTCCACATTGCAGGCGACCATTGATACCTATCAGGAAGAAATGTTTGCGAAATTCATCATGGGAACGGAACCGATAGAGAATTTTGATAAATATGTGGCAACACTGCAATCTATGAAGATTGACCGGATTTTGGAGATTTATAAAAATGCAATGCAGCGGTATGAATTACGATAAGAATCCGGCGCTATGAAAATGAAAGGAAGAAAAAACGGTGTATGAATTGAAAGCAGGAAACGCACTGCGGGTGAAAAACCGGCGGGTGAGTATTTTGAAAGACTTGCGGCGCGACGTATGGATTTATGTGCTTGCCGCGGTGGTACTTGCGTATTACATATTATTCCACTATCTACCAATGTATGGAGCAGTGATCGCCTTTAAAGAATATGACGTTGCAAAAGGCATTATGGGAAGCCCGTGGGTGGGGCTGAAAAATTTTAAAGACTTTTTTAACGATTACTATTTTTTGCGTTTGCTGCGCAACACCTTATTGCTGAGTGTATACAACCTGTTGTGGTCGTTTCCGGCAACCATTTTGTTTGCGTTGCTGCTCAATGAAATCCGGCAGGAGAAATTCAAAAAAGTAGTGCAGACGGTCACCTATCTGCCGCATTTTATTTCTACGATTGTGGTATGCGGCATGTTGATTGACTTTTTGGCAGACGACGGATTGATTACGCAAATTGTGAAATTGTTCGGCGGCGAAGGAAAATATTATTTGAACTATCCACAATATTTCCGCACCATTTATGTTTCCTCCGGCATTTGGCAAAGCATTGGCTGGGGCAGCATTATTTATCTGGCGGCGCTGTCGGGAATCGACCAAGAACTATATGAAGCGGCGACCATTGACGGCGCGGGGCGGCTGCGGCAGACATGGCACATCACGCTGACAGGGCTGCTGCCCACCATTGTGACCCTGCTGATTTTGGAAATCGGCAAACTCATGAATTTGGGCTACGAAAAAATTATATTGCTCTACAACGGCAATACCTATGAGACGGCGGACGTTATTTCCACTTATGTTTACCGGCTGGGATTGGGCGCGTCAAGGCGGTATAGCTACACGACGGCAATTGGGTTGTTCAACAGTCTCATTAATTTGATTCTACTGGTCAGCGCAAACAAAATCAGCAAACGGCTGACGGACAACAGCCTGTGGTAAGGGGGAGGAAATCGTTATGAAAGTGAAAGAAAGTATCGGCAGAAGAATTTTTTGTAAAATTAACATCCTTATCATGATTGGCATGATGGTCATTACGGCGTATCCGCTGATTCACGTGCTGTTTGCGTCAATGAGCGATTCCGGAGAATTGCTCAAACACAGGGGGTTGCTGCTATATCCGGTCGGCTTCAGCTTGAAAGCGTATGGGCTGGTTATGAAAAATCCCAATATTACCTCCGGCTATCTCACGACCCTTTTGGTGGTGGTGAGCGGAACGTTGCTGAATTTGTTTATGACATCGATTGGGGCGTTCGTGCTCAGCCGCAGAAATTTGCGGGGGAAAAATATTTTGATGGCAGTGATTATTATAACCATGTATGTCAGCGGCGGTATGATACCCCGATATCTTATCATTGCCAACACGCTGCATTTAAAGGACAGTCTGTTTTCACTGATTTTACCGGGCGCTATTTCAACCTACAACTTGATTATTATGCGGACGAATTTCATGCAGATTCCACAAAGCTTAGAGGAAGCGGCGCGCATAGACGGCGCGAACGATATTTCTATCTTGTTTAAGGTGATTTTGCCGCTGTCTGTACCGGTGCTTGCCGTGATGACGCTGTTCTACGGCGTTTCGCATTGGAACGCTTGGTTTGACGCGATGCTGTTTCTGCGGGAGCGCAGCAAATATCCGCTGCAACTGATTATGCGCGAAATTTTAATCAGCAGCAGCACCAGCGCGATGTCCGACAGCGGCGCTTATGAAATTGGAGAAAGCATTAAATATGCTACTATTATTTTTACCACGGTTCCGATTCTTTTGGTTTATCCCTTTATCCAGCGGTATTTTGTGAAAGGAATTATGGTTGGTGCAATTAAGGGATAGACGGCAATCATAAAGGAGGAAAAGACGATGAAAAAAATAGCGTTATGGTTATGTGTTTGTTTGACTTTCATCAGCGGGAGCGCGTTTGCAATGGAGGCAAGCATTGATTACGATACGAATTTGATTTCGGTGAACGCGCCGGCGCAGGAACAGAAAACCGCGCTGATTGTGGTGCGCAACAAGGAAACGGGCGCATATGAATATACGGACCTTTTGTTTGCACAGGAAGAAGCGTTTTCCGCGGAACTGAAGTTGTCTGATGAGGCGGCAGAAGGGGAATACAGCGTTGTGCTGGTGCGGGCAAATGAAACGGAAGAGGAATTGTTTGACTTTGTGAACGTCAGCGAAGGAACGCGCAGCACGATTGTACAGGCATTGTCAAATGCGTTAAGCGATGCGGACACAGCAAGCGGCGAGCAAAAGCTGAATGCCTTTGTGACACAATATGCATGGGCGCTTGGCATTGATACTGCAAAATATGGAGCGCTTGCGTCCAAAGCGGAGCTGATAGCGCTTTTGCAGGAAAAACCACATGCAACATTCGCGCAGATTATGGAAAGTTTTCCGGCAGCGCTGAACGAAGCATATGCCGCGTCAACAGGGGAAAAAATTCTGGAGGACATCAAAAACGCGAGCACAGCGGAAATTACCGGAATTTTAAAAGAGAACGCGGAGATTTTGGGGATTACTTTGACGGAAGTGTATGATCAATACCAGACTTATGTCAATGAACGGCTGAAAAACACAGCGGATTTGTCCATGGCAAATGTAGCGGAGAAATTTAATGCCATTATGGCGATTCCCTATCTAAACGCGGCGTCACGCAGCGATATTGACCGCGTGATTCAGGAGCAGGACAAATATCTGGACATTTATGACACGATTCATAAAAACAAGGAGGATGTTGTCGTTAAAATTCTGAAAAAACTGGAGGAAACGGAATTTCAGGAACGTTCAGAAATTCTTTCCGCTATCATTGAAGTGGTTGCGGAAGACAAAGCGAATCAAAATAAGGTGCCTTCCGGTTTTGGCGGCGGGGGAGGCGGCGGCAGAAGACCGTCCGGTGCGGATATTGCCATTTCCGGTGTTCCGCCGATTTCACCGCCGCCGGGGACAGGCTCTGGTACCACGGAAGAAACTGGACGGTTCAATGATGTAAGTTCCGTGCCGTGGGCAGCGGAAAGCATTGAGAAACTGGCAGATATGGGGATTATTTCGGGAAAAGGCGGAAAAACGTTTGCGCCGAACGACCAAATTACCAGAGCGGAAGTGGTTAAAATTTTGGTTGGCGCGTTTTCGCTGACGGAAGAATCAGATGCTGCATTTTCAGATATTGCGGCGGATAGTTGGTATGCACCATATATCCGCAAAGCCGTAGCAGCGAACCTGACGCTTGGCGACGGAAACGGTTCTTTCCGTCCGGAAGATGTTATCAGCAGACAGGATATTGCTGTGATGATTTGCAGATTCATCGGCGGGGCGCAGACGGCACAGCTGCCGTTTGGTGACAAAGATTCCATTGCAGCATATGCTAAAGAAGCAGTGGAAACGCTTTACAGCATGGGTATTATTTCCGGAAAAGACGACGGGAACTTTGACCCCTACGGCAATCTTACACGGGCGGAATGCGCCAAAATGGTGTATGGTATCATTGTACAGCAGCAAAATGGGTAACGGAAAATTGGGAGGAGAATGAAACATGAAATATTTAAAATTGAGTTGCATATTTCTGTTGCTGCTGCTTTCGTTCCAAATGGTTACCTTTGCCGAAGAGAACGCCGACGAAGAGTTGCTGGTGCATTTGGGTGTTGTGGACAGCGGATTCGCGCAGCGAGAAAGCATTTCCAGAGCAGAATTTGCGTATATTGTCGTGAAATTTATGAACATTGAGCCGGTGGTGGCAAGAAAAATCTATGCGGATGTTGCGGAAAACCATCCCTATGCGGCAGAGATTACGTTGCTGTCAGATATGGGATATATTAACGGCGATGGAAGCGGAAACTACAATCCGGACGCAGCGATTGAGACCGCCCATGCGGCAAAAATTTTGGTTTGCGCATTGGGATATCATCCGGTTTGCAGAATCAACAACAGTTTTTTGGCGCAGGCACAGAATTTGGGGTTGTTCAAAGGCGTCCCCGTAGGCAGTACGTTTGATGGAAAAGCCTGCGCGAAAATGCTAAGCAATGCCCTGAAAGCGCCGGTGCTGAAAACAAAAACAGTTGGCGAAACAATGACGTTCAACAATTCGGACAGCGGGGAGGCGTTGGTGGAATATTTTCACCTGAACCAGATAGACGGCGTTGTGACCGCTGTAAACGGCGCAAGCCTGACGGGCGCGAGAAACAGCAGCGGTCAGATGGTGATTGGTGGATATACCTATCCTATCGGGAGCGAAAACTATGACGGATTGCTGGGATACCGCGTCAAAGCATATGTAGACGAGGACGAGGGGGAAATTGTCTATTGCGAAACCTACCGCAACAACGTGGTGGAAATTTTGGTGGACGACATCAATGAAAGCAAAACGACGCTGAAAACCGTCTACACGGTGGACAATCAGAAATATAACATTTCCGGCAGTGCAGATTATCTGTATAACGGAAATGGCTATTTTGAAATCACCGCGGCGGATATGCTGCCGGAAACAGGCAGTATTACGTTGATAGACAACGACAATGACGGTACCTATGATGTGGTAAGCGTCTATCATTATGACGTTTGTGCAGTGAATTTAGTAAACTATAATACGCGCACGTTGACGGATTTCTACGGCAACACCATTCCGTCTTTGGAGGAATGCAAACGCATTGAAGTGTTCCGCGACGGAACGCAGGTGAACTTCAACGATATTTCACAGAGCCAGATTGCTTTGGTTGCGGTCGATAAGACAGGACAGTTTGCCAAAATATTGGTATCGGACAAAAAGGTGTCCGGCTTAGTGGAAGCGATTGGGGAGAAAACTGTGGATCTGGGCGGTACGGAATATGAAATTGCGCCGGGACTGCTGAAAAACGCGGAAGCAATGGAAAAACTGTCTGCCGGTAATAAAGTGGATTTGCGGCTGGACCCGTTCGGGAAAGTGGCTTATATACGCTCCAGTTTGCAGGAAACCATGCGCTATGGATATCTGATAAAAATATCCTCGGACGGCGCGTTTTTAAGTAACTTTGACATGAAAGTATTGCTGGACGACGGGCAGATTGACATTTTCAAGACTGCTTCCAAGGTGAAATTAAATGGTAAAACAATGACGGAAGAAACGGCAAAAAGCGCGTTTTTTGAATTTGGTGAATTTGTGCCGCAAATTATTAAATATCAAACGGACGAGAACGGAAACATCAAAACGATTTATACGGTGGCAAGCGATAAACTGTCGATGGATTTCGGATTTGCGCAAAGAGCGCAGTCCGGTACGAGAGTGTTTGGAGTGGACGGAGATTTTATCTATAATTCAAATACGGTCATCTTTTCCGTTCCCAAATTTACGGAAGATGCAGTAGATGAAGACTATTCTGTCGCCAGCCAGGTTGCCGGCGTCTATAAGTCGTCTGAAATTGCTGCATATGATGTGACCGATTTTAATACAGCGGCAGCAGTGGTGCGCAGAAATGAAACAACACAGAACAGTGGAACAATAAACAATGATGACAAAAACTATAATCCGCTGATGGTTGTGGACAAGGTGACAAAGGGAATCAACGAAAAACGCGGCGAACCGGAATATTATCTGTATTGCCACAGCAGAGATGGCGCCCTGCGATATTTTGTCAGTAGTGAAAACTATCATTTGGTGGAAAACCTGAAAAAAGGCGACGCCATTATCATTAAATATAATGAGGCAACGGAATATGTGCTGGATGTGTATTTGGAGGTTGCAAATGCAGTAGATACAAAAACCTATACGCACAAAGACGAACAAGTTTCCGGTACGGACGGGCTTCGCTGGTTTGAGTGGATTTATGGGAAAGTGGACAGCCGCTATGGCGATATGATTAAAATATCAGACAAAGACGCACCGTCCAAACCGTCGGATTACCGTATCTATGCTGCGGGTGCGGCAAAAGTTATCATTGTGGGCAGCGAAGAAATCCGCTATGGTAGTTTGGCAGATGTGACGCCGGACAGTGAAATTGTTTTGCGCTCCAGAGGAACAAGCGTCATGGAAGTCATTATATATGAATAGAGGTGAGGATAGATGATGAAACGCATAGCATTGCTTTTGGCGCTGATATTGCTGCTTTCTCTGTCCACGCCTGTTTTGGGCGCACAGCCCAAAGAACTGGTATATCTTCCGACAGCGGACGCTTCTGTCACGAAAACGCAGCCAAACGGAAATTACGGCGAAGACGCTGCGGCAAAAAGTGCAGTATATTCTACCAATATGAGAAACATTCCTTACTATTCCTTTGACTTTACGGAAGAGAGACATGACGACGTCAAGTTCAATGAGAATTTTCTGGAAAACAACGGTATTTGGTATTCTTTCGATGTCACGGCAACGGTAAAACAATATTGGACGCGCGCCAAAAGAGAATTGCATACAGCAATTTGGATTCCATATGAAAAAAATACGGACTATAGCGGAACATTTACAACCAAAGAAAGCGCAATGAATTTACCGCATTTGAAAATCACGCTCAGCAGTGATGGAAAAAGTGTTGTCAAAGCAGTGATATACCTGTTCGGCGGGGTGATTTCTCCCAGTGTTGAAATCTATGAAACGACCGGTGCATTTGACGAAAAAACCATTACATATAAAAACCGTCCGATGCTTCAAACCAAAATCGGTATCGGGAAAAAAGAACAAGAAATGTCGGGAAACGTTGTGGACGAAGCGGTGGTAAACACCTATGAGGGAAAAAGTATTGAGGCGCTGACAAAGACCGGTATGGATAAGTTTGAATCCGTTGTCAAGGACTATCCCACATGGGACGAAATCTATGACGCAAAGCAGGTTCCCAGCATAGAAAAGCTGGAGGAAGATTATCATAAAACGCTTCCGACGAAAAGCCACCCGCGTATCTACGGAAATCAAGAAGATTGGGACAGAGTGAGGGCGCTGGCGGCGCAAGGACAGGAAGCAATTGTGAAATGGAAGGAATCTGTATTAGCGGCGGCGGAGATAGCAATAACACGCGGCGCACCGGTATATGCAATAAACGCGGCGGGCGATATTGCCAGAGGCGGCGCGGAAATTGGGTCACTGGGCATGGCATATCAACTCACAAAAGATAAACGCTATTCAGACACCTGTTATGAATATATGGCGGCAGTTGCCGACTTTCCGGATTGGAATCAAGGGGGAGCCAAACAGCTGAATTTAGGTGCGAGCGCGCTGAATGTGGGATTGGGCTATGATTTGATTTATGAAACCATGACGAAAGAACAAAAGGATTATGTTATCAAAGGCGCGCTGAAAAACGGCATTTATGTAATGCAAGGTTCACCCAATACAGGATATAACAACTGGAATCCGGTTATTAACGGCGGTATAGCGGTTTTAGCATGTGCACTGCTGGATGAAGAGACGGATGCTTGTTTGGAAATTGTGCGGCAGTCGATTGCCAACATTCCGATTTCGCTGCTGGAATACTATCCGGACGGCGGTTTTCCGGAGGGACCTTCCTACTGGGCGTATATGCTGGACAATTTTGTGAATTTTTTAGCGGCAGTGAATTACACCTTCGGACAGGACTACGGCGTGGGCGATTTTCAGGGAATTTCCACGACAGGATATTATCCTATCTATTTGCAGGGACCAAATAAATCCATTCGGTTTAAGTATGGAGACGACCGGTCGAGATATATTGCTTCAAAATCATTGTTCTATCTGGCACGGCGGTTTGACGCCCCCATTTTTGCAAAATATCAGATAGAGCAGGCAACAATATTGGACGATTTCTCGACTATTGCACCGTATTGGTATTGCGACGATGTGCTGTTTGACAGCACCGGGTCTGTTTATGACACGTTGGACAAAGATAAAACATTTGACGGACAATCGCCGATTGGAACCATGCGCAGCAACTGGGAGGACGAAAATGCGCTGTTTGCCGGATTTAAAGCGGGATTTCCGCAAACGAGCCATGCGGACATGGATATCGGAACATTTACGTTAGCGGCGAATGGCGTGGAATGGGGCTGCGATTTGCAAAGCGTCGGCGGCGATTATACAAGACCGGGTTATTATTCGCTCTTTCGCCATACGCGCTATCTCTACTATGAACGCTCTGTTCAGGGGCATAACACACTGTTGTTTGACCCGGGCAGAACCTATCCGGCGATTGAATTCGGACAGGAGCCAAATAGTTATTCTACGATTGAAAAAGCGGATTTTACGCCGGGAAAAGCGCCCTATGTCATCATGGACATCAGCGACGCCTACAGAAGATATGCAACAAACGTGCGGCGCGGGATTTCTCTCATCAACAACCGTCGTGAATTTTTGGTGCAGGACGAAATTCAGTCGGAAGGAAACCACACGGTATATTGGTCTATGCACACCAAGGCAGATATTGAAATAAACGGCGACGAAGCAATTCTGACGCAGGGGGATAAACGGCTCTATTGTAAAATCTTGTCGCCCGGCAATGCAAGTTTCGGCGTGATGGACGCAAAACCACTGCCCATGACGGCGACGGTGGGCGGATATGACCAAAGAACGAGTTTGGATTACCAAAAATTATATGTGAAATGCGATTATGAAAATCGTGCCACGCTGTCGATATGGATGGTGCCGCTGGTTTGGGGAGACGAAATTCCAACGTCCGCGCCGCAGATGAAACGTCTGGACAATTGGCCGCTGGAGCAAAAGGAAACCGTCACCATCGACAGCATACAAATTAACGGAAATCCGCTGGCAGATTTTAAACCGGACAAATATGTATATAACTACATCAGTGATTCCGCTGATTTTTCGTATGACGTCATTTGCAATGACAAAACAGTTGACGTAAAAACAGAATATAGTCAGGGATATCTGCGGATTTTGTGCAAAGATAAAACCGGTAAAAAAAGTGATTCGCGTTATTTGGTGGCGACTGTACCGAAAACGGTGGAAACCAGATATAAGGTGGAAGCAAGCTATGTGCCGCAGCCGGAAAATGCGCCGTCTATGACCATGGACGGAGATTTAACAACGCGTTTTGCAACGGAAGGCGAACAATGGATTCAGTATGATTTAGAAGAAATGAAGGAAATGGACAGCATTTCGCTTGCCTTCTATCTGGGCGCCTCCAGACGCTACAATATGGGGATTCATCTCTCGGAGGACGGAGAAAACTACACGACCGTATTCGAGGGTAAAACCTCGGGTACCACAGAAAATCTGGAACGCTATACCTTCGACAGACAGCGGGCGCGTTATATCAAAATTACCCTAAACGGGAACAATGAAAATGAGTGGGGGAACTTGTCGGAAATTGCCTTTGAGTTCATTGAGGATTCTCTGGCACTGGCGGATGAGGCAGAATAGAGGAATGATTGCAGCAATGAAAGGAAAAAACTATATCACAGCAGAGATAAAAGCGCGGGCAAAAGAACTTGCGGAAACGGTATCCATTGGCGTTTATGCTTTGGGTGCTCCGAAGGATGACAGAGAAATTTGGGAGAAGGCGGCGCGCCATACCGGCGCGCCGGCGCTCTTTCAAAAAGCGAAAACTGTTTTGCAGGAAGATATCGCGGTCATTGACGATGCACTATACTATAGCGCAGAACGATTGGGACACAGTGGAAAAATAAATCGGGTGCAGTCTGCGCTGGTGCGGAATCTGGAGGACATGCTTTTGGCAGAATGCATGGAAAATAAGGGAAGATTTCTGCCTAAAATAGAGGCGTATATTGAGACGATATGTACCATGAAATCTTGGGTCAATGCAGGGCATGACAGGGCATTTGGCTATGCACAGTATCGGAACAGATGCGGATTGGTTGATTTATATACAGCGGGAATCGTATGGGCGTTTATCGCTTGCGACAGCTGTCTGGGAGAGCAGCTTTCAGGAAATATCCGACAAATGATGCGGGACAGCGTGCAAACGCGGGCACTGGATATTTATGAAAGAAAGTTGCGGGGCGAAACAGATAAGCCGCTAACAGGAGAATTGGTGCCGCTCTACTGGCTGGACGTCTTTGGGAACTGGATTGCTGTATGTAGTGGCGCAATGACGGCGGGGATGTTATATTTTGGTGAAGAGGATAAAAAAGCCCTGTATATTGCCGTTTATGAACATTGTATGGCGCAGTATGCGAAAAGTCTGAAAAACGGATATTGTGCGGAGGGTTTGTCCTATTGGAATTATGGCTTTGCCCATTTTATTGCCGGTGCGGATGCGGTTGCCCGCGCAACCGGCGGCGCGGTGGATTTATATTTGCAGGGGGATTTGTGCCGCGCGGCGAAATTCGGTCTTGATTTCACCATGACAAAGGACGATTATCCTGCCATTGCGGATTGCATGTTCGGCGAACAGCCATCTTCTTTCAATTTGTGCTATTATCACATGCGTCGCGCAGAGCATACAGAACTGCCGGCAGATTTGCTGACAGGTTACCATGTGAATTTTGCGCTGTGCCTGTTGGCGTGGGAATCTAAATTAAGCGGCACAATGCAGGAGCGGACGGGCAGAGACCCGCTGCGCAGCATGTATGACGGATATGATGTTTTGGTGTGCCGCAATCAGGATATGACGCTTGGTGCATGTATCAAAGGCGGTACGAATCAGGAGCCGCATAACCACAACGATTTGGGCACTTTCGTGATTTCTGTGAAGGGAGAAAGCGTGATTGCCGACGTTGGTTATACGCGCTACACCAATACGACATTTGAAAAAGAACGGTATCGGGAAGCGGCGCTGAGTTCTTTTGGGCATAGTGTGCCTGTGGTGGGTGGTTGTTTGCAAGGACCGGCAGAATTCAAATGCGACGTTTTTGACGAGGTACCGCCGTTTTTCAAGTCGTCAAGTGGATGTTTCTCATTTTCCATGATTTTCAGATTTCTTGCCATATTCCACGTCCTACAGTGGACAATTCCAAATTTTCTACCT
>JAAWTG010000036.1 GCA_022801925.1 Clostridia bacterium | reverse complement strand
TTTCAATCCACGCGACCCTCACGGGTCGCGACAAAATAATTATGACGACATTAAAATCCGAGTGGAATTTCAATCCACGCGACCCTCACGGGTCGCGACTGCTTCCCAACATCATTCGGTTCCACGTCGTCCCATATGATTTCAATCCACGCGACCCTCACGGGTCGCGACAAAAAGATATCATATTAAAAATCCGCTCTTATGATATTTCAATCCACGCGACCCTCACGGGTCGCGACGCCAATGCAAAATACAATGTACCAACCGCCGGCAATTTCAATCCACGCGACCCTCACGGGTCGCGACATCAACGCCGCAATAGCACGGCATTCCACGCAAGTCCGATTTCAATCCACGCGACCCTCACGGGTCGCGACGCTAAATATGCTCGCCTTGCCTTGCGCCACTTTATTTCAATCCACGCGACCCTCACGGGTCGCGACCTACATCAATTCCTGCGTCTTTCAGTCTGCCCGAAAATTTCAATCCACGCGACCCTCACGGGTCGCGACGGAAATCATAGAAGATGAAGTCGTTAAGCAACTCAATATTTCAATCCACGCGACCCTCACGGGTCGCGACAAAATTTAAGGCAAAAACCATTTATTTACTCAGTGATTTCAATCCACGCGACCCTCACGGGTCGCGACCAAGGGGGCAATTTTTATGTTATATAGCAGAGAAACGATTTCAATCCACGCGACCCTCACGGGTCGCGACTATGTTCATGCTCTGTGATTGATTCTTCCGGCATATTTCAATCCACGCGACCCTCACGGGTCGCGACAATGCGCCGCCCGCTATAAACCCAGCCGGAACATAAACATTTCAATCCACGCGACCCTCACGGGTCGCGACTTTGTATCTTCTTCAAAGGAATTTAAGGAAGACAATTTCAATCCACGCGACCCTCACGGGTCGCGACTGTGGGCACAAAACAAAAAGTGTACAAATATAATATTTCAATCCACGCGACCCTCACGGGTCGCGACTCTGCGTTTGTTATATAAATCTTCGCCAAGTTTTATTTCAATCCACGCGACCCTCACGGGTCGCGACTGGGAATATTGCATCTGGTATATATTCCCATGCCATTTCAATCCACGCGACCCTCACGGGTCGCGACGCAACAAACAGTTACGAAGTGCGTGGTACCATGCATTTCAATCCACGCGACCCTCACGGGTCGCGACTAATCCGGGAATTTTGGCAATACCTGTGTTCAATTTCAATCCACGCGACCCTCACGGGTCGCGACAGCAAAAATAGACAAAACATCGCCTATTTTCTTTCATATTTTTTACATTCTATTCAATATCTTTCTTTCATTCATAGGAACCACCTAACCACGCTCATCAAAAGTACAAAATATTCAATTTTTTCAGGTGCGAATCCCCCTAAGATTTTATGTTCACTTTGGGTTCGCACCAATCATTGTTTCTATATAAAACAATGATTTCCATTTTCCCCATATTTTCTACTTCGCTTACTGCCGCTTATTTCTTCCCATCATAAAGATGGCGACTCCGTTTCCATATATTGTTTCAACCGGCTGCGCAGCGTTTCTATGCGCTCCTGATAGTCTACATCATGTATCGCATCATGGATTTCGTCCGGGTCTTTGTCCATATCAAAATATTGTTCCCGACCACTTCTATCAAAGTAAAGATATTTGTCATGACTGCTGACGATATAATGGTTGGAGAGTTCCCCAAATTCATGCTGTCCAATAAGTTCGCTGCGCCACGGCTTACCGCCGGTCGTATTCAGCAAACTTTCACCGTCCACCGTCTCCGGAATTTCTATGCCCGCAATATCAAACAAGGTCGGCATGATATCGCGCATTTCCGCCACTTTATCCACCTTGCTTCCCTTCGGCAAATGCAGCATGTCCCCCGGATCATAAAGAATTAGTGGAACGCGCGCACTTCCCTCATACGGCAATGCTTTACGGAACAAATGATGGTCTCCCAATAAATCGCCATGGTCTGATGTGAATACAAAAACGGTGTTTTGCAGTTCCTCCGCATCATTAACCGCTTGCAGCAATCTGCCAATTTGATGGTCAATATGCGTAATACAGCCATAATACGCCGCCCGCTGCCGCATTTGCTGCACCTCGTCCAATACACCCTGCGTATCATTATAATCCATCAGCCCCTCTACCGGACGGGTCCAGTCTCCCTGTTTGGGTCTGTCGATTTCCTTATTCAAATACATGTTCAAATAAAATTCCGGCGGGTCCAGCGGAGAATGCGGACGCACAAACGAAGCCATCAAGAAAAATGGTTTCGTGGGGTCGCGCCGCCGCAAAAAATCAATACTTTCCGTCACCACCCAATTGGTGGGGTGATATTGTTCTTCATAAATCCACGGGCGCGCCACCCAAGAATTTGCCTCCAGTCCGGTATCAATCACATCTGCGTCAAATCCCTTTTGCCGCTTGAGCCAAACGAAATAGTCGTCAATATTGGATTGCTGCTGCCCGTATTCATTTTTATGGCCGCGTGCGGCATGTAAAAAACCATCATGCAGCACAACATTATGAAATCCCATCAGACTGCGCGTGGGATAGACATGCATTTTCCCAACGCACTGCGTATGGTATCCGGCGTCTGCCAGCCCTCCTGCCAGCGTATTGGGATAGTCAAACACAACATTATCTTTATATCCTTTGCGTCGGTGCCGCTCCTGCGACATGCCTGTCATAAGCGCACAGCGCGCTGCAATGCAGGACGGGACTGCCGAATAGGCTTTTGTGAAAGAAACGCCGTTTTTCGCCATGGTATCCAAATATGGCGTTTCCACCACAGGGTGTCCCGCGTTTCCCATGCAGTCGCCGCGCATTTGGTCTACCGTTATCAGCACAATATTCGGTTTTTTCATGTTCTATTCCTCCCCTGTTTCAGCTGGTTCTGTGCGCACTGCCGTAAATGAAATGGTCTGACTGTTTTGCTCGTTTCCGTCATAAACCAGTTTGATGGAATAGGTTCCTTCCTCCGATACCTTATATGCCGGACCGCGGTCTGATGAAATCCAGCTCCAATTCTGCGCCGCTTCGTCCCAAACATACCAGTCGCGTTTCTGCCCATAATCATTATCGTCCCACAGCGCCACATTCCAGTTGCCCTCTGCCTGTGCAAAAGTACGACTCGCTTCCAACGTATATTTATCCACAATTTCCGCTGTTTCATTTCCCATGTGACGCATGGTAATAAACGGTTTCATGGCTACTTGAAACGACTTAATTTCATATAGTGCAGGATTTTGGTTAATCACCAGTTTAATCGCCGCGCCTTTGTTCCAAATATAGCAGTCCGCCGCCATTTCATTAGAAAACCATACCCAGCAGTTTTCCGCATCGCTCCATATGTACCAGTCGCGGGACATAGACCCTAAGGACGTGTCAAACAAATGCACACTATGGTCATAATACATCTCCACGCTGCCGTCCGCCATGGTTTCGTTTTCCCATTTGAAATCCGCTTCATAGGAATATCCCACCGCCGGTGAATACGTCCAGATTTGCCCATTCAAAAACCAAACCTGTTCCAGCTGCACATTCCCCGCCGATGCTGCGCCGCTATATTGTTTCAAATCCCATGTGAACACATCGTTCATCTGTTCCGGTAAATAAACGCCGGACGCGACTCCATAAAATTTGTTGGTGCCTATGCCAAAATAGGTGGCAGGATTGCCGCTGCCATCATAAATATCCACCGAAAACATAAACTTTGCAATTGCTACATTGGTGTTGTTCTGCGCCCATAGTTTCAATTCCGTACCATTTTCTCCCACTTCCACCCAAGACTCTATATTCAGTGGCAAAAACGGATAAGTATCCGCTGCCTGAACAGAAATGCCTGTCAGCAGCGCACAAACTGCCACCACACACATGATATATTTTTTCCAATGTCGATTCATTACACATTCCTCTTTTCTTTTTCACATAACATTAAAAAATGCTATCATCGTTATGAATAATTCATACCATAATAACTGTACTTTTTGCGCCAAAAACACCCAAATCGCAGGGCGTTCCGAACTTTTCAAATCGGTATAATTTCGTGCATCTCCGCCGGTTTCGAGCGAAACAATGCAACAATTCGGCAGCGCTTATTCATTCATGCAATCTTCGGACACGTGCCGAAGATTGCATACCTTACAGCGTTCGGAGTGCCGCGGCACGCGGCGCAACGCGTGAGCGAAGAATGCTGCTTAGGGGGATTCCGACAAGGGGGACGGCATGACGGTCGTCAGACCGGAAGAAGTCCCCCTTTCGAAATATATTATACCATGTACTTTGCAAAAAAGCAACGACAAAACAGCAGATTCCATCCGTGTATATTGGACAAAGTGCAAAGAATATGCTATACTATATCCTATATTCATTCTAAGGAGGTGAAACAAATTGCTGAACACCATTGCAATCACGGAACAGCTATGGTTTTTGCTTCGGATTGTCGTGGCAGGTCTGTGCGGCGTTGCCATTGGATATGAACGAAAAAACCGTTCCAAAGAAGCGGGCGTGCGCACACATTTTATTGTCGCTTGTGCCGCTGCGCTGATGATGGTCGTCTCCAAATATGGTTTTATGGATTTGCTGAACTGTCACGACGCCATTAAAGTAGACCCTTCCCGTGTGGCAGCGCAAATTGTCAGCGGTATCGGTTTTATTGGCGCAGGGATTATTTTCATTCAAAAGCGGACGGTGACAGGACTGACAACTGCCGCAGGAATTTGGGCGACCGCAGGGATTGGTATGGCAGTCGGCGGTGGGCTTTATGTCGTTGGAATTGTTGCAACTATTTTGATTTTACTCGGGCAGTTGATTTTTCATAAAAACATCAAGCTATTTGACCTTCCCCATATGGTACAACTCTCTTTGAAAGGGCAAACCAACCGGCAGGTACAACAGGAAATTGAAGCGTTGCTGCACCAGCATAAAGTCGTCATTTCTGATGTCCGCGCCTGCAAACAGGACAACGGTACCTATGATTTGGACTATATTCTGGAGCTGCCGCTGGCATTAAACGACCAAAAGCTATTGGAACTCATGCCTGGTAAAGCGGTTGTCAAACTGGCAACGACCTCTAAACTACATTAAACGCGGCAGGAGCTTATTGCTCAAAGCGGGCTTATCACAAGCTCGCTTTTTTGATGCTTAGGCAAGCAAAAAGTCGAATCTCATGCGATTCTCTTATGCCTACTGTCGGAACTGAATGAAAAAGTTCACAAATTGTTTATATTTTTTATATGCAAATGATTTGAAATCCGCAAAAAGTTGTGGTATACTAATGAAGTATTCATTATAATAGGAAAGTTAGACTTATTTTCAGATAGAGTGCAATCCCCCACAGCAGGGGCGTTCCGACCCGGATAGGTTTCGGTCGGAAGACAGGAGTGATGAAACATGCTGTGCAGTAGATGCAAGAAAAACATTTCCGTTGTATTTGTGGCAAAACTGGAAAACGGCAAAGAAAAAATGGAAGGGTATTGTCTGAGTTGCGCCACAGAACTTGGTATTAACCCAATGGGTAAAATGATGGAACAAATGGGTGTTGACCCCAAGGAACTGGAAGCAGGTATGAAAGATATGATGGAAAACGGCGGCGAAGGTCTTGCGGCAGAAATGCAGGCAATGATGGAAGAAGCCGGCGCTGATTCCGGTATGCTGCTTCCTTTCGATGACATAGACATGGATATGGTTCCGGATGACGGCGAAGCGCCGGACGGAAAAGAAAACGGTCCCATGGGATTTTTCAGCAAAATGTTCCAAGCCTCCGGTTTCCATGGGTCGGAACAGGAACCGGAACCAAGCGACACCAAAACCGCGCGTCCCAAACGGCGGCGCGACAAAAAACGTAAAAATCTCGAAACCTATGGCGTCAACTTAACGCGCAAAGCGCAGACCGGCGGCATTGACCGCGTGGTGGGGCGCGACAAAGAAATTGCGCGGGTGATTCAAATTCTCAACCGCCGGAATAAAAACAATCCGGTGCTGCTGGGCGAACCGGGCGTTGGAAAAACCGCCATTGCAGAAGGTCTGGCGCTGCGTATTGTGGAAAAACAGGTGCCTGCAAAACTCTATGGTAAAGAAGTGTATTTGCTGGATTTTGCCGCGCTGGTTGCCGGAACGCAGTTCCGCGGACAATTTGAGTCCCGACTCAAAAATTTGATTGAAGAAGTGAAAAACCTCGGCAACATCATTTTGGTGATTGACGAGTTGCATAACATCATGGGCGCAGGAAACGCAGAAGGTGCAATGAACGCCGCCAACATTTTAAAACCTGCATTGGCGCGCGGCGAATTGCAGATTATCGGCGCGACCACGCTGGAGGAATATCGCAAACACATTGAAAAGGATTCCGCGCTGGAACGCCGTTTCCAACCGGTAATGGTAGGCGAACCTACTATCGATGAGAGCATTGAAATCCTCCGCGGTATTAAAGGTTACTATGAAAACCACCACAAGGTCAGCATATCCGACGATATTATCCGTTTGAGCGTGCTGCTGTCCGAACGCTATATTCACGACCGTTTTCTGCCTGACAAGGCAATTGACGTGATTGATGAAGCGTCCTCCAAAGTGAATCTTGCCAACACAGGGCTGATTCAACTGCTGGAATATGAAAAACGGCTGGAGGAAATCCAGTCACAAAAAGAAACGGCGGTGCAGTCCGATTCCATTGAAGAATACCAAAAAGCGGCGGATTTGAAAGTGGAGGAATGTCGTTTAAAAGAAGAAATTGAAGCCTTGCAGAAAGAATGCTACGGAAAACCTGTCACGGAAGAAGACGTGGCGTCTGTGATTGAACTTTGGACGCGTATCCCTGTACAGAAAATCAATATGGATCATTCCAAACAACTGCTGCATTTGGAGGATACGCTGCACCGGCGCGTCATTGCGCAGGAGGACGCTGTCAGCCTTGTGGCGCGTGCTGTACGTCGTCGCCGGGCGGGCGTCAGCACTGCCCGCCGCCCTGTCTCCTTCATTTTTGTAGGGCCGACAGGCGTTGGAAAAACAGAACTGGTCAAAGCGTTGACGGAAGCCATGTTCGGCAGCGAAGAAGCATTAATCCGGCTGGATATGTCGGAATATATGGAAAAACACACTGTTTCCAAGCTGATTGGTTCCCCGCCGGGCTATGTGGGATATGAGGAAGCGGGACAGTTGACGGAAAAAGTCCGCCGCAACCCCTATTCTGTCATTTTGCTGGACGAAATCGAAAAGGCACACGCGGACGTGTTTAACATTTTGCTGCAAGTGCTGGACGACGGGCGTATCACCGACAGTCAGGGACGCGTGGTGAATTTTGACAACACTATTCTTATCATGACGTCCAACGCCGGCTCGGAGCGCAGTGCGGAAAGCATTGGATTCGGCGGCGCGGGCAAACCGGAGAGCCGCTATGAAAAAACACTGAAAGAAATTTTCCGTCCTGAGTTTTTAAACCGCATTGATGAAATCGTGGAATTTCAGCCGCTGGAAAAACCACAGCTGCTGCAAATTGTGGACTTGATGCTGGACGAAGTACGCCGCGGTCTGGCGCTGAAAGAAATTGAACTGGAAGTGACAGAAGCTGCCAAAGAGCTGCTGCTGGAAAAAGGATATGAACCCTGGTACGGCGCGCGTCCTATCCGCCGCTGCATCACGCGGCACGTGGAGGATTTGATTGCAGATTTGCTCATTGGCGGCAGTCTGCCGGAGGGCAGCGCTGTTCTGGTGGACGTGCATGACGGAAATTTTGTTGCGCAAAAATGTGAACGCACCGGTTCACAGATATAAATAAACGCCGCTCGGGTAGCGGCATACATAAAATGGAGGAATCGTGAATGAACAGAGAGGAAATTTTAAAACAGGCAAAAGAACAGTTTGGAAAATTGGTGGAAAAACAACTGGACAGAAATGAAAAAATCAAAGCGGACAAAGACTTTCTGGACTATGACAAACTGGACAAAATCATCATTGGAATTGTAGGCGGAGACGGTATCGGTCCTGCTATCACCGCTGAGGGACACCGTGTGCTGGAATTTTTGCTGCAAGATAAAGTGGAGAGCGGAAAAGTGGAATTTCGTGTGATTGAAGGGCTGACCATCGAACGCCGCGCGGCAGAAATGAAAGCCATTCCGGACGACGTATTGGCGGAAATCAAACAGTGCCATGTCATTCTCAAAGGGCCAACTACCACACCGCGCAGCGGAGACAAATGGCCTAACATCGAAAGCGCGAATGTGGCAATGCGTAAAGAACTGGATTTGTTTGCCAACATTCGTCCTGTGAAAGTACCGGAAAAAGGCATTGACTGGACGTTCTTCCGCGAAAATTCGGAAGGCAGTTATGCGCTGGGCAGCGATGGCATCAACATCACAGACGAAGTGGCATTTGATTTTTGCGTTGCCACCACAGAAGGCAGCGAACGTATCGCACGCGCCGCTTTTGATTACGCGAAAAAAACAGGCAAAACCAAAGTCACTGCCGTCACCAAAGCAAACGTAGTGAAAACCACTGACGGAAAATTCCTCAATACCTGCCAGCAAATGCAAAAAGAATATCCGGGCATTGAACTGGACGACTGGTATATTGATATCATGACCGCGAAATTGATTGACGAAAAACGCCGGACAGGATTCCAAGTATTGGTTCTGCCCAACCTCTATGGCGATATTTTAACAGACGAAGCGGCAGAATTTCAGGGCGGCGTCGGCACGGCGGGCAGCGCGAACCTCGGCAAACGCTATGCCATGTTTGAAGCGATTCACGGCAGCGCGCCGCGTATGGTGGAAGAAGGACGCGATAAATATGCCGACCCGTGCAGCGTATTGCGCGCTTGCGTCATGCTGCTGGAACATATCGGCGAAGTGGAAAAGGCGGCAAAACTGGAAAAAGCGCTGGACACTTGCATGTACACAGAAAAGAAACTGGTGATTACCGGTCGCGATACAGGCGCAACTTGCAGCGCGTTTGCTGATTATGTGATGGAGACCGTAAAAAAACTATAAGGGTGAAGAAAACATATGGCACAACAAAAGAAAGTATCGGCAGTGGTGATTCGACGGCTGCCGCGTTATTACCGCTATTTGGGCGAATTGCTGTCCACAGGAATCACACGCATTTCTTCCAAAGAATTAAGCGAAAAAATGGGTGTGACCGCTTCACAGATTCGTCAGGACTTGAACTGTTTCGGCGGATTTGGGCAGCAGGGTTATGGATACAACGTGGAATTTCTCTATATGGAAATTTCCAAAATATTAGGCGTGGAAAACGGACGCAGCATGATTATCATTGGCGCCGGTAATCTGGGACGTGCCATTGCAGGCTATGCAAATTTCGCAAAACGCGGTTTTCGTTTGCTCGCGCTTTTTGACAACAATCCCGCTTTGGTGCAACAGACAGTGGGAAACTTAACGGTATACAGCATGAACGAGTTAAATCGGTTTTTGCAAAGTCACCGGGTGGATATTGCGGTTCTCACCATTCCGCGCGCTGCCGCGCAGCAAGTGACCGACCAACTGGCAAACACCGGTATCCGCGGCATTTGGAATTTTTCCCACATGGAAGTGGTTCCGCCGCCGGGCATTTGCGTGGAAAATGTGCATTTGAGTGACAGTCTCATGACGCTTTCCTGCAACATTGAACAAATGCAGGAACAGGAATAGTTTTTCTGCAACATAAAATATACCCCTATTGCTGAAGATGGATAGAATGTTCTATCCATCTTCAGCAATAGGGGCTTTTTTTATGTGTACTAAACCCAAAAAACGAACACTTTTCGTTATGTATCAAGCCGCTTCTATACCCTCTCTTGTGAAAGGCGTATGTGCTCTTGAGGAGAGAGGGTAAAATGCATTCTGCATTACACCGAATGCATCTTTTCTATTTACTCTTTATTTCTTCTACTTCTTCTGTAAAAGTAAAGTCTTTTGTTTGAAAAATGCACAGCCAATATATTCTCTAAACAATTGCTCTTTCGTTGCATACCTTATTTATGAAATACTGCTTGAAGCAAAATTTAATTCATATAGTTCAAACAAAGGAATATCATCTATATCCCTTAACAAATCCTTTGTTCCTGCAAAAGTAAAGCCTTTCCGCTTATATAAGTTTATCGCCGGAATATTATCCGGTACCACATCAATTCTGATTGCTTGATATCCCTCGCACATGGCAATTTCAATACAGCATTCTACTATATATCCGCCTATGCCCTTGTGTTCTGCCAATGAATCAACCGCCAATGTATGTATGACAAGGTATTCGCCTTGTTTCAAATCTTTAGTCCAATCGCCTGCCGCATAATTCCCGTTGGGATTATCGTTAAGAACAACGGCGCCCAGCACCCTACCGTTTTCCACACAGGCATATTGCTCTCCTTTTTTTATGGCTTCTTTTACACTCTCCCTGCTAGGATAGTTTTTTGACCATTTTGGATAATTTATGGTTTCTTCCAAATGTTTTACCACTCTGGTATACATAGCTGAAACCGCATCCAACTGCTCAATTTCGCACTTTATCAGTTTCATTTCTTTGTCCTCTTTCTATGAAATTCCGGTTTATTCGTGAAATTACTATATCAATAAGCAAATTTGACCTGCGCAACAGTATCATTACACTTATAAAAGCGAAAAGCACATCGAAAAAATCACATTGGATAACAGTCACCGACACACGGATTATGAAATGTCCTGATACGCCCAAACAATAGGCTATGGCACATTATTATTTTTTATGCTTCCACCCTATTTTCTTTTCAGCAGTTGCACTGCCAATTCCGCATTCAACAGGGCTTTTTCTTCCAACTCCTCACTTTTGGCTTTGAGTTGGCTGCAAATTTCTTCTTTGTGCGTCAGCACTTCTTCCATTTGTCCATATAACTGTTCCATGTCAATATCGGAAACGTCTATAAACCGCGGCTGACCGATATCCTCCAAAAACCCTGTCACTTTTGGGTCATAGGTGAGCCCAATCACCGGTACGCCTGTCCCCGCGGCATATATCAGCGTGTGCAGCCGCATTCCCAGAATCATGTCCATTTGCTCCACAATCCCAATCATTTCAAACACGGAATATTGCTGCTGCAATACATAGCCGTTCACTTGCATGAGTTCGCATACGCGTTCTGAGATTTTGATATCTGACGGATATTTCATTGGAATAAACACCGGAATCACCTGATACTTTGTGCAAATCCGCTCCAAAACCAAAGCGATTTTTTCTGCAAACTGGCGGTCGTTTTTGTTCCAATTCCGCACCGAAATGCCGATATAACTGCCTTCTGCCGGAATACCCTCCTGTCTGAAAATCTCCTGCACCACACGACGCGATTTTCCTCGCAAAATCATGGTGGGGTCTGCCGTTACTCTGACCGGCGTCTTGCTGCTGATACCGATTTTTTGCAAATCCACCATAGAGGCGCTGTCACGCAGCGTCACCATATCCGCTTTGTCAATGACTTTACGCGCCGCCTCCATATTTTTGGCGCGGATTGGGCCAATACCGTTGGCGTAAATGTAGAGCATACAGCCATACCGTTTCGCCGCGTGCATCACCAACAGATAATAATACAGCGACTGCACGCTGGTAGCGTCTTGAATCAGACTGCCGCCGCCATTGAGCAGCAATTTGCTTTGTTTCAGCGCTCGGCATACACGCACCACGTCAAAACGATATTTTGCGTCAATCTGATAGGTCTGCATGGTATCCTTGGGACGCGCAGACAGCACCAAAATACGCACGTCCGGCAAAAATCGCCGCAACCCTTCCACAATGGCATATAACAGCGCGTCGTCGCCGCTGTTGTTGAATCCATAGTATCCCGACAGCACCACATCATAGCGTTTCGTCTCCTGACGGTCGCGCAAAATCGCCTGATAGAGCTGCATATGCGTTTCGGCAAGATGTTCGTTTGAAAAATGGGATACTGCCAATTCATGCAGATTTTTCCCCAGTTCTTCCCGCAGCTGCGGCTGGTCTATCAATTCCAGCAACTTGCGACCCAGCGCCGCGTCGTCGTCGCTGGGCACCAGCATACCCGTTTCTCCTTCTAAAATCAAATCCGGAATGCCGCCCACGGCGGAACACACCGTCGGTTTGCTCATTTTTGCACCTTCCAGCAACACATAGGGAAAGCTTTCGCTGAACGACGTTAATGTGTTAATATCAATGAAATGGATAAACGAATAGATGTCCTTGATAAATCCCACAAAATGCACTTTATCTGCAATGCCGTTTTCTTTGCAATAGTTTTTCAAATTGTTTTCCAGCGGCCCTTCTCCTGCCAGCACAAATTCCACATCATTTCGCTGCGCAAGTACCTGTTTTGCCGCCCGCAAAAACATGGCGTGGTTTTTCACTTTGTCAAACCGTCCAATGATACCGATATACACTTTGTCAGGGTCATACGGAATGCCGCAGCGCGCAGCAAACGTCTCTTTGGAGACAAATTCACACGGAAGTGAATAGTCCATACCGTTATAGACCGTATATATCTTGTTGGGGGTAAAACCGCGTCGAATCAACATTCGTTTGAACTCGCTGGATACGGCAATATAGTAGTCCATTTTTTTCAGCGCATGTTTGTTAATCGCCGTATACAGCAGCTTTTTATACACACCGTCAAAATCCATCAAATAGTCGCTGTGCACCGTGGTAACAATCGGCGTATCCACACGCCGTTTGAGCTGCCATGCAATGAAATTTGCCCGTGCACCGTGCGCGTGAATCACGTCATATTGTTCTCCCTGCACCAGTTCCACCAGCCGTCCCACCACCGATAAATCAAAACGGTTCTTTTGCAGCAATAGTTCCGTCTGGATATCCCGTTCTAAAATTTCGCGGTAAAAAACGCCTTCCGTGAAACAGACAATTTTCACGTCCGCCTTTTTTTTCAGCGCATCCAGCAGCGCGAACACATGTGTTTTTGCGCCTCCTGAATCCCCGCCGCTTATCATATGCAATACTTTCATTTGTTACTTCCTTTCCGTTTTCCTTCGTCCGTCGGAACAAAGGACACGTCCGAAAACTGTTTCCTACTTACGCATTATAATATAATTTTTCCATTTCGTCAATCAATTGACAGAGAATTGCTTTTTTACACAGCAAAATAGCAAATTTTTGTTTTCTTTTTAAAATATTCTTGCACACTTTCTATTTTATGGTATAATATACGCAAAGCTTTCTCGAAAGGGGGACTTCTTCCGGCTCGTTTTACTCGCCGTCAAGCCGTCCCCCTTGTCGGAATCCCCCTCTGTCAGCGTCCTTCACTCGCGTGTCGTGTCTCATACTTCGACACTCCGGACGCTGTAAGGTATGTAATCTTCGGCACGTGTCCGAAGATTACATGAATACAAAGTGCTTTCGCCTCGCCGACCATAAGAACACGGCAGCCGTAAGGCTGACGGAGGGATATTATCAGGAGATATGTCCCGACTTTAGGTAATTGAAACGTTTCCGGGCGCCTCGTGTTTCCGAAAAATATATCTATATTTTATAATATAAAGGAGAATTTTTGATGGCTACTTTAAAACCGACTGCAAAACAACTGGCATTTTTAGACTGGGAATTCGGCGTTTTTTTCCATTTCGGTATCCGTACTTTCTATGAAGGACACCGCGACTGGGATATGCAGGAAATGCCGCTGGAGGGCTTTTGCCCCACCGCTTTGGACTGTGACAACTGGATTTCCACCATTGCAAAAGCGGGCGCGCGGTATGCCGTTTTGGTCTGCAAACACCATGACGGATTTGCCAACTGGCCCAGCAAATATACAGATTATTCCGTGGCAAACACCCCTTGGAAAGACGGCAAAGGCGACGTTGTGCGGGACTATGTGGACGCTTGCCGGAAATATGGTCTGAAAGTGGGACTGTATTATTCGCCTGCCGAGTTCGGTTCCAAAGGTCAGGACGCCAAAGATTATGATACCTATTTTATCAATCAAATCAGCGAACTGCTCACAGGCTACGGCAAAATTGACTATCTCTGGTTTGACGGCTGCGGTTCGGAAGGACATACCTACGATACCGAACGTATTGTCGGTGAAATTCGCCGTATGCAGCCGGATATTTTGATTTTTAACATGTGGGATCCCGACACTCGTTGGGTCGGCAACGAATGCGGCATTGCGGGTCTTGCCAACCGCAATGTGGTCAGCAGTCTCCCCTTCTCCGTCTTGCAAGAGGAAGAGGACGCGCTGGAGGAAGACGTATTTCTGCCGGCAGAGTGCGACTGCACCATGCGTTGGACAAACTGGTTCTACAGCGACGCTGATGAAGATACTGTCAAAAGTGTGGACGAATTGGTGGGACTCTATGAACTGTCCGTTGGCAGCGGCGCAAATCTGCTGATTAACATTGGTCCCGACCGCCGCGGGTTGCTGCCCGAAAAAGATGCGGCAAATATCGTGGCGTTCGGCGAAGAAATCCGCCGCCGCTATGCGCAGCCGCTTGGCAAATTAGAGGACTTCACCTGCCGGTTTGACCGGCCCACGTTGGTCAACCAGCTTGTTTTGATGGAGAATTTGCGTGACGGTGAATCCATCTTGGCATTTGAAATCTATGCAAAAACCACCAAACAAGGACCGGATATATTGCTGCATAAAGGGTTGGCAGTCGGACACAAACGCATTTGCAAATTCCCTGCCGTTATGACGCAGCAACTCACCATAAAGGTCACAAAAGCAGAAGGCACGCCCAAACTGACTGACGCACGTGCTTATTATGTAAAATAAGGAGGAACCCATAATGAAATTTTCCTTTCAAGGCGATTTAGCACCTTTGCAAACAGGTCTTTCCTACCTCGCGCCCACATTAGATGTGCAGCCGGATAGCGCCGGAACTCCCGTCCGCGTCCGGCAGGGCGGCAATGGTCTGTCCATTGCTGCCGCAGACGGCGGCTATACCATTACCTATGCCGCCGCAAGTGACTTTTTCCGTGCGCTGGCGTTGCTCTGCGGCATGCTGCGCGAAGGAAAAACTGTGACGACCCTATCGGAAGAACGTAAATTTGATTCCTGCGGCGTGATGATTGACTGCTCCCGCAACGCTGTATTGCGCGTGGAAACGGCTAAAGACCTGCTGCGCAAAATGGCGTGTATGGGACTGAACACCGCCATGCTGTACACAGAAGATACTTATGAAATTGATGGGTACCCCTATTTCGGCTATCTGCGCGGCGCATATACCAAAGAAGAACTGCGCGAACTGGACGGATATGCACTGGCGCTGGGCATTGAACTGATTCCCTGCATTCAAACGCTGGGACATCTGAAAATGGCGCTGAAATGGCACTCCACCATGGCGGAGGTACGCGATACCGACAAAACGCTTTTGGCAGACGAAGAAAAGACATATCAGTTCATTGAAGCCATGTTCCGTTCACTGCGGGAATGCTTCTCCACCAAGAAAATACATATCGGCATGGACGAAGCGCCGGATATCGGTACAGGCGAACATTTGCGGCGGTTTGGCTATCAAGACCAATATGCCATCTTGACCCGCCATTTGGAGCGCGTTGTGTCCCTTGCTTCGTCCTATGGATTTGAGCCCATGATGTGGAGCGATTTGTTCTTCCGTCTCGGTTCCAAAACACATGATTATTATGATATGGAGGCGAACATTCCGGCTGACTTGTCTCAAAAGATACCGCCAAATCTTTCTATGGTCTATTGGGATTATTACCACAAAGACGCTGCGATGTATCGCGCGATGATACGCGAGCATCAAAAACTGGGACGCAACGTTATTTTTGCAGGCGGCATTTGGAAATGGAACGGTATGGGCGTTCGTTATGATAAAACTTTCAACACAACCCATCCGGCGTTGCAGGTCTGCCATGAAATGGGTATTCGCGACGTTGTGGCGACCATGTGGGGCGACGACGGCGCAGAAGTGGATATCTATACCACTTTGCTTGGTTTTCAGCTCTATGCGGAATATAACTATCACAGCAATGTGAGTATGGAACATCTGAAAGAATATTTCCGTCTCTGTCTGGGACTGGACATGGACGCATTTCTCGCTTTGCAGCTAGACGATTTTCCGCCGGAATTTTTGCCGGACAAAAACGTGGAAGACGTCCTTTCAGTGGTTTCCAAACCGGCGCTGTATCAAGACCCGCTTTGCGGTCTGTTTGACAAAGATTTGCAACACCTGCATTTAAAAGAGTTTTACCGGAACAAACTGGATACCCTCAGCGCAATAGAAGCGCCGGAACAATTTGCTGACCTGTTTGCTTATCAGCGGCAGCTGCTGCGCGTCTTGCTGCTCAAATGCGATATTGGCACCAAAATCCGCAGCGCTTATCAGGCAAAGGATATGCCGCAGTTACAGCAGTGCTGCGCGGAATTGGATACTTTGGTGCAGGCTGTGACGGAATTGGAAGAACGGTTCACCGCCGTTTGGGAGCGCAGCAACAAAATCTTCGGTTTAGACCGCGTTCAACTGCGCTTTGGCGGACTGATTATGCGTCTGCAAGCCGCAAAACGCCGTTTGCAATTGCTTATCAGCGGCAAAACAGATTCTTTGGAGGAACTGGAAACGCAATTGCTTTCCTATGCAAACGGCGGCGTCATCGGTGAACAGCTGTATGATAACATTGCTTCAGCTTCTTCCATTGGTGTATAAAATCCGAATAGGATATCATGATAAACAGTAGGCGGCCGGGAATTTCCCCAGCCGCCTTTGTGGTTTAGCAATATTTTTATGCCTGCCCATATCTTTTTTGTCGTCTCATCTGTACCGCATTCAATTTTTTATTGAACGAATTTGCAGATAATCTGTTCATCTTCCAGAATAAATTCCATTTCTTCTATATCTTTGGGATACAAACGCTCAAAATCGTCCGGCAACTGTATTCGATACCAACTGTCAATCGCTATCTTATTGTCAAAATTGTTAGAAAGACACAACATATCGTCTTTTACAAGATAACCTACGGTTTCTTCCAACTTTAACGTTTTGCACATGACTGACGGAACGCTGGTATAACCATTTTCAAACACCGGACGTATGTAGTGCATGGAAGCAGAAATTTGCTGCGGCGTTAACGGAATTGTAAGTTTTCCTTTTTCGACAAAATAGCATAACCGATAATGCCGTTCATCACAATGAACAATCTCATAATCATACGGTATTATCATTCTTCTTGATTCTAACAGCCCCTTGGACCGGCAGACATCAAGGTCAAGCGTAATATAGTCGTTAAACAGAACGGCTTCTATTTCTGCCTGTTCACTTTCAGAGGGCATTTGTTTTGTAACGATGATACCCTCCTCTGTTATGCGTATTAATAATTCATCATAAATATCAAACCCTAAGATATTAAAATCTCTCGGGCTGAGAGGTATACAGCACGCCTCGTCTATACACCCGTCTACAAAGATTCTTTTGTTTTTTAGATTGTAATTGTTTTCCATCATAAATTCCTTCCTTTCAAAATAACTATTTCTTTTAGATTATATATTAACCATTCTAAAGAGTCAACATCTTTGTTTATATATTATCTGTTTCGTATATAGACGTTATAGATAATATAAATCTTTTAACGTTATTGTATGCATTAGTTTATATTTTATAATATTTATATAGAATATAAGATAGGAGGCGGATAGCATGGAGGTCTATGATAAACGATTAATTGGCGCGAGATTAAAGCAATTAAGACTTTACCATGACTGGACGCAGAGATATATTCATGCAAAAACTGGTATATCGCCTCAAAAAATGAGCAAAATGGAATCCGGTAATGGCGGTATTACAATTCCTATTTTAATAAAATTAAGCCAACTATATAATATCAAAGCCAGCTATATATTATTTGGCAACGGAAAAATAATGAACGATGAATTTAATCAAATATATCAACATCTAACAGACAATCAAAAAATGGATTTAGATTGTGCGTTAATTGCTTATGGAAAGGCTTGTAAACGGAGATGATATATCATGAAACTTAAATCTAAAACTATTGGAACTCGAATAAAAGAAGCACGCGTTGCTCGAGGTATAACACAAGCAGCGTTAGCTGAAGCTTGTAATCTTTCCATTAAACAAATAGGTGAAATTGAGAGAGATAGGAATTTACCACGAACAATTCCAACTTTCGCTTTAATCATAAAAACACTTGACATAGACCCTGACGTTATTTTATTCGGCGAAACATCTATCACGAAAAGTTCAAATCCCATTAATGATTTTTTAGAAAGTCTAGGCTCCGCTGAAAATGGAGCAATAGAGATTGCTAGACAATTTGATAAAAACAGATGCATTTAATTGTTTTAGATTATATATTAACTACAACATTGTTGTTTGTCTTAGATTATACTGTATAATTTATATTATAGAATTTTTGTAGGTGACGCTTATGTATGATTTCGATAAAGAACAAATTGGTTTCAGAATTAACCAGCTTCGCAAATATAAGGGCTGGTCGTTAGCTTATGTAAGTAAACGGTGCGGAGTATCTGCACAAAGCATTTGTAAACTTGAATCGGGAAACGGCAATTTAACAGTGCCAATGTTAATGAAGTTCTGTCAATTATATGATGTGACCGCAGATTACATCATGCTGGGGAAAGGCGAAATTAAAAACAAAACATTTGCTGATATCATTTCCAAATTTACGCCTGCTCAAATAAAAGCGCTTGATAATGCATTGCTTAATTATCAATCAATTTGTGGGAAATAGACTGTCCATAGGAGGATAACAATGAAGCTAAAAGCTAAAACGCTCGGCTCACGCATTCAGGAAGCCCGAAAACAAAAAGGAATCAGTCAGGCTGAATTAGCGGAAGCATGTAATATATCAGTTAATCATATGAGTCTGATTGAACATGATAAGCACACACCACGCACTGTCCCTACTTTGGTTCTTATGGTAAAATATTTAGACATATCCATAGATGATATTCTGTTTGGTATGTCGGTTACACGCACAGAGCACCCTATCAATGAATTTTTGGACAGTCTGGGTGAAGCTGAAAAAGGTGCGCTTGAAATTGCTCGACAATTTGAAGTATATCGAAAAAAATAACCCATAAAATGTGCATAGTTTTATTCAAAGGATGAAGTATCCAAAATGAAATTTACTAGAAACCATTTTATATTCAATAGCAATTCGGAGGTTCTTAACCATGAATAATATGGATAGTGAAAAAAAAGCTATGTTGCAGAGTATAGGTGATAAACTGCAAAAATATCGGAAAGAAGCCAACCTCACCCAAGAACAGCTTTCCGAATTGGCAGATGTATCCCAAAAGCATATTTCAAGACTTGAACGTGGTTTGCATGTACCACATTTTGATATGATAATTAAAATCGCAAAGGCTCTTAATGTTTCAACAGATGCTTTTGTTGAAGATTTATCAGCTGATAACATTAATATATTTTTACAAAACATAAAATCAGATGTTGAAGGAATGAGCCAGAATCAGTTATCACTAATAAAAGATTTTATTCTTGCAATTAAACAATATCATTTTTAATAATAGAAGTTTTGTAGGTGACGCTTATGCATAAGAGGACTTGAAACAATGACAAGATTTAAAGCATATGAAGAATTTGAAGATTTTATAAGTACACGGATAGCAAAACTACGCCAACAGAAAAACATATCTGCTCGTGATATGAGTATATCTCTTGGTTTAGGTGAAGCATACGTTAATCATATTGAAAACAAAAGTAATATGCCTTCTTTAAAAGGTTTATTTTATATATGATTTTCTAAAAGTGACACCAAAAGATTTTTTTGATGATAATACCACCGAGCCAATGCTTATTCAAAAAGCTATTGATGGTATGCGCCATCTATCAGATAAAGATTTAATGGCATTAATCGGTATTATTGACAGATTAAACGACAAAGCATAAAGAGGCTGTAAAAAATTTTTACAGTCTCTTTACTATTTATCATATAAAATTTTTGCAAGTGTCGTTTATGTTTACCTAGCCGGAAATAGTTTTATTCCGATACATTTTTTTGATTTTTTTCAAAAGTTCAGCCGGAAGGAGGTCTTTGCCCTGACCGCGCCGCTGTCGGCGCAAGAGCCAAAACAGCAGCAGAAGCAAGACTACCGCCGCAGCGGCACAGACAATGACCAGCAGGTGGCGCATACTTTCCACCACGCACAGCGTCATGGTTTCGCCCTCCATGGGGAACACCAGCGCGCTGCCGTCCTTGGTATAGCTGATGTTTTTCCAGCCATCGCCATTTTTAGCATAGAGCAAAATCGTGCGGCGGGTCTCCGGCGGCGTGAACCGCACCGTATGGCTGTCCGCGCCGTCTGCCCCGCGCAGCGTCACGTCCCATTGCTCGGCGGCGCGCTGATACCACCGCACCGGCATGGTGGGCGCGGCGGAAGCGGCGGACAATGCCGACCGTTCGTTGAACGTGCCTTCCGCCAGCAAAAGGGCATGTGTCGTGTCGCGCATAACGCCGCTGGCAATCGTCCTGATATGCGGCGCGTAGACCGCGTCAAACTGTTCGTCAAACGTCAAATGACGGTAGTCATGCTCCGGCCATACGCCGAACACGCCGTCCTTTGCCGGAACCTCCGGCAGCGTCATACCGGACAAATCCGCGCCGTAGGTAAAGGGAATTTCTGCAATCACCTTGCCGTCCGCGCGGTAGGTTAGCGTAAACGTTTTAAATTCCTCCGGCAGTCCCGGCGTTTCCAGCAGCGTCTGATAGTCCACCGGCGCGGCAACGCCGCCATAGCTGACGCCGTCAATACCCGCCAAAGATTCATGCACAAACACATTATCGCGCACGTCGCTGTCCGGTTCCACTTCGCCTGCAACCGCGCCGACCGCTTCACTGCCGCCCAGCAGCTGCACCAGCGTGCAGCAGTGCAGCAGTTTCGTTCCGTGACCCGCAATGCCGCCGACATAACGCCCGCCGCTCAGTTTGCACTTGGCATAGCTGCTGCGAATGGTGGAAACGGAATAGCCCGCGACGCCGCCCACATAGTCGCCGTCCGTGCTTTCCACTTTACCATAGCCGCCGCTGTCCAGAATCAGCCCCAAATCCATGCGCCCCGCAATGCCGCCCACGTTATCTTTTTTCGCTGTAACCGTGCCGCGACTGTGGCAGCTTTGCACAATGGCTTTGGTCTCAAACGTGAAATTCAGCGTGTTTTGTCCGTCTTTGGAAATATCGTCTTCCGGATCAAGGTCATATTCAATCGCCATGGAACCGACAACGCCGCCCACGTTCACGTCGCCGTTGACATCACCGCTGTTTTCACAGCGGAGCGCTTTTCCCATGGTGGTAGCGCCTATGTTTTCCTCCGAAGTATCCTCCCGCAAATCCTCGGGCGACACATACCCGCTGTCGTCCAGAATACCGAGGAAAAGTTGCATAACCACGTGAAACTGTGTATTGATGGCACGTAAATCGTTTGTCAAGTCGCCCGCCGCCGCAGAAACATCATCGCCAAGGAATGCCACTTCATCTGAAATACCACTGATGGCGGCATAGAGATTGTCGCCGGTGCGGCGGTAGTCATCGCCCAGCGGCTGAAACGCGATAGGGTCTTTTTCCGCCAGCGTGTGAAACACGCCGGAGAGCGCGTCCGCGGAATCCGCCGCGCTGCGCAGGGCGGTTTCAAACGTATCCACCGCGCCGCCGAGCCGATCCACGACCACCGTACCCTGCTGCGCCGCTAAATCCAGCGAATGCAGCGCGTCACCCAGCGGAATCAGCGATTGCTGGAGTGCGCTGATGGAGGAAGCAAGATAGGAAAGACCGTCTGAAATTTGGGTAAACCCACGTGACGCCATGCGCCAGTCCACATCAATGCGGAAGGATTTTGCCGCGCTGGCAAAAGCGGCGCCTATTTTTCGGATAGCCGCCGCCACGCCGCGCACGGACGTGGAGATATTGCCCAGCGCCGCGGTGATTTCCTCTGTTCCCGAACCGCCACCGCGCAGAAGCGTCAGCAATTTATCCAGCGCGGTGCTCATGTCGTCCGTTGCTTTTGCCAGTTCCTCCAGTCCGCTGCTGATATTGGTTTTCGCTTTGTCCAGTTCATTTTCCCCTTCTACAAGCACGGCGCGCTGCAACTGTTTCATGCCGTCCGCAATTTTCCGCACGCCCGGTCTGGCGCGCGTCAGCGCTTTGTCCATATCTTCCAGCGCAAGCTGCATTTCCGCTGCCGCGTCACTGCCATAGTCCAGAATCTCGGCGGTTTCACGAACAGCGGATTCCGCCTGGTCTGCCGCGTCTGCCAGCGTATCTAAAATGCTGTCCAAATCCTGTAAAATGGGGTCTGCCTGTTCCATCGCGTCCGCAATGTTGACGCCGGCGCGGTTCAGTTCCTCCAAATTGCCGTCCGCCCAGTCCACACTTTGGTCTGCTAAATCTTTAGCGCTATCTTTGGCGGCTTTGGTATAACCCGAAATGTTGTCCATGCGGGAAGAAATTGTAGAAATGTTGCTGTCCGCACGGTTTAACGCCTGATTCACCAGTCCGTCCAGATTGGATAGTTCGCTGCGTAGGTCGGCGATAGTGTTGCCGGAAAATTTCAAAATGATGTCCGGCGCCATTTGCCCTGTGATACCGCCTACGTCTTTGCGTCCGTGTACGGCGCCGTTGTTTTTGGCGTTTTCAAGGTATCCGGCGGAGCGTCCCACCACACCGCCAACGTTATAGCCAATGTGGGGATAACCAATGGCGCCGCTGTTGGTGCAAGTCTGAATGAACCCTTCGGAATAGCCCGCAATGCCGCCCGTGTCGGTGGTGGTGTTTACGTTTTCCGTAGAATTTAGGTCATCCAAATCAATCTGCAAATCGGTCAGACTGATTTGAGGGTCAAAACTGGCAGTGTTGACCTCGCTGCGGTTGGTGCAGCCGGAAAGCGTACCGCGGTTCGCGCCCGCAATGCCGCCGGTATAGTGCTCGCCGCGGACACTGCCGTCCATTTTGCAGCCGAAAACAGTTCCGCCGGACTCATTGATGCCCGCAATGCCGCCCACATAGCTTTTGCCGTTCACCGTGCCGCTAAAAGAGCAGTTCACCAGTTTTCCGCTGTTGGAGCCCACAATGCCGCCCGCGTAGTTTTGTGTGCCTGTCGGTATCACAGAACCCGAAACGTTCAAATCCTGCACGGTTCCGTAACGCTGCACATAGCGGAACAAGCCTTGATAGGAACCTGCTTCGGACAGGGATACGCCGCTGATGGTGTGTCCTTCGCCGCGGAACGTGCCGCCGAAGGTGGGAACAGGTTTCAGACCCGCGCCCTCCAAATTCAAGTCGGCGGTCAGCGTGACGGTTTTCCCCTGCGACCAAGTGTCCAGCGAACAGTTTTTGACAAATTCTTTGAAGTCCGCCACCGAAGAAATGACGATTTCTTGTTCCTCCGGCGCGGCGCAGGGCGTGAGAGAACAGAGCGGCAAACAGCACAGCCATGCCACAAGAACCAGTGCGCCCCGACGCCATATGCATTTATTGTTCATCTGCCGCGACCTCCTTTTGTTGTTTCATGGTATCCATATCCACGCTTGCGGCAATGTCGCCGTAGAGCACGCCGTGCACTTCTGCGTCAACTCTGCCGGAAATTTGCCCGCGCACGCGTCCGTCCAGATAAATTTTGCCGCTGCCCAAACGGATGGGCTGCGGTGTTTTCATTTGGAACGCCGTCCGTTCAATGATGCTGTCGCCCAGCAGCATGATACCGGGCAGCACTGCCATAACCAAAATGATGGAAATAATGGTGCCGCGTCCCAGACATTGCCCAATCGCATAGATAACAGGATTGGACGTGAGTTTGCTAATCAAAATACCGGCGGACGCCAAAATACCGCCGCTTGTCACAATGGTCGGGAAGGACTGGTTTAGCGTTTCCACCATAGCCGCCCGCCGTTCCATCACTTTTTTCAGCTCCAGATAGCGGTTGGAAATCACGATAGCATAGTCAATGTTCGCGCCCATCTGAATGGAACTGACAATCAGGTATCCCAAAAAATGAATGGGTGTGCCATGCAGATAAGGGAAGGTGAAGTTCATCCAGATACTACCTTCAATCACCAGCACCAGCAGCACCGGCAGCCCTGCCGACTTGAAGGTAAACAACAGCACGATAATCACGAACAGAATGGACAGCACACTGATAATGATGTTGTCGCGCGAGAAGGAGGAGGACAAATCGCTGGCGTTGGTGGAATTGCCGGCGAGCAGGAACCCTTCGCCATAGTATTTACGAACAATGTCATGCACTTTGTCCAAGAAGGCGAAGGTTTCTTCGCCTTCCTCCGGCAGATTCAGGTTCACCAGCAGGCGGGTATAGTGCTCGCCCTGCAATTGTGCCTTTGCGTCTGTCAACTGTTTGTGCAGGTCGTCCAGCTCTTTCGATACATCTTCTTCTAAGCTGACATAGCCTTCTTGTTTTTGGTCATAGAGGAACAAAAACATGTCAATCAACGGCACGCGGTAGTTGTCAATGTTGCTCACAATCTGCCCGTAGTTTTCATGCTTGACAGCATAGGCAGTATACAGCAGCCGTCCCACCTCCACGTCTTGATCCAGCAATTCGGCAAATTGCCGCGGCGTGAGTTTATCGGTTAATATGTATCCGTCCTGTGCTTCGGTATTGGCAAGCCCCAGCGCGTAGTCCACCTCACTGCACGATTCCAGTTCCCGCAGCAGCGCGCCTTCTTTTTCATAGTCGCCGATCGGCACCATCACTGCCATCACATTGGTGTCGCCGAAATTTTTTTCAATCATTTCCTCGGCAATTTGCGCTTCGTTTTTCTTTTCCGTTTCCAAAAGACTTTCGCCATAGGCATAGGGGCAATGGTTGGAAAAATGAAAACCGAGCAGCAGCAGCGGCACAAACAGCGGCACAATCACAAACCGCAGTTTGGTTACGATTTTACCCCATGGCGTGATGTTTGGCACAAAATTGCGGTGGTGCGTTTTGTCAATCCATTTGTTTAGCAGCATGAGCAGACCGGGCATGAGTGTGAACACCGAAAGCAGTGAAAAGAAAATCGCTTTAATCAGCACAACGCCCAAATCCGCACCGATTTTAAACTGCATGAACATCATGGCAAGCAGACCTGAAATTGTGGTAAGCGAGCTGGAGGAGATTTCAGGAATCGCCTTGCTCAACGCCTGAATACATGCTTCCCGCGGCGCAAGGGTCTCCCGCTCCTCGCTGTAACGGTGGCACAGAATAATGGCATAGTCAATTGCCAGCGCAAGCTGCAAAACCACCGCAACGGAATCCGTGATGAAAGAAATCTCCCCGAACAGGAAGTTGGTTCCTTTATTCAAAAGGGCTGCCGCGCCGAAGGTCATAAGTAAAACCGGAATTTCCGCATAGGTGCGGGAGGTGAACAGCAGCACCAAAACGATAATAATAACGGCAATGAGAAAAATGACGTTCATTTCTTCGCCCAGCGTGTCGGACAAATTGTTGCCTACCTCGCCGCTTTCATAGAAATCATAGTCGGCAAAGCGCGTTTTGAGTTCATCCAGCGCCTTGATACTAATTTCGTCCTCTGCCTCGCCGTCAAACGTGATGTCGAACATGGCGGCGGAGTTTTGAAAATGGTCGGACGTTTCGTCAAACGCCACGCTGGAAATCCCCTCTATCGCCTCAATTTTCGGCACCAGCGCCGCGGCTTGCGGATAGGTGATGTTGGAAATCATCATGCGCACGGTGCCATAGGTAGTGAATTCGTCCTCCATCACCGTCAAGCCCTTGCGCGTCTCTGTCTCTTCCGGCAGATAGGCGGTGATGTCGTTGTTGACGCTGACCCATCCCTGCGCTATTACGCTGAAGATGATGCCAAAAATAAAAATCAGAAAGAACAGATTGCGTTTATCCACGATAAACGTTGCAAGCCGTTCAAAAAAGCCGGGTTTTTCAGTCTTTTCCTTCACCGGCATATCCTCCTTTCACCGTCGGAACAGCTGTTCCGCGGACAAAAAATGTGTTGCGCGCCTCATGGATGGCAAGTGCGATATGACTGCTGTCCAGCACGCCTTCGGCGGTGTAGTCCAGCGTTCGCATACGCGTGACAATCCGTCCGTGCAGCCGGCACCGTCCTTTGCCGGTGAGACTGCCGGAAATGGGTTCCTCCCGTTCTAATATGTGTAACATCCCGCGAATGACGCTTCCGGCAAGCAGCACATGTAAATCGCCGCGTTTGGGTCCAAGCGGCGTTTCCATCACGACATGGTAGTGATATTCAGGCAAACTACCCACCTCTTTTCGATTGTTATTTGCTTTGCAAAATCAGATGTAGTTCCAGTATTTCATTATAGCGTGCATCTGTGTGGTAAACAACGGTCAATTTGCCTCAGGTGAGTAAAACCGGACAAATGGGGCGTGTTTGTGGTATAAATGAGAGCTGCCATGTGTATGAAAGGCGTGTGGTTTTGTCATAAGAGGGAGCATGTTTGTCCACACGCACCGCGGATTTCTTTTGGAACGGTTTCGCGCCACCCTGTTATAATTTTCGGTTGCAAAATTTGCCGGACAGGTGTATAATAAATGATAATGGAATGATGTTTTTGCTGTCCCCCCGAATTTACTTCGAATATGTTCTCTCGTGAAAAATGTCCCCCGCCTGCTGCCATAGGCAGCAGGCTCCTCCTTTATTTTTTCTGAGAGAACATATTCTCCGTTCTTTGCCCCCCGAGTTGTCGCTCCGGGTACGCGTGCCACGGAGTGATATATCTCCCCCCTAAATGTCCCCCGAGGTGCGCTACGGGTATATTCCTCGTGAAAAATGTCCTCCGGATTTGGGCTATGCCCAAATCCTCCCCCTCTTACTTTTTCTGAGGAAAATACCCTCCGCTTAGAGCCCCCGTTCGCCCCTTTCAATGTCCCATTTTGAGCAAACAAATTTGGAGTTGATGATAATGAAACATGAAGAAATTACTTTACAAACGAAAAAGGCGCTTGCAGCGTCTTTGAAAAAACAGATGGAAAAAAAGTCTTTGTCTAAAATCACCGTAAGTGAAATTGCTGCGGACTGCAACGTGAACCGTAAAACATTTTATTATCATTTTAAAGATATCTATGATTTGCTGCAATGGATGTTGGAGCAGGAAGCGATTGCAGTGGTGAAGGAATTTGATTTGATGGTGGACTATGAAGAAGCGGTTGCGTTTGTGCTGGACTATGTGGACGAAAACCAGCACATTCTCAAATGCGCCTGTGATTCCATGGGGCGCGGCGAGTTAAAACGTTTTTTCTTCAATGATTTTATTGACATCACCTCTTTGATTATCGACACGGAGGAGCGGCGGCTCGGACAAAAACTGGACGCGCAATATAAAGCGTTTCTCTGTGAATTTTTCACCGAGGCGATGGCGGGTACGCTGCTGCACCGGATTCAGGAAAAAACAATCGGCAACCGCCGGCAGTTGCTGACCTATATTCTCCACATCTATCGGGATTCCCTGCCGCATTTGATTGCTTCCGCGCCGCGCACAGAAACAGTATCCGAAGAATGAACACTTTTTTGTAAAAGTGGGTATGCATACGAAATGAACAAAGGCGGCGGTGTTTTTTTCATGGATTGATAGAAATTTATCGTATTTTGTGGAAAATGTTTGAAAAATTACCATTTGTGTGATACAATAAACGCGGAAAACTGTGCGGCGGTATGAATTTCCCCAAAACAGCCGAATCGGAAAAGCATCGGGGAATGCAGACGGCGCACCAAGGGGTATACCGGACAGCATCTGTCCCGAAGAGGACAGACGTCCGCATTTTACAAAAGGGCTTGCCGGAAAAACGGCAAGAATAAAATGTAGGAGGGAGTTACAAAACATGGAAAAACTGTTTCAACTGAAGAAACACAATACCACTGTGAAAACGGAAATTATCGCGGGTATTACGACGTTTTTGGCAATGGCGTATATTCTGGCGGTAAATCCCACGTATCTCGGCGCTATAGACGGAGCAACAAGAGGCGCAATTTTTACGGCGACTGCGCTTTCGGCGGCGGTTGCTACGTTGTGCATGGCGTTTTTCTCAAACTATCCAGTTGCGCTTGCTTCGGGAATGGGACTGAATGCGTTTTTTGCATATACCGTATGCGGGGCGATGGGCTGTTCCTATGCGGTTGCACTGACGGCGGTTCTGGTAGAAGGCGTTATTTTTATCCTTCTTTCACTGTGCAATTTCAGAGAAGCTTTGGTTAACCAGATTCCGAAAAATCTGAAGTTTGGTATTACCGCCGGTATCGGGCTATTTATTACCATTATTGCACTGATTAATTCGGGTGTGGTGGTAGCAAATCCGGCAACAACGGTTGGGATTGGTTCTTTCTCAAGTCCGCAGTTTGTATTGTCGATTGTGGGTCTTTTGATTATCGGTATTTTGTATTATTTCAAAGTGCCGGGCAACATTCTGCTGGGGATTCTTGCGACATGGGTTCTTGGCATTATCGCGGAACTTTGCGGCTGGTATGTTGTTGATGTGGAAGCGGGCGTATATTCGCTGATTCCTTCGTTTACCGGATTCAGTCTGGAAGCGCCGACATTCTTCCATTTTGATTTCGGATATATTTGGAGCAATTTCTCTACCTTCTTGGTGATTATGTTTACCTTCCTGTTCACAGATATTTTTGATACGGTAGGTACGTTGATTGGCGTTGCGGAAAAAGGCAATCTCTTAAATGAAAAAGGTGAACTGCCGCGCGCAAAAGGCGCACTGATGGCAGACGCGGTTGGTACAGTGGTAGGCGCGTGCCTTGGTACTTCCACGGTGACGAGCTATGTGGAATCCAGCGCGGGCGTTTCCGCCGGCGGAAGAACCGGTCTGACTTCTCTCACAACAGCGGTTCTGTTTATCGTTGCGCTGGTTCTGTCCCCGATATTCCTTGCCATTCCTTCGTTTGCGACAACACCGGCAATGGTATTCGTTGGTCTGCTGATGTTCAGCGCAGTGAAAAACATGGAATTTGACGGCGACATTGCTGATGTAATCGGCGGATTTGTTGCAGTTGTGTTTATGCCCCTGACATACTCCATTTCAAACGGTATTATGTTTGGAATGCTGTCTTGGGTTATTTTGAAAATCTGCACAGGCAAAATCAAAGACATTAAACCTGTTATGTGGATTTCAACTGCATTATTTGCACTGTATTTTGTATTGAAATTTATAGGAATTATTGCGTAATTGAAGGGTCGTTTTTAGTTTATGGGAAACGTATATGAAATGAAGATTGCGGGCGTGACGCGCAAGCTGCCGCTGTGCCCGCTGAATGATGAACTGCAAATTGGCGCGTTTGTGATGTTTGGCGATGTGGAACTGACGGTGGCGTGCGGGGCTGCATTGCTGGAAAAAGCGCCGGCGTTTGACGTGATTTTAACAGCGGAAGCCAAAGGGATTCCGCTTGCCTATGAAATGGCGCGTCAGGCGGATTGCTGCCGCTACGTGGTAGCGCGCAAGGTGCCGAAACTGTATATGCGCAACATCTTTTCGCGCGAAGTCAAGTCCATCACCACCGAAGCGTCGCAGGAACTGTTTTTGGACGGTGAGGAAGCGGATTTAATGAACGGGCGGCGTGTGCTGATTGTAGATGATGTGATTAGCACAGGTGAATCGCTGGAAGCCGTGGAATACCTTGCACGTCAGGCGGGCGCACAGATTGTGGGTCGTATGGCGGTGCTGGCGGAAGGCGATGCGCGCGGACGGGACGATATTGTCACGCTGAGCGATTTGCCGCTGTTTGATAAGGACGGCAATCCGCTGGACTAGGCAAACGGAACCCGTTTGACAAAGCGTTTTGAATGAATGAATAACATAAAAAAAGAACCTCTTGTGCGTCTGCACAAGAGGTTCTTTTTTTGCTTTAACTCAAGTGAATATAAAAAAACAGCCGGTCTGCCTGTGAACTGAACCAGTTTGTGCAGACAGTACAAAAAAAGCACACTATGGTAAGTTAATAGTACTAGACAACATACTGACTTCGTAACTCATACGGAGTCAG
>JAAWTG010000035.1 GCA_022801925.1 Clostridia bacterium | reverse complement strand
AGGGTCCACCTGTTCCCATACCGAACACAGAAGTTAAGCTCCATCACGCCGACGATACTTGGCGGGCGACTGCCTGGAAAATTAGGTATTTGCCAGCACATAAAAAAAGGAAACGGATACATCTGTATCTGTTTCCTTTTTTATGTTTTAGCTTGATTAGACCGTCACTACGATAGTAGATAATGCTTTAGCATATTATCTACGTAGGTCAAAATTAAAAAATATTTAGACACTCAATGGTAGAAATTAGCAAACATAAAGGTTTGGTCAATAAAGATGACGAATAATACCATTTTTATGGTTGCAGTGCTAATGATGCTATAAATAATATTCCAGTGCATCTTTTGGGGGAGCAAGCAATGCTCCTTTAAGGGGCTGGGCAAACCGCCACTTCTACTGACGGTTATGATTTCATCTATATATAAAGCTATCTCTCCATATAGATGATGGTTATATCAGATGAAAGATGCGTTTGCATTTAAAGATTGTTCTGACGGTTAGGGCAGAAGGATAAAGAATGAAGCAGATAGATTGGAATGATTACTGAACAGAAAGACCTATTTGACAAAACAAGAAATTTATGATATGGTTATTTCATGATATAACTATGGAAACAGAATATATTGGTAGAACGTTTTAATGTCATGAAATGGTGGGGAGAGATTTGAAAAGAGTATTGATAAGTTTATTGTGTCTTTGCTGCACTTTAGGAATGATAGGAAATGCCTATGGAGAAGGGGAACCGACAACCAGATTGGATGCGGTGAATGTCATTTATCAAGGAAGTTCTTTAAAGGACGAATCAGCCGATTTGGAACTATTATACCGGTTTCGTGATTTTGACGTTGTTTGGTCGCTACATCCATGGCATCAGGAAATGCTTGCACTCATGGTAAAAAAGGGGATTATGATTGGGGACGAGAGCAGTATGCTGCACCCAATGGAAGCATTGACACGGGCGGAATATGCCGTCATGTTATACCGTGCGAGAAATTATTTTGATGAATTGCCCCGGTTAGTTGATTATCTTACGCCATATGAGGATGTGGCGGATTGGAATGCGGAAGCGATTCGTTTTGTATGGAACGCGGCTTGATGATGGGCTACGGGACAAAATTTGGTGTGGACGATACTTTAACAAAGGAACAAGTAACTCTGATTCAACGTAGGATGCAAAATGGGCTTAATACTGCGGAGAAATATACGCTTTTGTCACTCAATGGAGTATCACCGATTGATATGACGAAAATCAGCCAGTCTGCATATGATGAGAAATTAGCGGCCAATTTTTCATCAAATTATAGGGAATGGTCTTTGGAGGAAAAGCAAGCGGCAGTAAATGAACTGCAGAATTACATAGAAATGACATATAATTTTGATTATAGGAAATATGATTCAGAAGAGGATTTGCGTGCACTTGCAAAACAAATAGCAAATTTATCGGTAAGAGACGCATCAAAGCGTGACGATGAAGATTATGACGACGGTACGGAAGAACAATTGACCCTTTTAAAAGAAAATGCGGAGAATCAATATATTGCGGAATGCTTTTTTGTAACATCGCCGTATTCGTTTGGGTGGTATCCGTCAAACGGAGGAGCGAATACAATTACAGCAAAAGGCTATCTTTATTTCAAAATAGAAAGTGGCTTGGAATGGGCTGTGGGTAATAATGCATTGATATATGATAGATTAAAGACAAGAGAGGGCAGTAATTTGCTGGAACAATCGCCGGCAGAATTGCAACAAGGAAAGTGGTATCGGCAAATAATACAAGTGCAAAAGTATAAATCTCCGCTAACAACGACATTTGAAGTTCGGAATCACAGCAAAATTGAACCGGTACCGAAAGAATTTTTAAATTAACAGCACAGAGGAGAAAAGCATGGAACAGATGGAGCGCATTATCATTATCGGATGCGGCGGAAGTGGAAAATCAACGCTGGCGAAGCAACTGGGAGAAAAGCTGAAATTGCCGGTAGTACATTTGGATCAACTCTATTGGAAAGAAAACTGGCAGCACATATCAGATGAAGAAATGGACCAACGTGTAGCAGGGGTGGTAAACCAGTCGAAATGGATTATAGATGGCAATTATAACAGAACAATATCTGCCAGACTGGAACACTGCGATACGGTGATTTACCTGGACTATTCGAGATTTACCTGCCTACGCGGCGTATTTAAGAGAGTTATAACGACTTATGGGCGGGTACGTTCCGACATGGGGGAAGGTTGTCCGGAACAGTTTGATTTGGAATTTATAAAATGGGTTTGGAACTTTAATAAAAATCATAGAAAAAAATATTATGACATGCTGGCGGCACTGAAAGAAAAGAATGTCTTGATATTTCGCAGCAGGAAAGAATGTAGGAGGTTTGTAGAGAGAATAGCGGAATAGGCAGGAATGCTATATGATATAGCATTCCTGCCTATTCCCAAAGTCACAAAAATTTGTTATAAAAATAATTTTAATCCACAGCGTTTGCTGACAATAAATAATTATAATATGGTGGAGTGTTTTTGTCAAATACTATATTATTTCTATTTATATATAAAATTATTGATTAAATAGATTAATAACTAATAATAGAAAAACAGTTATTTCTATGAACAGGAGAATGAACTATCAGAAGGGAGAAATGACAATGTTAAAGGTTACGAGAATTATGCTACGTTCAGGACATGATAAACCGGAAAAGCTAGGAGCTGTCGACGCGGTTTATGTACCGGAAGTAAATATTTGTTTTCCAATAGAAAAACTATATGACTATCTATTGATAAATCCTGAGAGCATTTGTGTTGGCGCTGTTCCGATTGTTCCTGTTTTAGAACCAAATGGAGAAAAATTTGTCAAATCGATTCCAGATGTCACCGGAAAAGACATGCTACTGCAATTACCGTATCTATATGAATGGAGAAAGGATTAAAGGGCGTTTTGTACGATAGTGTGCACAATTGCATGTCTTTTGGTGTAAATTTATTGGTATATAAGTGTATATAATGATACCTCAAATAGTGCAGGAATATCTTATTTATATTACCGCTGCCGGAAAAAAGTTTTCCTTTCATATAATCCATAATGTCGGTTTTGCCGGCAGATACAGAAAAAGCTGACAGCTACTGTTATCAGTTCGGCAAAAGGAATGGCAAGCCAGATGCCGTCCACTTGAAGCCAGAGCGGAAGCAACCAAAGTCCAAGCAAAATAAAGACGAAAGTTCTGGAAAAGGAAAGCAGTGCGGATATTTTACCATTGGACAGGGCTGTAAACAGTGCGGAGACAAAAATATTGATGCCTGCAAACAAAAATCCGATGGAGAACAGCCAAAGTCCGCGGGTAATCAAGGGATAAACAGCGGAATTTTTGGCAGCAAACAAGGCGGCAATCGGTTTTGCACAAAGCAGTGCGAGGAAAAATATCAGTACGGAGGAAAGCACAATAAACAGCATACAAATACGGAAAATCCGTTGCAATCCTGCTCTGTTTTGGCTGCCATACTGGAACCCGATTACAGGGGCAACGCCCATGGAAAATCCTAAATAAAGCGAAGTCATCAAAAATTGACAATACAAAATAACGGTAATTGCAGCAACGCCGTCCGACCCAAGGTAACGCATCATTAGGATATTAAACAGAAACGTGGTTACGCTGGTTGAAATGTTGGTGACCATTTCAGAAGAACCGTTGAAACAGCTTTCGCCGAGTATGCGCCAACACAGTCTGGGCAGTATGAAACACAAGCCTTTCCGATTCCACAAAAAGAACAGGATTCCACCCACGGCAGGAATACAAAATCCGATAACAGTTGCCCATGCTGCACCTTGAACACCCCAGCCGAACGCAGCGACAAATACATAGTCCAGCAGCATGTTTGTCAAGCCCGCAGCGATGGTCAGTGCCAGACCAAGAACGGGTTTGCCTGCCGTGACAAAAAAGCTTTGGAACAACATTTGCAGTACGGAAGCGGGGGCAAACACCGTCAAAATCCATAAATAGTCCTGACAAAGCGGAATCAGAGCGCCGCTGGCGCCCATTAAAATGACAAGGGGTTCTAAAAAGAGCAGCATCAGAAGTGTGATGATAAATCCGATCGCGGTTGCGGTGCAGACAATCAGTGTGAAATTTTGTTTTGCCTCTTGTGGTTTTCCTTCACCAAGCTGCCGTGAAACAACGGCGCTTCCGCCTGTGGCAAACATGATACCGATTGCCATGGTGAGACCGGCGAGCGGATAGGTCAGATTTACCGCCGAAAGCGCGTCTGTGCCGACAAAACGTGCCACAAAAAAGCCGTCTACAATGGTGTAGAGAGACATAAAAATCATCATAATTATCGTGGGGAACGCGAACCGCAGCAGTCCGCCAAACCCGAAATCTTTTGAAATTGCGTTATTCATGGTTGCCTCCATTCTGCCGCCCTGCCGCGGCTTATCGTCCGTGAATGAAAATGCTCCTATCAGCAAAACAGAAACCACAAAGAGATTTTGACAGATATCTTGCATTTTCGTCCACTATCTGGTATTATAAGGGATAGGGTAACCCGATAGTCAAGAGGAGAATGCAAAAAAATGAGTAAAAATTTAAATACTTTTTTTTCGACAGGAGAATTTGCAAAATTATGCCATGTCACGAAGCATACGCTGTTTCACTATGACAAAATAGGGGTGTTTTCGCCGGAAATTGTGGGAGAAAACGGATATCGGTACTATTCGCCGGCGCAATATGAGGTATTTTCTGTCATTAACATTTTGCGCGAACTCGGTATGCCGCTGGAGGAAATTAAGGCATATATGGACAATCGTTCTCCACAAAAGTTGTTGCAATTGCTGCGCGGACAAGAAAATATAATTGATGAAAAAATGCGGGAACTGGAAGCAATGAAACGGTTAATTCGGGAAAAATATGGGGTTATGCAGAGGGCATGTCAGGCAGATGAAGAGACGGTTGCAATAGAATGGGAAAAGCAAGAAACTTTTTTGTGTTCCGGCGCTTTCAAGGAAACAGATGACAGAAGTTTCACAGAAAATGCCGCGGCGTTGGTGAATCAGTGTATAGAGCAAGGGTTCCACATACATCATACACAGGGCGGTCTGCGAAGAAGTGAGGACATGCGGCGGGGACAGTATGAAAAATATGCCTGTTTTTATGTGAAAGTGCTGGAAGAACAGTCGGAAATTCCGCAGATTACCAAAGAAGCAGGAGACTATTTAGTCGCATATCACCGCGGTAGTTTTGAGACGATGGGAGAGACATACCGAAAACTTTTTGCCTATGCCGAGGCGCACCGACTCAGGTTAGCAGAATGGATTTTTGAAGAAGTGCTGCTGGACCAGCTTTCCATTCGAGAGGAACATGAATATCTGTTGAAATTATCAGGGCAAGTGCTGGGGAAGGAAGAAAAGAAATTATGATATATTATGCGATGGCGTTTTATCCTGAAGCGCGGCCCTTCATTCAGCAGATGAACTTGAAAAAATGCGAGGAAGAAACGCATGTACAAATTTTTGAAAACGAGGATACCTGCCTGATTATAACGGGCGTGGGAGAGGTGCAGGCGGTCGCGGCGGTGGCGTATTTGTTTGCACGCCGTCCGCCCAAGGCGCAGGATTTGCTGGTGAATGTCGGCATTTGCGGCAGTGCATGGCAGCCGAAGGGAACATGTTATCTGTGCAATAAAATTGTGGAGCGGGCGACGGGAAGAACGTTCTATCCGGATATCTTACTGCGCCATCCGTTTGAGGAAGCGGCGACCATGACTTGTCCGACGGTTGTCAGAGATAGCGCAAATGAAACTGCGCTGCTGGATATGGAAGCGGCAGGGATTTATCAGGCAGGTCAAATGTTTCTCCAGCCCCATCAAATGGCGTTTTTAAAAATTGTATCAGATGCGGCAGACGGCAGACGGCTGTCAAAGCAGCAGGTGGAACAGCTTGTGCAGCGACATGCGGAAACCGTTATAGCGTGGAGCAAACAGGCACAGGCGTGCCTTGCAAGGCAGCAGACGGAACTGTTCTCACCGGAGGAAGAGAAAGCGATAGAAGCCGCTGCGGCGGAACATGGGTTGACATTGACACAGCGGCGGCAAATGCAGCAGCTTTTACGCTATGATAAATTGGAACAGGGTGATATTAGCGCGTTGCTGCGGGAACTGCCGGAACGCATGGAATCAGGCAAACAGGAGGGGAAACAATATCTTGAACAACTTCGACAACATATCCTTTAAACCGGCGTTTTCCCATATTTATATAGAAGAAAAAGCATTGTACCACCCTGTGACGGAGCAAATTTTGCAAAAGTTTCCACAGGCAAAGCAGATTCGCATTGCGCACTATAAAGATGTGTTTTGCCGGAGCAGACAGCAATTCGGACTGCAAAAGCAAAGCCCCAAACTGATTTTGGCAAAGCGGGAAAACACCTGCATTTATGAGGGCGCAAAACCATGTCAAAGTTTTGGACATACGCATTTTTACTACGCGTCCGGTGTGATGAATTGTTTCTATGACTGCGAATATTGCTATTTGCAAGGCATGTATCCGTCGGCAAATTTGGTGGTGTTTGTGAACTTGGAGGAAACTTTCCGACAGGTGGAGGAATTGCTGCAAAAATTTCCGCTGTATCTGTGCATTTCCTATGATACCGATTTGTTGGCGCTGGAATCCATGTTAGGGTATGTGCGGCGTTGGATTGCATTTGCAAGAAAATGGGAAAATCTCACCATAGAAATTCGTACCAAAAGCGCGAATTATGCAAAAATTGCAGATTTAGCACCTTCTGACAACGTCATATTGGCGTGGACACTGTCTCCACAGGAGACTATGACGCGGTATGAACATGGGACGGCGACGACCGCGGCGCGTCTGAAAGACGCGGAGGCGGCAGCAGCGGATGGCTGGAATGTACGGCTTTGTTTTGACCCTGTTTTGTGGCAGAAACGTTGGCGGGAAAGCTATAGACAGCTTATCACAGAAACATTTGAAACCGTTTCGCCCGGTGAGATTTTAGATTGCAGTATCGGGCAGTTCCGCGCGGCGAAAGACGCGCTGAAACGAATGCGAAAAAACCGACCAGACAGTGCATTGCTGCACTATCCGTATCAGTTACAGGACGGCGTTTATCAATATGACAGAGAACGTGCGGCGGAACTGATGGGGCAAATAAAGCGGTGGGTAGAAAACTATCTGCCACCGGAAAAAATATTTTTATGGCAGGGGGAGGAATAGCATGAAAGCAGCGATTGTGACAGGCGCATCCTCCGGTATCGGGCAGGAAATCAGCAGGCTGCTGATGGAACAAGGAATGCGCGTCTATGGATTTGGCAGAACTTTTCCAAAAGAAAAAGAGCAGGGAAATACATTGTTTGTGCCTGTTGTCTGCGAATTGACGGATTTGCATAGAGTGCGGGAGACAGTGGAAGATATCCGCAAAAAAGATGAAATATGTCTGCTGGTGAACAATGCGGGCGTAGGATATTTTGGGCTGCACGAGGAACTCAATCCGCAAAAGATACACGAGATGGTGACGGTGAATGTAGAAATTCCCATGGTGCTGACACAAATGCTGCTGCGGGACTTGAAACGGTGCGGCGGCGCGGTAGTTAACATTTCATCAGTCACGGCAAAGCAAAACAATCCGCATGGCTGCGCTTATGGCGCAACAAAAGCGGCGCTTGGCAGCTTTTCGGGAAGTTTGTTTGCGGAAGCACGTAAATACGGCGTGCGGATAGCGGCGATTCACCCTGACATGACGGCGACACAGTTCTATCGAAATGCAGATTTTGAGCAGGCGGAGGAAACGGATTGCCGATTAGATCCCACAGAAGTGGCGCAGGCGGTTCTGTGGATTTTGCAGCAGCGGCAGGGATTAAACGTAACAGAGATTGTTTTACAGCCGCAAAAACATAGAATTAGGAGAAAAAAGTGATAATTGAAATCAGACGAGGTGGAAAAAACGTTGGAAAGATAATGGGTTTAAGAATTGACAGAAGTAGGTTTCTATGATATAATTATGCTCTATATATGATAGATAAAAAGTCTTTTTTTAAGAAAAAAAGATAAATATATCCTTGTGAATAGATGATAGGAAAGGGCGGATGTTAGGGTTGGAAAGAAAGCTGACTTTGTATGGCTTCAACAACCTCACAAAAACACTTAGCTTCAGCATTTATGATGTTTGCTATGCGAAAAGTGAGCGGGAACAGAAGGACTATATTGCTTATATTGACGAACAATATAATTCGGAACGTCTGACGAAAATTTTGTGTGACGTCACGGATATGATTGGCGCGCACATTTTAAATATCTCCAAGCAGGACTATGAGCCGCAGGGCGCTTCTGTGAACCTGATGATTGCGGAGGCAAATCTGCACGCGCAGGAGATTGACCAGTCCTGCAATCAGGGACGCTATACTGCGGCAATGCGCGATACCATTCATGCACATTTGGATAAAAGCCATGTGACGGTGCATACCTATCCGGAGAGCCATCCTGACAATGCGATTTCCACGTTTCGCGTAGATATTGACGTGTCCACCTGTGGGGAAATATCGCCGCTGAACGCCCTCAATTATCTGATTGGAAACTTTGATTCGGATATTATGACGATTGACTATCGGGTGCGTGGATTCACGCGGGACGTGAAAGGGAGAAAGTGTTTCATTGACCACGATATTACTTCGATTCAAAATTATATTGACAGAGAAACGCTGCAAAAATATGACGCGATTGATGTGAACGTTTATCAATCCAATATCTTCCATACAAAAATGCTGATTAAAGAAATTGAACTGCAAAACTATTTGTTTAATACAGATGTGTATGAATTGCTGCCCAAACGCCGTCTGGAAATCACAGACCGGCTACGCAAGGAAATGATTGAAATTTTCAGCGGCGCAAATATCTATTAGAGTGGAGGGGTGTGGAATGAGAACGTTGTCACAACAAGACGCGCCGCTCTATGAAGCGCTGGAGGAACATCGGCAGAGTCGAATGGTTCATTTGGACGTGCCCGGACACAAAGGCGGGCGCGGCAACAAAGAACTGCGGGAGTTTTTGGGACGCAGTTGTTTGGCGGCAGATGTGAATTCCATGAAACCGCTGGATAATCTGTGCCATCCTGTTTCGGTCATTCGTGACGCTCAGTATTTGGCGGCAAACGCGTTTGGCGCGACGGACGCGCTTTTCATGGTGAACGGTACGACCAGCGCAGTACAGGCGATGATTATGTCTTGCTGCAAAGCAGGCGAAAAAATAATTATGCCCCGCAATGTGCACCGGAGTGCGATTAACGCCCTGGTGGTGTGCGGGGCTGTTCCTGTCTATGTCAATCCGGGAACGCACAAAGAACTTGGTATTCCGCTGGGAATGCGCGTGTGTGATGTGGAAGCGGCAATGCGGGAAAATCCGGACGCGAAAGCGATTTTGGTGAACAATCCGACTTACTATGGCGTGTGTTCCAATCTGAAAGAAATTGTGCGGTTGGCGCGCCGGTATAATATGTTGGTGTTGGCAGACGAAGCACATGGCACCCATTTCTATTTCGGCGAAAATATGCCGGTTTCCGCTATGCAGGTGGGAGCGGATATGGCGGCAATCAGTATGCATAAAACAGGCGGTTCCCTGACGCAGAGTTCCATTTTGCTTTGTGGGGAACGTGTGAATGCCGATTATGTGCGGCAGGTGGTGAACCTGACGCAGACCACCAGCGGCTCCTATCTGTTGCTGTCGTCGCTGGATTTGGCGCGCCGCAATCTCAGTCTGCACGGCAAAGAAATGTTTGAAAAAACGGTGGAATTTGTGTCCTACGCGCGGGAGGAAATTAACCGTTTGGGCGGCTATCAGGCATTCGGAGAAGAAATCATTGACGCAGACGCGGTGTTTGCGTTTGACCCCACGAAATTGTCCGTTCATACGCGGGAAATCGGACTGGCGGGGATTGAGGTCTATGACCTTTTACGCGACGAATATGAGATTCAAATTGAATTTGGCGATATCGGCAATATTTTGGCGATTGTGTCGGCGGGCGACAGAGCGCTGGAAATCGAGCGGTTCATTGCCGCGCTCTATGAAATCAAACGGCTGCACGCCAAAGACCCGGCGGGATTGTTTGACCATGAATATATCAATCCGGAAATTGTGTGTCCGCCGCAGCAGGCGTTTTATGCAGAAAAAGAATCTCTGCCAATCGAGCAGAGCGAAGGGAGAGTGGGCGGCGAATTTGTGATGTGCTACCCGCCGGGCATTCCGATTTTGGCGCCGGGCGAGCGCATTACCGGTGAAATCCTGCGCTACATTGCCTACGCAAAAGAAAAAGGCTGTTTCCTGACAGGGACGCAGGATTTGGAAATTGAACGGATTTGTGTTGTGGAGGGACTGTAAGTGGAATTGTGGTATACGGAAAACCACACGAAAGATGTGAGGTTTTCCATGAAAATAGACCGGCAGTTGGTTTCTAAAAAAAGCCGTTATCAGAGAATTGATGTGTTGGAATCCAAAGAATTCGGCAGAATATTAACGTTGGACGGCTATTTGATGGTGACGCAAAAGGACGAGTTTATCTATCATGAAATGATAACGCATGTGCCGATGGCAGTACACCCGCAGGTGCGGAAGGTGCTGGTGATTGGTGCGGGAGACGGCGGTACCATTCGGGAGCTGACGCGTTACGATTCGATTGAACATATTGATATGGTGGAGATTGATAAAGAAGTGGTGGAGGTCTGCCGGGAATATTTGCCGCAGACGGCGTGCTGTTTGGACGATGCGCGGCTGGATATGTATTTTGAAGACGGACTGAAATTTGTCAGGACGCAGCAGGATGCATATGATTTGATTATTGTGGACTCTACCGACCCGTTCGGACCGGGAGAAGGGCTGTTCACCAAAGAGTTTTACGGCAATTGCTATAAAGCGCTGAAAGAGGACGGTATTCTGATTAACCAGCATGAAAGTCCCTATTATACGGAGGACGCAAAAGCCATGCGGCATGCGCACCAGCGTATCCGCGCGGCGTTTCCCATCAGTATGGTGTATCAATTGCACATACCCACTTATCCGTCCGGACATTGGTTGTTTGGGTTTGCTTCCAAAAAGTATCACCCTGTGGAGGATTTGCGCGCGGCAGAGTGGAATGCGCTGGGGCTGCAAACAAAATATTATAATACGGAGTTGCACAAAGGCTCTTTTGCCATTCCAAATTATGTAAAGGAGTTGCTGGACGATTGATGGAGAAAAATATACACACGTTTATTGCCTGTGACCACGCCTATGAGGACAGTTCAATTGTGCTGTTCGGTGCACCATTTGACAGCACAACGTCCTACCGCCCGGGCACACGGTTTGCCAGCAGCGCGATAAGGAATGAGAGTTTTGGGCTGGAAACCTATAGTCCCTATCTGAACCGTGATTTAACGGAGATTCAGGTCTATGACGGCGGGGACTTGGAATTGCCGTTTGGCAGTCCGCAGCAGGCGCTGGAGGACATTGAAACATACACAAAAAAAGTGCTGCGGGACGGGAAACTGCCGCTCATGATTGGCGGCGAGCATTTGGTGACGCTTGGCGCAGTGAGAGCCGTCAGTGCGGCGTATCCGGATTTGCATATTTTGCATTTTGACGCGCATGCGGATTTGCGTGACGAGTATTTGGGCGTTATGCTGTCCCATGCAACGGTCATGCACCGCTGCTGGGAGTTGGTTGGAAACGGCAGGATTTTTCAGTTTGGTATCCGCAGCGGCGACAAAAGCGAATTCGTGTGGGGCGCGGAGCATGTTTCCACCTGCAAATTCACGTTTGACACCTTGGAGGAAACCATTCAAGAATTGAAAGACAAACCGATATATGTAACGGTGGACTTGGATGTGCTGGATCCGTCGGTGTTTCCAGGGACGGGAACGCCGGAGGCGGGCGGCGTCAGCTTTGAAGAATTGCGCCGCGCTATTGAACTCATTGGAAAACACTGCAACGTTGTCGCGGCGGATATGAATGAACTGTCGCCCATCTATGACCAGTCGGGCGCGTCGACAGCGGTTGCCTGTAAGATATTGCGGGAAATGTTATTGTCTTTGCACAAATAGAAGGAGGAATCAAAAATGGGGAAAGCATTGATTATAGGAGCGGGCGGCGTTGCCGGCGTAGTGGCGCATAAATGCTGCCAAAATCCGGAGGTTTTTGAAGAAATTTGTATCGCCAGCCGGACGCTGTCCAAATGCGAGGCGCTGCGGGACAAGCTGCAAGGCGGCAAAACAAAAGTGAGTGCGGCGCAGGTAGACGCAGACCATACCGAAGAATTGGTGGCGCTTATCAAAAAGGAAAAACCGGATATCGTGATTCATGTGGCGTTGCCCTATCAGGATTTGACGATTATGGACGCGTGTCTGGAAACGGGCGTGGACTATGTGGACACGGCGAATTATGAACCGCTGGACACGGCAAAATTTGAATATAAATGGCAGTGGGCGTACCGCGAAAAATTTGAAAAAGCAGGTATCACCGCGCTGCTCGGCAGTGGATTTGACCCCGGTGTGACAAGTGTGTTCAGCGCTTATGCGCAAAAACACTATTTTGATGAAATCCATACGATTGATATTTTGGACGCCAACGCGGGCGACCATGGTTATCCGTTTGCAACCAATTTCAATCCGGAAATCAACATTCGCGAAGTGACGGCAAACGGCAGCTATTTTGAAAACGGAAAATTCATTGAGACGGAACCCATGAGCATCAAACGGGTCTATAATTTCCCTGAAATTGGGGAGAAAGATATGTACCTGCTGCACCATGAAGAAATGGAATCGTTGGCGCTGAACATCAAAGGTATCAAACGGATTCGGTTTTGGATGACGTTCTCAGAAAAATATCTAACGCATTTGCGCGTGCTGGAAAACGTGGGTATGACGTCCATTGAACCCATTGACTTTGAAGGCAAACAAATTGTGCCGTTGCAATTTTTGAAAGCGGTTTTGCCCGACCCGGCGTCGCTGGGGCCACGCACCAAAGGAAAGACCAATATCGGCTGCATTTTCACCGGCGTGAAAGACGGCACAGAAAAGTCATACTATGTCTATAATGTCTGCGACCATGAAGAATGCTATGCGGAGGTAGGCTCTCAGGCAGTGTCCTACACAACGGGCGTGCCGGCAATGATTGGCGCGGCAATGGTGATGACCGGAAAATGGAAAAAGCCGGGTGTTTATAATGTAGAAGAATTTGATCCCGATCCCTTCATGGAAGCGCTTAATAAATTCGGTCTGCCGTGGCAGGAAAGTTTCGCGCCGGATTTGGTAGACTAGGGGGCGCGGCATGGAAAGAAACTATGACGGACTGCCCACGCCATGCTATGTGGTGGAGGAAGCGCTGTTAAAACGAAATTTGGAGATTTTGCGCCGTGTGAAACAGAAAAGCGGCTGCAAAATTTTGCTGGCACAAAAAAGTTTTTCCATGTTTCGGCTCTATCCGCTGATTGGAGAATATTTAGACGGTACCACCGCCAGCGGACTGTATGAAGCGAAACTGGGAAAAGAAGAAATGCAGGGCGAGACGCATATTTATGCGCCGGCATACCGACCGGAGGAATTTGACGAGATTGCTGCAATCTGCGACCATATTGTGTTCAATTCATTTCGGCAGTGGCAGCAGTTCAAGCCGCGCGTTCATGAGAGCGGACGCGCCATCACATGCGGTATCCGCATCAATCCGGAATATTCGGAGATTGAAACGGATATTTACAATCCTTGTTTCACAGGCTCCAGACTGGGCACGACGCTGTCTCAGTTTGACGACTCTTTGCTGGAAGGAATTGACGGACTGCATTTTCATACCATGTGCGAACAGAATTCGGACACACTTTGGCGCACGGTGCAGGTGGTGGACGAAAAATTCGGTTGCTATTTGAAGCAAATGAAATGGGTCAATTTCGGCGGCGGACATCACATCACCCGCCCCGATTACGATATTGATACATTGCTGAAAAGTATTGATTGGATACAGAACAAATATGGCGTTCAGGTCTATTTGGAGCCGGGGGAAGCGGTGGCGCTGAACACAGGATTTTTGGTGTCAACCGTGCTGGATACGCCGGAAAACGGTATGCAGCTTGCCATTTTGGATACCTCCGCGGCTTGCCACATGCCGGACGTGCTGGAAATGCCCTACCGTCCGGAGATTGTCGGCGCAGGAAAACCGCATGAACTGCCCTATACTTATCGGCTGGGTGGCCCGACTTGTCTGGCGGGCGACATTATCGGTGATTATTCCTTTGCACAGCCGCTGAACGTGGGCGACAGATTGGTGTTTTGCGACATGGCGCACTATACCATGGTGAAAAACAATACCTTTAACGGTATTGGGCTTCCGGCGATTGTGCTGCGCCATGAGGACGGAACAGATGAAATCGTGCGGCAATTCGGATATGAAGATTTTAAAACAAGGCTGTCGTAAATATGCATAAGGTGAAAATGGGGAAAGCAAAGCTGATTGATGCAGAAAAAAATAGAAAGGAAGTACGAATATGAAAAAATATTGCAATTTTGTGTTGGCGATACTACTTTTTATGGGCATGTGTCAAGGGGCGGCATTTGCGGAAAACGGCGGGTCGGAAAGCCAGCCGCAACTTATTTCAACAATAGAACAGCTTGACCAAATCAGATATCAGCCGAACGGAAACTATCAGCTGGAAAATGATATTTTAATTTATGCAGGCAGCTATGAAGATGGAAAATGGGTTCCAAATAGAAGGTGGGATCCCATCGGCTGGGAACAGCAACCGTTTACAGGTACGTTTGACGGCAATGGACATAGAATCTTGTTTTCCATAGGAGAAGATCAGGGATATGGATATGTTGGTCTGTTTGGCGTAGCGAAAAATGCGTGCATCAAAAACGTAACAGTTGCCGCCGATATTAAGGTAAACAGCCGCTATGCCGGTGCTGTCGCGGCATATGCGGAGGACAGTTCTTTTGAAAATTGTGTGGCGACAGGGTCGATAAACATTCGGTATATCACCAAAAAAGATAAAGAAACCAGTTATGCAGGCGGCATATGCGGCTATGCGAAAAACTGCACCTTCCTGTCATGCGGGTCAAAATGTCCGGTAACGATAAATGGATTGGCGGACGAAGGATTTTATTATTGCTATGTTTGCGACCAATATCATCTGCTGCCGGTCTGCGGCGGCGGATTGATTGGCGCAACGGAGCAGGGGACGGTCAGCAGATGTTATGCGATTCAAGAGGTCTCCGTCAGTTCAAAACGGTATCGTTCCGGCGCAGGATATTCCTGTCATACGGGCGGACTGATAGGAATCAATGGCAGCACCGTAGAGGAATGCTATGCAACAGGTCCTATATTTGCAGAGGCAGACTATGGCGGTGATTCTCAGATATATGCAGGCGGATTGATAGGGGAAAATAAAGGGAATGTATGCAATAGCTACACTTCCGGTTCTATTATGGCGAAATATGGTTTGGGCGTGTCATATGTGCATGGTCAGGGAATGAATTCCCATACGTCGGCAATGCCAAGTTATGTGTTTAGCCAGACAGGATTGATGGTAGGGCGTAACGTGGGGAAACTGGAAAATTGTTATGCCGCAGGAACCGGTATTTCCACGTTTCGGGATGAGCAGTCAGAAGATGGCGGTTCTCAAACTTTTCGGGCAGGATTTGTTTTTGCACAATGCAATGAGGAAAATGGTAAACCATATTTAAAACAGGAGAACTATCAAAACTGTTATTCCATTCGAGAATATGTGGATTCGGAAATCAACGCCGACCCGCATAACCGTAGATATCCAACATCATCAAGAGATTTAAAAACAACATATAGTCATTTTTGTACGCCGCAGGATTTGGAGCAAATCATTCCAATGAAAACAATTGCACAGCTTCAGGACAAATCCACTTATGAAGCGTGGGATTTTCAGTCCGTATGGGATATTTCGGCAGAGCGGAACGACGGACTGCCATATTTGAGAAACAACAATTTGTATCAGTAACAGAAAGGGATTTTGATGGAAACAATAGAGACACAGCGCCTTGTTTTGCGTCCGGTGGAATACACGGATTTGGAGGATATTTATGAGTATTCCAAGCATCCGGAAGTGGGCAGCAATGCGGGCTGGAAACCGCATGAAAGTTTGGAAGAGACGCGGCAAATCATGCAGGAAGTGTTTGTCGGGAAGGAAGATGTCTGGGGCATTGTTTGGAAAGAAAACGAGAAATTGATTGGCACGATTGGGCTAATACAAGATGATAAACGCAGCCATGAAGCTGTCCGTATGATTGGATATGCGATAGGGAAACATTATTGGGGCAAAGGCATCATGACAGAAGCGGCAAAAGCAGTGGTTGCATATGGCTTTGAAACGCTGGGACTGCAACTGATAACGGCAAACTGCTATCCTTCCAATTTGCGTTCCCGAAAAGTTTTAGAAAAATGCGGCATGACCTATGAAGGCTATCTGCGCATGGTGGAAACGCTCTATGATGGCGGAACAGTGGATCATCTCTGTTTTTCCGTTTCCAAAGAGGAATACCGGCAGTATATGAAAAAGTTTTAATTCCAAAAAACAAATCCCGCTATCCGAAATAGGTTCGATAGCGGGATATTTTTATTTAATAACAATACGTTTGCGGGTCTTGCGGTTCTCCGTCCTTGCGTACTTCAAAGTGCAGGTGAGGACCGGTAGAACGTCCGGTGCTGCCAACCGTGCCAAGCTGATAGCCTTTTTCAATCACATCACCGTCGCTGACCAGAATCTCATTCATATGCGCATAATAGGTCTGATAACCGTTGCCGTGGTCTAATATGACGAGATTTCCGTACCCGCCGGTGTTCCAGCCGGCGAAAACAACCTTTCCTTCGTCTGCGCTAAGCACAGGGTCGCCGACCGAGCCGCCGACGTCAATTCCCTTATGCACGCTGCCCCAGCGGGAGCCAAAACGGGAGGTGATAACGCCGGAATAGGGACGCAAAAACTGTCCGCTGCCAATGCCGGTCGGCACAGGACGCGTTCCTACAATCACGGAAGAAGGAGTTGGCGCAGACAAAACAGATTCTGAAAGCACCATACGGTCTACTTCTTGCCCGTTGATTTTCACAATTTTGGCACTGACCATTTTCAAGCCTTCGGTACCCTGTTCTACAATCTGCGTAGTCCCTTGATATAGGTTACTGTCCTGAATTTCATTGACTGGTGCAGGAACCGTTTCCTGATAGGAAGCGTTTTGTACGGTTTTGATATTCAAAAGCGGTTGCTGTTGTTTTAAATGAATCACGCTGCCGTCTACCAGTGTTTCCTCCAGACCAGGATTGAGCGCCTGAATATCCTCAACGGTTAAATTGTTTTCCGACGCCAAACTCCAGAGGGAATCCTCCGGTTGAATAATATAGTCCACATCAACAGATTTTTGTGCGTTGAGTGACTGGGCGGCGGTGGAAACAGAAGAAATATCGGCAGTCGGCACAATGCCGGATTCGACCTTGATTTCATTGAGTATTTCCACAGTGACGTCTTCCTGACCGTTTTTATATTGTTCTTTCACTGCTTCCAAACTAGCAGAAGCATCTGAAAGAGAAGCGACTGTTGTCACCGGCGTGCTGTCTACCGTGATAACAAAAGCGTCTTTGAGACGGCTGGAGAATGCGAGCAGATTCCGGCTAATTTCTGTGTCCTCCGAGAGTTTTTCTCTGGGAACAAATTTGAACACATAATCCACCTGCACAGGGATATCACCTGCTTCGCCTGTTGCCGCCACAATCTGTTGATTGAGCTGCCGGATTTCGGTTTGCAAATCCGATTTTTCCGAAATCGTAGCGACATAAGTTCCGTTGATATAGGCGTCATAGCCGGCAGAGAAAAATTCTGCCAAAATAAGAGAAAACGCAACCAATATCAAAGAGACAAATACGGAAGCTGCCGCAGTTTTGCTTTTATAATATATCACTTCTTTTAAAAACTGTTTCACAGCTTGTTTGTCAATGTCTATTTTCAATTTGCCCTCGTCCATTTTAATAGGAAACGAAGCGGGCAATTTGATTGATTTCATATCAAATGCAGCTACCGTGCGCAATTTTTTACGGCAGAATCGTATGGCTTTTTTCCAATAGGTTCTGAGATAGTTTTGGAATGCAAATTTCCAAATCGGTTTGTTTTTTGTGATATCTTTTGTGATACTATCCTCAGAAACCGAAGCCGGTTCTGCCTGCACTGTAGAAAGTATTTCCTGTTTCTGCTGCGCCGCAGTGGATTGCTCACCCGATGTGATGCAGCACCGCCGCGTATAGCAAGGAATATCATGATATTGCGCTGTCATAGAAAGTTTCTGTTCATCATCCATCATGGTTCACCTACTTTTTTCCAAATGCTTCCCATAGTATAATACATATTTTATGTGTTGTCAATGGAATCTATGTGATTTTGGATGAATATTTACAATTTGTTTACAAAATACATACAATTTTTGTATTTAGATGCAGAAAAAAGAGGAGAATTCGAAAAAAGACTTGCAATCTCTATGGACAATCTGGTACAATAAGAAATGAAGAATATGGTAGGAAGAAGGTGGATGACGTTTCATGAAAGGTTTATTATTAATTGTAGAAGACGAACAATCCATTCTGGATATATTGCAGTTTAATCTGGAGCGGGAGGGATACCAGACACAAACCGCTATGGATGGGGAAGAAGCGGTTGCAAAGGCAAAACAACTGGAACCGGACTTGATTTTGCTGGATGTGATGATTCCGGTGATTGACGGATTTGAAGTGTGCAAGATGATACGCACATTTTCGCAGGCACCCATTATTATGCTCACCGCGCGCACGGAAGAAGTGGACAAGATTTTGGGACTGGAACTCGGTGCAGATGATTATATGACAAAACCGTTTAGTATGCGGGAGTTGATGGCGCGCATCAAAGCCAATATGCGGCGACTTCCGTCGGCGACGGTGCAAACGCCGGAAACGGCGGCAGGCGAGACGATAGTGACGGGAGATTTGACAATTGACTGTGACCAATATGAAATACGGCGTGGGGAAGAGCGGATTGATTTGACGTTGCGGGAGTTTGAACTGATTCGGTTTTTGGCGTCCAGTCCGCACAAGGTGTTTTCCCGCGAAGTGTTGCTGGAAAAAGTATGGGGCTATGAATATATCGGAGATGTGAGGACGGTGGATGTGACTGTCCGGCGGCTGCGCGAAAAGTTGGAACGCAATCCGGCAGAACCGGAATATGTGGTGACAAAACGTGGCGTTGGCTATTATTTTAATGTGGACTCAAAGATGGGTTCCTAAGTTAGGATGGTCTGACAAACATGTTTAAAAGCATACGGTGGAAATTGGAATGCATGATTGTCTTAGTGACAGTGATAGTTGTGCTTCTAACAGGAGCTTTTTTTGGCGTACATGCGATATGGAACTATAAACAAGAGTTTGCTGCACAGGCGGAACGGATGCTGCAAGGTGCGCTGGCAGAACAATTGAATCAAAATGCGGTGGCGCCGGTGGAAGGAATGCCAAACGCATGGGAACTGATACATCAGGAACTTGTGCGGCGCGGCAATGCGGAGAAAAAGACGTTATACATACTTTATCCGGACGGAACCATTTGGTATGATGGAAATGGAGTTCAAACAGATGGGGGGCAGTTGGACACGCTGCCATATGGACTGAGTGAAAATATTATAGCCGCGTTGGCGGGGCGCACGGGAAACAGTTATTCTATGCTGAACATGGAAGCTGATTATGCCAAACCTGTTTTTGACGCGGCGGGCAATGTGAAAGAAATTATCTATCTTTGCGACAGCCCGCAGGGACTTGCGCAAATGCTGCAAAAAATCGTGCGGCTGATGGGACAAGCCTGTCTGATGGGGGGGGTTATTGCACTGATTGCGGGGCTTTTGGTGGTTCGTATGATTACCAGACCGGTACGGTCGCTGACGGAAAAAGCAAAACAGATTGCGGCAGGCGATTTTGATGCAGAAGTGAAAATATCTTCCCGCGATGATATCGGAAAGCTGAGTCAGACATTGGATCAGATGGCGGCGGAATTACAGTCGAATATCAGCGACATTGAAGAAGAAAAAAACAAACTGGAAACCATTCAAACGTTTATGTCGGACGGCGTCATGGCATTTGATGCTGCGGGAGAATTGATTCATATTAACCGTGCAGCGGCAAAAATGCTGGAGGTGCCGGAGAAAGAAAAACTGCAGTTTGATGAATATTTTCATTCTATTGGCATTCAGATTTCTATTGCGGAATTGGTGTTCAAAAGCGAAACGGTACTGCGGCGGTATTATGAAAAAGACGGTCGGCATATTGAAATGCTGTTTGCACGTATGAGCAAAGGGGAAAAGACGACCGGCGTTATTACTATGCTGCATGACGTGACGCAGCAGCAAAAACTGGACGCGGCGCGGCGGGAATTTGTGGCGAATGTGTCGCATGAACTGCGTACGCCCATTACCACCATTAAAAGTTATACGGAAACAGTGAAAGAGACAGAAGATTTGCCGAGGGAAGTACAAAAGCGATTTTTGGGGATTGTGGAAAAAGAAGCAGACCGTATGACGCGGCTGATTCACGATTTGCTCACGCTTTCCAGTTTGGACAACGATAAACTCAATCAAAAGGCGCAGCCTTTTGATTTGGCAGTGCTGATTACAGAAGTGGTTGACAAGCTGGGATTTGACAAGAAAAAGGGACAAACATTGACCTACACGCAAATTTCGGAATTACCCAAGTTTATGGGGAATCCGGACCGAATGGAGCAGGTGCTGACCAATGTGATTTCCAATGCGGTGAAATATACGCCGGAAGATGGAGAAATCAATGTATTTTCAGGCTATTTATATGACTATATTTATGTGAAAGTGCAGGACACCGGTATTGGTATTGCCAAAAAGGCGCTGCCATATGTGTTTGACCGGTTCTACCGCACGGACAGAGCGCGCAGCCGCAATGAAGGTGGTACGGGGCTGGGACTGGCAATTGCAAAAGAAATTGTGGAAGAGCATGGTGGCAGCATTTCTATCACGTCACAGCAAGGAAAAGGGTCGGAAGTATTGATTCAATTCCCGATTAAAAAAGTGAAAAAAGAAAGTGAAAAACCACTTGACAAAGAGACTGCCGAATGATAAGATAAAATGTATTATTTTTTGAAAAAAAGACACATCTGCCGAATGCAGGTCAAAAATGAAAAGAACTAGGAGGAACAGATATGGAAAAAGGCAGATTTACCTTACCGGGCGAGCAAGGCATGGAAAAGGAAATCAAAGAATTAGTTGGCAAATGGGGCGTTGACGCGGTGCGTGACAGCGATGGGACGCAGTTGTCTCAGGAAATTATTGATATGGGGCTTCAGGTATATTCCACCGTTTGTCTGGTTCGCATGGACAACGAGTTTGCCAAGGCGCATAAAGAATATTTGCAGCAGGAGTTTTTGACTTCGGAAAGCTATGTGGCAACAGAAGATGTACTGCGGATTGATATTATGGAAAAGGTATTTGCAGACCAGTTTGAACCGAACTGTGATGTTGATATAAAGAAATATTGGCAGGTCATGGACAGGACTTTAGGTGAAGCAATTCCGGGCGAGGATTGGACTTATGAAGATGGAAAAGTCGTCATTTTGAATCCGAAAAAATGGCATAAATACAGTGTGGATTTTCTGGCATACCAACTATGGGAACCGGTTTCCATGTATAACCATTTAACGAACGACTGGAAAGAAGAACATCGTATGCCGGTTGATGTTCGGTATCCGGAAGTGCAGGAACATGTTTTGACGATTTTTGAAAAATGGCTGCAAGAGCATCCCAAGACGGACGTTGTTCGTTTCACAACATTTTTCTATTGCTTTGACTTGGTATATAACCAGCTTGGCAAAGAAAAAATGGTGAACTGGTTCGGCTATCTGGCATGTGTATCTCCGTTGGCATTGGAGCAATTTGAAAAAGAATATGGCTATGCAATGACACCGGAAGATTTTATTGACAACAAACGGTATAATACGCCGTTTAAAAATCCGACCAAGAAATATCTGGATTGGATGGACTTCACTATGAAGTTTGTGTCCGAGTTTGCAAAAAAATGTGTGGATTTGGTACATAAATATGAAAAGAAAGCGATTATGTTTTTGGGAGACCATTGGGCAGGCACAGAGCCTTATGGTCCGTATTTTCAGCAGATTGGTCTGGACGCGGTTGTGGGTGCGGCAGGCGATGGCGTGACCACGCGTATGATTGCAGACATTCCTGTGGCGGAAACAGAAGCGCGGTTCTATCCCTATTTCTTCCCAGATGTATTTTATGAAGGCGGAGATCCGGTAGGAGAATCCACGCCGATTTGGACAAAATGCCGCCGTGCGATTATGAGAAAACCAATGGCGCGCATGGGGTACGGCGGATATTTGAGTCTGGCATTGAAATTCCCTGAATTCGTAGACCATGTAACGGAAATCACGTCTCAGTTTAAGTCCATTTGGGGCGAAGGAAAGGGTACAAAACCCTATGTGGCGCCGTTTAAGGTGGCAGTGCTCAACTCGTGGGGTAAAATCCGTTCTTGGCAGACGCATCAGGTGGCGCATTCCTTGTGGAACCAGCGTTGTTATTCTTATTTGGGCGCGATTGAAGCGTTGGCAGGATTCCCGTTGGATGTGGAATTTATTTGTTTCGATACCATTCGTGAAAACGGCATTCCGCAAGATGTAGGTATCATTATCAATGCCGGCGATGCAGGAACCGCATGGAGCGGCGGCGATAATTGGGCAGATCCCAAAGTGGTAGAAACCATTCGTGAATGGGTCTATAATGGCGGCGGGTTCATTGGTATCGGTGAACCGACAGCTTGTGAGAAAGACGGAGAACTTTTCATGTTGTCGGATATTCTCGGTGTACAGAAAGAAATCGGTTTCACTGCCAGCAACAATAAACCGGCATTTGAAGCAGACCGCAACCATTTCATCACCAAAGAATTGGAAGGCGAAGTGGATTATGGCGAAAGCATGACAATGGTCTACCGCAGTGAGGACAGCGCACAGATTCTGGATGTGCAAAACAGAAGCTGCAACATGGCGGTGAACACATTCGGAAAAGGAAGAAGCGTCTATTTTGCAGGAATGCCATATAATGCAACCAATGCAAGACTGCTCTACCGTGCGATTTTCTGGGCGGCAAGCCGTGAAGACGCGATGGAAGCGTTCTACAGCGATAATAAAGAAGTAGAATGTAATGCATATCCCGAAGCGGGACGGTTCTGTGCAGTGAACAACTCAACAGATGTACAGAAGGCAAATATCAAAGTGAATGGCAAAGAAATTGCCGTTGTTCTCAAACCAATGGAATGCAAATGGATGAATATATAAATAGAAAAATAAAAAGCCGTTCGGTGGTATGATACCGCCGAACGGCTTTTTGCGTATTTTAGAAAGGGAATATTTCATTGCCGTATGTGTAATTAAAAATGTTGTCGGCTGTGCTGATTAGGTGCGCGTTTCGTCAAACAGTTCCTGCGCGGCATAGGGAAGACGGAACCAGAAGGTGGCACCGCTGCCTTTTTCGCTTTCCACGCCATAAACGGCGTGGTGCTGGTTTAAAATTCCCTGCACAATAGACAGACCGATTCCGGTGCCGTGATTGGTGCGGTGCCCGCGTTCGCTGGCTTTATAGTACCGCTGCCAAATTTTTGGAATTTCGTCCTCCGCAATTCCTTTTCCGGTATCTGTCACCATGCAGACAATGTCGCCGTCAGTATGCCGGACGGAAATCGTAACCGTTTTGTTGTCGCCGGTGTAGTTGACAGCGTTGCTGATTAAATTATATAAAACCTGTTCAATGCGGTTTTCATCTGCATAGATAAACGTATCTTCCTCCAAATGGACATCAAACACATATCCTTCTTGTTCCACCAGAAAATGGAATCGGTATAAAATATCCTGCGCGGCAAGCGATAGCGAAAACCGGCTGCATGTCAGCGGCGTCATACCCGATTCAATTTTGGATAAATCCAAAATATCCGTAACCAGCGCGGAGAGACGGTCTGTTTCGTCAATAATAACCCCTGTATGCGCCATGCGCTTTTCCGGATTGCCGCCTGAAAGATCGCGAATCATTTCCGCATAAGATTTAATGATAGTCAGCGGGGTGCGCAGGTCGTGTGACACATTGGCGATTAAATCACGGCGCAGCGCATCAGTTTTAGACAATTCCTGCGTTGTGTGATTGAGAACGTCTGCCAGTTGGGCAATTTCAGAATAACCATCTGCATGGAACGTGACGTTATAGTCGCCTTTCCCCAAAATGTTAGCGGATTTGGTAATATTGATAATAGGGCGGGCAATCCGAGTGGCAATAAAATAGGACAGGATAAAAGCAATCACGAGCGCGAGAATGGAAATGATGATAAGTTGGTTTTGCAGCACCTGTGTTGTCGCGCCGATAGGCGCCAATGGAGAATTGATATAGAGATATTCTACGCCGCCCTCAGCATTTTGCAGTTTTGCACCAAAGACAACCATATGCGTTTTGAAACGTTCGTGATTGACCGTATAGGTAATGCTGTCCGTTTGGCTGCCGTTTTCAAGTTTTTGCAGAAAAGCGCGGAAATCGCGTGGGTTTGGACGCATTGGCGGCATACCGCCGGAGGAGGATTCATTCGGGAACAGCATATTACCATTCTGGTCAAAAAGCTGGACAATGATTCCGTTTTTATAAGAGAGTTGGGAAGCGGAGTCCTCGAACTGTTCCGTACCATATTCAGCTATCAAATTTCTGCCAAGTTTTTCAATTTCGTGCGCTTTCATATTCTCATAATATGTATTGAGAAAAAAGATTTGCAGCAGCCACAGGACAGCCAGAATCAACAGAGCAAACGCGCCGAAATAACACCAGAGTTTGACTTTGAGGGAACGGTGGGGAGCAAGTCGTTTCATGAAAACATCATTCCTTTTCTGTAGCTTCAAATTTATAGCCAAGACCACGCAGCGTCACAATATAGTCGCGGTAAGGTCCCAAGCTGCCGCGCAGCATTTTGATGTGGGTGTCGACAGTGCGGTCATCTCCATAGAAATGGTATCCCCAAACATCGGTCAAAATTTTGTCGCGCGAGAGCGCAATGTTTTGATTTAATACCAAATAAAACAACAAATCATATTCTTTTGGCGTCATGTCAATCCGCGTGCCGTCCACACACACTGTCCGCGCCGTCATGTCAATTTCCAGTCCGCCGAACGTCATGAGATTGTTTTGCTGACCACTGTTTTTCTCATTCCGAGAGATGATGACATGGACGCGCGCCATCAGTTCTTTTGGTGAAAATGGTTTGACCACATAATCATCAATGCCCAGTTCGAAGCCAAATAATTTGTCATATTCCTCGCCGCGCGCCGACAGCATGAGCACAGGAATAGATTTTAATTTTTTGATTTCTTTGCAAGTGGAAAAACCGTCTAATTTGGGCATCATAATGTCAATGATACATAAATCATAATCGTGCTGACGGCATAATTCAACCGCTTCCATACCGTCTTTTGCTTCCGTCACTCCATATCCTTCAAATTCTGCATATTCGCGAATGACTTCGCGGATTTTTGCCTCATCGTCCACGACCAATATGTGATACATGCTATGTTCCTCCTTCTATGAATCATTAATTTTATAAGATTATTATACCATGTCCGCAACGCGGACTGGTATAATTTCGTGCATCTCCGCCGGTTGTCATGCTTTATGCGTGGCGAGGCGGAAGCACTTTTCAAATCAGTATAATAAATGTACTTTTTGGCGCAATGTTACCCAAAAACGCGGGGAGCTCCGAACTTTCGGATTCATGGAATATCCGGACATACCCTCTGGGGCACGCGTGTGCCGGATATTCCATACCGCTCAGCCGCGAGCGTTTCGCAAGGAACGCTGCGAGAGCGGACGCGGCTGCAAAGGGGGTGGCCACGAGGGGGACGGCTTGACAGAATGTTTTAGATTCTGGAAGGAGTCCCCCTCGTGATATAGATTTATTATACCATAAAATTGTGTTAGATGTGTGATAATCAAGAAAAAAATATAAAAAAATGGCGCCGCGTCCAAATGGCGATTCTGGGACGCAGCGCCGAATGTTCCCGATACCGTGTTTCAGATGAATTCACCTGAAACACGGCTGGATAGAAGTGGGTAGATGAAAAAGTTGGAGGTTCAGAGGTGTTTACATGATCGCTTTTCATCATGTGGGTCTTCGATAAGAGGAAAAGTTGATTTATATTACATAAATCGCATTTAGTATCGGTGAATTTCAAAAACTTATACAAGGAGAAAAAAACCAATGTTGAAAAAAAAAGAAAATTATGATACAATAAAAAAACAATACACGAGATGACAGTCGGGGCAGGAGGAACGGAAAATGGACGAACGGTTTGAGAGAAGCGCGCTGTTATTGGGCGTTGGTGGCATAGACCGATTGCGCAAAAGCACGGTTGCAATATTTGGCGTGGGCGGAGTCGGTTCCTATGTGGCGGAAGCGTTGGCGCGTGTGGGAGTGGGGCATGTTTGGTTGGTAGATCATGATGTGGTGAGTTTGTCCAATGTGAACCGCCAGATTGAGGCGCTGGAAAATACGGTGGGTCAGCCCAAAACGCAGGCAATGAAACAGCGTATGCTGCAAATTAATCCTGCCATGCAAGTGACGGAATGGCAAACATTTTATCTGCCGGAAAATGCGGAAGAATTTCCGCTGCAAGAGACGAATTATGTTGTGGATGCAATGGATACGGTAACAGCCAAATTGGAGTTGGCGCAGCGGTGTTTTCGGATGGGGATTCCGCAAATCAGCAGCATGGGCGCAGGCAATAAACTAGATCCGACGAAATTTGAAGTGACAGATATCTATCAAACAAAGATTTGTCCGCTTGCAAAAGTGATGCGGCGGGAATTGCGGCGCAGAGGGGTGGAACGTCTTAAAGTCGTCTATTCCACAGAAGAAGCCAAAATTCCGCGCACACAGGAATCCGTGCCGCCGGGACAAAAAATTTTAGGCAGTGTACCGTTTGTGCCGTCTGTTGCAGGATTGATTGCAGCAGGTGAAGTGGTGCGGGACTTGATTGGATAAAATAAATGAAACGCTGCAAATGGCGGCGGAATGGAGAAATGAATAATGAAGGAAAAGGTGTTTGTGGGGCTCAGCGGCGGCGTGGATAGTTCTGTTGCAGCAGCATTGCTGCAGGAACAAGGCTATGAAGTCATTGGATTTACCTTGGATTTATGGAACGGAAAACAAGATGGAGAACCGGAAGCGGTACGTGATGGGAGAAAAATAGCGCAACAGCTTGGCATAGAACATCATGTGCTGGAGTTAAAAGAACTGTTCCGACAGGAGGTAGTTGACTATTTTTTGAAAGAATATGCGGCAGCGCGCACACCAAATCCGTGCGTGATGTGCAACCGTAAAATCAAGTTTGGAGAAGTATTTCGCGCAGCAAAAAGGCTTGGCGCAGATTATGTGGCAACAGGACACTATGTCCGGCTGGTGCAGGAGAACGGACGGTATTTGCTGAAAATGCCTTCCGACCAAAAGAAAGACCAGACCTATATGCTTTACCATTTGACGCAGCAACAGCTTGCCCATATCAAAATGCCGCTTGGGGACTATACCAAAGAAGAAGTGCGGCGGAGGGCAAAAGAGAAGGGATTGTTTGTAGCAGAAAAAGCAGACAGTCAGGATATCTGTTTTCTGGAAGGAAGCACGTTGTCGGATTTTATTGCGGAATATGACCCGGCGCAGCTTCGGGTAGGACAAGTGGTAGATGAACAGGGAACTGTTTTGGGAATACATCAGGGGATTTCGCGCTATACGTTGGGACAACGGCGCGGACTTGGAATCGCCGCTGAGGCAAAATTATATGTCAAAGAACTGGACGCAGTGCAAAACCGCGTGGTTCTCAGCGGCGAGGGCGCTCTATTTGCAAAACGGCTCATTGCGGACGAAGTGTCTTTTCAGTGGTTGGACAAGCTGGAATCCCCCATGCAGGTGCAGGCAAAAATCCGTTATGCTTCCCGTCCGGCGCCGGCAACCATAGAGCAGCAGACGGAGAGTACTGTGTTGGTTACATTTGAACAGCCGCAGCGGGCAATTACGCCGGGACAAGCAGTGGTGTTTTACAGGGACGATACGGTGGTGGGCGGCGGAACGATTCGCCATGCCGTGCAAGATTAATAACCAAAATAAAAGCGGCATACTAAAATGCTGGCAAGCATACCGGCGGCGTCTGCGGTGAGCGCAGCTTTGATGGTGTGACGGATATCTTTGATACCAATACAGCCATAGTAGACTGCAACCGTATAGAAGGTAGTCTCGGTGGAACCCATCATGATGGAAGCAAGCCGCCCTGCATAGGAATCGGGACCATGCGTTTTGATGATATCTGTGACAATGCCAAGAGAAGCGCTGCCGGAAATGGGACGCAAAAGCGTCAGCGGCAGCACATCGGCGGGCAGTCCAATCAAAGTGAGAACAGGAGAAAGCCAGTTTGCTAGTAGGTCAATGGCGCCGGAGGCGCGCAGCATAGAAATGGCAACCATAAGTCCCACCAATGTTGGGAGAATTTGCAGCGTGAGTTCTACGCCGGATTTTGCGCCGTCCGCAAATACATCAAAAATATCTTTGATATGCATTAGCCCATAAAGAAGAATGCCAAAAATGGCAGCGGGAATAATGCAGGAAGAAATAATTTGAAGAATATTCAACGTTTGTTCACGTTCCTTTCCGGTTTTTCAAACAGTTTGACAGCACAAATGCCAAAAATAATGGCAATTGCAGAAGCAATCCAAACGGGAAGAATGATTTCGGAAGCAGCAGCAGATCCGTTTGTAGCACGTAGGGAAATGACGGTGGTGGGAATGAGTTGAAAGGAAGCGGTATTCAGGACGACAAACATAATCATATGCCGTGTGGCAATGCTGCTGCCGCCGCTGTCGTTATGTAAGCTACGCATTGCCTGAAGTCCGAGTGGCGTTGCGGCATTGCCAAGTCCTAAAAAATTTGCTGTCATGTTGAGTAATATACAGCCGGCGGATTTCCCTTTAGGGTCAAGACCTGGAAAAAGCAATTTGAATACCGGACGTAGGCAAGCAGAAAACTTTTCCACTAGCTTGCTTTTTTCGGCAATGGTCATCAGTCCATTCCAGAGGCACATGATACCAAGCAGCTCAATGGAAAGGGTAACTGCGTCTGTGGCGCCGTTGACGGCTGCCGCCGCCACAGCTTCCAGTCGACCTGTGAAAACAGCGATAATGATAGAAAGTAAAATTATACCTGCCCAAATGATATTTAACATTTTTTTACACCTCATTTTAAGGAATAAGGCTGACAATCCTGGCTATATTAAGATGGAAAGAAAGTTTGCCGGTGTTCCCATATTTCAGTTTATGTAAGAAAAATAGGGAATATTTCGCTAACTTTTGATTTCGGTGGTGTCAAATAAGAATCTATGAGAGATAGTTGACTAATTTTGTCATTTATGATATAATTAGCCGCAAAGCAACTATTATATGAATTAGAAAACGCCGCCGAATTGTTCCGGCATTAACGTTCGGAACCAACGATGCGCAACTGGAATAGGAGGTCACTCATTGGGAGATGGCTCGGAACCACCCTCGTGCGCGAGAGCGAAAATGCTGCGCATTTATGATATAATGTGTAACGCTTTAAAAAGTGATACGATTGAATAGCAGGAGGAAATAGAATGAAATCTACAGGAATCGTTAGAAAAGTAGACCAACTTGGGCGGGTTGTGCTGCCAAAGGAACTTAGAAAAACATTAAATATTAAAGAAGTGGAAGATTCTTTAGAAATTTATGTAGAAGATAACCGAATTGTATTAAAAAAATATGATGAAAATGAAGGAATTTCCGGTATCGTGCGCCGCGTTGACCAGCTTGGTAGAATTGTGCTGCCAATCGAATTGCGCCGCAATATGAACATTGCCGAAGAAAAAGATTCACTGGAGATTTTTGTTGACCAAAACAAAATCGTATTGAAAAAATATGAACCTGCTTGTATTTTCTGCGGAAACGCGAAAAATGTGTTTGTGTTTAAAGGAAAAAATATTTGTCCAGAATGTGTCGAAGAATTGAAAGGATAAGTTGTCCTAAGAAATTGGTTACGTCTGGTATATTTGCTTGCACTTATGTATATAATGGTAGTAGAACATTATGATACATAAGGAGGAAACGAAATGCTGAAACAGGAAATGGTTGAGAAAATCAAACGAACTAAATTGGAACGGGAAGCGGATGCCAATAAATATTATCTGGAATTGATTGACAGCATTAACCAAGCAACGGAAGAATATGTTATCGCACAAAATGGGTTTGCAGAAACGGCAAACCAAGATTTGGTAGATTTCTATATTTATAAGATGAAGTCTGTGGAGGCGAAATACCGCTATTTGATGAAAGAATATCAGCGTATTCGTAGTGTTGTAACGGCACATGCATACGTAGTAACGCCGAGTGGGCAGCTTCAAAATTTAAAAATTTAGTAAAAATACTTGCATTTGGAAAGCATTTATGCTATACTAAATACTATCATATATAATCCTCAATAGCTCAGTCGGTAGAGCATGCGGCTGTTAACCGCAGGGTCGTTGGTTCGAGTCCAACTTGGGGAGCCATCTTTACAGACTACTTTATGATAGGTAGTCTGTATTTTTATGTGTCCATCTTTACTGAGTGTGATTTTTTCAATACATTTTGCGATGTATATTTTTTTCTTTACGCGACATTGCGTCAAAATCTTTTACATGTAGCATATATTCATCTATTTTTTCATCTTTGAGGACAGATACCTCCAGCTTAAATGATTCTATTTCTGCGTGATGTTTTGGCTCTTAAATGATAGTAATTTTTCTTTTAGTGCAGCGGACAGGGGTTCGATTCTCTTATGCCTAGCCTGGCGCTTCCAATTGGAACACCGATTTTGAAAGGCAAATTTTCCGCAATACTGCGTTGAAATGCTCGCTAATAAAACAATTAATAGCTCCGCTTTCGCCTTGTCTTGCATAAAAATTTGCTCTCTCAAAATTCTGCGACCTAAAACGGATGATAGTTTGAGCAGATTTTGGTGCGGAGGATGCAGATAGGCTGGCGCCTACGGGAGACGACAATCCGAAAGATGCCAAAATATCGCCGTTTTAGGCGGGTTCAA
>JAAWTG010000034.1 GCA_022801925.1 Clostridia bacterium | reverse complement strand
AAGAGCAAATTTTTATGCAAGACAAGGCGAAAGCGGAGCTAATAATTGTTTTATTAGCGAGCATTTCAACGCAGTATTGCGGAAAATTTGCCTTTCAAAGTCGGTGTTCAAATCGGAAGTGCCAGGCTATATCTCTGTTTTTACAATCTTTTCTCTCACATCCAATATCCTAATTTTCGTCCAACATCATATACAATTTGGTCTACCCACCGATAAACAGTACGTTCACTTGCACCAAGTTGTAAACCGGCGCCGGCAGCGTTATGTGTTTTTTTCCAATAAACCAAATCCACCATCTTTGCCTGCAACGGGTCTATGTGCTGCAATACTTTTTCAATTGCACCAACCGTTTGTTCCATTCGCTGCATATACAGGCTGTTCACATAAATCCTTGGGGCTGTGCCGCTTTGATATTCTTTTAGCTTTTGTTTTGTTTCCGGATAGTTTTGAATTTCCCATAATACATAACCCTTCACTTTTTTGTCCATTGTCTGTACTGTCATTGTGTTTCCTCCTTTTTTCCTATACAGAAAATTTCACCTTATTTTGTCTTATTAGGACAATTTTTAAATATGACTATTCACTTTTGAACGTGCCGGCAAAGAAATCTGCCTCGGAGACCGTACGCGGTTCGACTCTCCTTTGCTTAATCCTATCGTCATCATCAAACTGTTTTGCTATGTTTTTGATGAACCTACCACTCCGCTCTCATTTTTGTACTCACAAGACAATTATAGCACATAGTTTTTGTATTGTCAATACAATTTTAAGTTGTTTTTTATAAATTTGTATTAAAAAGACATTTTCTTTTGTTTTTCTCTTGCTTTTTTATTCTTTTTCCGTTATAATATTGTCATATTAAGATAATTCCTATTTAAGGGAAGTGAAAAAATTGAACGAACAAAATAACAACCGTCTGGGGCAAAATCTACGGATTCTCCGCAAGGAACGGCAGTGGACGCAAAGTATCGCTGCACAGAAACTGGGGATTTCATTTTCCACATTTGCGAAATATGAGCGCGGAGACATCAAACCCGACACAGACAAACTTGCACAAATTGCTGATTTATTCGATGTATCTGCTGACTTTCTGCTTGGCAAAAGCACAGTACGCAATGCAAACGCCTTGCCCGGCATGGATCAAGTCTATTTCCGTTTGGCAAAAGGTGCGGAAGAACTGGGTCTGACGGAAGAAGACGTTGACGCTATTTTAAATCTCTATCATTCCCATCGGCAGCAAAATCAATGACATCATGAATCATCGGAGGCAGTGCAATTATGCCAATGCATAACGCAAAAACCAATTTATATGAACATGTTTCCCATTTGCGCGACCAGCTCCATATCACGCTGGCTTCCTATCCGCTCAGTCTTACCGGTCTGCCGTTCCGGCATCCACTTCAAATTGAGCACCACCTCTTCCAAACGCCCGGATTTTGTGCGTTGGCATTTGCCGGCGACAAATTCGATACCATTATATTAAACGCAAACCGGAATCCATTGGAACAAAATTTTGACTGCGGACATGAATTGATCCATCTTACCAAACACCGAAATATAAAACAGGGTTGTTTTCATTGTTTTGACAAAACGCAACCAACACAAAATCCATTTATTGAATGGGAGGCAAACGAAGGCGCAGCGGAACTTTTGGTACCTTACAAGTTATTTCTGCCTGCCATTTGCGAAACAAGCCGCATCTATTGCCGCGAGCCACAGAAGATAAAACCTGCGCTTGCCAAACAGTTCCATGTTACAACGACAGTGATTGAATACCGTATCCATAGCCTTGCATACGAACTTTATCAATACGATATATTAAGTACGGATATTTCTCAAATCGCCTTGCTTTCTCATAACGAAACAAAGCAGCGCCATCTTTCCCATCTGACTGCTTTTTCCTATTATTGTCCTGACTGTCTATCTTCCATTGCTTCAGGCAATGCAGTCTGCTGTCCCCATTGCGGCGGCAGTTTTCGGCAGAATGCACCGCTTTACGGATTAGGGTATCGACATGACATAGGCGGCGGACATGGCTGCATTGTCATATCCGATTGATTCTTTGCTATATTAATTTCTTACAAAAGAATATGCAGTTTTTGTATCAAGATAATGCAAAAGACGCTTTCAGCAAACTGTTTGAAAGCGTCTTTTATGCAATTCATCATCATGTATGGATATTTATTAAGAGAAAAAACTGCTGCCTGTTTTTCTATTTATTTTCATGCCACCGTTCTTTTAACATATATGCTGCCATTTTGGGCTGACGCTGGCGTGTAAACACGCCTTTTTTATTGCCGCCGACCCGTGTAATGCCCTGTTTGGTTGCAAAATCAGCAAACGCCCAGATATGCTCGCCAATCACAAATTCCAACCGGTCAAACACCGCTTGAAACCGGCTTATCATTTCACATTGATATTCTTCTGTGAACATCACGGGCGGGTCTTGATGAAATCCGGCTATGGTATCCGCGCCGAATTCCGTCATTATCAGCGGTTTATGATATTTTTCGTACCACATGCGCAGCCGGTGTTCCAACTGGCGGTCAATCACTTCTAAATGCCCCGGGTCATTATACCAAGAATTGTAGCCATTCACACAGATAAAATCAAATAATTGTCCCACGCGATCCTCTGCTGGATTGACGTTCATCACAATAGTCACAGGGCGGTGTTTCTCCAGCCGCCGCATTTCCGCTGCAACCACTTCGAAATAGGGCAGAGCATTTTCTTCCTGTGTTTTCGCTTCGTTCGCCACACTCCACGCCACAACACAAGGATGATTTTTGTCCCGCGCATAGAGTTCCCGCAGCACCTGCAAATGATGTTCTAACACTTCTCCCGACGCCCGATTCGGGCAAAAAACCTGTTCTCCTTCTTTGAAAAAGTTAAAACCGACTGCCGTTGTTTCGTCAATCACTACGATTCCTTCCCTGTCTGCAAGGTCCATCCATTCTTCTGCATAAGGATAATGAGAGGTACGCACAGAATTGGCGCCCAACCACCGAAGCAGGTTAAAATCTTTTACAATAATCGGCAAATCCAGACCTTTTCCTTTGATATCCATATCCTCATGTTTGCCAAAACCTTTGAAATAAAACGGTTTCCCATTGATGAGAAAATGATTTCCCTTCACTTCTACTGTCCGCACCCCAAACGGCTGACGGTATAAATCTTCTCCGCTGTGCACCTCCAACGTATACAGATACCCTTTCCCGGGCTGCCAAAGCTGCACATTTTCTATTGGAACTTTGCCGGTTGCGCCCGTTTGCCGTGCCACTTCCTGCCCGTCCATGTCCAAAATGCGCACGTGCACCTGTCCGTCTGCTTCCACTTCATAGGAAGCAATTCCCTGCGTTCCTTCCCATGAAGTGTTGATTGTAACATCGCGAATATAATCCTTTGGCGTACAATATAGGCGCACCGGTCGGTGGATTCCGGCATAGTTGAAGAAATCATGAAAATATTCCTGCACACGGTAGCCTTCCGGATAACGGTCGTCAAACGCTGTTTTGACCTCGCCGGGCGGCAGTGTTGTCCAGTCCAGCACATTGTTCACCGCAACGGTCAAACGGTTATTCCCGCCAATATTGACATATGCGCTGACATCCGCTTCAAACGGCAAGTAGCCTCCTTTATGCTGCATACAGCAGCTTCCGTTGACCCACACCTGCGCTTTATGTGTTGCACTGCCAAAGCGCAGCACTACCCGTTTCCCTTTCCAGCCGGCAGGCACATAAAATTCCGTTTCATACCAGACATCTCCGATAAAATCACGCAGGCGGCTGTCTTGCGTGATATCATTATAGCTGCTCGGAACAGGCATTGGTATTGCATCTTCCGGCAGTTTTTGCTGCCAGTTTTCCCCTCTGCCGCAATTCTCCCAGTCTGCTTTAAATTTCCAAACGCCGCATAGGTCTTTTACTTCCCGCACTTCGTTTTCTCTTGGCAATAACATTCGTTTGCTTCCCCTTTCATGAATAAATAAGGGGCGGCATATGCCGCCCCCTCTCGCTTGTGTATCCGAATTAATTGTAAATCATAACATCTGTGAGTTCTCCATATTTAATATGCACTACCACAATAGAAGGATTGTCCGGATAATTTTCCAAATCCCGAATATCCGTCAACTCTCCAACTTGTACATGCGGCTCTTCTTTTTCGTCATAGACTGCGTATTTCGCTTTATCCGTCAAATAATATTCCTCCGCGCCGCTTCCGCGGAACCGGAATTTGACAAGATTTCCGTCTATTTTCACAACCGTTCCAATTCCCGCGCGATATTGTCCGTTGTTTGACTGATTCTTTGCTGTGGGATTGTCGGTTGGTAAATACTTGTCTTCGGAGCGGTCATATAGAAGCTGCACAAAATCCGCTTCACCATTGCTAATACCATGGCGAATCACATCGCCCTCTTCGACTGTATAGGTAGTAGCGGTTGTTCCAGGGCTTTTGGTCTGATTGGGATTATAGTTTGTGTGTTTCAAATCTGCTTCTGCTGTTCCAAGGACAGACGCTTCTTTTCCATCCTTGATTTCATATAGCTTTTGTACGCTGTCCCCGTCGCTGTTCAACGCCATTCCAAACGATTTCACCATGGACATGTTTGTGCTGTACAATAGTTCTGTTTTCAAGTCCACTGTACGCACAATAACCTCGCCTTGCATACCATCGGAATAGGCGTAAATATCAGGACTGTATTGATTTCTGTTAGAATAGATACTCATTTTGCTGATTTTGTATGACGCATCGTCATCATATTTCTCTTTTTTGGACGGTACTGTAAAAACAACCGTATCCGGTGATATGATGATTTGGTTGTTAAAGCTTCGTGAAGAGGAAAAATAGTCCACGCTACTTAGTTTGCCCAAATGTCTCAGTCCTATGTCATTTTTATTCTCCGACGGCATATCCAGTTCGCTGACTTTCCCATCGCTGTCCAGTTTATACCGAATGACTTTTCTGATAAATTGGTTGGCGTCCTCATACGCCGCCAAAAACGCCTGTACTGTCACCAATTCTTCATCTACCAAAATGCGACCGTTGCGCGTTTTCACACCGGTTTTCAATATCGTCCCGTCTGCCGTTAAAATTTTTGCCTGTAACTCCGTTGAAAGGTTTGTTTCCATGGCTGTTTTGATAAGATAACCCACTTTCCAGACAGTGGATACCGCGGCGGGATTATAGGCGGCAATACGTCCGTCTTTGTCCAAATAGAATGTGCCCTCCATACCAAGTTTCAGTTCATGCCCGTTTTTCATGTAGGCATAATATTCCTTCGTCAGCCGGTAATCGCTGCCACTTACCGCAACTCGATAGGTGTCCGCCTCTGCGCCTTCTTCAATCCGGTCAACGGTCCCTTGCGCCGATTGGTCGGATACAATGATTTCTGTGAAATCTCCCTCCACACTTTTTGCGACGGACAAAACATTCCATTCTTTGATAGCGTCCAGACCAATTTCTGCTCCTGCCGTATTCCGAATGCTGTAGTGTTCACTGTTTATGTCTAAATCAATTACCTGTGCGCCGATTTTGTCCGTGATAACAGCATTTTTCGCGGATACAGCATTGGCAACCGTAACATGATAGTCTTTCACAATCATGGTCTCAATACCGTTTCCGTTGTCAATCAAACGGATATATCCGCTTTGGCTCAAATCCGGCAAATGGTCGGCATAGCGGTTGTTATAAAGAATATTCGGTGAACCGGAGAACTTCTCCGTGCATTTCTTTTCGGCTTCATCATAATAGGTAATACCGTCCGATTCCACTGAAATCAAATTTTCCAGATTTACCGTTATCGTGGAAGCACGCTGGTTTTCCAAACAAAACAGCAGCGTATTTTCTTCATCCGTTTTGTAGTACGCCGTAACAGACAGCCCAATCATATCAAACACAGCTAAATTTGTTTCTGCGTCCAGTGCAAACTGCACCTCTCCGATACGGACATACGCTTTATCTGTCCGCACTTCCGGATAGAGCGATACGCCGTTTGCCGATTGTACCACGCCGGTATACTGCTCCATATTCAGTACGGCATTGAGAATCGTTTTGCCCTTTACCACGTTATAATCTGTGTTTACGCCATATTGTATCTGCTCCATTACATCTGTTTCCAGCGCGTTATATACCATGGTTACAAGCTGCGCCGCTACCGGTTTTGCAGAGGACGCGCCTTTCAGCAATCCCAGCGAACCGGCTTTTGCAAGATATTGTCCTGCCGGCGTCACTTTTTCATAGCCCAACAGCCGAATCAAAATCGCTGCCGCTTCTTCCATCGTAATCGCATTGTTGGGGAAAAACTGTGATGCGCCGTCGCCGCGCACAAGTCCATATGCTGCAAGTTTATTCACTGCTGCCGCATCGGAAGTGCCTGCTGCAACATCTGTAAAATAAGCCATGTTGCCATAGTCCGTGGTGTCCTTGCTATATATATTGGAAACCATTTTTGCAAACTGTGCGCGCGTCATGGAATCCGCTTTTGCTGACGCCGCATCAATAAGTCCTAAATTCACGCAAACCGCTTGCGCTCTTCCGCTGCTGTCTTCTTCCACGGCAAAGCCGGGCGCCGGAATGGTTAGCGCAAGCAATATACCTGCAAGAACAATCGAAAGCAATTTCTTTTTCATGTTATTGTGCCACTCCTTTCAACTGCAGCATGTTATAAATCAATTTTGCTGCTTCTGCGCGGGTCGTTTTTGCCATTGGACGAAACGCGCCGTCCTCATAACCACTGACAAGATTCATCTTTTTGAATACCCGTGCCGCCGGCACTGCATATTCTGCAATCATGGTCTGGTCTTCAAACGCCATTGCTGCAATATCCGTATCCATTGTCACATTAGTGAGCCGCAGCGCGCGAAATGCTATGGTAACCATATCCTGGCGGGTAATGTCTTCTCCAACGCCAAACCATCTGTCTGACATACCGCTAACAATGTGGTTTTTCGCCGCTGCACGGATAGTGGCATAATACCAATCTCCTTCTTTCACATCTCCAAACGGCAGCACATACGGACTATCGTCCGTCAGTTTCAATGCTGTCATAAGCATTTTCACAAATTCCTCCCGCGTCACATTGTCATCAGGTGCAAATTCTGTTTCGGTTTTTCCGTTGATAACACCCGCCTGTTTGAGATAGACAATGGCATCTTTTGCCCACGCCACTTGTTCAATATCCGTAAATCCACCTGGCGCTATAGGCTGCGCAGATGGCTCCGGTGTGACAATCGGCAAAACCGGACTAACCGGTGGAAGATAGGAGCCACCTCCTATTGATGCGCTGCCGCCCCCAGAATGACTTCCTCCTCCGCCACCGCCTGTTCCGCCGCCACCAGTTCCGTTTCCACTACCGGTACCGGCGGCGTTCAAAGCCGCTGTAAATGCCTGTGCCAATGCTTCCGGTGTCGTTGCGCCGGAATTCACCAACGCCTGACGTACCGAAGCTGGTTTGCCTTTGGCAACATAAGCGCTGTAATCAATGCCAAGCTTACTGCCGTGCTGCTGTAAAATCGCTTCCACATGTCCTGTCCCTACAGATTTATAACCTGTGATAAGATTGGTATAGAGTGCCGCTTCAAACCGTTGCACCGCACTCTGTGCAGAAGTGAATCCTTTGCCGAGCATGAGTCCGTTCACGCCCGTGGTTCCCTTTGTTGAAAGGTTATTCCGGTACTGTTGCACTGCGTCTTCCGGAACACCAATCAAACTTAGATATTGCAGTTTTCCTGCATCTGTTATCCCGGCAACATTTTGGTTTAGCCCTACCAGCACTGCTAATTCTTTGATTTTTGCATCCATTTCATTCAAATCTTTGAATCTGCCGCCCGCTTTTACGAATGCATATAATCCGTTATAGACGTCTGTTTTTGAAATTTCATTATATATCGGCAAATTCAATCCCAGTTCTTTTCCTTCCATTGCCTGCTGCACATCCGCCGCGCTTTGCGCTGCATGAATCTTTTCCAGCACGTCTCCTTTTACCTTTACATCCGGCAGTTCCAGCGGACCGCTTTGTTTTTCCGCTTCCAGCGAGGTTATTTCATAACGAAAACTGCCGCCGCGCCAATCAGGGTTTCCTGTGAAATGAAAGCGGTAACTGCCGCCCTCACCGGAAATCATCTGATCCACATGTAAAACAGTGGTTTCACCTTCTCTGTAAATTGTCAATGCCACCGGTTTTCCCTGCGCTGCGTCCGAAAGCGTGCCGGAAATGGTGATTTCCACTTTACTGCCCACAAGCTGCGTATCGATTTCCGGCATAGCATACACGCTTGTAGCAACCATGCACAAAATCAGCAGCAATGCGGCAACTCCTGTTCTTTTTTTCATTTCTCTCACGCCCCCTTTATTGCACAACCGCCGGTACATACATCACCGGTCGGTGTGTATCGCTGTCCAGCACAATGATTTTTACAAAAGACGCTTCTCCTTTGTCTGCCGGCAGTTTCAGTTCCCGTCCACCGGTACCTTTTGCTACAGGTTCTTCCCGCTCCGTAATTTCCTGCACCATATAATTCTCCGGCGTTCCAACACATTTTGCCGTCAAAATCAACATGGTTTTATCTTCCTCTGTTGTATTTACCAGCTGCAGCGTTGCCTGTCCGTTTGCCATTCCCACAGCGACAGCTTGATAATCCATGGTTTTTACAGTGAATATAATCTGTGCGGGATAAAGTGCTTTGCCTGTCATATCCGTCAGTCCTACGACCGATAGCGTATAGGTTTCGCCCGGATATAAACTTTGCTGCGGACGAACCACCAAAGTGTCGCCAAACCCTGCCAGCGACAAACTTGCCGGAATCATTTCACCGCCGCTGCCTACGAATCTTGCCTGTGCGCCTACCAGATTTATCACATCGCTATATTCCATCATCACTGCACTGTCTGGCGCTACATTGTTGCTGCCGTCCGCCGGTGTAGCGGACAGATACCCCGCCTCGCCCGCTTCACGCAATGTAATGGCATAAATATTGGTAGAAATAGGCGTGCCGCTCTTTCCATAATAAAACTCAATGGAATTGGCATCTTTCACCCACGATTCCGCCGGTGTACCGGAAGCGGCTGTCATTAAATCGTTATAGTTAATGCCGGCATTCTTCAAAGTGAATACACTACCGTCATCCCCTACAATAAAAACGTCCATTTTCGGTGTTGCACCATAATCCATCACAAACGTCATATCATAGGTAGCATTTTTGCGATAAGTCCATGTGCCGTCTGTTTTGTCTTTGCTGCTCCCTGCATAATCACCAATACCAATTTTGCCGTCTTTGATTGCCAACAGCGTCATTTGATTTTTGGTACCGTTATTATCGATACAATAACGCATTCTCATGTTAGCGCCGGAGTTTTCCTCCGCCGTGATTTTCATTTTTGTATAGAGCACTATTTTGTTGCTATATGCACTAAATTTCTGCGGCGCTGTGACACGGAAATTCGGGTCGTCATTGCTGTTTGGTTCCACGCGCATAAATTTAACGCCATTTTCCTGTTTCACACGTATAGTACTGTTTTTCACCGAAAATGTAAATCCATCGCCATTTGCCGGCTGCGTATCCGCCGCCATACCGGCAAAATTAGTGGACCGGTTCATACCTTCCTTTTGCGTTGTAAACGCAAATGCAAGCGGCGGCTGTATGCTACGCCCTGCATTATCTTTCGCACTGCTTGCAATCGATAAGGTATATCCACTTTCCACATCAAATGCGCTGTGCGCTACTGCAACAGTATTTGCTGCAATCTGCGATAAATCCTTATCTGCAACGGTCACCGCGGTTCCGCTGCCCTTTTGCAGCGTGATTTTTCCTGAAAGATTGCCGACATCAACAGCAGTTGAAAATTGTAGCGGTATTGCTGCTGACAAGCTGACATTCGTTGTCTTTCCGCCATTAAAACTTTCCACAAGGAATGCCGCTTTTGTCGTAAACTGAAAAGAACGCATTCCTGAAATCGCTGTTTCTGCATTATCTTTTGCCGATTCCAACAGTTCTAGTGTATATGTCGCAGAGGGCGAAAAATTGTTACCCGTCACTTTTACTGTCTTTGCGTCCACCTGTGCAATCCGCGCTACCGGAACAGTTTCCGCCGCGCCGCCTTCTTTGGTTATCGTGATTTGATTTGCCAAATTTGCCGCATCTACATTGTTGGAAAATGCAATGGTAATATCGCCGTCCAGTTCCACCTCTGTGATCGTACCGCCATTAAATGTCTGCACGGTAAATTCATCTTTTGTGGTAAACGTATAAGTATCCGTATCGCTGAACACTGTACCGGCATTATCCACCGCCGTAGCATCAACGGTAACCGTATAAGTTGCCGCTTTGTCAAACGTATTACCGGTGATGGTAATACCGCTTGCTCCGTTTTGCACAATCCGGCTGTCCGCAATGCTCTGCGCCGCACCACCCTGCGGCTGTAGTTTGATTTTACCGGACAAATTCGCTTTGTTCACTTCGGTGGTAAAGACAATAGAAATGTCGTCCGTCCAGCCAATATCCGTTGTCTTTCCAGCATTGAACGAACTGATTCGAAATGCTGCAAGCGCTGCACCCGTTCCAAAGGTAAATGATTTTGTGCCGGAAATTGCAGTCCCATTGCTATCTACCGCGGTATCCTTTAATGCCAGCGTATAGGTCGCGGATGCTTCAAATTCATTTCCTGTGACAGTTATGCCGTTTGCTCCGTTTTGTACAATCCGCGCCGCGTCCAGATTCACTGCCGCGCCGCCCTGTTTTTGTAGCGTAATTTGGTTTGCTAGTTCCGCTGCTGTCACGGGGGTAGAAAAAGTTAAGGTCAAGTTTGCATTACGTCCGATATCACTGGTTACGCCGCCGTTAAAATCACTAACTGTAAATGGCAGATATGCCGTCCGGAACGAAAACTCCCTTGTGCCGGAAAGTTTCATACCCACACAGTCTGCCGCAGCTGCGTCCAATATCAGTTTATACACTGTTCCATATGCCAGTTCCGCTGCCGGTATGATGTTGATTCCACTTGCTCCGCTTTGCACGATTTCTGCATTTGTTAAAACAGCAGGGGTCTCTTCCCCTTTTTGCAGGGAAACCATTCCAAATAAATCTTCCGCCCGAAGCGGCGTGGAAAACGTCACCGGTATCGCTGCATTCACCCCAACACCTTCTGTCGCGCCGTCATTCACCGCCGTCACTTTAAAATCAGGGAAGTTGTCATGCATGCCCACTTCATAGATGTCAGCAAATATCGGTTTATCGTTGGTCGCAAAGTAAAATTCAATGGAATTGGCATTCTCCGTCCATGCCTGCGTAGGCGTTCCACTTGCATAGTGCATTTTGTCATAGTCAATATCCACGTTTTGCAAAGAATAATTCGTTCCATCGTCTCCTGTAATAGATATATCCATGCAGTGCGCCGCGAAATTTGTCCGCATGGAAACCGTATAGGTCACGCCGTCTGCAAATATCCAGGTGCCGTCCGTCTGGTCTTTGCCGCTACCTGCATAGTCGCACACACCAATTTTTCCGCTACGCAGCCCCAGCATGGTCATCTGGTTTTTCGTACCGCCGCTGTCTGTGCAATACCGCACGCGCATATTGGCGCCTCCTGCTGCATTCGCCGCTATTTTCATTTTAAAAGAAATGGTCTGATAATCGCCGTAGCTGCCCATAGGATTCGGCAGAGTTACACGGAAATTCGGGTCGGTCTTTGCCGTGGTTTCCGTTATACCACGCACTTCCAGATAATTTTTACCATCACTCTCCCGCACGCGCAAAGTATCTCCTTTTTCTGAGAAGGTAAATCCAGGCTCGTTCACAGGCTGCGCGTCTTTTGTCATAGCTGAAAAATCCGTATACAGCGTACCAAACGCCGCCGGTCTTGTCGTGAAGGAAAAGGCTTTGTCAGATGCCGCACCAATGGTCTCTCCGCTGTTATCCGCTACGTCGTCCGCCACGCTCAGCGTATAGCTGCTTGCCACGTCAAATTGGTTTCCTGTGATCAAAATGCCTTTTGTGCCGTCTGCTTTGATGGCTTCATCTGCCACGGTCAAAGCGGATTCTCCGTCCTTTTGTATCGTCAGTTTCCCATAGAGGTTCGCAGGGCTGATTTCTGAAGAAAATTGCAGTCCAATATCTTCCGTCACGCCGATTTTATCTGTTTTTCCGCCGTTAAAACCAGAAACCGTGAACCCTTCCATCGCTTTGAGCTGATAGGTTGCCGTACCGGACAGCGCTGTACCGAAAATATCTGTCGCGCCGGACAAATCCAGTGTATATTCTCCGCCGGAGGTAAACGCATTATGGGAAATGGAAATAGATTTCTGGTCGGGGCTGACTTTGATATTTTCTTTTGCAACGGTCTGTTCACTTTCACCTGTCTGATAAAGTTTTATTTTATCTGCAAGACCACCAACATAAACTTCGTTGCTGAATTGCACGGTGATATCGTCTGCCAGCGGAAGGTCTGTCAATGTGCCGCCGTTCACGCCTCCCGCCGCCACTTCAAATGCCGGTAAATCGCCGCTGATTCCATAGACTTGCGCATCGTCAAATTTCAAAATATTACCGCCGCTGGTGGACGCTCGCGGTCCTGTTGACTGTTCCAGATAATTTTTTCCTACTTTAAACGGTGTTCCGTTGTTATCGCTGTATTTTTCTCCGTTGATGAAAAACGCTGCGGTAGCGTCACTGCTGCCGCTTGTTGCTTTCAGCACAATAATCGTATCATTCCAAGTGTCATATGCTTGCCCGCTGGCTACCGTTAATTTCTGCGTGTTTCCCTCGCCGTCATGACTCATCACTTCCACATAATTGCTTCCGCCGCCCGAAGTCCGGTAAATCCGCATCAGCCGCAAATTAGAATCCCCCGCATTCGCGCCTTTTGCGAGTCCCCATTCCGCATAGACGCCGCCAATCTGGTTGGGCGTGTATGCCATGCGCGCTTTCATCACAACGTAATAGTCTCCTGCGCCTTTTAGTGTGTCAAACCCGTCCATCAACCGGCGGGATTTCATCATGTTGCCGGTTCCCGTCGCTGTCGGGTAGGAATATTTCCGATAACCGCCGTCTCCATCAGCAACCCATTCATTTTTCTGCGTCGCCGTATCGCCTGATTCCACTTTCCATTCGCTTATGTTTGCGTTTCCGCGGTTTCCTTTGTCGCCGTCCGCCGCGCTATCAAACGATGTAAATGGAACCAGTTCTATCCGCTGTGTTTCGGCGGTTGCCGTCAGTCCTGTAAACAGCGCTGCCGTCATGATAAACGCCGTCACGATTGCCGTTCCCCGTTTTTTCATCACACTTCCTCCTCCCTGCCTGTGCCGCGTTTTTCACATACGGCAGTTCCTTCCCTGTATTTTATTTCATATTCCTCTCCGCGGAATATTCTTGTCAATGTCACTTTTGCCCACGCCTTTGGCAGCTTTGGATGCACTGTCAGTCCGCCGCAAGTCGCCTGAACACCGAAAATATGTTCCACCAATACCCATAACAGCCATGCGACCGTACCCGTTCCCATGTGGCAGCTGGAACGTCCGAAATTCGGCGTATCCAGTCCAAAATAATAATTGGGTACAAACAGCGGAAGCTGCATATTGTTCTCCGGCGGATTTTCAGGATTGGTCGGCAAAGTCTGTAAAATCGTCTGCACCGCCCCTGCTCCATCACCTGTGACCGCTTGTGCCAGTGCCGCAAACATGGACGCATGGCAATAGACAGAACCATTTTCTGTGGTTCCTGCCTGTTTAATACTAATACGCCCCCAAATGCTGTTCCATTCTTTGAACGCAGGCGCGAGCAGGCGGTATCCCATCTTGGTTTGCAGCAAAGCAATGCTGTTTTGCAGCGTCTCCATCCGCTCTGGCGGAACCGCGCCGCAAATGATTGCCCACGTTTGCGCATTGAGAAACAGTTTTGCTTCCGTGTCCCGCTCTGTTCCAAAGGGTCTTCCGTTATCGTCAAATCCTGCCACATACCATTTTCCGTCCCAGCAATGTTGATTCACGGATTCGGTAAATTGTTCCGCCAACGCCGCGAATCCTTCTTCCGGCGCTAAAACATCCAACCGCCGCAAACAGTCAATCAGCGCCAGCGTGTTCCAGGTGGATTCTCCTTTTCCGCCCCGCCCTGCTCCATTGATGGGGTCCGTCCAGTCGCCGTCCTTCATCAAACATAGCCCATGCGCCCCGAGCTGACCCGCCATATAGCGCGCCGCCTTCACCAAATGCGTCAATATGCTTTCCTGCTTACTATCATCTATGTAACCCTCAAGTTTTTGGTAGTAGTCTGCATTTCCTGTTTTTTCAATAATTTCTGTCAGACAAAGTACCAACCACAGCGGCGCATCGGAATGGTCTACATGACAAAGTGCCCGCTCTGGCGACCCATCTGTCATATACCACTGTTTCATGGAGCCGTCCGCACGTTGCCGCCGCAGTACCCGCAGCGCATAAGTAAGCGCTTCCTCCGGGTCAATCATTGCATAGCCCAGCGCGTCTTGCAGTTGATTGCGCACTGGACAGTAGGCGGATACACGATTAAGCCTTGTCAAATATACCATCTGTTTTTTTAGCCAATAATTTGCTAAATAGTTCAGTTCTTTTTCCGGCGTTTCTATGTGGAAGCATGCGCAGCGTTTTTGCCACAGTTTTTCCACTTTCTCCAGTTCTTCCGCCACATTCGGGAACGTTTGCCGCCGGGCGCGGATTTCTTCCTGCTCTGCCGCTACGCCAATGATTAGCACTACCGTTTCGCTTTGCTGCGGTGCCAAGTGAAAGCTATGCTGCATACACCCCATAAAATCTTCGCCTTCACTGTCCGTATTGCTGCATTTGCCGCGCAATACCGCTTCCGGTACCGCCGCGCCATCACTCCCCCAAAACCGCTGTCCACTGCCGTCATAGGAGGCAGGCGCACGTTCGCTCATCATATAGTAATATGCTTTTTTGTGTTCCACTTTTTCTTTATCTTCATAGAACACATGATAGGGAAAGGAATATTTATATAAATATCCTTCCGCTTCTATATAGCGGCATTCTCCGCCCATGGGGCCGCTATTGGAAAACGGAACGGCGGAAAACAAGGATACCTCCGCAGAAGATTCGCCCTTGTTTGTCAGCGTAAACTGCCAAATTTCATATTCGCCCTGCACCGGCACAAGCACCTGCGCTGCCGCTTCCACCTGTCCAATCCGTTCTTTTGCTGTGGAAGTCCCCAAACGGTATGTACAGCTATACGCCTCTCCTTCGCCTGCAAACAGCCGGCTAGCGGTTCCGTCCGCACGCCGGAGATAAAAATACCGCGCTCCGGTGGTATATGTATTCGCATGATAGCCTTCCAGGAAAAAACTTTTTCCCTGCATCCGCTGGGACACTTCCATATAGTAGGTATCGTTGAAAAGAATGTTGTTCCACGCGGTCGGCGTATGGGGCGTATGTACTACATACGCCTTGCCCTCCTCCGCAAATGTGCCAAGTGCCTGCATACCTGTTTCCCGCCTTTCCCCGTGATTAGTTGCTCAAATATTTCTGATAAGCGCTGTTATATTTCCCCAGCACTTCGTCAATACCCATGGTTTTCAATTGCTGTACAAAGTTGTCAAAGTTTGAAATCGGTTCCGTGCCTGTGATGAATTTATCCATCATTTCATCTTTATACGTTGTAATATCACCCATTTTCGCGCTGATTTCCGAACGTTCCGCATCTGTGAATTTCAGTTTCGGGAACGATTTGCGGATAATCGGTTCATATTTATCGCGTGCCGCGCCCGCTTCCGGCGACAGCAATTGTTTTTCATAACGCATATCCTGCACCATCGGCCAATCAATGGTAAGCGCTTCGGAATATAGAGCAATCTGCGGTGCTTTTCCGTCTGAATTTTTCAAAATTTTGTCTGTATAAACCGGGTCTCCACTCTCCATGGTATAGGTATCGCCTTCTAAACCGAAGTTGGTGAGCAGCATACCTTCATCACTGAAAATATAATCAAACATTTTAATGACCGCTTCTTTGTTTTTAGACGCTTTGCTGATAGCAGCCGCACCGTCATCGCGCGCACGCGTCATTTGATACCAGGTGCCAACCGGAACATCGCCCTGCGTCGGCGGCAGGAGCGCTGTAAATTTTCCTTCCGGATTGGTTTTTTCCAGCAGTTGATTGAAGAAATCAATGCGGGATACCCAATCGTGCAGCACGCCGGATTGTTCGTTTGTCACCCGTGCCTGCCATTGTTTGTTGTCCAGCGTCGGATATTCTGTATCAACCAATTTTTCCGTATACATTTTGTTCAGGAAGGTCAGCACGTCTTTCATGCGCGGGTCAATCGCGCCATATTTCACTGTTCCGTCCTCCACAAAATATTCTTCCCGAATACCAAACGCTTCCGCAAAGTTCATCAGTCCTGATTTCTTGCTGCGCGTCGTATAGGGGATTTCATCTTTTTCTCCGTTGCCATTGGGGTCTCCGTCGCGGAATTTCACCAGCATGTTGTAAAATTCGTCCAATGTCTTTGGCTCCTCAATCCCCAGTTTATCCATCCAGTCTTTGCGTGCAAAATAAACATTTGCCGTCTTAACAGGAGAGATTTTTGCCAGCGTATAAATGTTACCGTCCAACGCTGTCAAGTCGCGCACCGTGGTTTCATCTTCCTCAATCGCTTTTTTGATGTTGGGCGCGTGCTGGTCAATCAAATCATTCAGCGGCGCAAACGCCTTGGTATATTTGTTGAGTTCGTCCAGTTTATACACTACCACGTCAGGGATTTCGTCCGACGCCATCAACAAATTAAACCGTTCTTTTGCGTCTGCGGAAGCGGAAGGCGCCAGTTCCAACTGGATATCCACGCCGCATTTCTCGTTTAACTGCTGGAATACCATCATGTCATTGGACATGGGGGCGTCCGAACGGTCTGTGATAAACATTTTGATGGGCACTTTGCCGTCCGCCGTTTGGGTTCCGTCTCCGCACGCCGCTAATGTGCAAACCATCGCTCCCGCCAGCAAAGCAGCGGCGCTGCGTTTTAACATCGTTTTTTTCATGTGAGTTCCTCCCTTATCTTTTTTTATTTTGATATGTTCAGTATACCGTTTCCCCACCGGCTTTTGCAAGCATTTGGCGCATTCTGGACAGGAATGAGCGATGCAGGTAAAAAACGGTCTATTTTATTATGGAAGTTCCATATCATACACTATGTTGCCGTCCGGCTGTCCCTCTGCCTATCCTTTTACAGCGCCGACCATCACACCTGCTACGAAATATTTTTGAATAAACGGATAGACACATAGAATTGGCGCTACCGCCACCACAATGGTTGCATATTTAATAGTTTCCGACAATCCCACCACATCTTGTGATGCGCTGGTAATCATGCTGTCTGTCTGATTTTGCAGCACAATGTCGCGCAAAATCAACTGTAACGGACGCAAATCTTTTGCCCGCGGCAGGTAAATCATTGCTTGGAAGAAACTGTTCCAGTGCGCCACGGCATAAAACAGCGTGATGGTTGCAATGGACGGAATGGACAGCGGAATGATAATTTGCAGCAACAGACGCAAATCGCCGCAGCCGTCTATTTTCGCCGCTTCCTCCAGTTCCTCCGGCAGTTGCTGCAAGAAAGACCGCATGATAATCATGTTCCATGTATTAATTGCGCCCGGCAGTAAAATTGCCCAGCGGGTGTCCAGCAAATGCAGGTTTTTCACCAACAGATAACTTGGAATCATGCCGCCGTTAAACAGCATGGTGAACACAATTAAAAAGGAAAATACGCTTCTGCCTTTGAACCGTTTGCGCGAAAGCGGATAGGCAGCGCACATGGTAAACACAATGTTGATTGCCGTTCCTGCAATGGTGTAGAAAATAGTGTTGCCATAAGAACGCAGCAGACCTGGATATTGAAATACGTTTTTATAGGCTTCCAGCGTTGGGTTCACCGGCAGCAGCCACACCTTGTTTTGAATTGCCGCCACTTCATCGCTAAACGACATACTCACCACATAAATAATCGGATACAGCGTAACCGCTGCAATAAATAACAAAAAGACCACGTCCAGCGCGAGGAAAATCCGCCGCGGAATGGTACGGTCGCTTAAATTGCTTGCCACGTTAATCGTCCTCCTTCTTACCACAGTGCCGCTTCGGAATATTTCTTGCTGAGCCGGTTGGCAATCACCACCAGCACCAACCCAATCAAAGACTGGAACAGCCCGATTGCCGTTGCCAAAGAATAGTTGGGGTCGGAACTTGCAAGACCGACGCGGTAAATATACGTTGAAAATACGTCCGCTGCCGGATAAAGTTTGGGATTGTACATCAAAATAATAGACTCATACCCCACCTCCAGCAAATGCCCGATTTTCAAAATGAACATGGTGACAATGGTAGTGCTGATACCGGGCAGCGTCACATGAATCGTCTGTTTCCATCGTCCTGCACCGTCAATAATTGCCGCTTCATACAATGTCGGGTCAATGCCCGCCAGCGCCGCTATGTAAATAATCGCACCCCAACCAATGCCTTTCCAGACATTCATGGTGGTGTAAATCCCCCAGAAATAGTTGGGTTCTGTCAGAAAATAAACACGCTGTCCACCGCAGGCTTCAATGATGTTGTTCACAATGCCTGTGCTGAGCGACAGGAAATTCACCACCATACCAACTACTACCACTGTAGAAATGAAATGCGGCAGATAGCTAATTGTTTGAATGGTTCGTTTGAACATCACATTACGGATTTCATTAAGCATCAGCGCAAAAAATATGGGCGCCGGAAATCCAATCAAAATGTCCAGTAAATTAATGCCCAACGTATTTTTCAGCAAACGGGTAAAATAAACCGATTTAAAAAACTGCGTAAAGTTCGCCCATCCCACCCACGGACTGCCCGCAATGCCATCATAGACATTAAAATTCTTAAACGCGATAACCACTCCATACATTGGAGCATACCGAAATACAATATAATACACAATGACAGGCAGGAACAAAAAATAGAGTACTCTGTCCCGCCAGATCTCATGCATTGTCTTTTTCCACCGGCTCTCCCGCAATCCGGCGGATATGCTTACAGCCGTTTTCATAAGTCTTCTCTCCTTTTCTATCTGTTTTCATATCGTTGCAGCGCACTTTGATTGATTTCCACAGCACGTTCAATGCCCAGTTCCCGAAGCTGCTGCAAAAAACCGTCAAATTCCGTAAACGGCTTTTTGCCGCTGATGAAATCAAACACATTGTCGCCGATACAAACATTGACATTATTCATAATGCGCGCCAGTTCTTCACTTTCCGTTTCCGTTGGTGTGACCAGCGGAAGGACATGCGCCTGCGCGGCAGTATTCGCCCAAATTTTGACCGCGTCCTTTTGCTGTGGCCAAATCAGGCATTGATTCAAATATTGTGGGTCTTGTACGAACGACCCGCCATAGGTCACGCGGGTATAGTCCGCCAGCACTTCCTGAATACTTTTGCCGCCCGCGTTGTTCAGCACTTGGTCGGAATAGCGGTAGTGGCTTCCTTCTTTGGTATAGGTCACGTTTTCAATTCCAAAATTCATCAAATCGTGTCCTTCCCCAGAATAGGCGTAATCCAGAAAACGGACTGCAGTTGCCACATCCGCGCACTGCGGCGTAATTGCACTGGACCAGCCTGGCGTATATACATGGTCGCGCTGTCCGATAAATGGCAGTGCGCCGCGTTCGCCGGCAGGATAGGGCGCCGCTTCCACATCAAAATTCTTGCCGCCCGTCTCCCTGAAATAGCCGCCAATACCATCATTCGCCGTAGTCACAGTTGCAACTGACTCCCCTGTCACCATTTTGGTGTCCACGCCGCTGCGGTCATTGACTGCATAATCAGGGTCCAGCAGTCCTTCTTCGTACCAGGCGTTCATCCGCATTAAATAATCGCGGTATCCCGGCTGCATAACACCAAATTTTACCCTCCCTTCTTCCACATAGAAAAAGGGATGAATATGAAATGCACTATGTAGTCCAAACCGTTCCTGACTGGTTTCCACCTCCGCCTCCAACGAAAGCGGATATTTTACGCCCGGAAACTGTTTCATCTGCCGTAAAATCTGTGTCCAGTCGTCAATCGTTTCCGGTGCGCTGCTGCCCAGTTGCTCCAAATAGTCCTTACGAATCACAGGACCTTGCGATACCAACAACTGCTCACCGCCGCGCACGAACGGAAACACATAATATTTCCCACCGTCCGTGCGGACGAGTTGATCTACTTCAGGATTTTGCGCCAAATAGGATTTCAGATTCGTGGCGTCCCGTTGTATATGCTCCGTCAAATCAATAATATAGCCGTCTGCAAGCGCTTTTTCTGGTCCGCCCGGAAAAGAAATCCAGTTATATTCGATAATATCAGGTAATTGTCCCGACGCCAGCATCAGCGTGAGTCCCGCTTTTTCCTGTCCCTTGCGCGGATGGATGAAACTAACCTTCACGCCCGTTGCTTCCTCCAGCGCTTGATAAAGTTTGGTCTGCGCCATCTCCAGTCCGCTGGCTGAAATACTGTCCGGCATTTGCGTCCAGATTTGCAGCCGTTTTTCTATTGGCGCTTGCCGGCTGCCACACCCCCCCAGCATAAGACATAAACCCAGCAGGACGGTCAAGAAACAAAATTTCTTCATAGTTCGCCGCCCCCCTTAGCGTTTATATCTTGCATAGGCTTCATTGTAAATTTCCAGCACACGTTCTATGCCAAGTTCCTGCAACCGCTGCCGGTAAGTTTCAAATTCCTCCAATGAGTTGGTGCCGATAATAAAACGGTCAATCATCTCGTCTTTATAAATACGGATATCTCCCAAAAGCTGCGCCAGTTCCTGACTTTCCTCTTTTGTGAATTTCAGCCGCGGAAACGACGGCAAGATGATGGGGTTATAAAGTTCCCTTGCCTGCTGCGCCACTGGCGACAGCAACTGCTGTTCATAGCCTTTGTCTTGCAAAAGCGGCCAGTCCATTGCAATACCGTTTTGCCAAAGGGCAATTTGCGGCGCCGCACTCATATTGTTTAACACTTTATCCGTATATTTGGGCTGCCCGTTTTCCATTTTGTAGTGCTCGTCTTCCAGTCCGAAATTCAGCAAACGCGTTCCCTCGTCGCTATAGATGTAGTCGTATAGCCGGATGATTTTCTGAATTTGCTTGGAGTTTTTGTTCACTGCCGCCGCACCGCTGCCGCGGACAGTTGGCATTTGGTAATGTGTTTTGGGGTTCCCGTCCGCTGAGGGCGGTAAAAATGCCCGAAATTCCGCCTCCGGCATTTGGGTATTATAGAAATCAATCCGCGATACCCAATCGAACAAAACACCCGCTTTGTTTTCCGTCACTTTGGACTGCCAGCTTTTCGCGTCCGCCGCAATATATTCCGGGTCTATCAACTGCTGTTGATACAGTCGGCGGATAAAATCCAGAGCGTCTTTCATGCGCGGGTCTGCCGCGCCATAGACAATTTTTTCATTTTCCACAAAAAACTCTTCCTCAATGCCAAACGGTTCCAAAAACTGCATGAGTCCGTTCTTTCGATACCGCGTCACAAACGGAATCTCATCATTTTCGCCGTTGCCGTTGGGATCGCCGTCCCGCATTGCCACCAGCATTCCGTAAAAATCGTCCAGTGTTTGCGGCGCCGAAAGCCCCAGCTTTTTCATCCAGTCGCTCCGTGCAAAATATACCTGGGATACGCGCTCCGAAGCAATCATCGGCATAGCATAAATCTGACCGTCCAGCATGGCGAGTTCTTTGTTTGTCTCGCTGTCGTCCACCAAATATTTTTTTAAGTTAGGTGTTTTTTCTCCAATGTAAGGCGTAAGCGGTACAAATGCCGTGTAGTTTGCGTGAATCTGATCCAGATTATAAATAAATATATCCGGTCCATCTTGTGACGCCAAATAGGATTTGAATTTTTGCGGCGCTTCTGTTTTGGAATAAACCTCTAATTCTATGGATACATTACAGCGTTTTTCCAGTTCCCGCACCACCGCCATATCGGAAGAAATGGGCGCTTCTTCCCGCTGTTCCATAAAAATACGGATAGGCTGTGCGGAAGAAACTGCTGCGCGCTGCAGTCCGCACCCTCCCAGCACCAAAGAACAGCCAACCGCTGCTAAAATCCATGTGGCAATTTGTTTTTTCATATGTCAACACCGTCCCTTACGAATTTTATTATATCAGATGATTTGCGCAGTGCAATAGATTTGCCCGAACAGGTATCAAATGGTATGCAAAGGTAAAAAAAAGTTTATCTGTTTTTCATGGTATCATCGGTTTTTTCACCGATTCCACCATTTTTGACATGCCCTACTTGAAAAAAAGAAAACTGCCCGGCCGCTCGGAATTGTTTCCAGGTTGCAAGGCAGTTTTGTCTGTTCTTTTTTTATAATTCTTTATATTTTCCGGGCGTCATACCGATATACTTACGAAACACGCGGATGAACACCGTGCTGCTGTTAAACCCCACCTGGTCGGCAATTTTGTCCACACTCAAATTGGTCGCGTCCAGCAGTTCTTTGGCTTTGGCAATTCTGGTTTTGTTAATCATCACCAAAATTCCCTCTCCGGTTTGTTCTTTATATGCCCGCGATAAATATGCCGTGGAAAAATAAAGCTGTTCCGCAATGTTGGACACCGACAAATCCTTGTCCATGTAGTGTGCTTCAATATATTCGTTCACGCTGGACGCCACCTTGGAGCGGCTGTCCGTCTGTTCCGGCACAAACTGTTCGCAGATTAGTTCAATGAGCTGCAACAGATTCTTCTTGATGGACGCCATGTCATTGGTGTTGAGAATGGAGTCAAACAACTCCAGTTCCGACATCTCCTCAACGCTTCTGTTGCCGTCCAATGTTTTGACAATGGTACTCAGGATATCGTGAATAAATAACTTCGCCATAGACGCCGGCAAATGGGCGCGTTCAATGTTGTTGCGCAGCAAATCCAGCACAATTTTTTCCGCATCCTCTGTCTGCCCCCGCTTGATGGCATTCATCAGCTTTTGCTCCACATCAAACGGATAGTCAAAACTGCTTTTGTCAAAAGAAATATCCTGCACATTCATAGGGTCATAGTGCTGTGTCAACAGCTTATATTCCAAAATCTCCAGCGCTTCCCGATAGGCAAGCGGTAGCGTATCCAGTCCGGTATGCAGTCCACTGGCAGCGCATACAACATCAATTTCCAGCTCCTCCGCTAATGTTTTCAGCGTCACGCTTGCAATGCGCTCCAGTACTTGGCGTTTTTCTTCCGGCAGCGAATCTTCCTTCAAATTCACTACCAGCACACGTAGTTCATCCGCTTCCACTAGATAGGCAGGATTGTCGCCCGCCAACTCGCTAGTAACATTTTGCAGAATAAATGTTAAAATATCGGACTTGCGCTGTTCCGATAAGTCCTGTTCATCACTGAAAAATGTCTCACAGGATTGGATATAAAAAATTTCAATCGCAAATTGGTCTCCCACAAGTTGCAAATCCAGCGGCTCCAAACTCTCTTGCAGCACGTTATCCGCTACTTTTCCTTTTAGCAGCCGCAGTAGAAAATCCTGCCGCAGCGTAGCTTTTTGCCGCTGCAATTCGTCCGCTTCCTGCCGTCCCAAAAAGGTGGCGCTGTCCACCATGGACTGAATCAAGCTGAATTCATTCGTATCCTTATCCCGGTCCGCACTGACGCCAATTTTCTGGGAAACCGCGCTGATTACCCGTTCAATCGCTGTGCGGTTGCGGCGGATAGAATAGATAATAATAACCCCTCCCGCAGTAAGAACCACTGTTGTAATGGCAATGGTGGTAACAATTACCACAAGTGATTCCGGCGAAATCGATACTTTTTTTCCTAATAATATATATTGGAATTTCCCATCTGCACTGCTCTGATTGCGCTGGGTATAAGTTCCCTCCGTCATGCGATAGGTTTGTTCTCCCCCATCCTGCGACACTTCAATACCTGTCCACTTTTCCCTGTCCAATCCGGTAGGCGCACAAAATAAATTTCCATATTGGTCGGCAATCATAAATTTGCTGTCCGCTGTTTCTTCCGGCAGCAAACGGCGCAGCGTTGCTTCATTGACCAAAATAACCACTTTCCCCATGCTGACTTGGCTGTCCAGCACCGGTATATTTTGTATGTACGCAATGGACGTGCCGCCCTGTTTCATGGGCACCGGCTCATAGAACATACTTTCGCCGCCGCGTCTCATCAGCGATTCCCACTTTTGCTGCGTGATATCATAATAGGGGTGCAGAATTTTAAAGGCTTTTTCTTTTTCATAAAAGGAAGTCGCTGTGATACAGATTTCCGGCTGGCTGAGATAGATATAGAATCCGTCCAAGTAATCTGCGGATTGGGAAATCATCCGCATTTTTTCCATCACCTGTTTCACTCTGTCATTATAGCTGCGCGCCGTGTCCCTATTTAGATAGGAAAGGGAAATCACTTCCTCGTCCAGTGCAATTTGCGTTGCCAGATAGGATATTTCGCTAAACGTCTTGTCCATAGACCGCGCCACATTCGTCAGCATTTCTGTTTGACGGCGGTCTGCTTCCTTGTCCATGATGTGAACCGACTGGAAAATAACCACCAAATTCGCCAATATGGGCAGCAATAGTACCACCACATAGGTAATCGTCAGCGTCATCACCACGCTTTTGGATTTCCATAAACTTTTTTTCATGCTGTGCCGCTCCCTCAAGGCGACAGATTATTCTGCCGCCCTCCAATTTTTATCACACCGTATTATCCATCAAATGATACTTTATGTCACTTCCATTATAGCGGAAAAAACCGCATAAAGTCAAGCATTACGGTGAAAAAGTAGATTACGGTCTATGAAGAGAAATTATTGTCTATTGATTTTCCGTCCGAAATCCAATATACTGGAGATAGCAAGAAAGATACAAAAGGAGGCAACTCAAATGAAACAGTTCAAAGCGCTGAAAATTATGCTGGTACTCTGCATGTTGTGTTCCATATTTCTACCTGCTGCGGCAGTGGATATGGATATTCTCGTCAAGTCTGACGGCAACCGCATTGCGCTGGATCAGGCGCCCTTTTTCAAAAACTATCGGGTCATGGTGCCCGCTGTCCAGTTTTTGAATGGTCTGGGCGCGGAAGTCACTATCACAGACGAAAAACTCACCACCACCAAAAACGGTCGCAGCGTGGAACTCTATTGGAACCGCGGAGAAGCGGTCGTGAACGGTGCGGCTGCATGGACGGACGCAGCGCCCTATAGACAAGGCGAACTGGCAGTGATTCCGGCGGCGATTACCGCGCGTGGTCTGGGCTACAACGTCACCTTCAACGACATTACCTACATATTACATGTAGATTCACCCGGCTATGTATCGCCCTCCGGCGGCACGCTGTCGCCCTCCGGAACCGGTCCTGCTGCAACAGCAGCGCCTTCCGGCACAGTTGCTACTCCGCCGCCCTTTACGCCAAGCGGTCCGGAACGGTTTGAAACCGCCGCCTGCACAGGCGACGCGTTTGTCCGCGGCGGCTCTGACAACGAAAACGCAAACAAGGGAACGGAAAAACGGCTGGAATTTAAAGCGACCAGCGATGCAGGATATGCGCGGCGTATCTATTTGCAGTTCGATGTATCCAAATTCACCGACCCGCTGGTGACAAATGCCAAAGTACGGTTCTATACCGTCAACATTGAAAAAGAAAACGGCAAAGCAACTGTTGTGGCACATGCCGTGGATAGCAATTGGAAAGAATCGGAAATTACCTTTAAAAACGCGCCGGCAAAGGGTGCGCAAATCGGTCAGGTGACGGTTGACAAAAACAATTCCTGGTTTGAACTGGATATTTCCGACTATGTGCGCAGCAAACTGTCCGCCGGTGAAAAAACCATCAGCGTTTGTCTGGACGGTATTGCAAAAGAAAACTTCCGGTTGGATTTTGACAGCCGCGAAGGAAGCAACAAACCGGAATTGAAACTCAAATATGGCGGCACTTTCGACGTTGTGGAAGCGGTTCCCACCGCAACGCCTATGGTGCTGGCAGTAGACCCGGTGGCAAATGCCAAAGCAATGATGCTGTCCTCCAAAGCGGTCGTTACCAAGGAAACCGCGTCCAGCGAACCTGTTCTGCTAGAAAACGGCGACATGGTGTTCTATCCGTCTGAGGATACCTATGCGCGCGGCGGCGGCAGTGCAAAACAGAATTTTGCAAACGATTCCGTCATTGGTATCAAAGGCGCGCCGGATTCCGACCCTGATACCAAGCGTAAGGCATATGTGAAATTCGACCTTTCCGCCGCACCGGAAAACGCTTATAAAAACGTTGTGCTGCGGTTATACTGCACCATGCTGCAAGACAACAAAGCACAGACCGTATCTGCGCTGAAAATGGATAACGGCTGGAATGAAAAAGATATCACATGGGAAAAACAGCCCTCTGCCGGCGCAAAAGTTGCTGACGCCGCCATTTCCAAAGTGGGACAATGGGTGGAAATGGATATCACCAGCTATGTCAACGAACAATTGAAGAGCGGCAAAACCGTTTCCCTGTCCTTGCAGGACATTTCAAACCAAAACCTGCGTCTGGAATTTTCCAGTTCCGCTGGTACCAACAAACCGCAGCTTTTGCTCTCCAAAAACGGCTATACCATTGCACAGGAGAAAGACGACGGTTATAAATATGTGATGGTGGACGTCAACAGCAATCCGAGCAACAAATCTTCTAAATATAATCCGACCAAAACGCGCGTTATCAGTTCGCTGCCCGGTTTCAAAGCGGGAAACAAAATTTCGCTCAGCAAATACGGCGGACGGACAGATAAAAAGCAGGAAGCGACCGGCTTCTTCTACACCAAAAAGGTCGGCGACCGCTGGTATATGATTGACCCCGAAGGCTATGAATATATCAACATTGGCATGGTTGCCGTTTCTCCCTATGGAACGCCGAACGAGAAAAAGGCAATGGAAGCCAAATATGGCACGGAAACCAATTGGGTGAACACGGTGACAAAAGATTTGATTGATTTGGGCTTTAACGGTGCGGGCGCTTGGTCTAAGGACGACCTGCTGAAACAGTCCACCACCAAAATGCCTTATACATCATTGTATTACTTTGTCACAGGGTACGGCGACAGCATTGGCACAACCGCACAGCAGTCCGGTCACAAAGGTTTTGAAGGCGACGCGATTCCGGTCTTTGACCCTGATTTCGTCACGTTCGCGGACGAATTGGCGAAAAAATCCTGTACGCCGCTGAAAGACGACCCGTATTTCATGGGCTATTTCACCGATAACGAACTGCCCTGTTCCAGCAAAATGCTCGACCAGTATTTGCAGCTTGACAACACCAATCCGCAATTGATTTATTCCTATACCACTGCATGGGAGTGGCTGAAAGCGCGGCACGGCGCGAATGCGTCTTTGAGCGACGTCACAGCAAACGACCGTGAAGACTGGCGCGATTTCGTCTATGACCGGTATTTCAGCGTTGTCTCCGCGGCAATCAAGAAATATGACCCCAATCACATGATTTTGGGCTGCCGCTACTATTCCGACGGACGTACCAGTCCGGGAATGCACCGCGCGGCAGGACGGTATTGCGACGCGGTATCCATGAACTACTACAGCCATTGGTCGCCCGATTTGAGCAACATGGCGCAGTGGGAGGAATGGTCCGGCAAACCGATTTTGATTACCGAATGGTATGTCAAAGGCGCCGATTCCGGCATGGGTAACACCTCCGGCGCAGGCTGGCTGGTGAAAACACAAAAAGACCGCGGTCTGTTCTACCAGAACTTCACCATTGGTCTGCTGGAATCCAAGTCCTGCGTGGGCTGGCACTGGTTTAAATACCGTGACAACGACCCGACTTCTCCCGCTTCCGACCCGTCCAACACCGATTCCAACAAGGGTATCATCAGCGGGAAATATGAATATTATAAAGATTTGACCTCACAAATGAAAACCATGAATCAGGAGGTCTACAATATCGCAGATTATTTCGACGCAAAATAATTCGCAATTTCTTGTACCCTGCGCCACGACCTGCAAGGGGTACCTCATTCAAACAAAAGCCCTGCTCGTGCTTTTACTGCACCGGCAGGGCTTTTTCTATATGTGAAATGAACCACGTCCAAATTATTTTTATCGCACTTTTCCCATGGATTGCCGCCGCAGTTTCACGGTTTGCAGCAGAATAGTCTCGTTTGTCCGCTGCCATGTGCCGGCGGTTCTGTCTCACTGAATCACTTGTCCCATGTACCGATATGAATCACAGTTACAGCGCGGCGGCGGGCATAGGAAACCGTTTGATATGCGCCGCTTTGCGGGCGGCAGATATAGGCGAGCAGAAAATCCGCTTGGTCTACCATCCAGCGGTTCCGGCGGCGAATTGCGTCTTTATAATGCACGCCGGGAAGCGGATAGATAATGTCGTCATACATGGCGCGGAAATAGCTTTCGTTTTGCTGAAAATCTCTTGTGATATACGGAATGACCCATTGCAGACGGATATATGGGAACTCACGCCGCAGCGTGCGCACTTTGCTTTCGCACAGCGCGTCAAAACCACCCATGCCGCCTGATAAAAAGCATGTTACGCCCTCCCGCTGCACCAGCCGCCGCAATTCCAAATATACCGTGCCGCCCAAATCTCCGCTGCCGAACACGTCCCGATGCCCCGCAAACGTACATATCTTTTCTGTCAATTTCATCGCTCCTTTTAGTTACTTTTTATATTTATTATACCACCACCTCACGTATTAGTCTATACCTTTTCGTTAATAATGTATTAGTCTATACATAAATACATTATTTGAGGGTGTTATTTATGATTAAATTGAACGTTTTGAAATTGCTGGAACAAACAGGGCAAACTCCTTATGGACTTTTTAAACAGATGGGTATGAGTTATACTAATTTTACTAAAATGATTCAAAATGAAACAAAATCAATTTCGTACAAAAATATTGAAGCGCTCTGTACTATTTTTCAGTGTACACCAAATGAACTTCTTGAATATTATGATGATAAAACAGGTGAAGTCTTGTCCTTTGAAGAAGCATTCCGTAAAAAATAAATCGTCAAATATTCTCATCCTATGACATTCTGATTACAAAGCCCTTACTCTTTTATGTCGATTTATGTACAAGCCTTGTGTTCTGTCGGATTTTGTTTTATAATGAAACCACGACTGACAAAAAGGAGGGATGCCCATGCGACATTTTGGCTGTTTCAGCTTGGTTCTTTGTCTGCTGCTGTTCCCCACAACGGCGCCGGCAATGAACCTACCTGTGGATTTACAGGATGCTGTGGTATTTGAAATTGGTTCCGCTACGGCGGTGTTCGGCGGCGAACGACGAATCATGGACGCGCCGGTGCTGATTCGCAGCGACCGCAGCACCATCCCCATTAAATTCATAGGCGAATGGTTTGGCGGCAGCGTCCGGTGGGACGGCGCCAGCCGCTGTGCTGTGCTTTCCTTTCCTGAAACGACGGTACGCGCCGCCATTGATAATCCGGTTTTGGAAGTCAATGGCAGCGCGGTAACAGTGGACCCTGCCCCGTTCATTTACCAAGACCGTACGTTTTTGTCTGTCCGCGCCGTGGCAGATTTGTTAGGAAAACAACTCTACTATAGCGGCAATGACAAGCCTGTTATTTTAACAGACAAGGAAATCTCACCAAAAGCACTTCCTGCCGTATTGGAAGCGGCAACGGAAGCGCTGCACCCGTCCGCCCTGCTGCAATGGCCGGTGGCGGGCTACTACAAGATTTCCACCATATTTTGCTGTGACAATCCCGACTGCTATTCCCACAATGGCGGCAAAAACGGACACGGCGCATTGGATATTCCCGCGCCCGAAGGGACGCCGGCGACCGCTTCCGCGGACGGTATCGTTACGTTCGCCGGAACCGGCGGCAGCGACAACAGTTACAGCGGCTATGGCAACATTGTTGTGTTAGACCATGGCAACGGCATTTCAACACACTATGCACACCTTGCGGACATTTCTGTCAGCGTAGGCGAGCGGATAGTGTGCGGCGAACCGGTAGGAACCGTTGGCAGCACCGGCTATGTGACCGGAAACCATCTGGATTTCGCCGTCTGGAGCGGCGGAAAAAAGGTGGATCCGTTCCTATATTTGGAACTCCCGGTAGAGGCGGTATGCTACGAATCCTGCGACCAGCCGTTTTTAGACGCGGCACGGGGCAACCATTAAAACATTTCTATATGTGAAAAGAGCCAAGGTATTACCTTGGCTCTTTTCATGTTGCATCAACTTATTTTAGCCATTGCCAAACGCGCCAATTGCCTAACCACACCAAAAACTGCTGCCAAAAATTGTTGAATTGTTCCTCCCTATAACTGCGCGAATGCAGCGCCGGCAATTCATACGACGGACCGCCTTCAAAGAAGGTGGTTCGCGGCGTATGGCTCTCGTTCATGGCGCTCTCGCCCAGCAAAAAATAGGTGTGACGCAGCATCTCAAACGTTCCGTCTGCCGTCACAGGGTCATCCCACGTCACGTCCACACCATACCAGTTTCCCTCCAACTGCACCGCGTTCCACATATGTCCTCCCGTCTCTCCGTTCGCATTCGCTTCTCCCTCAATGGAAATACAGGCAATGCCCAGACGGTTCATCACCATTTGAAACGCTTTCGCATAGCCATCGCAAACCGCTTTGTGCTCCACCAGCGCGCCATATGCCAAATGAGAATTGTTCTGCTGGTCTTTGTCATAACTGGTCTCCCGCACCAAAATATCGTGTGCAGCGCGAATTTTAGCATAGTCCGTGTCCTTTTGCGCCGCTTCTGCCGCAATCCTGTCCGCCGCCGCTTCCATCTGCGCCAGCTTTTCCGCCACACTGTTTTGGTCATCTCCTTGCGCAAAATAGGTACCGCCCTCCGGCGGTTTTATCCGCGCCTGATAGCGCAGCACCGTATTTCCCTGCATGATTTTTGCAGTGTGCATATGGATTTGCGCGCTGCTCAACCAAAACAATTCCGGATAGTCATATTTCAGCGCACGGCAGGCAGTCTCCAAATCCTGAAACAGTCCGTCTGTATCCGCAAGAACGGCATTATCAGAAAAATAGTTTGTTAGTTCCACTGCACCGGCTTGTGTTTTCATGATTTCCAGATTGTCCAGCAGCGCCGTATACAAAACTGCCGCGCTTCCCTGTAACTGCGTTTTGTAATACTGCTGCGCGGCGGCAGTTCCGACCGGCAATATCATAAGTGCCGCCAGCAAACCAGCAATCCATCTGCGCATACGCTTTCCTCCTTTTTTACCATCACGCTGCCCCTTCTTACCTCC
>JAAWTG010000096.1 GCA_022801925.1 Clostridia bacterium | reverse complement strand
CGGAGAATACGACTCTTCAGAAGCGAGCCAAAGAATACGAAAAAATTGTATCATATAGAGAATATCGTTGCCGGTTTGGCGGGTATTCTAACATCAAGAGCGTTGTTTGCGGGCGTGATGGCGCCGTTGGGCATTGCGTGGTATGGTGCAAATATTAAAAACGATAAACACTATATCATTCTCATTGGGACAATAGTCGGTTCATTGTTGATGGGAGCGGGGCTGCTCAGCATAAAATATATTTTGGCGGCAGTGCTATTGATGTTGCTGCGCAAAATCATACATACGGCGCTTTGGGACAAGCCTCTGTTTTGCGGCGTGGTATCCGCAGCCACAGTGTTTTGTTGCAGTTTGCTGCTAATGGCTTGGAAAGGTTTTTTATATTATGATTTGATTATGGCGGCATTGGAAGCGTTTATTATCTGCGGTGTGAGTATGGTGTTTTCCAGAGCAAAAGCGGTCTTTTTACGCGGCGGTTATGTGACATGCGATGATGAATCTATTGCTATTGCCATTTTGGCAGGTGCGGCGGTCGCGGGATTACAGGGAATCAGTTTTTTGGGCGTTTCGCTTGCCAATATTTTAAGTTTATATATTATTTTGATTGCCGGCTATAAAAACGGCATGAGTATTTCGGGTGCGATTGGTGCAGCGTTGGGCATGATTATGGGAGCGGCGGAAAATAATATTGCCTTTATGACAGGAACCTATGCGTTCATTGGTATCACAGCAGGCGCTATGCGTTCGCTCGGTCCCCTTGGCGTTGCGGTTGGCGCAGCGTTTGCAAATGCAGGATTTGCGGCATATTATGGCGGTGCGGGAGCAGTTTGGCTGCCAATTATAGAAGCAGCCATCGGCGCAGTTTGTTTTTATTTTACCCCATCAAATGTTTTTCAGGCATATGAAAAAATATTGGTAAAGGATAGCGGCGATATATCAGAAGAAACACAGCTTGCTTTTTATAAAAAAAAAATAAATCATGTGATGAACCGCATGAGACAGGCATTGTCTGAAATGGGAGAACTGTTGGTAGATAAGGAAGAAGAACAAGTTGCAGAACAGGAAGAAATGATGGGAGCAATTTGTGAGAGACTTGCCAGCAAAGTATGTGAAGGATGTAGCATTCATCATTATTGTTGGGTAAAAAATCCAAAAGCGACCTATAAGCTATTTCAATCTGTGGTGGGGACAATGGAACGCCCAGGAATGGACATTGACGAGAAATGGCGAAAAATCGTACAGGATAAATGTATCAAATCAGAAGAATTGCTTGGCGCTGCGACCCATTTATATGGTATATATCGCAGTGAAATGATGTTGCGACAGAAAAAAACAGAAAATCGGCATATGGTAGCAGACCAGCTTTTAGGCGTAGCAGGTGTACTGGAGCGGCAGCGGGAAATGCTGGAACAGTTTGGGAAACGGGAGAGGGAACTGGAAACAGAACTTTATAAAACCTTGTACCGCAGTGGAGTCACAATCAAAGGGATGAATGTGTTGGAAATAAACGACCGTTATACGGTGGTGCTGGAAGTAGCACCGGAAATGGCGGAAGTGGAATTAGAACCTATTGTTGGCAGTGTTCTGGAACGCCGGATGCAACTGGCGGATACACAGCAGATGGATAATGGAATGCTATGGATGGAATTTCGAGAACGATACCGGCTGCAATATGAAGCGGCTATTGTAAAATTGGATCAGAAAAATGGTAATGTCAGCGGAGATAACAGCAGTAAATTTGTAACAGAAAATGGAGAATTGCATTGCATTTTAAGCGATGGAATGGGCAGCGGCGAAAAAGCGGCGGAGGACAGCAAAACAGCAGTAGCATTATATGAACGGTTGATTCGCGCCGGATATGAACCAACAGCAGCGCTGCGTACAATGAACACTTCCATGATTGCAGCAAAAGAAAATGAGTCATGCACAACCGCGGACATTGTTTGCGCGGATCTCAACACAGGGACAGTGAAATTCATTAAAGCCGGTGCGGCAGCAACTGTGATAAAAACGGCAGCAGAAACGAAAGCAGTCAGATGGGGCTCTATGCCGCTTGGTATTTTGCCAATGGAGGAAATTGAATTTCGATGTGAACAGGTAGAATCGCCTACCTACATTGCGATGATGACAGATGGTATTCCGGACAACATCGGAGACAGGATTGAAGGGGAAAACTATCTGTGTGGCATTGTAGACGACTGCGGCGAAAAATCCTGCAAACAGATTGCAGACGAGATGATGGTTGCAGCGCTAGCGAAAGGGCTGCCAAAAGATGATATGACCGCGGTGGTCGTGAAATTATTTTAAAGGGGCGGGATTGCGTTGCGTGACATTGTGAAAGAAGCGCAGGCTATCATAGATGAATTTATTTTAGCATCAGTTGAGACCACGCGGGAAATGCAAATGAAACGGTATCGGAAAAACAGAAGGAGAAAAATGATTGCAGCCTGTATTTTTTTCTTTTTGTTTTTGCTTTCCGGCGGCGTCCTGCTATATATGAAATTTCTATGAAACGTTCCGGTGGGTTTTGAATCTGCCGGAGCATTTTATTTTTTTTTGTATTTATGAAAAAAGAGCAGAAACACAAACGGTTTCTGCTCTTTGTCTATATATAGTATATATTTTTTATCGGTTATCAAAATCCCAGTTATGAAAAGTAAACATCATAACTTTCATAAAGTATAGGTTTTGTCACATGAATTTTCTATACACTTTGCCCATTTTCTATTTCATAATTCTACCATCTTTTCTTCGATTTGTCTACACGTTTTTTGCTTTTTTCTGGTTTTCTGTTCTGTAAGGGACAAAAGTATAGGTTTTGTAAAACCTATACATTATGCACCAATTTTTACCGCCAGATTTCTGATGGTGTTGTGGGGCATTGTCAGAAAAGAGCAGCGGTGTAATTTTTAAAATTACATAAAAGGAGTGTAAA
>JAAWTG010000033.1 GCA_022801925.1 Clostridia bacterium | reverse complement strand
ATTAATACCACCTAAACAGCAACAAGAAGCAGACATGCTTTTAGATGTTCTTGACTGTGACCGGTCGGCTGAATCCATTTTTTATTATCAATATGGCATTAAAGACGGTATCCGCATTTTAAAACTTCTAGGCGTACTATAAAAGTAAAGGGAAGCATATGCATGATATCTTATGCCCGCTCTATTTGCGCAAATCATTACCAGAGAAAAAATCAAAGGGGCGCGGGGGCAAGAACGGAAGATATTTCTCTCAGAAAAAGTAAGAGGATGAGAAAATGGGGGCTCTAAGCGGAGGGTATTTCCCTCAGAAAAAGTAAAAGGGGGAGGATTTGGGCATAGCCCAAATCCGGAGGACATTTTTCACGAGGGATATACCCGTAGCGACATTCGGGGGACATTTTTCACGAGAGAACATATCCGTAGCACCTCCTGCCTTTATTCCTTCACATATGCCTCGATTTCCGATTCCAATACATAGCTGCCGGGTTTCAATGTGTGGCAAATGGCAGGCAGCGCGGTATACGGATATTTCAAGTTGGTGTTCGGTTCCACGTCAATCAGCATGGGTTCGCCCTGCGCGGACGCAATGCTGCTGACGGCATAGGGATTTTGCGCCGTCACGCGGTTTGCTTCCGTTTCCGATTCCAGCCGCTCCGCGTCAATGGAAAATCCGCAGTCATATGCCACACACTCCCGCTGCACCGTCACAACATGTTTGCGCTTGTGTCCGCATGCCGTGGGCGTGAGCGTGGTTTCCACCACAATGCCTTCTGCCGGCGACCATTTCGACCAAACCACATTATTTTCTATTTTCGTTGCGCTGCATTCCTTGCGCACGCGGATTATGCCGTCCACTTCAAACGCCAGCATACTGTCCGGCGCAGCTTTGCGTATCGTGTCATAGGACCGCGGTACGCTGAATCCGAAATAGGTGGAATACGCAAATTTCGCGTATTTTTCCGTTGCCTGCGCCGGATTGAAAAACGGAAACTTACCGGAGCGCAGCGCCGTTGTGTTATGCGGCTGGTGCTGGAGTACCATGAACGCATGTTTCAAATATGCCACATCGTCCCGCGGCGGCATGGGCAGCGCTTTGATACGCCAAAATTCATGTTCCTCCGGCAGCGCCAAAATGATAAACGCTTTGAGCGCCCAATACGGCGACCCAGGCGCGTTATAGCCTTCCGCCATGTTCAAATTCGGATATTCATAGCCCACGGTCAAAATGCCCGCGTTGTCAAAAATCGGGCGGTTCATCCAATGTTCCATATGCCGCGCAATGATTCCTTTCATCACGCCCAATTCAAAGGGCTGTAAACCGGCAAACACACACGCGCCCCAGAACGAACACTGCGCAAACCGGTACGTCAAAGACCGCCCGAACGGAATGCTCACGCCGTCCTCGTCAAACCAATGAATAAACGTCTGCGCAAACTGCATGGCGCGGTCTTTATATAATTTGCTGCGCGCCGGATCTTCGTTTTCCATCACCTTGGCATAAATCAGGCTATAGAAATGAATGGCGAACGAGATATAGTAGTCCGTGTTGGGCGTGAGTCCGTCGCGATACCAGCCGTCGCCCAGATAGAATTTTTCAAAACGCGCAAACGCATGATTCATTTTTTCCTGACAATAGGGCGCGCCCACCGCTTTGAGTCCCAAATTCGTCAGCACGTTGAAAAACTGCCAGTTGTTATCCACCAAATCCAGCTCGTTGATTTGATTCAGCCACTGCACCACGTTTTCTTTTTCCACATCACTCAGCGGGTCATAGATTTTATCCGCCGCCATCACAAGCGCCAGTCCAATGGGCGCCATTTCCACCATGCGCTGGTCGCATGGTTTAATTTTGCCCCAATATTCCGGATGGTCGGGATTTGTCCCGTTGCGCAGACCTTCGCGGTAGATATGTGCAAAGATTTCGCCGCGTCCGCCGCCGCCCCAAAAAGGCGCTAAGCCCCACAATGGGCGTGCAAACGCTTCCATTTCAATGATATCACGGTTATAAACCGCGCCGCATGGTCCCAGCCGTAGACGCGCGCCCCCTTCGCTATAATAGGGTTTCAAAGGTCCCGTTAATTTTTCCAGTGCAAACACAAAATCTGCTCTTGTTTTCCATTCCATTTGTTTCCTCTCCTTTTCATACACAAGCACAGGAACGTCAAATTCCCTGTTATTCTGCCAAATTTTTCTTTGTCTTTAGTATAGCATAAATGACAGGTGTTTGCAACACGAATCACAGTAAACGTCCTCTCTTTTTTCCTGTTTTTTACACCCGGTTTCGCGGCGCAAACTATGCTTGTATCTAAAAACCGCTTGTATGCAGAGAAATTCGCATACAAGCGGTTTTACTATATCAAATCTGCCGTACGGCACATGGGGGTTCAACGCTCTTTTGCTTATTGCAAGGTATCCCGCGGTGCGCTGCAAGCGTGGTTTTCGCAAATATAATACTGCGGTTTGTCCTCCCGCACTGCATAGGCGCGCGTGAACGGCGCGGCGCGGTGCAGCGTCTCCTCGTTTTCCGGCGTTTTAAGCAGCGCGGACGTATGCGGGTGCTGCGCCGCCTGACGCAAACGCTGTTCCACCGCCGTGTCCGGCGATGTACAGATGATTTCCTTGGACGGATACAGTCCATACATCAGTGCAATCAGGAAAAAACTATAACCCACGGGATAATCCTCCATGTTTGCCGCAACAAATTGCAGTTGCTGCTGCGCGGTGTCCTCCAGCGCCACGTTGCCGGTCAGCTTGGACAGGCGAATCAGCGCATATGCCATGACAGAATTTCCCGATGGCAGCGCGCCGTCATAGAGTTCTTTGGGTCGCCCAATCAACTGCTCCGCCTGACTGCTGTAGTAATAAAACCCGCCACCGTCCGCGTCCCAAAACAGTTCCATAATTTGTTTTTCCAGTTCCACTGCCCGCTCCAAATAACGCGCATCAAACGTTGCGCCATAGAGTTCCAGCTGCGCCCACAACAGATAGGCATAGTCGTCCAGATTGCCCTGTCCTTTTGCTTCGCCGTCCCGCCAGCGAACCCGCAGCCGTCCGGTTTCGTCCGTCAACTGTTTCGCCAAAAATTTGTCCGCCGCCTGCGCTGCTTGCAGATGTTTTTTGCTGCCCCAAACTTGATATGCCTGCGCAAGGGCGGCTATCATCAGCGCATTCCAACCGGTCAGCACTTTGTCATCGCACGCAAGCTGCGTCCGCTGACGGCGGTATCCGCGCAGTTTTTCCGCCAACTCGTCTATGCGCGTATTTCGCTCCATAAAAAATTCGTTGTCCAGCAAGTTCAGCACGGTTTTTCCTTCAAAATTTCCTTCTTCGCGCACGCCGAACCAATCGTTCCAGCAGCGTCCGTCCTCCTGCCCCAAAACCGCCAAAATTTCTTGTTTGGTGAACGTATAATATTTTCCCTCTTCGCCGTCGCTGTCTGCGTCCAGCGCCGTGTAAAAACCGCCCGCCGCGTCCTGCATATCCCGCAGCACAAACTGAATGGTTTTTTCCGCCACTTCTCTGTAGAACCGGTTGCCGGTCTTGCGAAACGCCTGCACATATGCCATAATCAGCAGCGCGTTGTCATAGAGCATTTTTTCAAAATGCGGCACCAGCCATTTTTCGTCCGTGCTATATCTGGCAAATCCATAGCCAACGTGGTCAAACAACCCGCCGCGATACATTTGCTGCAACGTTTTTTCCGCCATGTGCAGCGCTTCCGCGTCCTGTTCAATCTCCGCATAGCGCAGCAAAAAAATGAGTTGGTGGGGCGAGGGAAATTTGGGCGCATTACCAAAACCGCCATAATCTCTGTCAAACATCCATGTGAACAGCGCGGCCGCCTTTTGCAGCACACCTTTTGTGACTTCTGCCGCGCCCGCGCGCGTATATGGCCGCCGCGCAAGCTGCGCCAGTTCTAAGCCCTGTTGTTCCAGCGCGTCCCTGTTTTCCTTCCAATGTTTTGCTGCCTCCTGCAAAATTTCCATCAGTCCCGGTCTGCCGTACCGGCGGCGTTTGGGAAAATAGGTGCCGACAAAAAACGGTCGCCGCTGCGGCGTCATTAAAACGGTCAGCGGCCAGCCGCCCTGCCCTGTTGCCGCCTGACATACGTTCATATATACTGTGTCTATGTCAGGGCGTTCCTCGCGGTCTACTTTAATGGAAATAAATTCCTGATTCAGCAGCGCCGCCACTTCGCTGTCTTCAAATGACTCCCGTTCCATAACATGGCACCAGTGGCAAGTAGAATAGCCAATGGACAAAAAGATGGGTTTATTCTCCCGCGCCGCGTCGGCAAACGCTTCTTTCCCCCATGGATACCAATTGACCGGATTGTTTTTGTGTTGCAAAAGATAGGGCGATTTTTCCGTGCCCAAACGGTTATATTGATTTTGTATGGTCTCTCGCATGATTCCCATTCCTTTTCAATCAGATTTTGTCTTTTTATTGTATCCTGTTTTGCACAAAAAAATCTGTTGTTTCCGGAATAGATTCGATATTTTTTGACCTTTTTGTATTAGTTTACTTTTTTCACCCTGTATGTTCCGCATTTTCTTTCACATTCTGCTCTTGACAGTAGGTAAAATTTGTACTATAATAAAATAAAGTCCAATCATTACCATAGTATTTTCTTTTTGGTACCAACTTTTTACCTGTTTACATAAATTTTGCATAAAATGATGGATTCAATATACTGTGTTTTCAACTTTTCAAACCCCCGAAAAGTGTTACCCTCTTTCCATCATTTTATATATACATAAAGGGGCTGCCCACCGCTTCAGTGGGACAGCCCCTTTGTGTTTTAGGATTCCTGTTTCAGGCGGAACACTGCTCCATCCGGCATCAGTTCCTCTTTCCCAAATTTCACCGATGAGGATTTATCTTTTCGAAACACCAACGTATCGCCATCTATCCGAAAAGTATAGTGGCGTTCTCCATCCTCTGTCGTCAACACCACACTGTCCTCCTTTACTTCATAGGTTCCTAGCGGGAGATAGCTCATCAACGCCGAATACATCATTTGAAACGTTTGATTTTCTTCCAACATGACATAAGGTTTGAGCGGTTCCTCAGACGCTTCCATTTCATATTTTCCCGGCTGCACCTGCGCCTGCGGCTGCTGCATGTCCTCCGTCTGCTGCTGCGTACAGCCTGCAAACAACAGAAAAACAGTCAAAACAGCTAACAGAATACTTTGTTTTCGCATCATAGTTCCTCCTCTCTCTTGCTGTAGGCATAAGGCATTATTTCAGCGGAATCACCATATTCCATGTTTTAGTGGCATTCATGAAGCCTTCTCCGTTTTTTCCATCGGAGGTTGCAAAAAACAAATGCGTTGGTTTACCGTCTTCAAACAAAATGAACGGGCGTTCCAGATTTCCCATTTCACGCACCTGTCCGTCGTCCCACAAAATGTTGCGGGAATAGAACTGGAAATCCCGTTTGACGTCCCAATGCACGCCGTCGCGGCTGGACGCATAAATACCGCCCATACGTTCACCGCAAATTCTGCCGTTCATATCTTTTGCCATCATATTATAGCCGTCTTCGTCTATCCAGATAAAGGGGTCTTCCACTTCCAGCCCCTCTTCCCGAATCAACGGCACATCGCTGCACGCCTCAAACGGTCCTTCAAAAGACGCCGCTTTTGACACGCCCAGTTCCATCTTGCCGTGCAGATATTCCGGATAGGGTCGCTCGGCATATTTTCTGGTTTTATATACCATCAGCACGCTGCCGTCCGGATTTAGGCAGGGCGCGGGATTGGAAACAAAGAAATTATCAAAATATTCCGGACGTGTTTTTTGCACCGGTTCATCGCGGCGTTCCCACGGGCCGTAGATGCTTTTGCTGGTTGCAATGCCGACACGTTTGTTGGCACGCGCCACAATTGTGCGGTAGCTGCTGTTGTCCAGTTTTTCACCGAGCGGAACGTCGGGAAATGGGTGGGTTGAACCCATATAATAAAGCACATAAGTATCGCCGCATTTCATAATATGTGGATTATGTGTGGAACGGCCGTCCCAATACTCCGCGCCGCGCGCCGGTGTGACCACTTCTTTGAAGGTATAGGGCCCTTCCGGCGTTTCGGATTCCGCACGCACAATTTCCGATTCCAGCAGCCAGCCCGGGTGCATCGGTAATGTATTGCGCCAACGGGATGCAAACATATGATATTTCCCGTCCGCTTTAATCACGCTCCCGCACCAAACCCAATAACCTTCCATGGCAAATCCGCCGCCTACCGGTGCGGGCAGCATTCTTTCTGACAATGTTCCTTTCATGAAATTCTCTCCTTTTGTCTCGTTATATTTCCCTATTGTAGCACAAAGTATTTTCGTTTTCAAGCATTGTTTATTTTTTGTCATTTTCTGTGTTTTCAAATGAAAAACCACATTTCTGCCGACCTGTTTTGCAGCAGCAAAAACAGGCGGGCTGTTTACCCGCCTGCTGTTCATTTTTTCTGAAATGATTATTTCAGCAACCGATAGACTGCAACAATCGCCTGTTCGCGCAAGGTGTTTTCCTTGGGTGCAAACGCGCCGTTTCCCATACCGCTCAGCAATCCCAATTCTTTTGCCTGCGCCACTGCTGGACGTGCCCAATCTGAAATATCCGCTGCATCTGTGAAAGACGCATCGCTGCCCGCCGCACCGACAGAAGCCGTTTTCAGTTCATATGCACGCACCAGCATACACGCCATCTCTTCGCGAGTAATCAGCGCATTCGGATTCGCGTTGCCGCCGCTGCCCTGCACCACTCCTTTTTCTTTCGCCGCTGCAAACACACCGGCATACCAATCGTCTGCCGCAACATCAGCAAACTCGCCGTGATATCCTGTCTGCGGCAAGCCCATTGCGCGCACCAGCAACGCCGTGAATTCCGCGCGGGTTGTGGTTTGTGACAAGCCCAGCGAATCCGCACTCACGCCGTTGACAATGCCATTTTCCACCATCTGAGCAATTTCCTGTTCTGCCCAGTGTCCTTGCAGTTCCGCTTTCATGCCATCCGTCAGCTTTGACGTCGGCGTTGGAATAACGGAGCCGCCCTGTCCGGGTGTACCCGCACCGCCGCCAATGTTACCGCTGCCGCTACCACCGGTACCATGACCTCCGTCCGGATTTACAGGTCGCTGGCTACCGCCGGAACCCGGATCCGGAAGTTTTGTATCGTCTCCCAAAAATGGTGTTCCAAAGTAGATATACGCGCCCTCCTGTTTGAAGGGAATGTTTTCCACATTCGTGCCGTTTTCATCTGTATAGGTCACTTGCGTGATGTTTTTATCCGTATAAATCGCAATGTTTTTCCAAGTGCCATCCACATTTTTCAGCCCATCTGCCGCCGTGACATTCATCATATTTCCCTGCCACTGTACGCCCAAATCTTTGATTTCGCCTTCCTGCACTTTGATTAAATATTTTCCGGCGGCGGTGTCCACAATGTTGTTGCCGCCGCGGAGAATCGCCTGATTATTTGCGGCTCCTTTTTTCTCCACCAACATCAAATCAGCGTCTGTTGTGTAGGTACCTGCCGCCCGCTGTACGTTATCGCCGCGGTTTGCATAATAGGTATAGTTTTCCGTGCTGTCGGTATCCTGATCCAGCACTGTCATTTGGAAGGCATTGGCTGTTTCCTCCGGCACGTCCAGCGTGAGGTTCTGCGTTGTCACGCTCTTGCGTTCCCCTCCTTTGACAGGATAGAGCACCGTATTAAACGTTGTTGCGCCGCTGAGTTTCTTTTCATAGGTCAAATATTTTGCGTCCACTTCCGTTCCGGCATTTGGCGCATACCAACCGTCCGTGAGCTGCGCTTTGTCAAACGCGTGCGCTTGGTTCACGGGCGCCAAAATGAGGTTCGCGCCTTCAAAATGCGTTGTCGCGGCATTTGTCACCGGATCCAGCGTCAGTCCTGCACCCGGCAGGAAATGCCAGTTTTGGTCATAGGTATTTTCTTTGCTGTTGTCCGGACTTACATAGTCTGTCACAATAGCAAAACCATTCTTTAAAAACAAAATATCGCGGTAGTTGGTGAAATTGCCGCCGACTGCGGAATTGTTTTTATAGTTCACGGTTTCCGCCCGCAGGAAGTTATACATGGTATTAAACTCCCGATTTTCAGGGTGCATACTGCCCTGCTGTCCGCCGGTTAGGTTAACAATGGGATTTCCGGCAGGGTCGCTGCCGCTGCTGCCCTGTCCGCCCTTTTGGCTTACGCCGTTGATTTCAATGGTGTTATGCGCACGGGTGGAATTTAAGTATAGGTTCATGGGAAGCGTTGCTGTATAGTTATGATACAGCGAGTCCACCAAAAAATGCTGTCCGTAGGCATAGAAATTCAGACCCAAATCGTCGTTTTGACCGTGGGATTTCACGCCGCCGTCCGCGTTGATTTGCATGGCAATGGTATTGTTTGCGTTCATTTTTCCCCAATCGGAACGCAAAATTGCCTTTCGTCCAATGTCATAGGCAATGGAGGTATATTCCGGTTTTTCTCCTTCTTTTCCGTCTGATGTTGCCCACATCAAATAGGGATTTTGGGTGAGTTCATTCAGCACACCCCATCTGCCGGCATAGTTGCTGCCATGTCCATAGGCGTGCCCCTGCTGCCAGTCGCCCCAAGTCGGCGTGCCGGCATTCATCAGATACAGCGCATATTTTTCCATAAACTCCAGTTCTGCCGCGCTGAACAGTTCCTTGCCGTCCATGCCGACCATTTCCGCATTTTTAATGGAATTCAGAAAAGTGTTCAGGTTGAGGTCTGCATAGCCCAGTCCCACTTCAATGGAACTGCCGTCGTCAAACAAATCTTTCATGACCTTATAACCCAGACGGTGCTTTGCCGCCGCCAGCCAGCCGCCCTGCATAGAGCCCGGTTTATTGGGGTCGGACAGACCGGCTGCCGGTTTACTTGCGTCGGCAAACTCCATGAAAGGAATGGTTAAATTGAACAGTCCCTCCGCCTGCAGGGAACCGAAATTGTTCCCCTCCGAACTGCTATCCCATTTTTTCACCAGATAGTCGTTTGTCATCCAGACATTTTTTAAAATTGCCGTGAATACCTCCGGCGTCATATATTCGCTGGGCAGCAGCATATCAATCATTTCCGGATAGTATTTCGCCCGCTGTCCCAGATTGTGACAGCCGTTACAATTATCAATTGTGCCGATTGCCGCTTTTTGACGGACAATGGTGTTCATCAGCATACGGATTGCGTGGTAGGCATAGACCTCGCCGCCGCTTCTGCCCGTCTGCGTATAGTATAAATAGCATTTTGCAATGTTGGGCGCATACTGCCATTTATTCATGTTGTCCGCCCAGGAAGGAATGGTGGTGCTGCCGGTCATTTGTCTCAAATGCGGCGCCATTTCGCCGTCATAGGAAAAGATATCAATAGTACGGTTCGACCAGTTAATTTCATTTTCCTTCCAGCCCAGTTCTTTGGATTCCCACAGCATGACGTCTTTGCTCACGCGGTCCTGCGGCGCGGCGGTGGGATTGTCGCTTTTCACCATTTTACCGTTTACCTTCAGCACCGCGCTGTCAATAGAATCTCCCGGTTTCAAATCGGAAAAATCAAACAGCAGATAGGCTCGTTTGGTATAGTCGTCTACCTCCGCCTGCGTGCCGATAGAGGTATAGGATTCCTCCACACGCAGCGTTTTTTCCGCGCCATAGTTTTTTGTCCGGTTTCCGCCCGCCATAATAGTGGCGTCTGCAATGGGCTTGATGGTTCTGGAGTTGCCGTTGACCGTCAGTTCAATGCGCGGTCCCGTTTCACCTGCTTCTCTGCTGTCGAACACAGCTTCATAGCCGTCTTTTTTCAGTGCAATGATATTGAACGCTTTTTGCGTGGTGACAGCGCCGATTGCCGCTTCCACATCTTTACGCACATCTGCTTCAAAGGTCTGCGTTTCCGCTGTCATATTCCATTTTTCCACTGGTTCGCCGTAGTTCCACAATTTAATCAGGTTTTCAAAAGTCGCCTGCGCAACCAACCGTTTGCGTTTGTCGGAAACAGCAGCAAGACCGCGGCGGTGTGTTTTGAACGTATTGCGGTAATATTCCAGAATTTCTTCTTTTGCCGCTTCATAGTCGCCCTGTTTGGCTGCCGCTTCTGTGGCTGCCAAATCAGAAGAATAGCTATAGTCAAAATAGGGCTGCCGTGTCCATTTGCTGCCGTCCCACACGCCGAAGAAATCTGCGTCTTGAATCACCTGCGGGTCTTGCATTAATTCGTCATATTGGTCATATTGGTCAATGGTAGACTGAAAATATTCGTCCTGCGTCATTTCGCTCGTATCCGGCGCCACCAATGAGGTCGCCTGAATTTGTTCCGCCGCTTCTTGTGATTCCAATGTCAAATCCACCTCCGATGCACCGTTCTCCTGCGGTAATACGCTGTTTTCCGTCTCCGGTTCCTGCGCAATCGGCAGTGCCTCATTTTCCAAAAGCTGCTGCATGGTCGTCTCCGGTGCGGGAGCAGTTTCCTGCTCCTGCGCACCGACAGCGCCCGCCGCACTTACCATCATACAACCGCTCAGCAATGCCGCTATCCATCTATGATTTTTCATTACCTTCCTCTCCTTATCTGCCTATCTTATCGAGCACCATGCAAATGACTTTCGCACCTTGCTCTCTTGTTGCAGTGTCCGCCGGCAGGAAATTGCCGTTTTCACCGTTTAAAATCCCCAGCGCAGCCAACTTTATAACTGCTTCCTGTGCATATGCGCTGATTTGTGCGCTGTCGGCAAAATTGACGTCTGCTGCGTTCTGATTGCCGAACTGTGCACCGCTTTTCTCCAGTGCGCGGCATATCATGGTTGCCATATCTTCTCTGCTGACGTATTCTCCTACGCCAAATTCCGTTTCACTGATACCGCTGACAATGCCTGCTTGTGCCGCCGCCGCGATATAGGGGCTGTACCACTCACCCGCCGCCACGTCGGCAAACGTTGTGTTTTGTGTACCAATGTCCAGTTTAAGTGCCGTAACCAGCAATTTCACAAGCTGTTCCCGCGTCAAATGACCTTCAGGGTCAAACGCGCCGCCGCTGCCATTTACAATGCCTTGCTGCGCCAGCCGTTCAATATAGGGATAAGACCAACGCTGCGTTTCCACATCATAGAACCGCGTCTCTTGCGGCTGTGGCTGCGGTCGAACCGTATTTTCCGGCTGAATCACCGGCACCTGCATTCCTGCACCGCCGCTGCCGCCGGAGACGGAACCGCCGCCACCACCTCCACCGCCGCCGGGACTCTGACCGGCAGCCGGTTTCGTTCCTTTGACCGTGTGATATACCGTGACGGTTTCCGATTTATCGCCGCTGCGGAACGTTGCAGTCAGCGTCACATTTTGGTCGCCGCTCTGCCGCGTTACATGACCCTGCGCGTCCAGAGCCGCCGCGTTGTCGGACGACCATTCCAGCGTACTGCCGTATTTTGTCGCTGTGGGCAGTATGATGTCCGCTGTTACCACTTTGGGATTGGTGTAGGTAAACGCTTTCACATCTGCCTGCACGCGTTCCTCGTCTGATGGCATGGAATATAATTCTATTTCATATATCTTCACAGCTGTCTCGTCTTGCTGCGTCATATTAAGACGGATATAACGTGCGTCTGTGAGCGGGAATTGAATTTCCTGTCCATATGCCAAAGCGTTCCACTGCGCCGCTTTTGTATAGTTTATATTATCGTTTGATACTTCCAAAACAGCATTCTGAATATTGCCCTCCGCATAAATCACAGCGTGCGTGAGCAATTTTGCGCTGCCCAAGTCCAGCGTCACCGCCGGATTTTGGTCCGCCACAGTCCACGCGGTTTCATAATCTCCGTCTGTTACTGCAACAATACTGCCTTCCAGCGCCGCAACATTCGCCGAAGGACGCGCGTCTGCCGCCATGTTTTCCAGCAGGTCTCCCTCTGCCAAAACCGTGAACTGGAAAGTCTTTTCCGCAGACAGTTCGCCGTTTTGGAATTTTGCCGTCAGCGTCACAGGGTGGTTTCTGCCTGCCGGACGCGTCACTACGCCCTCTGCCGACAGCACTGTCGTATCATCGGACGTCCAAGTCACCGTTGTTCCGTTCGGCAACGGCGAGAATGGCATTGTTAAGCTCTCTGTCAGCTTATCCGGCTCCTGCGCAGTTAATGTCTCATAGGTCACAAGCGCAACATCTTCCGTGAATCCAATCCGCGCATCCCCTGTCCACAAGACAGTGAAATCAAAGGTCTTGGAAAGAGAAAGTCCCGTCTCGTCAATTTTTGCCGTGAGCCGTACTGTTTTTTCCGCGTCCTCCGGTCTTGTCACCGTTCCGTCTGTTCCTATCACGTCCGGCATACTAGATTCCCAATGAATGGGTACGCCGCAGGGCAATGCCGATGGAAGCGTGAGATCTCCTGTTATCATTTCCGGAATCTGCTGCGTGAGGTCTGCCGCGCTCAGTGCGCTGAATTCTGCCTCAATCTGCGCCGCATAGTCCGCGTCATATTCATAGACTTTCATTCCTTTGGTAACGATATACGCGTCTTTATCGCCTTCTTTGCCTTGATAACTCACCTGTACGCCGCCGATACCGCTGCCGTAGGACGGTTTATATGTTTTCTGGGAAGCAAGTTTGCCGCCGCTGACATGCTGGAATGCCCCTGTCCCCGTGTCATAATAGATGCCAATGGTTTCCTCTTTGCCATGCGTGTGGTTAATCTTTACTTCACTATCAATCCAGTTTCGACCGCTGCCATTGTTCGCCGCCAGTCCCAGCGTATTGCTGGAGCGGAAAATGAACAAAGCTCCTTCGCCATTTGTGCTGTTTAGCACAATAACACGCGCTTCACCTTTTTTCATATCCGCTTGTAGCGTCATTTCCACATAGTATTTTTTGCCCGGTTTGATTTTATCTGCAAAATTCAGCCGCATATCGGGGCGATTGGTACTTGGCACTTCATTGTTTGTCAGCTGTCCGAACTGCACGCCGCCATTCTTCGCGCCGGAGGATGAGATACCGTCTGTAATCTGTGTAATCGTATAGGTGGACGCGCCGCGCGGATCCTCCACTTTCACGTTTTCCACCAGTTTCCAAACTGCTTTTTCGTCCGGCAAAACCGTGAAGGTGAAATCGCGTGTTTCTGACGCTTCTGCCGCGCCCGCTTTGGTGAATGCCGCTTGCAGCGTTACTTGCTGCGCTTCCGTTTCCGGACGTGTCACCTTTCCGTTTTCCGCAATTGCCGTTCCGCTTGTCACTCTCCATGCCACGGTGGTACCACCCTGCAAGGGGCTGACCGGCAGATTCAAACTCCATTGCACATGCTCTGCGTCCGGATTCGCGCCTAACAGATAGGCTTCCGTCACACTTCCAATATCCTGCTGAAATTGTTCTTCTATCAATCCTGCGTCCTGTTTTAAAACCGTAAAGGTAAACGTTTTTTCATCTGTATAAGTGCCGCCCGGACTGGTAAACGCTGCTTTTAGCTGCACCGTCTGGTCTGCGCTATCCGCTGCCGGACGCGTCACTTTTCCTTTATTATCAATCCATTCGCCGCCGCTGACAACCGACCAAACCAACCGTGTTCCGTTCGGCATCGGTGAGGCAGTCAAAGTCAAATCTTCTGTGATATTCTGCGCATTCGGATTGTTTCCCAACAAAGACGCTTCCGTCACGCTGTCCACGTCCGCCTGAAACGCTGCTTCGTCCTCCGCTTCTTCAAACGGTGCGCCCGCCAGACTGTCATATACCTCAATTTCCCAGATGCTGGGCGCCGCCTCGCCCACTTCCGCAATACGATAGCGGACATAGGCTACTTTCACGCGATCAAAGCTGATGTCATAACTACGCAGACTGTTTGTGCAGGTTTTTTGATATTCTTTTTCCTGCACGGACATTTCCTGTCCGCTCTGTTTCACCGCTGTCCAATTTTCTCCATCGTCTGATACTTCTATGATAAATTTTGTCACACGACCTTGGAATTCCTTTATCGTAATTTTATCAAACGCAATAGCTTCTGAAAATTGAATACCTACCCACACACCCACAACGTCTGCCATGCTCAGATTCCAGTTGGACGACCAGCGGGAATTGCCGGAAGTGCTACCGTCATTCAGGTTTGCCGCCAAAAAGCGTGAATCTGTGGTTGACTTTGTCGTATCCGCAACGCCCGTGCCGCGCAGCGCCAAGTTGGTATCTGCTGTGATGACTGATGTATTATATACTTCAAATTCCCAGATACTCGCACCGGCTTTTGCTCCCACATTCACAATATAGATCCGGACTGCTTTTGCTTCCACCGCGTCAAATGTCACGGTATTGGCAACGGAATGCGCCGAATTCACCGTTTCTTTTGCCTCTTTTGTCTGATTCGCAAGCGCTGCGCCGTCCTTCTGCACAGTATTCCATGCGCCGCTTGCGTCCATATATTCCACTTTATATTCCGTGATTCTGGAATCATATTCATAAAAAACAATTTTATCTATTTTTGTCGGCGCATCAAATTCCACGCCGCACCACTGACCAATAGCGTTTGCCGCAACGCTCCAGTCAGTCGTCCAACGCATATTGTTTGCGCCGGAGGTGATTTTGTCATTTAGTTTTTCTTTGCCGAAACCTGAATTGAAGTCGCTGCTGGTAATCGCCGCGGCGCTTGGTGCCAAATTCTCGTCCGCCGCAAGCCCTGCCTGCGGAACTACCGCAAGTCCAAGCATCAGCATAAACGTCAATAACAGTGCCTCTAACCGTTTCCTGTTCATTGCTTCCCCATCCTTTCTCCGCGTCAGCGGACAATGACGCAAGCTTTCACGTCGTCATTCGGCATGATGATAAACAGCCGGTCTGCGCCGCTGCCGTCGGAACCTACCGGAATCGCTTCCCGCAGCGCCGCCGGACGGATTTCCTTCGTTGCTTCTTCATAGAGGAAGGTCGGCGGTGCGTTACGCTGTGCAATGCCAATCGCTTCACTGCTGCCGTCTAAATCAATGGTCGCTTTTATCACCAATATGTTTTTCATCACATCAATTTCGTCAAAGTCGAGACTCTGCAAATATCCGCTGATTTGTTCGTTATCCGTTCCCTGATACCGGTAGAAAGTGCCAACGCCCTCGCCGAACGCATAAATCTTTCTCACGTTTTCAATTTTGTCCTGACCGTTTTTCACAAAATAAATCAGGTCGCCTTTTTTCAAATCGGTGATGGCGCGGTTTTTGTCAATAATATTAACGGTTTCATAGGTTTTTTCGCCGCTTTCCTCCACAATGATGACTTTATATTTTGTTTCCATGCTTTCGTCTGTATATTTTCGTAATTCTTTCACCATGCCCAGCTTTGCTTTGTTGATGTCAACGTTAGACGCCTGATTTGCGTCCATGGCTTCCGTCACCACCAGCAATTTCACTTTTTTGGTTATCGGGTCATATTCATAGCCCTGCGCATTAAACCGCCGTGAACTGTCTGTGTTGTCAATACGCACCTGCACCATGTAATCTTCATCATTGTTTACGGTTTCCGGCAGACAGATTACTTTCGTGTTTGCATCAATGGCGAAACTCTGAATGTTGGTGATACCGCCGAACACTTTGTCGCGCACGTCATATTTGATTTTCTGTCCCACTTCGCCGCCGCGCAGCTCGGCCGATTCAATGGAACGAACTTTGCCGTCCGCACCCAATGTATATTTTACCGCCAGTCCGCGCGTGGGGTCAATTTGCTGTGCCAAACTGCTTGCGCCAATGCTCCGTCCGTTAAACGAAACTTTGTCCGCCACATCCAAGATTTCCACTTTTTCGTTTTCGCACACCAAAACCTTGATTTCGTTTTTGTCGTCTTTATTTTGCTCGTTTGTTTCAATGTCTTCTTGAATCAGTTTTCCTGTTACCATTTTAATTTGCGTGTTTCCGAATCCGCCTTGCTGTCCAATCTGCGCGATGTAGCCATAGAGCATGGAAGAGGAAAGTTCCTTCGTCTGCGCTACTTCGCCGCGCCAATCCAGATATGCTGTGACAGAATCGCCGACTTTGACGCCGGCTATCACTGCGTCGTCCGCTTCATAGAAAGCTGCGCCAATCACCATACCGTCCTCTGTGATTTCATCTATAGTTCCTTCCACTGTCTCGCGGCACACCACCAAGCTATACAGTGTCTTATATTCGTCAACGGTGACGCTGATGATGTCTTCTTTTTGAATCTCTTTCACTTCCAGCGTTTTACCGTCTTTGTCTTTGATATGATATTTCACGTCTTTATTTTCTTTGTCCACATTGATAAGGCGGCTGCCGTCCAATTCGGAGCCGGGCATAAGGTAAATCAAGTTTTCGCGCACTTCTTCTACCTGTACGTTTTGGTATTCGTCAATAAAAATCACGTCTGCCGCTTCGTCTCCGGAATTGTCAATCAAGGTGATGGAACCTTTTTCAAATTGCAACGCGTTTTCTGTATAAATTTTAATGATGACGCCGTTTTTCACAATCATCGGCTGCAAAGCAATATCAAATCGTTCTTCCCGTTCATTTTCACCATAATATTTTATCTGAGACAACGTAGTACTTTTGATATCGTTCTCCCGCAACGAGACAACGTGGTTGTTGCGCGTCGGTTTCACACTCACCAGCGTATAGCGGTCGTCCTCGCCACGCACGGCATAGAAATCCACTTCCTGTCCCAGCAGCGCCGCAGCATTTGTTGTGCCTACGCGGTAGATAATGCCGTCAATCATCACTTCGTTGTCTTTCATGTTTTGCACCGGCACGTCCAGCCAAGTATCTGCATTGGCAGATACGATACCTTTTGCTTTATAGGTTGTTTCATCGCTGTTTTCTTTCATATGGCGTCCGCGAATGGTTTCCCCTTTCGCCACTTCGTAAATCATCTGTCCGTCCTGTACAGACTGCACCATCAAATCCATATCCAGTGCATTATACAGCAGTTCCACCAAGTCGCCGCGGGTAAAACTGTTTTCCTGGGAAATATTTTTCAGCAGTCCGTTTTCCGCCGCAACCAGCATGTGCCCTGTCGGATATCCGCCGCGTCCGTTTGCTACTGCGCCATATCCCAGCGACACCACCACGGTTTTCACTGCTTCTTCCAAGCTGATGGCATTGTCTGGTCCGAATGTACCGTCGCCATAGCCGTTCATCAAATCCATCTGTACGCCAAACGATACTGCACGTGCATACCATGCGTCTGAGGAAACGTCTGTGAAATGTTTCTGCACATCCGCAATCTTCGCCGCTTCGTCATATTGCAAAAATTTCAGCAGCGCTTCCATAAATTCCGCGCGCGTCAGCGGCGAATCCAGTTTATAATCTCCGTTTTCATCTCCCTGAATAATGCCCAGCGAGGTGACGTCAAACAATGCTTTTTCTGTCGCTGCCTGTGCGAATCCTCCTACGCCGAGCAACATGCAAGCGGTCAGTATCATCACAATCCATTTGATATGTTTCATAGTTTTAACCCTACCTTTCTCTCCCTTTTTACAGTATTTCCATCAAGCGGTAGAGTACCACCGCCGCCTGTTCCCGCAACAATCCTGCCTGCGGCAAAAACTCTCCTGTTTCATAACCTTGTATGAGTCCTAATTTCACCGCCTGAGCAACCGTTTCCCGCGCCCAGCCGGAAATTGTCTCTTCGTCTGTAAACGCTGCGCTTTCCTCTGTCTCCGGCAGTGTTTTCCCACGGTAGGCATAGGCTTTCACCACAATTTTTGCCATTTCCTCCCGCGTGATGGGATCTTCGGGCCGCAGCATTCCGCCGCTGCCTTCCATCAGTCCCGCGTCCGCCGCCGCCAAAACAACGCCGGCATACCATGCGTCCGCCGGAACATCACCGAATGTCGGTCGATAGTCCGCCGCACTCAGTTGCAGTGTCCGCGAAAGCATTGCGGCAAATTCGGCACGCGTCACGCCGTCCGCCAGCCGCAGGGAAGTACCGTCGCCTTGTAAAATGCCGCGGTCTACTATTTCTCCCAGTTCTGTCTGCGCCCAATGTCCATTCAGTTCCGCTTTCGTGTCCGGCGTGGGCAGCGGTACCGGTTTCACATTGGTATCACTGACGATAGGCACCTGCATACCAATCCCACCCGTTCCGCCGGAGGAACCTCCGCCGCGGTTTCCACCGCCTCCGCCGCTGCTGCCGCTCGTTCCGCCGTTACTTCCGCCCGGCGCTCCAACGCTGCCGCCTGTTCCTTCAACGCCAACCGTATAGGCTCTCATGTCACTTGCCTGTTGATACCGTGCATCAACGCGCAAATTGATGACTTTTGTCTGTGCGCCGTATGTTGGTTTCAATATATATACATCTTCCTGCCGTTCCAGTTTCATTAAATCTGTGTTGCTGCTCGTCCAGGTGAGTTCTGAACCAAAGATGCCGATTGCCGGCAACACGTTCATGTCTATGAATGCCTGCATATACATTCCAATCACCGCTAAGTCTCCCTCCAACACCTGTGCTGCTGTCGGTGCATAGCTTCCTGTGATTTCGGCAAACCCTGTGCTGCCTTTTTCAAATGCCTCTACCTTGATTTTAAGCTGTGTTGTCTCGCGCAAAGCGCAGGGCACCGTCAATTCTTCTCCGATTTCCGTACCTTGTGCAATCTGTTCATAATCGCCGATCTCATTCTTCGCTTCGATGCTGAATTTCGTAATTTTTCCGGTGCTTTTCGACGCCTCAAACAGCGTCAAATGCGATACCACTGTTTCCTGTGGAAAATCAACAGTGATTTCATAGGGTTTTGTGCTTCTGGTGAGATAGGAGGTATCCATATCCTCATCCAGCAGGTTTTCTATTCCGCCGCCGGATATGCTTTTTCCGGTTGTTTCCACCGCCGCGCCCGCCAACAGGTTACCGCCACCAAACATAACGCGGAAGGATTTTTCAAACACTTCACTACCAAACGCTGCTGTCACGGTTAATGTTGTGATACCGGACTGCGTCGTGTCCACCGCGCCCGTTTCAGTATTGATTGCCGCTTCGTTGCTGCTCTGCCACTGTGCCGGCGCGGCAAGCAAGGTCTTTGGCAGCGTGAGGTCTTTGGAGACACACATCGATTTTTCATCGGATAGTTTTGTAAAATCAAACTGTTCTTTTAACAATTCCACTGCAAGTTTCGGCGTCATGCGCACCTGCGCGCTATGGACGCTCAAGCTGCCGCTGCCAAACGCCGCCCATATTTTATCCAGCGCGGAAATGGTATTCATACCTTTCACGTTATGTAATGCGGTTTTCCAACCTGTCCCCTCATCTACCAGCGCATCCATTGTGCCTGTCATGCGGTTGATTTCAAACCGGAATTTCACATGCGCCCCCTGCGCAGGATAATTGCCTTCTTTGCGCCACAGCCGCATGGGAGAACCATACGCTATGCTATAGGTATCTCCTGTGAACTGAATCTGCGCAAACGGCGCATTTTCCTGTCCAAGGGATACTGTCATGTTCTGCGCATTTTGTGCGGACACGTCCAGTTCTGCCGCCAAAGGCGCGTTCAAATCAAATCCACTCTGCTGTTTCAAATCCGCTGTCCAAGGCTCTGTCTCTACCGTGACAGGCTCCTGCAATACTTCTAAAACCGGAATGTCCGCCGCTGCCGCTTTGACAGTCACGGTGAAAGAAATCTCCACCGGTGGCACCTCTGTCATGCCCCGAATCGCCGCCCGCGCCGTAATCGTCACCGGCGTATCCTCTGCCTGCCGCGTCACTTCGCCGGTCTGCGCATTTATCACATCGGGTTTATCACTTTCCCATGTCACATCTGCCGTCAAGCTTCCCGCTGTCACGCTGTTCGGCAGCGGCATATTCAAATTTCCGGTGATGGCGTCGGTCGGTTGGTCTGTGAGTACGGAAGCATTCACAAAATCCGCAAATTGATAATATTGCAAATAATCTCCTGCCGCACTTGTACAATAGAGTTCAATTTCCCAAATGGTGGGGTGGTCGGTATATTGATAGATTTCCAGCTTAACATAGCGCACACATGCCACAGGAAACTCCAGCGTTGTGTTTTTATTGTTTCCCGAAAGCGTTCCGCTTTTCAGTTCATTCCATGTTTCGCCGTCCGCTGAACCCATAATTTTATAATCTTGGATACGTGCGGAAAATTCATAAATTTTCATTTGGTTAATCGGTTTCACTGCGCCAAGGTCAATGTTAATCCAGCGGCAATCCGCATCCGGCGCACCTTCTGAGGAAAATGCTGCCCAGCGTGTATCCATTTTCCCATCCACTATTTTGGAAGCGTCATAGGTTGCGGAGTGTTCGCTGCTCGCTGTCACCGGACGTTTCAACGCCAAATTCCCCGTTGTCGTCATGGCTGCTTCCGTTCCGCCCGATACAGTGATTTCGTAAAAAGTGGGTTCCGCACTCCATTCCAATATATTGAACCGCACATATCTCGCATCTGCTTTTGGAAACGTAATCTCCTTATTCACACCCATGCTGTCGCCTTCCGCCGCAGTCGTCCAAACCAAATTGTCCGCCGACACTTCTACGGAATATTTCAGCACGCGCGACTGATATTGTTGGAAGGTCATCTTGTTAATGGATCGCGTTTGTTCCAAGTCCACCTGAATCCAATATTCCGTCTCGCCCGCTTTAGACGCCCAACGGGTGGAAGCATCGCCGTCAAATGCTGCTCCCGCACTCCATTTTGCATCGTCCGCATAAACGCTGTTTGTCGTCGCCGGTTTTCCCAGCGCATAGTTTTCCTCCGCAGCTGCCGCCGGCAGGAAAAACATTCCTGACAAAAGCGCTATACATAAAATGAATCCAATCCCTTTTTTCATGTTCCGTTTCCCTCGCTTTCGATTCGTTTCTTTTTTTGCCTATTTCGTTTTATCTAACATATTCTGATAGATTTCTATATACCTTGCAAGCCCCAATTCAGTCAGCCGTTCCACATAGGCGTCCCAATCTGTGTCCAGCGATTTTTCTCCGCTGACAAACGCCGCCATGGAACGTTTCACTTCACTGTCGATTTGCAGTCTGAGCTGCGTAAACTCATTATATTGATCCGGTTCAAAAAAGGAATCCTGAAGACAATGGTCTGCGCCATATGGTTCATAGAGTTCCTTTGTCACCTGATACATCGTCTGTTCCGTTTGTTCTCCTGTCGGTTCCACGATAATACCCAACCGGATTTTTTCATCCATATAATAAACGCCCATGTTCATCCAGCATTTGTTTTGCATCACACCAAACGGCTGCAATCGCGCCCAAATTGCCTGACCGCCGTCCAGCCCTATTTCGCCTTCTTTGGCGTCTCGCCAGCCCACGCCTTCAAATCCGTTTTGTACCGTGAGCGTTCCTTCTTTGGAATAGAACCAGTCCAGCCACCGTATGGCGATTTCCGGCGTTTTACATGCTTTCGTGATGTTGGCAGACCATTCCACCCGTCCATTGTTATATGTCGGCGTCTGCCGCAAGCCCGACGGTCCCATGAGCGGCGGAATTGCCACATAGTCCTGATAGCGGTCGCTACCGCCTTCCACGTCCGTGAAAATACCGTACCACAAGGCAGGTACTGCGCCGACCGTTGCTGTTTCTCTCTCTTCTACCATGTTTTTCAGCCGTTTCCTGTCCATAATCGGACTGTCTCTGTGCAGCAGCCCTTCGCTGTATAAACGGTTCAAATACCGCAGTCCCTCCCGATAAGCAGGCTGATTTGCCGTAAAGATTGCGGTTCCGTTTTCCTGCATGACTTTGGAACTGTCATAATATTGAAACGCATTCATCAAAAATTCTTCATAACCGTTGGGACCGACTTCACTCGTTGCCGCCATGGGAATTTCATCTTTCACGCCGTTTCCGTTGGGGTCGCCGTCCCGAAACGCCACCAACATCCGGTAGAATTCTTCCGTGGTCTGCGGCACGTTCAGTCCCAGCTTTTCCAGCCACTGCCGATTGACCCACATTTTGCTCGGATAGCGCGTATGATATACGTCATTGACTCTGGGCAGTCCAAAAATTTCTCCGTCCGGCGTGGTAATACCTTTGCGGATATCCTCTTGTTCCTGCAAAATTTGTTTCAGGTAAACGGAATGTTCTTCAATCAAGTCTTTCAAGTCCAGCAAAATGCCCTGTTTCCCGTAGACCGTTTGTTCCAATTTGCTGATACCGCTGTCCATCACGATATCAGGATAATCTCCCGACGCAAACATCAGATTAATTGCCTGCGCTTGGTTGCCGCTCGCAATCTGCCAATCAATATGTATGCCTGTTTGCTGTTCATACCAAAGTGTGAATTCATTGGTGGACAAATCTTCTATATATTGCGGTTTTGGCAAATACACACTCATTGTCACCGGCTCTTTTGTCACAGGTGTTACCGACTGTCCGTTTGATTCTTGCTCCGCTCCGCCGCAGGCAGTCAGCAGCGCTGCCATCGCCATCGCGGCAGCAAGCCATTTCCCTCTTTTTTTCATGGTGTTCTCCTCCCGCTTTTCCGCTATCTTCTTGTTTTATTATAGTACATTTCCATACTCAGAACAAGAAACAACTCTTCCCAAAACCGTACAAATCTTCATTTTTTCTGAAATGAAAAAAAGACCCGTCATGCTCAAAATGCGCATTCATAGGCATTTTAAGCACTCCGGGTCTTGTGTACGATAGGCAAATTCAGTTTTTGGGCGCGCCATGGTATCCACTTGGGCTAACGCCCATTTTTTTCTTAAACGCACGCCGGAATGTCACGTCATTGGCATACCCCACCATGGCGGAAATTTCTCCAATTTTGTGCGTCCCTTCCTCAATCAACCGACATGCCTGTTTGATACGCAGCCCTTCCAAATAGGTGGAAAAATTCTCTCCTGTTTCTTCTTTGAAACAGCTGGAAAGATATTTTTCATTCAAATTGAATTCAACGGAAAGCTGCGTCAGTGACAGCTTATTGTCATTATAGTGCTGAGCAATATATTGTCGTACCCGTTCCATAATTACAGCACTTTTGCTTTTCTTTTGTTGCGCTGCCGCGCTGCACAACTGTTTCAGAATCCCACCCATTTGTTCAAACACATCTGTGATGGACCGCCCGTCGTCCGGCGCCGGAATATCAATTGCCGCTTCCGCTCCGCCGCCGAGATGCAGCGCGTCCTGCACTTTGATAATGGTGGACGTGATTTCCTGCGTGAGTTGTTCCACCATATCCGCCGACAGCGTTCTGCTCAGGAAATTTTCATGATAAATCTCGTCCAGTGTCTGCACCACTTCTTCATAGTTGCCGACAATGGCATAGTTATACAACCGCGTTTCCAGCGCGAGCGGATAATAGAACACATTGCCCTCCTGCGGTAAATCGTCGTACCACAAAACGCTTTTCCTGTGCCCAATCGCATTGTATTCCACAACTTCGCGCGCCTGCCGGAATCCGTCTGCAATTTCCACGAGCCGCTGTGCCGGTCGTCCCGCCCCGAATACCATGGGAATATCATAGGGATAACTCAGCGCAGTTTCAATATGCGACACCACCGCCGCCACCTGTATTTTCGCCGCCTCTCCCGTTTCGTCAAGGGACAGCAGCACCGCCACGCCGCGCGCGCCTGCGTCACAGATATAACAATAGTTCTCAATAATGCTGTATAAATTGTCTTTCACAAATTCTTTGCCGCTGCGCCCGCCAATCTGCATACGGTATTCCTTGCCCAATCGAATCAGCAAAACGGCCTGACATGCGCCGCCCAGCGTCATGTTGTTCTTTTCCAGTGCCGCGCGCGCTTCTGTTTCTTCTTTATATTCGCCATGCAAAAGCCCGTCAATCACTTTGGACTCTATATATCCCCGCTGCTCCTCAATTTGACTGCGAAAGGACTCGTTGGCCGAAATTAAGTCCGATACACCTTCCTGCAAAAGGGAAAACTCCGTTTGTTTCAAATTTTTCAGCGAAAATTTCTCTGTCAGCTTTTCTCCGATGGAACCCGCTAGCCGGTGGAACTCTTTGCTGCGTTTATAGGTGATATAGATACATACCGCCATACCTGCCAGCACAGTTAATGTATAAATCAACAGCAGCAATGCGTTAATGAATCGCACTTTTTCCAGCACCACTGCTTTTGGCATCAGCAGTACCACCTGCCAGCCATTGCCTGCGCTGGTCTGTTTCATCAGATACATGCTTCTGCCGTCCACTTTGTATTCCGACTGCAAGGTGTCTCCCTCTAGCTGCTGCAAATGTTCCAAAATAAAATCCCGATGTTTTTGGTCGGAGCAAAGCAGCAGTTCGTTTTTATCGTCCAAAATATACAGCGCGCCCTGGTTGCCGCCCAGCAGACTGTCAAACAAACTCATCAGTTCGCGGCTGTCAATGATGACATTCACCTGTCCGCGCATCACGCCGGAAGCGAGCAGCGGCGCCGATTGCGTATAGGTAATGGCATTGCAGTTTTTGTCATTCACCAGCATTTGCTGCGCCGGGCGGTATCCGCGCCGCCAATCGCCGCTTTGCAGCGCCGCCGCCCATGTTTCTTCCGCCACGCGGTCAATCACCAACCCATTGCCATAATAGGTATCTGCGCCGCGGTAAATTCCCGCTTTGTCAATCACAACGTCCAGCGGCTGATGGTATAAATAAACATTTTTCACCCAATTCTCATCAAAAGAATAGGAATTCAGCAGCCGCTGCATGTCCATCAGCTTTGTCACATTACCCGCGTCCCGATAGAAAAAATCCGCCATTTCCGCGTTCATCAACATGCTGTCCACAACTTCTTCAATTTGGCTGAGCTGGTTGTCAATCAACTCCATGTTGTTTTGCAGTACAATCTCATAGGACCCCAGCGTATCCTCTTTATATTGACGGACAATCGCCTGATTTGCTAAAAACACCGTGATAATCGGAATTAACATCACGCCGAGATAGGGAATGATAAAACGGACAAACACTTGCAGAAAATCTCGCGGGATACTTGTTTTTTGACGCATTTTTCTCTCCCCTCCCTCAATATTTTCTCCGGTATATCATTATTCTGTCAAAACACCTAACAGTAGTCCGACTTCGGTTCCTTACTTTAGAACATTAAAGCTGCAACAAATAAAAAAACGTCCTGCCGGCGGGCGGACTTCCCTCATGCTTCGGGACAAATCAGAACGCCGGAAAGTTTTTGGTACTTTCTTTCATGTCAAAAAGCACCTCATAATCGTTATGCATATATTATACCGCCTTGTACTTTTTCTGTCAAACATTTTGTAAAATTTCTGTTTTTTCCTGTTTTTTAGTTGTTTTATTTTATTTTTTGTTTGTTTGTTTATGTTTTGTCGCTTGTTTTTCTCCATCTCTTTTTATATAATAAAATTATAATCAAATATACGGAGGTATCCGTTGATTCTTAGGAGGAACAAAAATGAAGCAAATTGATGAGCAACAAGTGGCTGTCGAGGCTGCCACAGCAGGATTTTGGGCAAAATCCATGCAATCGACAGACAGCCGTCTTGCATGGTGGCGTGATGCACGCTTCGGCATGTTTATTCACTGGGGCGTTTATTCCATTGCCGGCGGACTTTGGAAGGATTGTCCGCCGGTTGGATATGGCGAACATTTAATGCGCGCCTGCAGAATTCCAAAATCCGAGTATGTGGAAGAACTGGTAAAGCCCTTTGAAGCACGTGATTTTGATGCAGATGCATGGGCGGAAGCCGCGCTACAGGCAGGCATGAAATATATGATTATCACAACGAAACACCATGATGGTTTTGCAATGTTCCCATCGGAGGCGTATCCCTATGATATCCGCATGACGCAGTGCAAAGTTGACCCCATTGCACAGTTAAAAGAAGCTTGTACAAAACGCGGACTGAAATTTGGCTGCTACTATTCTCATGCATTTGATTGGGAACATCCCGATGCGCCCGGCAACGACTGGGAACATGACAATCCGGGCGGCGACAAAAATTTGCACGCCAATCCCGGCGAACTATGGCACACCACACATCCGGAGCGGATTGCCAAGGCGGCACGCTATGTCGATGAAAAAGCAATTCCACAGATTCTGGAGCTGATTCACAACTATCATCCTGATATTCTGTGGTTTGACACGCCGCATAAGCTGCCGACCTCAGAAAATCTGCGTATTCTGAAAGCAATTCGTGAAGCGGACGAAAACATTATCGTCAACAGCCGTGTTATTAACTATGCTGACAAAGACTACCGTGAATTTGCAGACTACCTCAACACAGCAGACCGCCCCGCAGAGCTATATCCCACCATTGGCGATTGGGAGGCGATTCCCACCACCAACGAATCCTATGGCTATTCCAAATTCGACCATTCCCATAAACCCGCCTCCCATTTTGTCCGTCTGCTTGCTAAAATTGCCGCGCGCGGCGGCAACATGCTGATGAATATCGGTCCCAAAGGCGACGGCGCTTTCGACGCACCCGACGCCGCTATCTTGCGCGGTATCGGCGAGTGGCTGAAACAAAACGGCGAAAGTATCTATGCGACACGCCGTTCCCCTCTGTTCTCTCAGGTTTGGGGCGAAACGACTTTGCGCGGCAACACGCTGTATTTACATATTTTTGATGTTCCTGAAAACCGCAAACTGATTCTGGGCGGACTCGGTAACACCATTAAAAATGCGCATATGCTGGTGGACGGACGCGAAGTTCCGGTGCGGCGTCTGAACTACTATGACCACGAATTCCTGCTGCCGGAAGGTGAATTTGATGCGGCTGATACCGTTGTGAAAGTGGAATTTAATGGAGAAATTGTTGCCAAACCTGATTTTCTCATGCCACTGGATCGTCCTTTCCATTTACGTTCCTTCGACGCTGTCATCAGTGCAGGACTGCACTATGGCGATGGCAAAACAAACAGAGACTACGTTTTCCACTGGAAGGATACCACACAGTTTGTCACTTGGAATATCCGCTTGCCGCGGGCAATGCAGCTAAAAATTGATGTTTCCTATCTTGCTCTGCATACGCCGGGCGTTACCGGCACCGCTGACATGACCAAAATGCATGATTGCGGCGGCACATATCTGCTCTATGCGGGAAAAGAAATTTTCCATGCGCCGGTGCGGATGAGCGCGGATGTGAACACACCGACAGTCGATTCCTATACCGTTTCGCTCCCCGCCGGTGAAAGCACCTTACAGGTGCGTGCGGAAGAAGTGACCGGTCTGGAATTGATGAAACTGTTGGGGCTGCTGATAACGCCGCTGGACAGCGCGGAAATACAAAGTGAAATTGAAGTAGACGTAACCGATACCGGAAATTAAGGCACGGCAAGCGCTTCGGTTTTATGTCTTGATACACCCCCCGACTGCATGTGTCATATGCAGCTCGACCGTCTTTGCTGAATGCATCATATGCACAAAGCGGCATGATACAATTTCGTGCATCTCCGCTGGTCTGTGCGTTCTTATGTGCGGCGCGGCGGAGGCGCTTTCCATTATTCAGGTCGCATAGCAAGTTTATAAAAAGCAAAAAAGCGTGTTTTCATTTGGGATTTCCAAGCGAAAACACGCTTTTGATTTATACTCTTAACCATATTTTGCAGTTTTCACAGCCTGTACCGCCGTGCAAACTGCCTTTGAATTTCACCCAGCTTCCGGTACAGTGTGTGCCGCAGTTGGGGCAAGTGAAGGTATATTCCCCCGCTTTATTTTCCACTCCGGCTTGTTTTCTCGCTTCCCCATCCGCCTGAAAAAATCTTCTTGAACGCTCGACGGATTGTCGGTATTCTTCGTCATGTTCCATTCTGTAGCGGAATTCCTGCAAATCTGCTCTTGCATTCGCTTCTATTTCCCGCTCCCATTCCGCCCGTTCCCTTTCCCGCGCTTCCTTTCTGCGTTTCCAAAGATTCAGCATGGCACACCCTCCTCCAAAATGTTTTTGACTTCAACATGTTTTCGTTTTGCATAGACAACGGTGTTTCTCGTTCCGCCGCCCACGCCGTTATATGCCGCTATCACCCGCGCCGAACGGTCTACCATCCAGGTGTTGCGGATTTGAAAACAGGAAGGGCTATAGTGCGCGCAAATATATTTTGTGAGGTCGCTTTTGTCTATGATGTCACGATAATTTTCTCTGTCCGTCGCATTCCAGCGGCTTTCAAAGCCTTCAAAGGGAAACGCGCAAATCAAATGGATGTTAGCGTTTCGTCTGCGCTTTTTCAGCACAATTTCTGCCGCCCACATGTCAATGCCGCGCGCCATACCGGTGATGAAAGTGGTATAGCCGTCCTTAATTGCTTGTTCAATCGCTGATTTTAACAATGCTTTTACCTTACGCTCCGAAATATTGAGTTTCTCCGGTCTATGCCCCGTGAAACAACATCTGTGCAGCCGCAGCTCTTTTTCACTCATATGAATCACCTTTATTTCTTACTGTTACAGCCGGCACACATTTCTAAAGTCGAGCCGACACCTTTATCGCACATACTATAAGCCCAAGCAGGTGAATCGTTCAGTTCTCTACTAAACCACAGGCTTTTGCATAAACCTTGACAAATTCAGAAGCATATTGAGATTGTTCATTTGTCATTTGCTTCAAATATTTATGTAATTGTGTTTCCACATTGCTTGTCCTGATACCAAACAATAAATAGTCTGCTTCCACCTCAAGCACCTCGCAAACGTCCATTAATTTAGCAATTGATAATCCGCTGACGCCGCGCTCAATGTTGCTGACTTGCTGTCCGCTGCAAATTCCTGCCCGCTCCGCAAAAACCTCTTGTGTCATTTTCCTCTTTAGCCGCATCTCTTTTATTCTCGCGCCAATAGCGACATTGATATTATCCAGCCTTTTCATGCTTCCACCCCACTTCGCCTCATAGTATTTATTATAATGTCGCTACCTTGATTTTTGAATGTGTTCAAAACTCGACAAATAAAGCTATAAATACTGAAAATTATATAAATTTCTATATATCTATATTATACAATATGAGCATTCAGAAAGTGGTTGCTAATAGTTTTTATTTATGTTATAATGCAAACAATAAGTAGTTACATGCAAAATAACTGTCTTATTTGGGATATGACATTCAAAAATATTACACTTTTTCTGTCCCCAGCCACTTCTATCATATTATTTTAGATAAAAACGAAATGATTGTCTGCACTACAAATGTATTGCAATAAAATCGGAAATGTAGTATAATAACTATAGGTGATTGAAATGCTTAAATTAAAAATATATCTGGATACTTCTGTAATAAGTCATTTGCAACAGGAAGATGTTCCTGAAAAATGCAAGAAACTTTAACTTTATGGGAACAATTTAAAGAACGAGAAGATATTGAAATCGTAATATCTGATTTGGTCATTCGTGAGATATCTCGTTGCAGTGAACCAAAACTGTCATTTTTACTCAGTAAACTCGCTGAACTAAATTATACTATGGTCGAACTTTCTGAAGAAGAGAAAAATCTTGCAGACACTTATTTGGATAATGGTGTTCTAAGAGAAAAGAGCCTTGACGATTTAACGCACATAGCGATAGCAACCTTGAATCATTCTCGTTATATTATCAGTTGGAACTTTAAGCATTTTGTAAATCCAAAAACAATTAAAGCGGTAAATGCAATAAATCTTTCTCTAAATCTGTCTCAAGTAGATATATTCCCACCAAGTATGATGTTAGGAGGTTTTTAACATGACTCATAACAATATCACCTTGACAATTGATGAAATACACGCTATAAGAGCGGAACATTATGAAAAAACAAAAGATATGAGTTTTGAAGATTACAAAAAATCCTTAAATGCAGAAATCGCTCCAATCCTTTTTTTATTAAACCAAGCAAAGGCAAGCAAACACAATAGCACAAACGCATAACCCTTTTTAAGGAGAAATTTTTATGGGATTATCAATTAGGGTAACGCAGCTTCTTCCTGATAGGGATATGAATCTAATAGTCCACTTTGAAAATGGTGTAACCAAACAGTATGATACTAAGCAATTATTAAAACAATTTCCTATATACGGAAAATTGAAAGATGAAACCTTTTTTAAACTTGTTAAAGTCGATTGCGGAGGTTGTGCGATTTCTTGGGATGAAGATGTTGATATATCAGAAGTTGAGCTGTGGGAAGGCGGAATTGAAATCCCTGCAATGCAGACCGTTTGACACAAATTTTGCCCCCTATTATAATCTTCGCACATTTGCAAGTCCATCAGATTTCCTAATGATGTTATGAAAGAAGTAGAAACTGCCATAAAAGGAAAAAATTGTACTTTTACAGCATTTGCCCTGAAGCCGTTCGTGGTGCGCCCCCAAATATCAAAGAGGAAACAGACGAGAAATAAAAATTTATTGCAAAATTTCAAAATTGCTTGACTTTATACAAGATATGGGATATAATAATTCTGTATCAATTGATACGATGTTGTATATTATAATAACAGGGGTGTATCTCAGCCCTTAAATGAGAAAGTTATTTTGTGAACTTCTCTTGGTTCTAAAACAAGAAAGTTAAGAGTGAGTGTTTCGCGGCTCTGAATGCGAGTTTAACAGTAGGGGCAGTTAAAACTGCTCCTACTTTTTTACGGGAGAACTGTTATGGATAATATAAAATTTTATGAAGTCAATCGCGAATATATCAATTATTTACTGCCTGCCGCACCACATCTGTTTCAGAATAAAAAGCCATATCAACAAAACGAAAGAAAGTACATTGGTATTATTCTTCGTGTTCATAACATGGACTATTTCGCTCCTTTATCTTCTTTTAAACCGAAACATAGAAATATGCATGATAGCGTTGATTTCTTAAAAGTAAAAGACTATGCTGTTATTAATCTTAATAATATGTTTCCTGTCCCCAAAAGCGAATATACTTATATTGATATTCAAAGAGAACAAGATTTATCATATAGGGCTTTGCTTCGTGCAGAATATCGTTACATAAAATCAATACAGGAAAAAATACGAAAAAATGCACTTGTGGTATATTCGCATAGATTAAAGTATGGTGACGGCACCCCATTAGGAAAAAGGTGCAATGATTTTTCTACACTGGAAAGACTATATAAAAATTATAAGTAGAATTGCATTTATACCTAAAAAGCTTTAGAGTCCTGACCTAAAATCAGACGCTCTACAGCTTTGTTTTATCCTCTAATTCTTTACAGAATACCGAATCTTGCCGCGATTTCCAAAATATAAGGCGTGCACGGCAAAGTTTGCTCCTTTCATGGCAAAGCCAAACGTTCTGAATACATCTGCGCCGAAGGCGCATACTCGCGAAAAGGTGATAGCGACAGCGAACCGTCGTGAGTGCGTTTACAAACGAACAGGTGAGCCGAGCGTGCCTTTGCGCGAAAGAGGAGGAGCAGCGGCGCGGGCGACTGATTTTTTTGTGTTTACACAAAAAAATCGGAGCAAACAAAGCTTGCTCCGACGTGGTGACCCGTACGAGAATCGAACTCGTGTTACCGCCGTGAAAGGGCGGTGTCTTAACCGCTTGACCAACGGGCCCTATATTTCATTATTTCTATTATATATCGTAATGAACTTCTTTTTCTATTAGTAAAAGACTTTCGCAAATCTTTTTCAAAACGTTCTCCGCTTGTCCACAGAAAATATAAATTTTTATCTGAACTCATCTCTATTGTGTTCAAATTTTATTTCCCTATACCAAAGAATCTACTCTCTACCCAAGAATTTACTCTCTGCATCTCATGGATTTTCAAAAAAATTACAAACATATTTCAGGTAAATACTTCATTAAACTCTATAGAAAAAAATCTATAGAAACTATTTTGCTGCAAAAAGAAAGGGCATTCCTTTTGCAGAAATGTGATTCTCTTTGCAGCAAAACAGTAGTTTTTTGGTAGCGGCAAGTGGACTTGAACCACCGACCTAACGGGTATGAACCGTTTGCTCTAGCCAGCTGAGCTATGCCGCCATATCATTTATATCACTACATAAGTAGTATTTGTCTTTTCTCTCATATCTACTTTTTCTCTTTTTTGCGACAGCACTTTGACAAATATACGATATCATACTTCTATCTTTCTTATCACAAGCCATCTTTCTTCTATCCCAGATTCTCTGCGACAGTATGTAACAAATGCTTGTCCTTACACAATACATCTTTTCAGTCGCAAACAATCAAGAATAACAAAGAGATATAGATATGACAAAAGAAAAATCCTCCTGAAGTGGATGATTTTTCCTCTCTTTTTTGAAAGAAAAAAGAGAACGGAGCTGGCAAATACCTAATTTTCCAGGCAGTCGCCCGCCAAGTATCGTCGGCGTGATGGAGCTTAACTTCTGTGTTCGGTATGGGAACAGGTGGACCCTCC
>JAAWTG010000032.1 GCA_022801925.1 Clostridia bacterium | reverse complement strand
GGGTGGGTACTAAGCTGCTGCATCATTTTGTCCATATCCATAGGTCTATCCCATCCATAGCGGTTTAATTTTTCAAATCAGCTATGCGTCCCTGCACATAAGATTCGATTGAATTTGCCTCGACCGGCGTAAGCTCTCCCGTTACAGGCCCGCGTCCATGCTGATCGTTGAATTTCAGATATAACCCTGTACTGTCCTTGCCCCGACGCTCGATTTGCTTAATATTTTCTAAACGGACCACAAGCTGTCCCATTGAATTTGGAACAACCAGCCACTCCCGTCCAATCAGAATCTTCCCATTAGCGTATTTCTGAGCATATGTCAGATCCTGATCTACCAAGGCAATCATTTCTTTTCCCGTCAAATGTTCTTCCTCTGGCCGGAGTTGGCTGCGGATGGCCTTGCATACGTCGGTGGATTTCAGATGGATCAAACCTTGAAGGCCATGAAACAGCAGGTATGCACCACCTAGAATGAGAAAGAGACTGACGCATATAAAGACAAAATTCTTGCCCAGATTGTCTAATACCTCCAGGAGCGGTCCTGAGAAAAATTTCCCGAAGTAAAAGCTAAGTGTCCCAGCCACCAGAGATGCAGAGCCCACCAATAGGCCCTGCCTGATTTCTTTTCGCGCTTTCGCAGCACAGATGTTTTTCATCATATCATTTAAGTCTGTAGAAAATTCTGTACGGAATTTCGGCAGCGACAGCGCCACATAGCTGCGGCTCATGTGTTCCGCTGCCTGCTCCAAATTGCCGTTCGGCTGATCGGTTAAAGCAATATACATGCTGATATCCGCGCCCTTGTAGGGCAGACGCACCATTTGCATATTCTCGTCCGCATAATAGTCCATATACCCTGTTTCGTGCATAAAATCTATTTCTGTTTCTTTGCCGTCACGGCTCACAAAGGTATCCGGCCGCGTCGCGCCCTCCGAAAATTGATTTGCCCAAGTCCCTTTGAAATAGACTGCGTTCACCAGCAGCGTCCAAAATTCACTTTTCTGAATAATGCTGTCAATCTTACCGTTCGTGTGCTCTTCCACCCAACTGTTCACCGTGTCCACCGCATTTTGATTTGTCACATCTGCTGCGGTTCCCTGATAGAACTGACTTATTTTCTTTTGGTAATCGGGCGCAAAGGAACGTCCCTGCATTTTATCTGTGTTGCGCCAAATGGAATTGGCAACCTGCAATTTCAGTTCGTCTTTCACGTTATAGGTTTCCATCACCTGCGCCGCCTGCTTGTTGAACGCGTCCAAATCGTCAATATCCAGCGCGTCTAAAATCTCCTGCCGCGTCTCTCCCGCCGCGCCGTTTGCCGCCATGGCAAACGCCATTTTGATGCTGAACGGTGAAAACATATAGTTTTCGTCCTGCGGCATTTGTGCGTTCAGTTTCCATGTAAAACCTGTATTTTTCAAGGTTTCGTCCTGTGTCATGACCGTTTTCCACTGTTCTTCCGTAAACTTGCCTTTTGCAATCAGCATATCCCGTACCGGTTCGCCGTCCGCGGTTTTTGCCAGCAGCGCACCGTTGCAGATATTCGCCATGTCGCTGCGAATCAGCGCATAGTCCGCCTGTGTCACCGCCGCTTTGCTGTAGTTGTTCAGCAGCATACCCGCTGCAATGCCCATTTCATAGGCAGTATCCGGTTCTGCCGCATAGCCGAAGGCGCGCAGCAGCATGGTCGCAAATTCCTGTCCCGTCACGCCGCGTTCCGGCTCGAACGCCGTTTCGCTCACGCCTTTGATATACCCTTTTTCTGCCGCACAGGCAATCAAATTCCGCGCCCAACTTCCGGAAATATCCGTAAACGAACTTTTCTCATAAAATTCGGTTCCCGCCTGCTGCACATTTTCGCCCATCAAACGCACTACCATAGTCGCCGCCTGTTCACGTGTGACCGGTTCCTCCAACGCAAAGCCGTTTTCCGTCCCCCACATCAGTCCCAGTCCTTGCAGCTGCTCCGCTGCCTGCTGCTGATATGGCACGTCCCATGTTCCGATTTTGTAGGTTTCGTTTTGCGCCGCCGCACCAAAGCTTCCCAGCAGTATGAGACACGCTAAAGCCATGCTAAGTCCCTTTTTCATCGTTTTGTCCCCTTTCTTATGTAAAATTTGACTACTTTGTTAGACGTTTTCCACCTGTTTTTGGTTCCCTTCCGCAAAAAAATATTTCATTTCCTATTGAACAAACGTACGTTTTTCGATATAATATATTGGAAAAGGCGTATATGCGTGCGCGGGTCGGCAGAGATGCACGAAATGATACCAAAAAACAGAAAGGTCAGAAAGCGGCATGGAAAGTTTAAGCGGAACAGTAGCGGACATCATTTTTGAAAACCGTGAAAACGGATATATGGTTTGCGAATTTGTCACGGAAGAACAGGACGACGTGGTGATTGTCGGCTGTCTGCCGTTTATCGCGCCCGGAGACAAGCTGCAGCTGACCGGCAGTTGGGTCATGCACATGGAATACGGCGAGCAGTTCAAGGTGGAGCACTATGAAAAGGTGCTGCCGGAAACCGCCGAGGATATTTTGATTTTTCTTTCCTCCGGCGTGATTCATGGCATTGGTGCAAAAACGGCGCAAAAAATCGTGGAAGCCTTCGGCGCGGACACGCTGCGTATCATGCGCGAAGAGCCCGGAAAGCTGGCGCGTATTTCCGGTATTTCCATGGACAAGGCGTCCAAAATCCACGCGGAATTCATCAGCAGCGAAGCCATTTCCGAACTCGTTGTATTTTTGGGCAAAAACGGCGTCAGCACCAACATGGCATACAAAATTTTCCGAACGCTGGGCGAGGACGCACTGGAAAAAATTCAGGAAAATCCCTATGTCCTATGCAACGACATTGACGGCATCACGTTTGCCACAGCAGATAAAATTGCGGCGTCGCTGTCGTTTGACCCTGCGAGCCGCCAGCGCATGGAAGCCGCTGTCCTGCACGCGCTGAGTGATGGCGCGGGCAGCGGACACACTTTTTTACCACAGCCTGTGGTGGAGGACTATGTGGCAAAACTACTGCATGTCTCCGCCGACCAAGTACAGACCGCTATTTATCAGTTGCACATGACAGGTCGTATCCGCATTGTGGAACAGGCGGATTTTCATGCGCTTTATTTGACCGCGTTTTATACTGCCGAAGAACACACGGCGCATTTCCTAAAATCGCTGCGCCGACAGGTATTTGAGATTCAAAAGCAGGATATACTAAACGATATTGCCGCCTTTGAACAAAAACAGGGCATTCAGCTTGCAGAAAAGCAAAAACAAGCGGTGGAATATGCGCTCACCAGCGGAATTTTGGTGATAACCGGCGGGCCCGGAACCGGAAAAACCACCATTATCCAATGCATGATTGCGCTCATGGAACAGCGCGGATTGGATATTGTGCTCGCCGCACCGACAGGCCGCGCGGCAAAACGCATGACGCAGATGTGTCACCAAGAAGCCAAAACAATTCACCGTTTGCTGGAGGTGGAGTTTGACAGTGTGCAAAGCGGTCAGGTATTCAAGCGCGACCGCAACAATCCGCTGGAGCAAGACGTGATTATCATTGACGAGGTATCCATGCTGGACATCACCATGATGTTTTATTTGCTGCGGGCAGTGAAACACGGCGCGCGTGTGATTTTGGTGGGCGACAGCGACCAGCTTCCCTCCGTCGGCGCAGGCAATGTCCTCAGCGACATTATTTTAAGCGGCGCGGTGCCGGTGATTTGTCTGGACGAAATTTTTCGGCAGGCAAAACAGAGCATGATTGTTGTCAATGCACACCGCATCAATCAGGGGCAATATCCCGAAACCAGTTCCAAAAACGGAGATTTTTTCATTCTCCGCCGTCCGTCTGCCGCGCAGGGTGTGGCGGAAATTTTGGAACTATGCCGGACGCGGCTTCCCAAATTTTTGGGCGAGGACGCGCTGGACGCCATACAGGTGCTCACGCCTGTCAAAAAGGGGGAAACCGGCGTGGAAAACCTGAACAAACAATTGCAGCAGGTGTTCAACCCGCCCGCCAAAGACAAAAAAGAAGTGAAACGCCCGCGGTATATGCTGCGCACCGGCGACAAAATTATGCAGGTACGCAACAACTACGACATTGAATGGACGCGTTCCATTGGTCAAAAGGGAACCGGTATTTTCAACGGCGATATCGGATTCATTGAAGATATTGACAAACGCCAAGGCGTGCTATATATTATATTTGATGGGGACAAGCAGGTGACGTATCCGTTTGAACTGCTGGACGACATTGATTTGGCATATGCCATGACGGTACATAAAAGTCAAGGCAGTGAATTTTCCGCCGTGGTCATGCCCGCCTATCCTGTCAGTTCCATGCTGCTGTCCCGCAACTTGTTCTACACCGCCGTCACCCGCGCCCGCCGTCTGGTTGTGCTGGTGGGACGGGAGGAAGTGATTCGCTACATGACGGACAACAACCGCGAATCCATGCGCTACAGCGGACTGGCAACGCTGCTGCAGGAAAAAATTCAATCAGAGGAAGGAACTAACGCAATATGATAAAAATAAAAGTGCATCCATGGACTTATTTGACCGATTTGTTTTTTCCGCCCAAATGCGTTTTTTGCGGAAAATTACAGTCGCCCGGCACGCGTCCTGTGATTTGCTATGAATGTCTCAACAACATTCCGGAAGATAGTCTTAAATGCGTGAAATGCGGCGGCAATATGCACCTGTCAGACGGACGGTTCCACTGTTATACCTGCAAAAGCGTCGGACGGCAATATGACGCGGCGTTTAGTATTTTTCCCTATAAAGACAATGTCCGAGACGCTATTTTGCGGTTCAAATTCAGCGGCGAAACTGCTGCTGCCGCGGATTTTGGGTTCCTGCTTTCCGATTTTATTTTGCGTTTGGGCTTTTCCAAAAGCAATATTCAGTATATCACCTATGTTCCTTCCGATAAACAGAGGGAACGCAGCCGCGGCTTCAACCACATGAAACAAATCGCGGGATATGTTGGAAAATATACCAAAATTCCTGTGAAAGACCACGTTGTGGAGAAAAATAAAAGCACACCGGCGCAAAGCACTTTGAAAGCGCAGGAGCGTGCTAAAAATATTGTCGGCGTGTTTTCCGTCAACGAACGCGCACTGATTAAAAACAAATGTATCATTCTGCTCGATGACATATTCACCACCGGCGCCACCACGATTGAAGTGGCAAAAACACTCAAACGCGCGGGCGCAAAATATGTTTGTGTCATCACGCTTGCACATACCTAAAAGGAGTTGATTCCGATATGGATTTTATTTCGGATATATTTTCGCCGGAACTGCCGGCAAGCCAATATTCGCCTTTGACGCTTGCCTATTTGGGCGACAATGTCTATGAGTTGTTTGTCCGCAGCTATCTGGTGTCACAAGGCAATTATCCGGTTCACCGGTTACATATGATGGCGCGCGACTATGTCAGCGCAGCAGCGCAGAGCAAGGCGCTGGAATGGATTGAAGAAGAGTTCACCGAGGAGGAAGCGGCGATTTATAAACGCGGACGCAATGCGAAATCCGCCACGGTTCCCAAAAACGCCAAACTTATTGATTATAAACGCGCTACCGGACTGGAAACGCTGATGGGATACCTTTATTTAACAGGGCAAAGCGAACGGATTTTTTATTTTCTCAAAAAAATTATTGCACATCACTGAAAATTTTGTGAAATCAGCCACTACACCCGACTTCACAGATGTGGTATAATCTATAGATAGAGAAATTGTATACAGTTTGCACCACGATATTAAAACGGTAGGAGGAACATGGAATGGATGAAAAACAAAAAAACATGCTGGAACTCGTTGCGTATAAAATCCGCCGGCATGTATTGGAAGGCGTATTCAGCGCCGGCTGCGGACATCCGGGCGGTTCACTTTCCATTGCTGATATTTTGGCGGTTTTATATTTTGACGAAATGCATGTAGACCCCAAAAATCCGGCATGGGAGGATCGCGACCGGTTCGTTTTGTCAAAAGGGCATTGCGCGCCCGCACTCTATGGCGCGTTGGCAGAAAAAGGGTTTATTCCTGTGGAGGATCTCAAAACGCTGCGTAAAGCGGACAGCTATCTGCAAGGGCATCCTGACATGCGCAAAATTCCCGGCGTGGATATGTCCACCGGTTCTCTCGGGCAGGGCATCTGCTGTGCAAACGGCATGGCAATCGCCGCAAAACTCGACCAAAAATCCTACCGTGTCTATACCATTTTAGGAGACGGCGAACTGGAAGAAGGGCAAGTATGGGAAGCGGCTATGTTTGCCGCCCACCACAAGCTGGACAACTTGACCGCGTTCATTGACCTCAATTTATTGCAAATCGATGGTGATGTGCGCGACGTCATGAATCCCATGCCGGTTGATGAAAAGTTCTTGGCATTTGGCTGGAATGTGATTTGCGTAGACGCGCATGATTTAACCGCCCTGCGCGGCGCGCTGGATCATGCAAAGCAATGCAAAGGCAAGCCCACTGTCGTCATTTGTAAATCCATTAAAGGAAAAGGCGTTTCTTTCATGGAAAACGAAGCGGCATGGCACGGCATGGCGCCCAATCAGAAGCAATATGAAACAGCAATCGCGGAAATTGACGCAAAAATCCATCAGCTTTCCGCTGCATTGGCATAAAGACGGAACGTTTCTTTCTTCATGCGCTTATTCGGCGGCAAGCGCATGTGACCGGTCAATTTTTGCCGCGCTGCCGCCGGCGGCGGAATGGAGTGAACTATGGCAGACATTAAAAAAGTTGCAACCCGTGAGGCATACGGGAATGCACTGAAAGAATTTGGCGAAAAATATGATATTGTCGTTCTGGATGCAGACCTTTCCAAGTCCACAAAAACAGACGGCTTCAAAAAAACATATCCCGACCGTTTTGTCAACGTCGGTATTGCTGAGGCAAACATGATGTCCACTGCGGCAGGTATTGCAAGCTGCGGCAAAACTGTGTTTGCAAGTTCTTTTGCAATCTTTGCGGCGGGACGTGCCTTTGAACAAGTGCGCAATTCCATTTGCTATGCCAACCTGAATGTGAAAATCGGTGCGACACATGCCGGTATTTCCGTTGGCGAAGACGGCGGAAGCCATCAAGCAATTGAAGATATTTCTCTCATGCGCAGCATTCCTAATATGACGGTTATCAATCCTGCTGACAGCGTGGAAGCGCGCGCCGCAGTGGAAGCGGCAATTTTGCATAACGGTCCTGTCTATCTGCGGTTTGGACGGCTGGCGACGCCTGTTATCTATGATGCAGAAAATTATACCTTTGAACTGGGCAAAGGCAAACAACTCCGCGACGGCAGCGACGTGGCTATTATCGCCACTGGACTGATGGTGCCGGAAGCGCTGGACGCAGCCGACACTTTGGCACAGGAGGGGATTCATGCACGTGTCATTGATATTCATACGATTAAACCGATTGACAAGGATATTATTGTCAAAGCGGCAAAAGAAACTTCATTTATCGTTACTGCGGAGGAACATTCCATCATTGGCGGACTGGGCAGCGCCGTTGCAGAAGTGCTCTGCGAAAATGCGCCGGCAAAATTGTTGCGTATTGGTGTGCAAGATGAATTCGGGCGTTCCGGCGACCCCTATGTGCTGCTGAAAGAATATGGACTTTCGGCAGAAAACATTGTCCGTCAAGTGAAAACGAATCTGTAATATTGCAAGTAAAAAAACAGTTCACTCCCAAAATAAGAGGGTGAACTGTTTTTTTATTGGCTGCATCGGAGAGACTGTTTTTCAGATTTTTTACCTGCCGCCGTTTGACTCCGCGACACAAAAAAACATATAACACCACCTACTCGGGTTGCTGTGCTTAAGCATTCTTTTGTCATTCTGATTTACAAATAATGTGATATCCGCTGCGCAATTCTCCCAATGCGTTTGTAGGTCATTATCTTACAAATAAAATCTGTCACACGCCCATATTTGCGATACAACAGATTAAACAACAAATAGGAGGCTCTTTGCTGTTTGTTTTCCGGCATTCTTTTCAGTATATTTTTCAGACTATAAATCTGTTGATATATCCATATGTAGCCGCGATATAACTCTTGTGCTGTCATACCGGCCGGCTGAAACACAACATTCGCCGTGTTATATTTGGATAAATCATCAGATACAATACGTCCCTCTTTTTTTAATTTATCATATAACACCGTGCCCGGATAGGGTGTTAAAATATGAGAGGTTACTGTTTCAATTTTGTTTTTCACAATCCAGTCCAGCGTCAGCCGGAACGTTTCAGGGGTATCGCCGTCAAGTCCAAATACAAAACTTCCGTTAATCATGATTCCCCTGTCATGAATCGCGCGCACTGCCCGCTCATATTGGGCGGTGCTATTTTGTATTTTATGAACATTGTCAATAGACGATGGGCTAATGCTTTCAAATCCGATAAATAAACTCCGGCAGCCGCTTTCTTTCATTAAATCAAGCAGACTTTCATCATCAGCAACATTGATTGACACTGCCGCATTCCATTGAATCCCCATCGGCTTGATGGTCTCCAAAAACGCTCTTGTCCATGCAGGATTTCCAGCAAAATTATCGTCAATAAACATGATATGCTTCGAGTGAACCGCTTTTATATCCTGCAAAACATCCTCAATATTCCGATTCACATACATACGCTGCGCCGCACTGTTATAGCAAAAATCACATCGAAACGGGCAGCCCCTACTGGTGTGAATCACATTACAATATAAATATTGTTCTTTTTTCAAAAAATCATAAGCCGGAGAAACAATATCTTCTCCTCCGAATTCTTTGCCGCACATATATATTTTTTTCAGCAGTCCATTTTCATAGTCCTTTATAATACTAGGCCATGTTCCCTCTGCTGCTCCCACGCACAACACATCGAAACGCTCTTCCAGAATCGTATCATACGCAGTTGTTATGTGAATACCGCCCGCAACCACAACTGCGCCTTTGCGCCGAAATTTTTTAGCAATTTCAACCGCCCTGGGCATTGTATCTACTGTGACAGAGATACCGACAATATCGGGCGAATCGCCATAGTGAATGTCTTGAATGTTTTCATTTTCCAGCACAACAGTATGCCGGTCCTGAAGAATATGAACAACCGTTAAAAGTCCGAGCGGCGGCGCCATATGGATTTTGATATCCGTATCCATGGGTCTTTTTATCATCTTAGGCTGTATTAATTTTATGTACATGATATCCACCTCATATACTTCTTTTGCAAATGATATCTCGTGCCTTCTTAGCCTTCAAGTCCATTTTTTATAAAAAAGTTCCTGTGGAACTTATCGAGAACACAGCAAAACCAAGGACTTTCAAATACGCGAAGCGCGCAAACCCGAAAAAGGCTAGTAGCCAACAAAGCGCCAGCGAACGCGTTTATACCTCTTCAGGGCATAGGTAAGTGCGCCGAGCGACTTGGCGTGACCTTTTTCGAAAAAGGAGGAACGACGGAGCATGCGACTGATTTTTGTGCAAACAAAAATCGGAACGAAGCAAAGTCTGTTCCGACGTAGTTCCCTCTTGGCCTTCAAGTCCCTCTTTTTATAAAAAAGTTCCTGCAGCTTCGCTGCAAGAACTTTCCGGTAGCAAAGGAGGGGACGCGCCTTGCTCCCGCAATTCGCATTGCTCGGCGACCATACCCTTCGGCATGGTGCCCGCCTGCGCACCACGTTCGCTGGAAGCTTGCCACCGGCAACCTTCCTCTCCGCTCTCGTGCCCTCTTAGCCTTCAAGTCCCTCTTTTTATAAAAAAGTTCCTGCAGCTTCGCTGCAAGAACTTCCTGGTGCAAAGGAGGGGACTTGAACCCCCATGGATTGCTCCACACGCCCCTCAAACGTGCGCGTCTGCCGGTTCCGCCACCTTTGCATATCAATTAGATTGTAACAGTATTATTATACCATACAAGATTGATTTGTCAAGAGATAAAACCATTTTTTCTTTTAACTCGAAAGAAATCTAATATTTTTAAGTCAAAACAGTGTGCATGAGAACCACTTCATACACACTGTTTCTATATATCCTTCACATTTTATATACCCTTAGATTCGGGCAACACCCGTTTTGCGCGCCGCTTCTGCCACTGCTTTTGCCACTGCCGGTGTCACCGCTTTGTTAAACGGATCCGGAATGATATAATCCGCCGCCAGTTCTTTTTCCGATACAATCTCTGCAATTGCTTTTGCTGCTGCAATCTTCATTTCATCATTAATATCGCTTGCCCGAACGTCCAATGCGCCGCGGAAAATGCCTGGAAATGCCAAAACATTGTTAATTTGGTTTGGGAAATCGCTGCGTCCTGTTCCCATCACCTTCACGCCTGCCGTTTTCGCTTCCTCCGGCATGATTTCCGGTACCGGATTCGCCATTGCCAACACAATGGGGTCTTTTGCCATTGTCTTTACCATCTCCGCCGTCAAAACGCCCGGTGCGGATACGCCGATAAACACGTCAGCCCCTTTGATAACATCTGCCAATTGCCCCTTCTTCTGTTGTTTATTAGACAGTTTTGCCATCTCTTCTTTCACGGCATTGAGATTTTCGCGTCCTTCATAAATGGCTCCTTTTGTATCGCACAGAACCGCGTTTTTCAGTCCCATTTTCATCAGCAATTTTGTAATTGCAATACCTGCCGCGCCGCTGCCATTGACAACCACTTCCACTTCGGACATGTCTTTTCCCACCAGTTTCAGTGCATTCATAATACCTGCCAGCGTCACCACGGCCGTTCCATGCTGGTCGTCATGGAAAATCGGAATATCACATACTTCCTTCAATTTTTGTTCAATTTCAAAGCAACGCGGCGCAGCAATATCTTCTAAATTAACGCCGCCAAAAGAGCCTGCCAGCAGTCTGACCGTATTCACGATTTCATCAACATCTTTTGAACGGATACACAGCGGAAACGCATCCACGCCGCCAAATTCCTTAAACAGTACGCATTTTCCTTCCATCACAGGCATACCCGCTTCCGGTCCAATATCCCCCAGTCCCAGCACAGCCGTTCCATCTGTTACAACTGCCACTAAATTGTGGCGTCTGGTATATTGATAGGATAAATCCACATCATCCTGTATGGCTTTGCAAGGTTCCGCCACACCCGGCGTATAAGCAATTGCCAAATCAGCTTTATCCGCTACCTGTGCACGGCTTACTACTTCAATTTTGCCCTTCCATTCCTCATGTTTCTGCATTGCCAATTCCTGATTGGTCATCCCGCATCCTCCTCTTTTTCAAACAGACATTAACGCTATCAATCTTCAAAAGTTGTTTACGCCATGGAGATTGATTCTGTCATCTTTTTTCATAATCTTTTACGTTCTTTTTTATTATACACATTTATGCCATGCTTGTCCATAGTGAAAACGTCAGATTTTGCGGAAATTTCTATATTTGTGCACCATTGCCAAGGAATCGTTACCATTCCCGCTATTTTCTCTTTTTTCTGCTTCGGCACATTCTAAAAAAAGAACATTTCCGCATTCCAATCACAGTCTAACACTCCCAATTTCCTTTATTCATCGTCATTTCAAAATATATACTAAATTGGTATGATAATAGAAGGATATTTTGTATACAATTTCCCCTAGGCAGGAAACAGAAACTATGGTATAATAGTCATATGGTGACTATTATAGAATAAAAAGCGCCGCCGAATTGTTTCATCGCTTCGCTCGAAACCGGCGATGCGCAAAATTATACCAGTCCGCGCTGCGGACATGGTATAATAGTCATATAGTAAAAAACCAATTGTATATCGTTTATTTTTATAGATATTTCAGAAAAGGAGTGTTCATATAAATGGAAATTCGTGTCAGAGATTTTATCGTAGACAATTACACACCGTATGACGGAGACGACAGTTTTCTCGCTTCGCCGACGGAAAAAACACAAAAACTTTGGGGTAAAGTGAAAGACCTCATGCAGCAGGAAACCAAAGCCGGCGGTGTGTTGGATATTGATGAAAAAACCATTTCCACCATCACTGCCCACGATGCCGGTTATATTGATAAAGCGTTGGAAGATATTGTCGGTCTTCAAACAAATGCGCCGCTCAAACGTGCCATTATGCCGTTTGGCGGAATCCGTATGGTTCGTTCCTCTTTGGCAGCATATGGTAAGGAAATGGATCCGCGCGTAGAGGATATTTTCAAATATCGCAAAACGCACAATGACGGCGTATTTGATGTTTATAGCGAAGAAATGCGTAAAGCGCGCCATACCGGCGTTATCACCGGTCTGCCGGACGCTTATGGACGCGGGCGTATCATTGGCGACTATCGCCGCGTAGCGCTCTATGGTGTTGATTTCTTAATTGAGCAGAAAAAGAAAGCGAAAGATGCGCATTCCAAAGGGCGCATTGATGGCAACAAAACACGCGAAATTGAAGAAATGGCGGAACAAATCCGCGCGCTTGGCGAACTCAAAGAAATGGCAGCCAAATATGGTTATGATATTTCAGCGCCTGCGCAGGATACCAAAGAAGCGATTCAATGGGTTTATTTTGGCTATTTGGCAGCAGTCAAAGAACAAAACGGCGCCGCTATGTCTATTGGCCGTATTTCCACGTTTTTGGATATCTATGCGGAAAAAGACCTAAACAGCGGCAAATATACCGAAGAAGAAATTCAGGAGTTCGTTGACCATTTCATTATGAAACTGCGTATGGTACGGTTTCTGCGTACCCCCTCCTATGATGAACTGTTCTCCGGCGACCCGACTTGGGTCACAGAATCCATCGGCGGGATGTGTCTGGACGGTCGTCACATGGTCACCAAGATGTCCTACCGTTTTCTGCATACGCTGGTAAATTTAGGTCCCGCACCGGAACCCAATCTGACCATTCTGTGGTCCCCCAGCCTGCCGCAAAACTTCAAGAATTTTTGCAGCCGTATCTCTATTGAAACCTCTTCCATTCAATATGAAAATGATGAACTGATGCGCGCAAAATTCGGTGACGACTATGGTATTGCTTGCTGTGTTTCCGCAATGGAAATCGGCAAACAAATGCAGTTCTTCGGTGCTCGTGCGAACTTAGCAAAAGCATTGCTCTATGCTATTAACGGCGGAAAAGACGAAAAAACTGGCGAACAAATCGCGCCGGTCAGCGAACCTGTTCAGGGAGATTATCTTGATTTTGACGACGTCTGGGGTAAATTCGACAAAATTTGCAACTGGCTGAGTGAACTCTATATCAATACGCTGAATGTGATTCACTATATGCACGATAAATATTGCTATGAACGCATTCAGATGGCGCTGCATGATGAAAAGATTCTGCGGACTTCTGCCTGCGGCATTGCAGGACTGTCTGTTGTTGCAGACAGCTTGGCGGCCATTAAATATGCAAAAGTGAAAGCAATTCGCAACGAGGACGGACTGATTGTGGACTATGCAATTGAAGGCGAATATCCGGCGTTTGGAAACAACGATGAACGCGTAGACCGGCTGGCGATGGACATTGTTGAAAACTTTATGAAAAAGCTGGAAAATAACCACACCTACCGCAATTCCAAACCCACGCTTTCCATTTTGACAATTACATCTAATGTTGTTTATGGTAAAAAAACAGGAAATTCGCCGGATGGACGTAAAGCGGGTGAACCGTTCGCGCCCGGCGCAAATCCCATGCATGGGCGCGACAGTCACGGCTGCGTTGCTTCCATGAAATCGGTTGCCAAATTGCCCTATGACTACAGTGAAGATGGAATCTCTTATACCTTCTCCATTGTACCGGAAGCATTGGGTAAATCCAAAGACGAAAAAATTGTGAATTTGGCAAATCTGCTGGACGGTTATTTTAAAGAAACGGGACATCATATTAATGTCAACGTTTTGAACAAAGAAGTTTTGCTGGACGCAATGGACCATCCGGAACTGTATCCACAGCTTACTATCCGCGTATCCGGTTATGCCGTCAATTTTATTAAATTGACGCGCGAACAGCAGCTTGATGTTATCAACCGTACGTTCCACACACGGTTCTAACAGAAAAAACGTACCGCACATTTGCTATACGCTGAAAGGGGATTATCATGGCGATAGGAAACATTCATTCCACGGAGTCCTTTGGTGCATTAGACGGACCCGGCATTCGTTTTGTTGTGTTTATGCAGGGCTGTCCGCTGCGCTGCTTGTATTGTCACAACTGCGATACGTGGAATCCGGCGGAAGCAGCTCAGCACATGACACCACAGCAGCTTCTGGAAATGATTTTATCCTATCGCCATTTTATTGCCAGCGGCGGCGTCACCTTTTCCGGCGGCGAACCGCTGCTGCAACATTCCTTTCTTTCAGAAATGGAAGATTTGCTCGCGGCAGAAGGAATTCATGTGGCAATTGACACCTCCGGTATTATGCCGCTGGAACAGATACAAAGCTGCGTGGACAAATGCAATCTCGTTTTGCTTGATATCAAATCCATTGACGATGCAATGTGCCAAATGCTAACCGGTGCTTCTAATAAAAATGCGCTGCGACTTTTGGACTATCTCGAGCAGACCGGCAAGCCGGTTTGGATTCGTCATGTGATTGTTCCGGAATATACGCTTCATGAAGAACACCTTCATCAGATGGGCAAATATCTCAGCCGGTTTTCTTCTATTGAGCGGATAGAACTGCTGGCATTTCACAAGCTGGGTGAGTATAAATGGGAGCAAATGCGGCAAGACTATAAGCTGTCAAGGATACAGTCGCCTACACCGGAAGAGATGCAGCGCGCAAAAGATATCTTGCGTTCCTACTATCTTCCTGTTCATGAATAAAATTATAAAAACACTTGACAAAATGGAATATTTATCTTATAATAGAAAAGTAAAGCAACAAACGACCTATGGAGAGGTGGCCGAGTTGGTTGAAGGCGCACGATTGGAAATCGTGTAATCGTTAGTAGCGGTTCGAGGGTTCGAATCCCTTCCTTTCCTCCATAAAAAAAGAAGTTATCCGTTAGGATAGCTTCTTTTTTTATTTTGATTTAAGGGATTCGAAAGGCGCGTCCTAGCAAACAGTCCGGTGGACTGTTTGCCGCGCCGTGGCTTTTCCGCAGAAAAGCGAGCTCTTCCTTTCCTCCACATCGCAGCAAACTTCGCTGCATTCAAAATGCCCACGCAAAAGCGTGGGCATTTTTCATATGCTTCGTTGCTACTCCTCTTCAGTGAAAGGTCTCGCTTGCTTCGCCTATGCCCTTGTAAACGCGGGCATAACAGCTTCACGGCGCTAGCAACCTTTCACAGGAATACGCACCTACGGCGCATAAAGTGGCAACAGTCATTTGCTATGTTTCCCTGAAAACTATATCTTCTCTTTGAAAATTAATAAAAAAGATATCCAAGCCATCGGATTTTTTCACAGGGCAATAAACGTCCATACACTAATACAAAAAAATATTTCTGTCATTACAGAGATTCAAAAAACAGTGAAAGCGCTTTCCTTCCCAATAACTCTATAACTGTACCAAAAACGAAAACTCCCAAAAAAACCAATACAACAGATAGGCAGAAAACAGATAAAACAATGACAATTATCCTTTTTATTTTTTTGCGTTCCTCCTCCATTTGAAACACCCCACCCCTTTTTGTACATTCTTATTTGCGACTATTATACCATGAAAACATATTCTTTTCAATCCTTCCTCCTTATCTGCGTCATTTAATAGTTTCTACATCAAATTTTACAACTATTTTATATTTTATTTATGAAAATCTTAATATTTGTTTTATATACTATCTATATCATTACTTAACAAAAGCACAGAAAGGGAGAATTTGAACATGAAAAAGAAACTCATTTTGATGGCTCTTGCGGCAATTTTGGTGTGCAACACCATGTTTACTGCCGTACTGGCAGCGGACAAGGACACATTCACCTTGATTAGCACGGAGAAAAGCGACGCATTGGGGGGAACTGTATATCGCTACAGACATGACAAAACCGGCGCGGAAGTTATTTATAACGACAACAACAGTGAAACGCGCGAATTTGTACTCGGGTTTAAAACACCGCCCACAGACAGCAAAGGTGCAAACCATGTTCTGGAACATGCGCTTTTTTGCGGAAGCGAGAAATATCCGACCAAGAATATCATGCACTACATACAGAACGGCTCCTCCTCTCTCAGATTAAACGGCATCACCGCTGACGACTGTACCTATTATCTCATACAAACCCAAAATACCACGGAATACTACAACATGATTGACGTTTATTTAAACGGCATCTTCCACCCGCTTTTCCTAACCGATGAAAACATTTTCCGGCAGCAGGGTATCCGCATTGAATATGCGGACGGCGCGGCGCGGTATAACGGCGTGGTCTATAACGAACTGAGAATCAAAAACTTAAATACCGCGGAAAATTCCGTCAATTTCCTTGCCGATAAATTATATCGCGGCATTTATGGCGATACAACGCCTGTTTTCAGCGCGGGTGGCGAACTTGCCGACATTAAAAATCTGACCTATGAAGATTTACTTCGCGTTTACAACACCTTTTATATCCCTTCCAACAGCATGACCTATCTTTCCGGCAAGCAGGACATCCACAAAACACTGGACGCGCTTGATGTATTTTTCTCTGAAAACACTGCAAAAGCGCCGGATATCTCCTTTGATGACACAAAGCAAATTCCCCAAAACAAATTGCAGGAATACAACATCAATGAAACCACCAAAACCGTTGATATCGGTTTTATGTCTTCCGGTGTTCCGGCAGCGGCTGACCCCAAAGAACGATTTGCGAATGAAATTGTTTTTGACATTATCAAACAAAAAATGGAAGAGAAAACAGGTCTGACAAACACTTATATTTCAGGCGGAAATACCGGCGGTATATCCACACTGGCATTGATGATTTCCGAAGTGCCACTCCAACAAAAAGATGACATCATTAAGGCATATAATGAAGTTTTAAAAGACCTTGATGAAAACGGCATAGACAGCGCGGACATTGACGCGTTTGTTGACAATGACGACCGTTATTTCTATCAAAATTATGACAATGTGTTTATCGGACTGCTTTATCAGGATAATCCGCTTGCGTATACGGAAATCCACTCCATGCGGGAGTATTACAAAAATCACAAGGAATATTTTCACGAACTCTTACAAAAATATTTCACCGAAAATCCGTGCAGCGTGACCGTTGTTTCAGGAAACGGCACATTTGACGCGGAGGACAGCGTTGTGAAGGTAAGTGCAGAGGAATTGCAGCGCATCAAGAGTGAAACGGAAGCGTTTCAAAAGTGGAACGATACCGAGGACGACCCTTCCGTAATTGGCAAAATTCCATTTTTGACGCTTGATGAAGTGAAAGACGCGCCTCAAAAATCGGATTCCGTTTATGCGGAACAAGACGGTATTCCATTCTATTTTACCGAGAAAAGCGATGAATCCTCCGCAAGCCTATATTTTCCGCTCGACATCGAAACGAAAGATTTGGACTATGTACACCTCATGTATGCGTTTTGGCAGTATCAGGCGGACAAATCGGGCAGCAGCTTTTTTGCCTCTATTCTGCCGCTGGAAAATGCGCAAAACAGCGAAAAAATCAATCCCCATCTCCAACTATGGCTTTCAGGAGAAAACAAATCTGACAGCCTGCAAAAAGCACTATCGTTTTTGGAATCAGAAGAAATGTGGAATGCAGATGCGCTGAAAGAGTATATCTCCAAAACGCCCAAAGAAATCATTGATAGCTATTACGACCCGTATTTTGTAAGCAGTGAACTGAAAGGTTCCGCACTGTCGGCAGGCGGTCGTTTCGGTATTTTTGTTCCTGCGAATACCATTGTGAAAGACTCTCCGCAATACTGCCGTTTTTTGCAAAGCCTTGACCTAAACGACGCGGAACAAATACTGGGAAAGATGAAAGCGCAAGCAGAAAAAATCATACGAAACAATAAGCCTGTTATAGGATATGTTGGAAACAGTGCGGATTATAGCGAATTTAAAAACACCGTGTGCGAACTGTTTCAGGATGCCGAAAACCACAAAAGCGCGGCGCTGAACCTGCCGGCAGGTTATTACAGCGCGGCAACGATTACCAAACTCGCCGATGCGAACCATTTCATGCTGGCGGCAGCTTACGGCGAAGAAAAATATTCCGGAAAAATGGCTGTTCTGGGCAAAGTATTGACCACGAAATATATCTATCCCATCATGCGCGGAAAACACGGTGCGTATGGCGCAAGCATATCTTTTCGCGAGGACGGAATGGTCTGCGCGGTGACAGGTCTTGCCGATATTGATTTTGCCATTGGACTATGGCAAGGCATCGGCGACTATCTGCGCAGCATGAACATGACGCAAAATGAACTGAACTCCTATATTGTTTCCGCTGTTCAGGAATATGATGAATGGGAATATACCTCCTCGGAATATGGTGCAACGTTCGCGCTGGAAAAAAGAACGCCTGAGGAATGTGAGCAGCGCAGAAACGAAATGCTGCAAACCACCGTTCAGGATATCAAGGAATACGCCGATTTTGTCGACAGTTTGGTAAACCAAAAAAGAGTGTTTGCCGTACTTGGCAAATCTGCAGCAGACAGCGCAAAATTTGATTTTGCCTACTATGGCAATGCCGATACTTTAGAAGTCACGCCGCGGCTCACAAAATATCCGACCGACTATATGCAGGGCAGAAGCGACGGTTCTCTTGCGCTGGAGGACAATATCACACGTGCCGAAGCGGCACAGATGATATCGCGCATTATTGCCGATACACGGAAAGCGTCGGGCGGCACTGCCTTTTCAGATGTTACGTCCGACGCCTGGTACTGCGGCGCAGTTGCCTCGCTTTGTGAAAAAGGCATTATGACCGGCTATGAAGACGGTAGTTTTAGACCAAATCAAAATATTACGCGTGCAGAATTGGCTGCAATCCTTTCAAAGTTCATCTATAACGGCGATACATCGCTGCAAGCGGCTGATGTGGACAGCGGCGCATGGTACGCGGACGCTTTGGCAAAAATGATAAACGCCGGATATATCCATGGTTATGAAGACGGTTCCGTTCGCCCCGACCAATTCGTCACAAGAGGTGAAACCAAAATCATGATAGACCGAATGCTAAACAAATAAAATCCGCTGCCAGATTCTCTCTCACTATAAAAATAAGTGAAACGGCATAGACTTTCTATGCCGTTTTGCTGTTCGGTGTTAACAATGACAACGGCAGATATCTACGAAATCATAGTAAATATTAATCTTTTTTAGGTTTATGGACTTCAATCCATTTCACTATATCGTTTCTTGCGGCGGGTGTTCATTCTTATAAATAAAACTTTTGATGAAATCTTATTGAAATGTATGCAAAACATGGTATAATATATACACAAGGCGTATATTAATACGGAATCGAAAGTGCCTCCGCCAAAGCCGCGCATAAGAACGCGGCAACCGACGAAGATGCACGAAATTGTATTTTTTCATACCATACATTTTAAGGAGGGGAAGCTATGAAAAAGAAACAGATTTCGCTATTGACAATGTTAAGTCTTGCGTTTATTTTATTGTTTGGAAATACAGCAGTTGCCGCACCGATTTTTTCGTCATTTGATGAATTCATGATTCCGCAGACGGGCTGTGTACAGTTCATCGGTGATACCGATATTGCACTTTTTTCAACCGAAGCCAAACAACAAAAACCGCTTACACATCAGAAACTGCTTGCAATTTTAATAGAATTTAATGATGTTAAAATTACAATGGACAGTGAATTTTGGAATAAGGAAATGTTTGATATAACGCCCGGCAAGCTCAGTGTTGTGAATTATTGGAAAGAAAATTCAAACGGTTTGGATATTTTTGAGCCTGCCGATACTTCAAGTGTCAATACGGGTGGCAAAGGTACTGTAAGCTATAGTGACTACACTCATATTCCATATGAAATTTCAGAATGCCGCGATGGTGTTGTCAGGATTTCACTTGATATTCCGCATCCCTCTCCGACAGGTGATGCGAAAAGCAACGACTTGCATAAAGTGGTTATGATGGTAGCAGGCGCTATGGAGGAAAATTTCGACTTTACAGTTGAAAATCCATATATTGTAACAATATTCGCAGGATATGGGGAATTAATAGCACAAGGGACAGCAGGAAAAGGACATATCCGAGGTTTCACATCCGGCTCCGGTATAAAAACTCCGGGCGGTATAAGTCTCAACAGATATACCGTTCAGCCTGAAATGTATTCTTTAGATATTCCCTACGGTATTGGTACTATTTGCCATGAACTTGGACATTCTGTTTTTAATCTCCCTGATTTGTATTTTCAAAAAGCAATGGGGGCTGATAATAAGTATACCCTTATGGCAAACGGCAACAGTGGAAGACGGTTTGACTATACCGACAGAGATAAACACTATGATGACCCTTATGCACAATGTACAGGACATGTACCGACACATTTAGATCCGTGGTGTAAAATGCAATGCGGTTTTATAACGCCCACGCTTGTAAACAATTGGGACGGAACTATAAATAGTATTTCCGATATGGGAATGAACAGTAAATATAACGTAATCAAAGTACAGAGCAAAGCTGATCCCAAACAGTATTTCCTTATCGAAAATCGCCAGCTTACAGGCTTTGATAAAGGCTTGGAATGCTTAAATATCATGGCTAAGTACCCATATGATAATCTTTTTAACGGCGGAGTTATCATATGGCATATTGATGAAAACGTTGGGTACAGTAAGCATAACAACGAAGCCAAAATGCACCCATTTATCAGTATAGAGCAAAGCAATAACAAAAGTGCGTATGACTACTCATGGGCTTATTTGAATAAGGACGGCAGAAATACCTTCAATTCTGAAACAACGCCAAACTCTAATTTTCATATCACAAGATTACCGGGCGAAAAATGTTCATTGTCGGAAGATTGTCACCCGCAAACAGTAGAAAGCGGAATATCAATAGAGGTATTGGACGACAGCAGTCCGTCAATGCGGATAAAAGTCCGTGTTGATGATAAATATAAAGTGGGAGAAACGGTTGAAACGCATACACATACACTTGTACATCATGCAGCAGTAGCTGCAACTTGTACAAAAACAGGTACCGGCGAATATTGGAAATGCGAAGGTACAGACGCTTGCCATAAAATGTTCTCGGACGCAAACGGTTTGATAGAAATTGCGGAAATTCCAATCACAACCGCAACAGGACATACGGAAGTAACAGACACAGCAATTGCGCCTACTTGTGAAACAGACGGCAAAACAGCAGGCAGTCATTGCAGCGTATGTAATACGGTTATTACAGCGCAAACGATAATACCAAAGCTACATCATCGTTGGGGCGCTTGGATGATTACCGCAGAGCCGACATTTAGCATGACCGGAAAGGCAGAGCATATTTGTGAAAATGATAATACACATAAGGATACTATTGACTTGCCGATTTTAACAGATACAACAGTATGGACAGAGGACTTAAAAATCGAACCTACTGAAACAGAAAATGGCTCGGTAACTTATACATCACAATACGGCAATGTGACAATTATCATTCTTGCACCGAATCCTAAATATGATTATAACATAACGTACGAAAACGAAAAAGCTGTTATAACCGTTCCGCAAGACGGCTTATATACGGTCATTTTTGCTGCGTATGATAATGGCAAATTATTAGCCATTCATGCACAGAATATACAGTTTGTAAAAGGTGAAAATCCCGCTGTATCTCCGCAAAATTTTAATACAAACAGCAAAGTTAAGGTTATGCTTTGGGACAGTTTAAAAGAAATGAAACCGCTTTGCGAGGCAGACGGAAATGAATGATTAAACTTACTATATATATACTCCATTCCTCACGGAACAGCGTTTTGCTTGGACACGCAGAAGCCAATTTGGGGGAGCAGGTGTAACCATTCCCCCCTTGATTTTAAACAAATTCCTAACCCAAAAGTGCATATTTACGCGGTTTGCAAGAGTTGACGCGCGGCTAAAATTTCTACTATTGCAGCATATAACATAGAAAAATCGTCTATCGCATTTTGTACGATAGACGATTTTTGAATCCTATTTGACAAACAACCATAAAACAATGACTTTGCTGCTTTATAAGGGTTGCCTATAAATATACCATTTTATCTGTAAAATCATGTTGGAATGTCCGAAACATTCTTTTTTTCAGCTTATAGATATACTGTCTCTATTTCTAGATTTCCTCCAGCGACAGCAGTTTAAATCCTTTGCTTTGCAGCATATCTATCATTTCTTGCATATCTGCCGGACGAATCACCAGCGCAGCCGGATTGGTTCCCTGCCGTCCCGCAAAAGCATACATGTATTCAATCGAAACGCCTTCTTCTTTAATGGTTTGTATGATTTCATACAGTGCGCCGCATTCGTCCTGCATAGAAACACCAATCACGTCCGTGAGCGTCGCCGTCATGCTGTTTTCTTTTAACGCCGCAAATGCTGCTTCCGGTTTGTCCACAATGAGCCGTAAAATACCAAATTGTGTGGTGTCGGAAACATATAATGCATAAATATTCACTTCGTTTTCTTTTAAAAGTCCTAAAACTTCTGCCAGCCGTCCCGGACGGTTTTCTAAAAACACAGATACTTGTTTAATTGTCATAAACCCGCCTCCTGTTTAAACCAATTTTCGATTATCTATCACTCGTTTTGCTTTTCCTTCACTTCTCGGAATGCTGCGCGGTTCTACTAATTTGACCGCCGCGCTGATGCCCAGCACCGATTCCAGTCTCTGCCGCAGTTTTTTCTCCTGCGCTTCAATATTACGCACTGCATCAGAAAACAGTTCTTCTGTCATTTCCACATGAACTTCCATTGTATCCAGCAGTCCTTTGCGGTCTACATAAATCATGTAATGCGGTTCCACCTGTCCGTACTCCAACAACACGGATTCAATTTGCGACGGGAACACGTTCACGCCGCGGATAATGAGCATATCATCGCAGCGTCCTGTTACTTTTTCCATGCGCGGCAACGTTCTGCCGCAGCCGCAGGTTTCCCATGTCAATCTGGACAAATCTTTGGTACGGTAGCGAATCAATGGCAGCGCTTGTTTGGTGATACAAGTAAACACAAGCTCGCCTTTTTCACCCTCTGGCAACACCTCGCCCGTTTCGGGGTTAATGATTTCCGGAATGAAATGGTCTGCATGGATATGCAATCCGTCTTTCTCTGTGCAGTCCATCGACACGCCCGGTCCCATGATTTCACTCAGCCCATAGATATCATGCGCTTCCAGCCCTAATTTATTCTCAATTTCCGCTCTCATGTGTTCCGTCCATGGTTCTGCACCAAAACAACCGAATTTCAAATTCAACTGGTCTTTGGTAATTCCCATTTTTTGCATTTCATCTGCAATATACAGCGCATAAGAAGGCGTGCAGCATAGCACAGTCGATTGAAAATCCACCAGCATTTGCACTTGGCGGCTGGTATTACCTGTGGAAGCCGGTACAACCGTTGCTCCTAAATATTCCGCGCCGCCGTGCGCTCCCAGTCCGCCAGTAAACAATCCATATCCATAGGAAACATGCACTCTGTCTTTTTTGGTAACACCCAACGAAGTCATGCCGCGTGCCACACACTCCGCCCATACTTCCAAATCTTGCTCCGTATATCCGACAACCGTCTGCTTTCCTGTCGTGCCGCTGGAGGCATGGATACGCACCACATCTTCCATCGGACAGGCAAATGTGTTAAACGGATAGTTGTCACGCAAATCCATTTTGGTCGTAAACGGCAATTTGTGCAAATCCTCCACCGACCGGATATCTTCCGGTGTCACACCCGCTTCTTCCATTTTCTTACGGTAGAACGGCACGTTTTCATAGACCCGTCTCACCGTATCAATCAGGCGTTTACTTTGCAGCTTTCGCATTTGTTCTTTGTCCATACACTCAATTTCTTCGTTCCAATACATTTTGCCTGCTCCCTCCTTTTCCTTCATCAAAAAAAGCCCGCCATTCCATGCAACAACATGGGACGACAGACTTTGGTCTCTAATTCGTGGTACCACCCAATTTCAGCAGTGCGCACACACTACCCTCGTTTGGCAGATACAGGTTTTCATAACCGATATCCTTTTCCTGTAACGTGGAAAATTCCGCGCATACCTACTGTTCTTTCAATATGCGAGCTCAGGAGCGAACTTCACCGCCGTCTTTGATAGAACCGTTTTCAGCTTATAGCGGTTCCTCTCTAAAACAAAGCAAACACCGGCTACTCCTCTCCATCTTAGCTTTTCTTCTCTATTCTGTTTGTATTTATTATACTCTAAGAATTTTCAAAAAGTCAAGGCGTGGTCTCACAAAAACAAAAAACATTCATTTTTGTTCAATCTTCATAGTGCCGCACACGCAATGGCACGTCAATTTCCGCTGCAATTTTTCGGCATTTTGCAATATCTTCCTCTGATATAATGGTGTCCACTACCGATAAAACCACTTGTTTCACATGTTTTTTGCTAAGACGTGCAAATTCTTTCACCGCTTCATACGCCCCTTCCAGCGATGGCTGGCATATTTCATCATATTGCGCTTGGTCACGCGCATTCAAACTGATGGACAGCGTATCAATCCCTTTTAGCTGCGGCGTTACGTTGCGCCCAAATATCAAATTGGCATGTCCATTTGTGTTCACACGAACCGGAATGTCCGCCCGTTTTTTCATTTCCGCCGCAAGCGCCACGACTTCCTCCAGCCGCAAAAGCGGTTCTCCATACCCACAAAAGACAATTTCCTCATATTGTTTCAAATTCATCGTGTCCAATTCCGTTATCATTTCCTCTAAAGTCGGTTCCTGCGCAAGCCATAAATCATATCCACCCACGCCGCTATGGTCTCTGATACAAAATGTACAGCAGTTTGTACAACGGTTGGTCACATTCACATATAAGCTGTTACCCAGTTCATAAAACAGTTGATTTTCCACTGAAATTCCCTTCTTCTCTCTATTGCTCAATTTGAAACAGGCATTTTGCATTGAACATGGTTGCCTGTTCCACTTCTTCTACCGTTATTCCACGAAATTCTGCCACTTTCTCCGCCACATACTTGACATATCGGCTGTCATTTCGTTTTCCCCTATGTGGTTCCGGCGTTAAATAAGGGCAATCCGTTTCAATGAGCAGACGTTCCATTGGGACAGATTGTACCACGCCGCACGCTTTTTTGTTGTTTTTAAAAGTAATCGCACCTCCAAATGCAACATAAAATCCCATTTTCACAATTTCTGCCGCCGTTTCCGCACTGCCGGAAAAACAATGCATCACACCGCTGGTGTGTGAAAAATCATATTTCTTCAAAATGTCCAAACAGTCTTGCATAGCGTCTCTGCAATGGATAATAATTGGCAGTTCCAGTTCTTGCGCCAGTTCAATTTGTTTTTCAAACCACACTTTTTGCTTGTCCCGCGGCGAATTGTCATAATAATAGTCCAGACCGATTTCCCCGATTGCCCGCACTTTTTCTTCTCTAGCAAGTTCCTTTAAATCCTGCAAATCCTCATCTGTCATCTCTTCCACTTCATGCGGATGTACGCCAACTGCCGCATAAATAAACGGATATTTTTTTGCCAAAACAATACTGCGGCGGGAGGACGGCATATCTGCGCCGACATTCATAATCAGTCCAACACCCGCTTCCGACATAGCTCCGATTACATCAATCCTGTCTTCTCCAAACCGTTCATCGTCCAAATGTGCATGAGAATCAAATAGCATTTTTTCTGTTCCTTTCTATATTTCGGGCATAAACAGAATCTCCGGCGACCCTATCTAACGCACGACCGGATATCCTTCTATTTTCAGCATTTGCCGCACTTTCTCCGCATCACTGCTGCCTTCCAGTCCAATGATAAGCGTTCCTCCGTAGTCTTCGCGGCTATTGGAAATATATAGGTTTTTGATATTGACCTGCATTGCGCTTATCTTTTGCACAATTTCACTCAAAACGCCCACTTTATCCGGCACATCTACCACGCATTCCGTGCTGCGTCCGCCCACTGCCACCGCCTTTTGCGGCAATTTATTGCGGTTTGTCTTGGAGGCTTGGAAAAATTTCCACACCGCTTCTTTGTCGCTGCCGCCCACAAGCCGCTCATAGGTTCGCAGCGTCTTCTGATATGCCTCCAGCACTTTCAGAATTTTTTCCCGATTGCTGAACGAAATATCCGCCCACATTGTGGGGTCTGCCGCCGCAATCCGCGTCATATCACGAAACCCTCCTGCCGCCAGACGCAAAATGCCGTCCTTCTCGTCCATTTCCGCCGCCAAATTCATCAGCGCACTGGACAATACATGCGGTACATGGCTCACTGCCGCTACTGCGAAATCATGCACTTCCGGGTCAAGTTCCAGCGGCAAAGCGCCTATTTTCTGCGTAAGTTCCCGCAGTGTCTCCACTGCTTCCGCATCCCTGCCCGGCGTGAGAATATAATAGGCGTTCTCAAACAGTCCTTCCTGCGCATAGGGATACCCTGATTTTTCCGACCCTGTCATGGGGTGTCCGCCCACAAATCGGATTTCTTTGGTTTCGGCATACGCCATAATTTCTTGCTTTGTGCTGCCAACATCGCTGACAATACAGCGGTTCCCCACATTGCAGGATAAAAAATCAATCCACTTGCGCGTCACGCCCACCGGCGTGCAGACATAAACGATATCGCTGAATTCCATATATCCCTGCCAATCTGTCGCGCCGTTTTTTACAATATCGTCCCGCATGGCTTGTTTAATATAGGTCTCATTCATATCAATAGCATAGACAGTGTCCACTCCCGCGCGCCACCGCAGTGCCTTTGCAAGAGATCCGCCAATCAGCCCCAGACCAATAATCGTTACTTTCATTTGCCTTCAATCATCCTTTGGGAATTTCTTTAGCGAACTTCCGCGCCCGATGCAATGTCGCCCTCCGGCGCACAAATGCATAGTTTATCGCCTTCCGACGCTGCCAAAATCATGCCTTCCGACAGCACACCGCGCAGTTTCACCGGTTTCAGGTTTGTAACAACAATCACTTTTTGACCCACAAAATCCGCTGGGTCATAATATTTTGCAATTCCCGACACAATTTGTCGTACTTCCTCCCCGATTTTCACCTGAGATACCAGCAGCTTGTCCGCGCCTTCTACTCTTTTGCTTCCTATCACTTCGCCGACTTTCATTTCCACCTTTGCAAAATCATCAATGGTGATATACTCTTGTTTGGATTGTTCCTTCGGCGTTTCCTTCTTTTCTTTTTTCTTTTCTTTTTCCTCTTCTTTCACGCTACCCGCCAACTCTTCCAGCACCTTTTTTTCATCCAGCCGTTCAAACAATACAGCCGCTTCTCCAACATGCATTCCCGCTTTGGTTTTGCCAAATGTTTGAATGCTGTCAAAATCCGTTTCCTTCGCGCCAATCTGCGCCAGAATTTTTTCACTGGTTTCCGGCATGAAGCAACCCAGCAGCACGCCAATGATACGAATGGATTCTATTAAATGATATAATACCGTTTGCAGCCGTTGTTTCTGCGTTTCATCTTTCGCCAGCGCCCACGGCATGGTTTCGTCGATATATTTATTGCTTCTGCGCACCAGATTCCAAATTTCTCCGATTGCTTCTGCTGCACGGTATTCGTTCATTTTCTTCGCCATCCCGCTCACCGTTTCTAGTGCTGTTTGTATCAATTCTTTATCGACCGCTTCCGCTTCTGCCGGCGGCAAAATTTCTCCGTCAAAATATTTATGCACCATTGCCACGGTTCGATTCACAAGGTTACCCAAGGTATTGGCAAGTTCTGAATTATAGCGCGTGACAAAATTTTCATAGGTGATAGTTCCATCCTGTGCATAGGGCATTTCGCTGAGCAAATAATGCCGGACAGCGTCTACGCCAAAACGGTTTGCCAAATCGTCCGCATAGATAACATTGCCTTTGGACTTACTCATTTTATCCTCGCCAAACAGCAGCCAGGGATGACCAAAAATCTGTTTCGGCAACGGTTCTCCCAACGCCATCAACATAATGGGCCAATAAATTGTGTGAAAACGCAAAATATCCTTTCCAATCACATGTACATTTGCCGGCCAATATTTTTTATAGTTTTCTCCGCTTCCGGAAGTAGCATAGCCCAACGCCGTGATATAGTTGGAAAGCGCGTCAATCCAAACGTAGATAACATGTCCCGGGTCAAATTCCACCGGAATCCCCCACGAAAACGATGTTCTGGATACGCATAAATCCTGCAAACCTGGTTTCAAGAAATTGTTGACCATTTCTTTTTTACGCGACTCCGGTACAATAAAATCAGGGTGTTCTTCAATATATTGCATCAGCTTGTCCTGATATTTGCTCATCTTAAAGAAATATGCTTCTTCTTTGGTCTTTTCTACCGGACGTCCACAGTCAGGGCAGCACCCGTCTACCAACTGCGTTTCCGTGAAGAATGATTCGCACGGTACGCAATAAAGCCCTTCATATTCTCCTTTATAGATATCGCCTTGGTCATAGAGTTTTTTGAAAATCTTCTGAACGACTTTTACATGGTAATCATCTGTCGTGCGGATAAACTTGTCATATTTACAGTTCATCATATCCCAAATGGTTTTGATTTCACCTGCAATACCGTCTACATATTCCTTTGGTGTAACGCCGGCTTCCTCCGCTACCTGCTGAATTTTCTGCCCATGCTCATCCGTTCCGGTTAAGAAGTATACATCATAGCCCATCTGCTTTTTGAACCGCGCAATCGCATCTGTTAAAATAATTTCATAGGTATTACCGATATGCGGCTTTTTTGAGGTATACGTAATTGCCGTTGTGATATAGAATTTTTCCATTTTTTCCGCCCCTTTTTATCGTATAAAATATCTGTCATAGTATTTTAAAGTATTATATGTAAATCGTGGCATAATAGTCGTTATGCATTTATTATACCATGTCCGCAACGCGGACTGGTATAATTTCGTGCATCTCCGCCGGTTGCCGCGTTTTTATGCGCGGCAACCGGCGGAGGCACTTTTCAAATCCGTATAATAGTCACTATGTGACTATTATACCACGATTTACATGGGAAATCAAATATATTTTACAGATTTATCCGATTCTTGGCAAATTCCCAGCAAAATTTTAACTTTTTTTCATTTATATCTTGCTTTTTTTCTGCTTTTATGGTATCATGATATGCTGTAAGCAAAATATGGAGAAGTATCGAAGTGGTCATAACGGGCCTGACTCGAAATGTGTCAGGGTAAACGGAAGCCAAAACTTCTCAAAGCCTTAATTTATGCGGGTTTGAGACACATCGGCTGACAGAAAACAAGCTGAGTTCTAATAGGAATTCTAATAAAACTGAATAAGCGTTATCTCCCGATTTTTCGGGGTTAACATATACGGACGGGTATCGAAGTGGTCATAACGGGGCTGACTCGAAATCAGTTTGTCGGTAACACCGGCACGTGGGTTCGAATCCCACCCCGTCCGCCAATGCGGCTTTGACCGCACTAAGTAAAGCCGCAAGGAAATCCTTGCGGTTTTTATTCATATTTTATTGAATTGCTACTAGAGTTATTGCAAGAGAGGGATCAATTATTATGAGCAAAATATCTTTCAAAATTTTTTGCATAGAGTTGTATGCAGAGCATATCAAAAAAGACAGTACAGATGTCTATTCCATGTTTGAGAAAAGTGGACTTCTTGAATTGTTGGACACAGATTATGAGGATTTGCATGGAATGTCTATGGAATATCTGATGCAGTTCTTTGATGATTACTTAGCGGGAGGTCAAATATGATTCTGTATCACGGTTCCAATATAATTGTTGAAACACCAAAAATCATTAAAGCAGAACACGGGCGAGATTTTGGATTTGGATTTTATACTACTGATATCAAGGAGCAGGCGATACGTTGGGCTATTCGCAAAGCAAAACTGATGCAAAGAAAAGGTCAGCCGTATACGCCATATATTTCTGTTTTTGAATTTGATGAAGAAAATTATCAAAAGCTCAATTGCATCCATTATGATGAGCCATCTATGGAGTGGCTTAATATGGTTTGCGCCTGTCGCGGTGACATTTCCTTTTCTCATGGATACGACATTGTTACAGGAAAAATTGCCAACGATAATGTTGGTGAGACTGTAACATATGTTCTGCAAGGTATTATGCGGAAAGAAGATGCGGTCGAACGGCTGAAATTTGAGAAAATCAACAACCAGATTTGCTTTAATACCGAGACGGCATTACGGTATTTGAAGCATATCGGTTATGAAGATTGCAGGTGATTATATGTCAAAAGCATTATACAACGCAACGATTATCCCAGAAATCATTAAATTGATTGTGGAAAAGTACAATTTGTCCGAAAAGGAAGCGATGGACACTTTTTACAAATCAGAAACTGCAAAGGCTCTGAACGATCCGGAAACCGGATTATATGGACAGAGTGCATTATTTATATTTTCACAGTATGTTATGGAAGAAGAGCAATAGAAATCGAACTAAGTCACTGATTGGAAGTGACCTCATTTCCTAGTTAGGCGGTGACCATATATGAGAAAAAGATTATACGAAATCATCTCTGCTTCAAACGGTAATGACAAGCTTAGTTCTGTTTATGATATTTTTATGATGGCAGTTATCATAATAAGTTTAGTTCCTCTGGTATTTAAGCAGTCGTTTGAAGCTTTTGACATCATGGATAAAATCTGTGTAAGTATTTTTATTATCGACTACATATTACGATGGATAACGGCTGATTACAAATTTCAAAATCATAGTGCGACAGCCTATCTGCGATATCCCTTTTCAGTAATGGCAATTATAGATTTGGTTTCCATTTTACCGTCATTAACCGTTCTGAATCAAGGTTTTAAACTCCTTCGTCTGCTGAGACTGTTCCGCGCCTTGCGGGTATTTCGTGCATTCAAATTATTTCGCTATTCAAAAAATGCACGCATTATTATGAATATCTTTAAACGTCAAAAAGGCCCTCTCAGCTATGTACTGATTCTTGCAGTCGGATACATCGTGATATCTGCGTTGATTATTTTCAACGTGGAACCGGATTCATTTAACTCTTTTTTCGATGCAATCTACTGGGCTACTGTCTCTTTGACCACCATGGGATATGGAGATATTTATCCTGTGACTGAGATTGGCAGAATTGTAACCATGGTATCATCACTTTTTGGAATCGCAATCGTTGCGTTGCCTGCTGGTATCATTACTGCCGGATACATGGATGAAATCAAAAATATAGCAGAAACAAAAGATGAGGATCCGAATATAAAATAACTTTTGAGCTTAGTTTGTCGATAACGCCGGCACGTGGGTTCGAATCCCACTCCGTCCGCCAATGTATTTTTTATACAAAAGAAGCCGCTGGGATTTTCCTTGCGGCTTCTTGACTTTGTTATGCTACTGCTTTAAATATTTTTTTGTGTCTGGAGATACCGTTGTAGCTTAATAATAGCATTTTCAGATTTTTGACCTATGTTTCTGTAATATGGGGCAAGTATTTCCATAAGTTTTATTTACACACAACTCTACCAAACTTACCTTACAAAAAACTTATCCTGTAAAATACTTCTGTACAGGGAAATGTTTTAATTGTATCAAAGTGGGAGTCCGCATATCAGTTTACTTGATCAATTATATCTACATATCTCACCAGTGTCACATTACCCATCTCTATTGCCTTATCAATACAGCCTTTTATGAAGCCGGATTTTGAGAACAGATAGTAATGCTTTGTTTTGTATGAGAACAGGTTGCTGCGTTTTACAAGAGTTTCTAAAACGCCAAGATCAACCTTTTCATTTGTCCATTTACACTCTGCAAAAAGAGCGGTGTTTTTATCCTGTTCGCCCATAATATCAATTTCAGCTTGGCTCTTTTCTTTTGGATCGTTACCCCACCAACGACCGAGTGAAGTAAACGCTACCGGGCATTTACCGCAAAGGAGCTGTTTCCAAAGATATTGCTTGCAGATTTCTTCAAAAACCTTACCCATATAGTCCGAAAGCTGCGGTTCAATCCGTTTATAAACCAAATCGGCAGCACCACGGGCGATAATTGAATTATTATCAAGTACGAAGCGATACCAGAAACGAAACATATTGTTCTCAATGGAGTATATCGACTTGCGGGAAGCTTTTTCACCGTAAGGCGTTTCTTTCTGTACGATGCCGAAGTTAATCAGATTCTTGATATAGGTTGCACATACATTTGTATCTTCGCCGACCTTACTTGAAATCTCCGACATTCTCGAAGCGCCGGTTGCAACAGCTGTGATAATTGCTGTATAAATAGCCGGTTCACGGACTTCCTGCTTCAAAAGATTTGTCGGTTCTTCGTAAAGGAAGGAAATCGGATTTAAGTATGTGTTCTTGATATTATCCTCAATGCTCAATTTATCATCCATTTGCAAGAGATACTGCGGTGTACCGCCTGCAACACCGTAAATCAGCGCCTTATCCTCATCTGAGAAATTTTTGAAGTATCGGCAGACTTCTTCAAAGTCAAAGGGTAAAATCTTCATCTGTGCTGTCCTTCTGCCGTACAAAGGCGCCTTATATGCAAGCACGTGGTCTTCTATATACGACATAGACGAACCGCAGAGAATCAGCATTAATTTTGATGTATCTTTATATTTATCAATTAAGAGCTGCAAGGTAGATGCAAGACTCTTTGATGAACGGGCTACATACGGATATTCGTCGATTGCAAGAATGATTCTTTCGTTCTCCGCAAGCTTGAATACATACTCCAACGCCGCCTGAAAGGAAAGGAAAGCAGATTCCGTTTCAATACCGCTTGCAAACTCCATAATACTTTTTGAGAAGTTTTCAAGATTTTGCTTTGCATTACTTTCAACACCCATAAAGTAAATCGCTTTTTTGTCATCGATAAACTGATTTATGAGCGCAGTTTTACCGACACGACGTCTGCCGTAGATAACCACAAACTCGAATTTATTTGAGTTATATAGCTTGTCGAGAGCATCAAGCTCCCGTTCTCTGCCGATAAACATAACATTACCTCCATTTTAGGCTGATTATAGTATATCATACTATATAAAATTAGTCAAGTACGATTTGGTAAATCATACTTGACTAATTCCACAAGCTACATACTTGAAAATATATCCGACACAATATGGGAATAATAGAGCGTTTGTATAAACTCAAAATTAATTTTCGTCTACATATTCAAGTAAATCCTCAACGTTACAGTTCAGCGTCTTAGAAAGCTTAACCAGATATTCTGCCTGCGCCTTATTGATATTTTTCTGCCGTTGCTCATAGTGCTGTATCGTTCTTAAAGGTATTTCAGAAGCTTCAGCTAATTCTTTCTGGCTCAAGTTCGCTCTTTTTCTGTAAATTTTCAGATTTGTCTCAGGCTTTGCAGCTCTGTAAAGCTCGTTCATTTTGTCTACGAAGTGTCTGATATCCATTTCGTGATAAGGCGAATATAACGCCATGATTTCTTTTATTGGAACATATTTTACAATTTCAGCAAAAGGCAGTGACGTTTTCCATTGGTAATATGCAAGCGCCCAGCCTGTCCAGTATTCTTCACTTCGGTTGGCTGAAAAATGAGGCTTTATATCTCTGGCGTTTTCTCCGGTTCGCTCCAACACTTCATATGCAAGTTCCACTCCGGATTTGCCTGCAAGCGTCCCCGTATCGCCGTTCCCGAATTTGTCCGCTATGCCCGACTGAATAAACTTATCAAAGAAATCCGAAATATCATATTTCAAATCATATACCACAAAATCAAGCATTCTTCCGAGAGAAGTACGCGCTTTTTCAAGATAGTTTTTATCGTAAGCACTTATCATCAGACTTCATCTCCTTCCTCAATTACATTATACCCCTAAAGGGGTACTTTGTCAAAGAATTCTATAATGTCTGAATTTCTTGTTTCTTATATCCCACTTGACAATTATATCATTGCAATGATAT
>JAAWTG010000031.1 GCA_022801925.1 Clostridia bacterium | reverse complement strand
GGTGAGTCATCCGCGATTCGAACGCGGGACAACCTGCTTAAAAGGCAGGTGCTCTGCCAACTGAGCTAATGACCCATATGGCTGGGATGGAAGGATTCGAACCTTCGGAATGCTGGAGTCAGAGTCCAGTGCCTTACCGCTTGGCGACATCCCAATATTGATTTACGAATTTTTCCAGGTCTCTAAATGGAGCGGGTGATGGGAATCGAACCCACACAATCAGCTTGGAAGGCTGAGATTCTACCATTGAACTACACCCGCAGATGTACATTCCCCGACCAACTTAGAATATTATACTATCTTCTTGCCCGTTTGTCAATACTTTTTAGAAAATTTTTGAAAGATTTTGTGATATTATTGAAATTATTCCATTCTTTTTACTTATATCCAACAAGTTTTATCAAAATTTTCTCTTTTATATGCATTGTTTTATGTGGTACTCCACGGTATTATTTCCTGTTTTTCATAAAGTATACAGATTCTTTCTGCGCTTTCCTGTGTACACAAACACCCTTACAAAATCCAATATCAGCTTTCTAAAGATGTAATTATATCAAATTTAAAAGGGACTGATGCTGCCGCTTGGTAAAATAAGAATCCCACTGTAGTGAGACACTTCGTAAAGAAGCCAAGGAATATTGCCATAAATAGGCAGTGTCCCTTTTGCATGAAAGCAGCTTGTGGTCATTTTCTACAATATTTATTTAACAGATATTCTATATAATCGTCTTTACTGAATAGTCTTTGGCTTTCACAATCGCCTTGTGATTCAACAATATTGCAAAGAGGAACCGTCAACCGTGTATGTTGTGCAACACTTTTGCCCTCGGTATAGTTCTCTAGTATCGTTTCTATTCTATCCGTTTTTAAATTACCTAAAAGCCAAGCCGGTTCAGGAGAAGCCACATTCGGATAAACATTAAACTCTTTATCTATATAGAAAACGGGAGTTTCGCTCACATAACTTGCTGTCGAATGATTATTTATCAATTCCTCATAAAGCATCTGTTCTGTTTTTCCAAACACCTCTTCTATACTCGTTTTGCTAAAATGCTTCAATGTATACTCTGCTAGTGTTTGTGGAATTCTCTGCAAATCATCGTGCGTTACTCTGATAGCATACAGTTTTTCATTTTCGCCATCGCAAGAACCTTGATGCAAAAATAATGAGAATTCTCCATCAAAAAATTTGCAGCGATTTTCTAAATCTAAGCTTTTAATAAGGTTTTCAATAAACGGAAGTTCATCAATATTATCTTTGTTAACAAAGACCTGTATGCGTGGAGAAATTCTATTCTCAAGCAATATTTCAATTGTTTCTAATATTTCATTGTATGCGTTTTTTCTGCCGGTATAATAATCTGTTTTCTCCGATCCTCCGAATAAAGTAAGCTGGGCTTTCTTTATTCCAAGTGAAGAAAGCCACTTTACGTACGTTTTGTCGCGTACTATACGCCAAACACTGATAAGTTCAAAATGTTTTTCGCGAGTTTCTGACAGACTATTGCATAAATCCCAAAGTTCTTTGTAATTATCTTTATAATCCGGTTCGCGATACCAGTCATAAACGGTTAAGCTGTTTGTAAATGGGCGAAACTTTTCTGCAACAAATTTCAAATCATCATTTGTCAAATTGCCATTTGAAGAATGTCCAACCAACAATGCTTACAACGATTCGGACAGCCAAACATATCAAGACATGCAGTTATGCTTGTGAATATCATTTTAATCTTCTCTCCTACAATCCGAAATTATTATAATCTATTAATTCCCCAAAACAACAGCAAAAATTTCTATAGAATTTTTCCTCTTAATCTGTTGAGTGCCGGCGGCAGTGCTTCCTTAAATTCTGATTGGTCTTTACCCTGATTCCGGTAATCAAACATATCAATAAACCCTTTTACCTTACGAATATCCTCCGCCAAAGCCTGCTTTTGCTGTACCAGCAAAGTTTCCGCCAATTTTTGCGCACTGACTGGTTTCAAATGCTTCCCGGCTCCGGCCAATATCTCTGTCATATGATGAATACACAAACCTCGTGCCTTTTGTACCGTTTCCTGAAATCCCTCTTCTTTCTCCCACAAATAGTAAAACACATCGATATAATGTCCTCGCGCTTCTGTCAGCTTATCGCATACCACACAATGTGCAGAGGCTTTCTGCAGATCACTTAGCTCCACCGTCTCCGCCTCTTTTTGAAACAAGCTTTTCTTTCCATTCTCTTTTACTCTGGCTCGATTCAACTGCTCTGCCAAATGTTCCATATGCGTGCTTATCATCAGCGCCAAACTTAAACGGTTTCCGCTGTCATATAGCTGTTTTAAATGCTGCGCACAAAATCCTGTTTCATTAGAGTGCATTCTGCTATCTGGCTCCATCATAGAGTCACCCAAGGTATACTCCAGTTCCGCCTGCACAATTTTGTCTTCTAAATAACAAAATACGCAGTCACAGTCTGTTTGATAGGCATCTAATAAGGGTATGGTATAAATCTTCTCTTTCATGGTATCCTCCTGTTTTCAAGATACATAAATATAATTTATCATGATTCATTTCTGGGTTTCAACCATGATAAGAAAATGTCCCGGGAAATGATTCCCGGAACATTTTTCACCACATCTTATTTTTTGACCCAAGTCATCATTTTTCTCAGCTCTGCGCCGACTTTTTCAATTTGATGTTCGGATTCCATTCTTCTCATTGCCATAAAGTGCGGACGCCCCACTCTATTTTCTGTAATCCAGTTTCTTGCAAAAGTACCATCCTGAATTTCGTGCAGCACTTTTTTCATTTCTTTTTTCGTGTCTTCTGTGATAATTCTGTTACCAATCACATAATCACCGTATTCTGCCGTATCACTGATAGAATATCTCATACGGTTCAAACCGCCTTCAAAAATCATGTCTGTGATTAGTTTTGTTTCATGCATACATTCAAAGAATGCGCTTTCCGGCTGATATCCAGCTTCCACCAGTGTTTCAAAACCAGCTTTAATCAGCGCAGATATACCGCCGCACAAAACTGCTTGTTCGCCAAACAAATCGGTCTCTGTTTCTTCTTTAAAGGTCGTTTCAAGAATACCAACCCGTGCGCCGCCGATACCAGCAGCATAAGCCAATGCATAATCTTTCGCACGTCCGGTATAATCCTGATAAACTGCAATCAAATCCGGCACACCTTGTCCCAAAACATATTGTGCTCTTACTGTATGACCCGGTCCTTTCGGTGCTACCATGAATACGTCAACATTTGCCGGCGGTTTAATTTGACCATAATGAATGTTAAAACCATGTGCAAATACCAACGCATTGCCTTCTTCCAGATTATCTTTGATGTTCTCTTCATACAGGGCAGCCTGTTTTTCATCATTGACAAGAATCATGATAATGTCAGCAGCTTTTGCTGCGTCCGAAGATGTCATAACTTTTAAGCCTGCTTCTTCTGCTTTCGCCCAAGATTTGCTTCCTTCATACAGTCCGACAATTACGTCAACGCCGCTTTCATGCAGGTTCATCGCATGTGCGTGTCCCTGACTGCCGAAGCCGATTACAGCGACTTTTTTCCCTTTCAACAGACCTAAATTACAGTCTTTTTCATAATACAGTGTTGCCATTTTGACTCATCCTCCATTTTTATATGTTATTGATTTTTGATCCCTAAATTACCGCGTTCCAAAGACAGCATACCGCCGCGAACTACTTCCACAATACCAAACGGCTCCAGCATTCCTAAAAACGCATCTATTTTATCCTCTGTGCCAGTCAGTTCAATTGTCAGCGTCTCGGGAGACACATCAATGATATTGGCACGGAAGATATTAACAATTTGTATAATTTCGCTGCGGTTTTTGGAATTACATCTGATTTTGAGCAGTGTCAGTTCCCGCCGCACACAAGTATTTTTATTGAGTTCCTTTACCTTGATAACATCTATCAATTTGTTAAGCTGTTTTACCACTTGTTCAATGGTTGCTTCATCTCCGGTTACCACAATGGTCACACGCGACACACCCGGGTCATCTGTCACACCGACCGCCAAAGAATGAATATTAAAACCACGGCGGCTGAATAACCCCACAATGCGGAGCAGCACACCGGCATGATTTTCTACTAAAACGGAAAGAATATGTTTCATCCGCGTCTCCTCCTTATAATGTATCTTCCTGCGCATCAATATTGATTTGCAATAAATATGGTCCATCCCATGCCAGCATGGTTTCATAGGCTTTCTCTAAATCTGCATAATCGCTAACAACCGCCGCCTCAATTCCATAAGCAGACGCCAGCACAGAAAAATCAGGATTTCCTGCCAGATGCACTGCATAGTTGTTATAATCACGTACCCGCTGGTACTCATTTACCATACCTAATTCATTGTTGCACAGCAGAATGATTTTAATGTCCAGTTCATGCGCTGCAATGGTCGCTAGTTCACCCATGGACATTTGGAAACTTCCATCCCCTTCCACTGCAATGACTTGCCTATCCGGCGCCGCCAATTTCGCGCCTACCGCTGACGGCAATCCATATCCCATAGTACCAAAACCGCCGGACGTGATAAATTTGGTCTGGTCTTTAAAATTCCAGTTGCGCGCCGTCCAAATCTGATTCTGTCCCACTTCCGTTGTGACAATGGCATTCTCTTCCACCATACCCGATAGTAAGTGCAATGCATTTTTGGCACAAATCATTCCATTGGTTTGCGGCACACGAATTGGTTTTTTATGCGCAGAAATTTCCGCTACCCAATCCGTATAGGGGTCGTCCTGTTCCACTAGCGCCAGCATTTGCGTTAAAACGTCTTTAATATCGCCGACAATCGGGGTATTGGTGCTAACGATTTTTCCAATTTCCGCCGGATCCACATCAACATGCACAATGCGTTTGTCCTGCAACGTCATTGGCGCCGGAACCGCACGGTCTGAAACACGCGCGCCGACAATAAATATTAAGTCCGCCTTTTGCAAAGCAAAATTTGACTGTGCCATACCATGAGAACCTATCATGCCGAAATTCAGCGGGTGTTCTGTCGGCAGCACCCCCAGCCCCAGCAAGGTAGAAACCACCGGCACATTGGTTAACTCCACAATCTTTCGGAATTCTTCTATAGAATCGGATAAAATAATACCGTGACCTGCTAAGAAAACCGGGCGCTGCGCACGTTGAAGTTCACTAACTGCACGCTTAATCTGCATTTCATGCCCTTTGACCGTCGGTTTATATCCGCGGATATCCACCTTTTCCAGTTCCGGCACATCAATCTCCTGAAGTTGTAAATCCATCGGGATATCCACCACGACCGGTCCCGGACGTCCTGTAGCTGCAATATAAAATGCCTCATGAAAAATACGCGGTATCTGCGCTGCATCTTTTACCAGATAACTGTGTTTACAATATGGCGCAGTCGTACCAAACATGTCCACTTCCTGAAACACATCGCGCCCAATTTGGTCTGATGTTACCTGTCCTGTAATGGCAACAAGCGGAATGGAATCCATATAGGCATTGGCAATCCCAGTCAACAAATTCGTTGCTCCCGGTCCTGATGTTGCAATACATACACCGACACCGCCCTCAACGCTGGAGTATCCGGTTGCCTCATGGGCGCCGGACTGCTCACTGCGCGGAAGAATATGCCGGATATTTGATTTGGAAAGCGCCTGATGTAACGGTGTACTTGCGGCGCCCGGATATCCAAATACAGTATCTATGTTATGCTTTATTAAAATATCAACAATCACTTCGGCTGCGGTCTTCCTCATAACTGCCTCCTTGTAGTATAAAAATATCTTTAAAAAATATTGTATCAGACAATTATTTTTTTGTCAACTCACACTATATAATTTTAACAGAAAATATGTTATAATAATAATAGAAATAGCAGATTTTAGCGGAAGGAATGGTTTTTCTTATGGATTCTTTACTGGCAGCGTTCCAAAAAACGTTTATTCTCTTCATTTTTATTGCAGGCGGATGGGGACTTCGTAAATGTAATATGATACGTGCAGATTTTTCGCCCGGACTGTCCAAATTGATTTTTAATGTATTCATGCCGGCAATGATTTTACAAATTTTGCGTGATTCTCTAACGCCGCAAACCTTTTTAGAAGGTGCTCCTGTGTTGTTGCTGTCCTGTGCAGTGATTCTTGCCGGCTATCTGTTCGGATTGCTTATTTCCCCTCTGTTCGAGAAAAAGAAAATTTACCGGAGCATTTATATTTTTTCGTTTACCTTCGCCAACTTCGCTTTTATGGGTTATCCTATCATGAGTGCTGTATTCGGGCAGGATTCCATGCTGACGCTGACATTGTTTAACATCCCACTTTATTTAATTGTCAACGTTCTTGGACTTTATATTTTTACCGAAAAAAATGCTGCAGGTCAAGGAAGCAAACAAAAATGGCTTGCACAATTAAAAGTTGTGCTAAATCCTGTTACCATTTGTATTTTCATTGGAATTTTGCTTTCTTTTCTGCATGTCCAATATCCACCGCTGGTCAGTGAAGTAATTGACATGGCAACTGTCTGTGTCACACCGCTTTCCATGCTGCTTACCGGATTTTTGCTGGGCGGCTCGTCCTTACGCGAAATGCTTTGCGTTCCCAAAAGCTATATTGCCTCTCTCATACGCCTTGTCGGTATACCAACCGTACTATTGGCTGTTTTATACCTGTGTGGACTACGTGGTTACATGCTGGCGGTTCCTGTCATGGTTTCCGCCATGCCGGTTGCTGTCAACGGTGCAGTACTCTCTGAAGCGGCAGGCAGCGATTCCTACAGTATGGCGCAGATTATTTTCATCTCCACGCTGCTTTCTCTTGTGACCCTTCCCATATTTGCCTCTGTGCTGCAAATGATTATGTAAATACACGAAACAGGACAGTATCAACGCTCAGGCTGATACTGTCCTGTTTTATAACTGCGAAAAATCATTCATGTGCGATATGGTCGTGTGAACAACTGCCACAGCATCCGCCGCATCCTTGGAGCGCTTCCGGAAGTTCCTTCCCATTTTTCTCGCAATAGTCCCAAATAGCCGCCTGAATCGCTTCTTCTGCCAAAACAGAACAGTGCAGTTTTTCCTTGGGCAGTCCGCCCAATTGTTCTACAACTGCTTTATTTGTAATTTTCAGCGCTTCCTCAATTGTTTTTCCTTTCACCAATTCTGTTGCAACAGAACTGGTTGCAATTGCCGCCCCGCAGCCAAAGGTTTTAAATCGGATATCTTCAATGACGTCATTTTCTATCTTCATATATATTTTCATAATATCTCCGCAGCGGGCATTTCCGACTTCCCCAACCGCATTGGCATTTTCGAGTTCTCCGACATTACGCGGACTCATAAAATGATCCATCACTTTATCTGTATAAATCATAACTTTTCATCCTTTCTGTACTGCTTCATAGAGGGGCGACATCTGCCGCAGCTTTTCCACAGTATCTGTCAGTTTTTCCACCACATAATCCAGTTGCTCTTTCGTTGTTTCTTCTCCCAATGTCAAGCGCAAAGAACCATGCGCAATTTCGTGCGGAAGCCCAATCGACAACAGTACATGGGACGGGTCAAGCGAACCGGAGGTACACGCGCTGCCGCTAGACGCTGCAATACCGCTTAAATCCAGCCATATTAATAAAGATTCTCCCTCAATATATTGGAAAGAGAAATTCGCATTTCCCGGCAAACGTTTGGTTCTGTGACCATTTAATCGGCTATAGGGAATGTTCTCTAACACACGGTTAATCAAATAGTCCCGTTTTTCCGTAATGTTTTTCATGGTTTCATTCATATTGCTGCACGCAAGTTCCAGTGCTGCCGCCAGTCCGACAATTCCCGCAATGTTTTCCGTACCGCCGCGCCGCCCGCGTTCCTGCGCGCCGCCCTGCATAAATATGTCGGGACGGATTCCCTTGCGGACATAAAGTGCACCTATGCCTTTGGGACCGTAGAATTTATGGGCAGAGAGCGACAACATGTCCACCTGCAACGTTTCCACATCAACAGGCACTGCGCCAACCGCCTGCACCGCGTCGGTATGAAACAAAATACCATGTGCGCGGGCAATTTTACCAATTTCTACAATGGGTTGAATCGTACCGATTTCATTGTTGGCAAACATAATGGTAATCAAAATGGTGTCGGGACGGATAGCCTGTTCCACCATCTCCGGCTGAATCAACCCTTCTGCGTCCGGTTTCAGATAGGTGACTGAAAATCCTTCCTTTTCCAGCTGCATACAGGTATGTAGCACAGCATGGTGTTCCATTGCCGTTGTGATAATATGACTGCCTTTTTTTCTGTTTGCATAGGCAGAGCCGCGAATCGCCCAATTATCTGCTTCCGTTCCGCAGCCTGTGAAAAAAATTTCTTCCGATTTTGCGCCAAGGCAGCCCGCTACTGTTTCTCTTGCCAGTTCCACAGCTTCGTGCGTTGTTCGACCCAGTCCATAAATGGTACTGGACGGATTTCCATAGTTCTGCGAAAACCATGGCAGCATTTTTTCCAGCACTTCATGTTTCACCGGCGTTGTTGCTGCATGGTCTAAATATATGACATCCTTTTGTTCCATTGTTCTTTCCCCTTTAAGATGTTTTTCTTTATTATATACCTAATTAGTAGGTATTGCAAGTGAAAAAATACACAAATTTCAAAATAGCGGACTATAAATTTTTTTCTCTAACATTTTTTGAATCTGTTGCGGCGTTTTTCCATCTGCACATACCAATAAAATTCCCATTTCGTGTGACGGTACACTGTGAATCGCCGAAAATGAAAACGCACTGCCATGATAGACCAGCGCGTCAATTGGATGGGAATAGGTTTCATAGGAAACCACTTCAAATCCCACCCTACGTAAGTATTCTGCAATGTGTCGCAATTCGTTTTGTACAGCTACTACCATGTCCTCACCCGCTTTCCGGTAAATGATTCCATTTATAGTATGCCGCGCCAAAACCAATTTATACCTTTTCGTAGCCGGTATCTTCCAATAAATCCGTACCCGCCCCCGCTGCAACTGCCATTTTGTCGCAGCGTTCATTGTTGGGATTGCCCGCGTGTCCTTTCACCCAAATGAGTTTTACTTTGTGACGTGCAAGCTGTACCAGCATTCGTTTCCACAAATCTACATTCAGCGCCGGTTTCCCGTCTGATTTTTTCCAGCCTTTTTTCTGCCAGCCATAGACCCATCCCTTATCAATCGCATCTACCAAATATTTAGAATCGCTGTATAGCTCCACTTCGCATTCCTGATTCAGCATTTCCAGTCCAACAATTGCCGCCAGCAATTCCATGCGGTTGTTCGTTGTGTGACGGTATCCTTTTGAAAAGGTTTTTTCGTTGCCGCCATAGCGCAAAATGCCGCCATATCCGCCATTACCAGGATTTCCGCTACACGCGCCGTCGGTATATAATTCCACTTTTTTCATAAATTTTCCTCAAACTCTTAAAATGGTACTCCAAATTTTGTTGCGCTTTAGCTGCATTGCCTTGATGGGACAAAGTTCATGGCAGCAGAAGCATTTAATACATTTTGAATAATCAATCTGGGGCAGTTTCTCCTTCATTTGAATCACCTGCGCCGGACAACTGCGCGCGCACTGACCGCAGCCAATACAAAGGTTCTTGTCCGGAACAGGACGCGGATTCACCAGCGTTTCCGCCAGTTTCTTCAAAACCGGATTTTTCACAAAATGAATATCTTTCACGCCCGGTTCTTTGAAATTCTGTACCGGTGTATATTCTCCCAGTTCCTTCACCTCTTCAAGTGTCAGAATGCCGCGCTCCAGCGCATTTTGCAGGATATACACTGCCTCCATATCCAGCCCTGCCACCTTACACGCCACCACGTCCAATGCATAGGGGTCTGCGCTGCCCAGCAGATAGCCGGCATGGCGCGGCGACCCGCTGGTGGGACCGTTGCCTTCCATACATTCCACTGCGTCCATGATGGACAGCGTCGGTTGAATGCACTCACAGAGGTCTACCAGCATATTGCAAAATGTCTTTTTATCCGGCATTCTAAAATGATATTCCGCCTTATAGGTGCCCGGAACGCAGCCAAATAAATTTTTCACTGCGCCGGTCATATAACTCATGACATGCGTTTTCAGTTTGGAAACCGAAATCACCACATCTGCTTCCAGAATAGGCGAAATAATATCAAACCCTTTCACTGCTGTTCCTGCTTCATATGGAATGCTCTGAAAAGAGATATCCTCATTCAGTTTCACGCCCAGTTCCTGCGCAATTGCCGTCATGCCGCAGGTCTGGTATAAATTTTTCAAAATTGCTTTATTATAAGGCCCGCCTGGACTTTCTGCAATCGTGACAACCCCGCCTACTTCCATCGCCAGAATACACACGGCGCGCACAACAGAAGGGTGCGTTGTTGCCGCATCGTCCGGACGACGTTTTTGAATCAGATTGGGTTTTACTACCACTTTATCACCACGCCGAACAAATCGCTCCATACCGCCCAGTTTGCCGACAAGTTCCCGCACCGATTGCAATACTTTTTCATTTTCATACTGCGCGCACGGCGTAATACCTACTTCTCTCATGCCTTCAGTCCTTCCACATATGCCGCAATTCTCTCCAACGCTTCGTTGATACTCTTTAAAGAATAACAGTAAGAAGCGCGGATAAATCCCTCTCCGCTTTCACCAAATGCCGTGCCGGGAATCACCGCTACTTTTTGCGCTTTCAGCAGAGATTCACAGAACGTTTCACTATCCATACCGGTGGACTGGATAGACGGAAACACATAAAATGCCCCCTCCGGTTCAAAACAATCCAGCCCCATTTTTCGGAAGCCGTCCACCATAACCCGACGGCGGTAGTTATATTCTTCGCGCATCCGTTCAATATCCTCATCACCGTTTCGCAGCGCGGCAATTGCCGCATATTGGCTGGTGGTGGGCGAACTCATGATTGCATATTGGTGAATTTTTGTCATTTGGCGGAGCAAATCTTTATGACCTACCGCATATCCCAACCGCCAGCCTGTCATTGCATAGGTTTTGGAAAAACCATTGATAATGACCGTGCGTTCCTGCATTCCTTCCAAGGTTGCAATGGAAGTGTGCTCCTGTGCATAGGTCAATTCTCCATAGATTTCGTCCGACAATACCATAATATTGGTCTTGCGCAGCACTGCCGCAATTTTTTCCAATTCTTCTTTTGTCATGATAGCGCCGGTCGGATTGTTGGGATACGGTAAAATCAGCAGTTTTGTCTTGGGAGTAATTTTCTTCTCTAATGCCTCCGGCGTTAGTTTAAACTTATCCTCCGCCTTTGTCACAATCGGCACCGGCACGCCGCCCGCCAATTTGGTGCAAGGCGCATAACAAACAAAGCAAGGCTCCGGAATGAGCACTTCATCGCCCGGATTAACCAATGCGCGGATTGCTAAATCAATGCCTTCGCTGCCGCCCACTGTGACCAACACTTCATTTTCAGGATGATAGGTCAAACCGTTTCTTCTTTGCATATAAGCGCAAATTTCTTCGCGCAGTTCCATCAAGCCCCAATTAGAGGTATAATACGTCTGTCCTTGTTTTAGAGAATAGATGCCTTCCTCGCGAATGTGCCACGGCGTTACAAAATCCGGCTCTCCAACGCCTAAGGACACAGCGCCATCCATTTCATTGACAATATCGAAAAATTTACGAATACCGGACGGCGGGATTTCAACAACGGTTTTTGATAACTGCTCTGCAACATTCATAATGAAATCACCTGCCTGGTATCTTTTTCTTCGCGCATAAATTCAATCGCATGGTCTTTGAAGGTCTTTAAAACAAAATGCGTTGCAGTGGAAATCACTTCTTCAATTGGTGCTAATACCTCTGCCACAAATAATGCTACTTCCTTCATGGTTTTTCCCTCTACGATAACACCGAGGTCAAATCCTCCCGACATCAAATACACACTTGTTACCTGCGGGTATTTATAAATCTTTTCCGCCACTGCGTCAAATCCTTTTCCGCGCTGCGGTGTCACTTTGAGTTCAATAATTGCTTTCACTTTTTCCGCTGTTGTCCGCTCCCAATTGATTAAAGATTTATACCCGACAATAATACCTTCTTTTTCCAGTTTCTCTACTGTATGCCGCACTGTTTCCACATCTGTATCCAGCATAACCGCCATCTGTTCAAAGCTAATACGGCAATTGTTTTCCAATATATGTAAAACCTTTTCTTCCATTGTTCTTCCCCTTTTCCTGTTTAGGATTCACTTTCCGTTTCACCGGCATTGCTATTTTCTTCATTTTCCTGTATCCCTGTTTCAAACACTTTAACAAGTTCCGTTGTATCATGTTTGGATTGCTCCATCACTTGCACAAATTGAGAAGTGGCAAAACGCACTTGATTTTCCATATCGCCCAGCATAGCGGCGCCGCTGTCAAGTTGTTCTTTCAACCGTTTCAGCTTATCGATACCATTCCGGTAAGCAACAGCTACTTTTTCCTGCATTTCCATTTCATATTGCTGCATTTTACTTTTGGAGTTTTGCACAATTTCGTCTGCTTGACGCTGCGCGACAATCAGCGCTGCAGGAATTTTATCCCGTTCTTCCTCCAATTTTTGTATCCGTTCCAGCAGCCGCTGTTTTTCTGCATCCGCTTCTGCTGCTTTAACTTCCTCATGCTGCGCCTTCGTTTGGGCTAATTTCTCTGCAAAATCATTCTGCAGTGCATTGCTTTGGGTTCGCGCCTGCTCCAATTCCGTTTGAAACTGCTGCGCATTTTGCTGTGCTTGCTGCGCTTCGTTTTTATATTTTTCGTTTTCGTTGCGCATTCTGGCAAGTTCGTGTTCCATTTTTTTTATATATTCTTCTTTTTGCAGCAGTTTCTGTTCCGCTTCCACTGCCATTTCTTCAATATAGTGGTGCACATCGTCTCGATTGTATCCGTTCATAGCGGTTCTGAATTTTTTCTCAGCCATTCTCCTCATTCCTCCTAAAATCATATTCCCAAATACCGATTTCCCTGTTTCGCAGATATGCATATTCGATGCTCTTATGCCTACGGTAAAATATGTTATTTATAATATTATAATAGTTTTTCTAAATTGTCAAGCAAAAAGGTTGTTTTACCGCCGCAAAAAAAGTCGCCGTTTCGCAGAAAAAAGGGCTGGTCTTTTTGCTTTTTTTATGCTATAATAGTTTCCAAGAAGGGATTCTCTCCGGCTTGCGCCGTCGATACCTCCCCTCTTGGGATTTCCCCTACCACCGCCCTACGCTCGCGCTGCGTGTCTCATACTTCGACACTTGGACGGTGAGAGGAAAGCAATCTTCGGCACATGTCCGAAGATTGCATAAATCGATAAGTTGGGAACTTTCATTTTGGGGGACAATCTTGATCCAAAAAATATGATTATTATGGTACAATAAAGATATATGCCTGTTATTAAGAAGAATACATATATTATGGGAGGGTTTTTACCTACATGGCTACACAAACGAAAAAGAAACCAACACCCAAACGGAAACCTGCTGCAAAAAAGGGACAGCAAAAAGCCGCGGAAGGATTTCCGTTTAAAAATGAAATCATTGCTATTATCTGTCTGGCGCTGACCTTATTCGTCATTGTCAGCGTTTGGTTTTCTTCAGGCGGCGCAATTGGAAACGGGCTAAGCAATTTGCTGCGCGGACTGTTTGGCGATGTGGCATTTGTCATTCCGCTTGTGCTCATTGCAGTCATCTTTGTGTTGATGACCAAGAAACCACATACCCCTCTTAAATTATGGGTTCTAGGGCTTATGCCGGTAGAACTTGCCATTTTGAAGCACTATATGTATCGTTTTTCTAATCCTGTCATGCCGGGCGGTTTGGAAGCGCTGCTTTCAAACGGCATGAAAGGAATCGGCGGCGGCGTTATCGGCGGCATGGTTGCTGACCCATCCATCGCTTTGCTTGGCGTTGCCGGTTCTTTCATCTTATTTTTGATGTTGCTGCTGATTATGATTGTACTGCTTTTTGAAGTATCCATTCTGGCAATGATTGGAAAAGCGATTCGCAATTCTTCGCAGTTCGCAAAAGATTTTTCACAGACGGTTCGCGAATTTGACGAACAATCCTTACCGCCTGTCGCACCCAAAAAAGATGTTTATATTCCCACGCCGGATTTTGACGATTTACCCTCCAAAGCAGACCGGTATAAAAAACATCGTAAAAAAGAAGAACTTTTGCCACCAGAACCGGAAATCATGGAGCATACAGATTTTTCAGATGAACCGCTGGAAGCGACTGCTCCGCAGGAGATATATGACCCAATTGAAGCGGATTATGCAGCAGCGCCGCCGGTTGAAGACGATTATGAAGAAGAATATGACTGGTTTGCAGCATCTTCTTCCAAAACGGAACAAACTGCTCCGGAACAGGAGGAAACGGATTCATATGATGCGGCAATTCCCTTTTCTTTTTTGGAACCCCAACCCATTGCTGTTCCCGATATGTCCGCAGAATATACAGATGAAGTAACAGATATAGCCCCTATCTCCACCGATGCTGAAACCGATACGCCTCCATGGAAAGATGACGATGCGGAAGAAGAATCTATGACCATGCAGGCACCGGACGGCATGAAAATAGATGCCGAAACAGGCGAAGTGGAATTTGTGGAAATCAATACAGAAGAGTTGGTAAAAAAGGAATATATCTATCCCGAAACAGGTTTGCTGCACAAATCTCCACCGCCGGTAAATACCGGAAAGATGGCGGAACTTAAAGCGGGCGCGGAAAAACTAATTGCTATTTTAAGCAGTTTTCATATTGACGCGAAAGTAATTAACGCGACGCGCGGCTCCAGCATTACGCGCTATGAGATTTTACCAGCGCCCGGTATCAAGGTGAGCAAAATCACCTCGCTGGACCAAGACATTGCGCTGCGGCTTCCTGCCAACAATGTGCGTATGGAGGTGCTTGCGGGCAGTATTGCAGTTGAGATTTCCAACGACAAGGCAGCTGTCGTGAGTCTGCGCGAAATTATAGAATCCAAAGAATTTGAGGATGCTTCCTCTAAACTATCTGTGGCGCTGGGACGCGACATTGAAGGGCGCGCCGTGGTGATTGACCTTGCAAAAACGCCGCATTTGCTGATTGCCGGCGCAACAGGTTCCGGAAAAAGTGTTTGTATCAATACCATTATCAACAGTATTGTTTACAAAGCCTCTCCCGATGAAGTAAAACTCGTCATGGTTGACCCCAAAGTTGTGGAATTGGGTATGTATAACGGTATTCCGCACTTACTGGTTCCCATTGTCACCGACCCGCGCAAAGCCGCCGGCGCACTATGCTGGGCAGTGCAGGAAATGGAAGACCGCTATTCTAAATTTGCAGAAAATCAGGTGCGAAACCTATCAGGCTATAATCAGAAAATGAAAGCGCAGGACATGGCTACCCTGCCGCAAATTGTCATTATTATCGACGAGCTGGCGGATTTGATGATGGTGGCTCCTGGCGAAGTACAGGACTATATCTGCCGTTTGGCGCAAAAAGCGCGTGCTGCCGGTATGCATCTGGTGCTCGCAACCCAACGTCCTTCCGTAGATGTTATCACAGGATTGATTAAAGCAAACATTCCCTCTCGAATTGCGTTTGCCGTTTCCAGTCAGATTGACTCCCGTACCATTCTGGATACGGGCGGCGCGGAAAAATTGATGGGAAAAGGCGATATGCTGCTCATGATGTCTGGTAGTTCCAAATTGCAGCGTGTGCAAGGTGCCTTTGTCTCCGACTTGGATGTAGAAAATGTGACCTCTTTCCTTAAAGGGCAATTTGATGCAGAATATAATGACGAGGTGCTTGCCACCATTGAAAGCGGTGCAGGCGACCCCAAAGAAAAAAATGATGGAAATAATGATATAGAGGATGATCCACTACTGGAAGATGCAGCAAACATTGCATTTGAACTTGGACAAGTTTCCACGTCGCTGCTGCAGCGCAAGCTCCGTATTGGCTATGCGCGGGCAGGACGTTTAATTGACCTTTTGGAAGCAAAACAGATTATTTCCCCCTATGATGGCAGCAACAAACCACGCCAGCTTATTGGCACGCGTGATAATTTATCTATGTAGGAGCGACATGCATGGCAATTCAATTTCTTCCTGTCAATCGGCAGGACATGCTTTCCCGCGACTGGGACAGCATTGATTTTCTATTTGTGACAGGCGACGCCTATGTTGACCACCCTTCTTTTGCGGCGGCGGTTCTGTCCCGTGTGCTAGAAAACGAAGGTTTTAAGGTTGGCATATCCGCACAGCCGCAAAGTGCGGAGGATTTAAAACAATTCGGCTCGCCGCGTCTGGGCGTGCTTATTTCCGCCGGCAATGTTGACTCCATGGTAGCACACTATACAGCAGCCAAAAAGAAACGCAGTGATGATGCGTATTCTCCGGGCGGAAAAGCCGGATATCGCCCTGACCGTGCAACCCTGCACTACTGCAATTATGCGCGGCAGGCTTTCGGGTCGCTTCCTGTTATCATTGGCGGTATTGAAGCTAGTTTGCGGCGGTTTGCCCACTATGATTATTGGGATGGACGTGTGCGGCGTTCCATTTTATTGGATAGCGGCGCTGACCTGTTACTCTATGGCATGGGGGAACGGATTATTACCGAAGTAGCGCACGCTTTGAATGATGGACTGGATATTCGGCAGCTTACCTATCTGGACGGCACCTGTTTTGTGACAAAGGATATTTCTTATCTTAACGATATTGTATATTGCCCCTCTTTTCAGGAGGTGCGCGACCATAAAAAGGCATATGCCGAATCGGTTGCGATTCAGTACCGGCATCATGACTATATCAATGGGAAAACGTTGGTGCAGGAACATCAAGGGAAATATTTAGTGCAGAACAAACCCGCCGCGCCGCTCAGCCGGCAGGAGTTAGACCATGTTTATTCCCTGCCCTATGTACGCGATTACCACCCCATGTATGAAAAACAAGGCGGCATTCCTGCTATTTCAGAAGTGAAGTTCAGTATTGTCAGTTCCCGCGGCTGTTTTGGCGGCTGCAATTTTTGCGCCTTGGCATTTCATCAGGGACGGACGGTGCAAAGCCGTAGTCATGAATCCATTTTGCAGGAAGCGCGGCATATTACAGAAATGCCGGATTTTAAGGGATATATTCATGACGTGGGCGGACCTACCGCGAATTTCCGTACGCCGTCCTGCAAAAAACAGCTTACGCATGGCATTTGCACCAATCGGCAATGTCTGTTTCCTACCCCCTGCAAAAACATGGAGGTATCTCACAGTGACTATGTCGCGCTGCTGCGAAAACTGCGCGACATTCCCGGTGTGAAAAAAGTTTTCATTCGCTCCGGTATCCGCTACGATTATTTGATGGCGGATACGGACGATACATTTTTCTACGAACTGTGCGAACACCACATCAGCGGTCAGCTCAAGGTTGCTCCGGAGCATATTTCCGACCAAGTCCTGAAATATATGGGGAAACCGTCCGCCGACGTATACCAACAATTTGTGAAAAAATATAAATTCATCAACCAAAAATTAGGCAAGGAACAGTATTTGGTACCCTATCTGATGAGCAGTCATCCGGGCTCCACGCTGCAAGCAGCAATTGACCTTGCTCTATTTTTGAAAAAAGAACATTTGCACCCACGGCAAGTGCAAGATTTTTATCCCACCCCCGGCACCATTTCCACCTGCATGTATCACACCGGAATTGACCCGCGCACCATGCAGCCGGTCTATGTTGCCAAAAGCCGTCAGGAAAAAGCAATGCAGCGTGCTTTGCTGCAATACCGCGACCCTAAAAACTACTCGCTCGTCAAACAAGCCTTGCTGCAAGCAAACAGACAAGATTTAATCGGTACCGGTCGGAACGCCTTAATCGGTTCTGTATCATCCTCTCAGGCAGTAACAGCTTTTCATAGAAATCAAAACAATAGGAGGAATCAAGAAAATGGAAGCACAAATCATCGACGGAAAAGCAGTCGCAACCCGCATCAAAGCGGAACTCAAAGAAACCGTAACCAAATTGAAAAACGAAAAAAGCATTGAACCTGGACTGGCGGTCATCATTGTTGGCAATGACCCTGCCTCCCGTGTCTATGTGAACGGCAAGAAAAAAGCCTGCGCCGAGATCGGTATTTATTCACGTGAATATGCGTTGCCGGAAGAAACAACGCAGCAGGAATTGCTGGATTTGGTTCAGAAATTGAATCAAGACCCACAAATCAGCGGTATTTTGGTACAGCTTCCGCTGCCGTCCCATTTGGATGAAACGGACGTGATTCACAACATTGACCCGTCTAAGGACGTTGACGCATTCCATCCGTTTAATGTGGGAAAAATCATGATTGGTGATTTCGATTTTCTCCCCTGCACCCCTGCCGGCGTGATGGAACTGATTGCCGAAAGCGGCATTGACCCTGCCGGAAAAGAATGCGTTGTTGTGGGGCGCAGCAACATTGTGGGAAAACCGCAGGCTATGCTGCTGTTGCACAAAAACGGAACCGTTACTATTTGCCATTCCAAAACACAAAATCTGAAAGAGGTGTGCCGCCGTGCTGACATTCTGGTTGCCGCAGTCGGACGCGCTAATTTCATCACAGCGGATATGGTAAAACCTGGCGCAGTTGTGATTGACGTCGGCATGAACCGTTTGGATAATGGAAAGCTTTGCGGCGACGTGGACTTTGAAGCAGTCAAACAGGTGGCACAGGCTATCACGCCCGTTCCCGGCGGCGTTGGTCCTATGACCATCACCATGCTCATGCGCAACACCATCAAAGCCGCTGAACTGCAACATCAGAAGTAAAATCCCTCTATTTTAATAAATGGAAATATCAAAACAGTCTCCCGCTATACGTTGGGTGCTGTTATAAACGTAAGAAGGTAGTGATTTTATGTAAATCACTACCTTCTTACGTTCTATTGGCGATTCATTATAAAGGGATTAGTGTCCTTCAATATTATCAACAAACGGCGCGCGTTCATTCAGATATATCATATAACAGTTGTCCAAATCTTCGGGAATATCCATTTTATTCCAAAAAGAAAATCCGTTTAGGTGTTCATGGGATTCTTTTAATTCCTCTACCCAGCATCCGAATTCATCATCAAAATCATAAATATTTTTTAGTTTGTTCTTAATATCTGTTTTCGTATCTTCTGTTTTAAAGACTGCTACAGACAACATATCTACATGGTTTCCGGTTCCGCTTGTATTTCCTGTTTCTGAATATGTATCAATCATTTCAACCATAGATAATTCACTTAAAATTGCTTTTTCCAATTGCGCCGTTTGAATATTCGTAGCAATATGATTTACAATGAAACCAAAAATTTCAAATAGTATCATGAGAACAGGAATGCAAATGATACCAATGAAAATACGCTTTAAAATTTTCATATCAATTCCTCAGCTATCTCTAAATAGCAAACCAAATGTCTAGTTACGTTCACTTTCCGGCGCTGCCGGTCAAATCAAACTCGGTTTGTTTTGACTCATCTATTTCATCAATCGAATATCCCTGTTGCCAATAAAGCGCAGAATTTCAAATTCCGCAATACGAGAGGCAATGCGCTGTGAATAAATATCCTGTAGTTCTCTCAGCGACAGATTGGAATTCAGCACTAATTTTTTGCCGTTTACCATACGGCTGTTGAGCAACTCGAAAAACACCGATACGGTATACTGTGTAATCACTTCTGTTCCAACGTCATCAATAATCAGCAAATCGCACCGGTATAAATTTTCTACCTCCGCCTTGATTGGCGCGTCATACGCAGAAAATTTGCTGTCCGCAATCATGGAGAAAAGCGCGCCCGCCGTCTGATATTGCACGGTATACCCTTTGTCCATCACTGCTTTTGCAATGCAACTGGAAAGAAATGTTTTCCCCTGCCCTGTCGGTCCAAATAAAAACAAATTCCGCTGTGGTTCCACCGGAAACTGCGCCGCGAACCGCTGACAGCACGAAGCAATATATTCCATCTGCGCGCGCGGAGATACGCCTTCCTGTCCGTCCTCCTCCCGGTCGCTGTAATAGTCCAGACGAAACTGTTCAAAGGTCTGCTGCCGCAGCATATGCGCCATATTGGACTGTTCATAGGCTTTTTCCTGCAGCCGTTTTTGAAAACAATGGCAAAATGCAAAATCCTGTTCCCCTTTGTCCTCGCAGTCCGGACAGTCCCAAACATTCGTCATATAATCTTCCGCAAATCCGTTGGCATGTAACAACGTCCTTTTTTCATCTGCCAGTTTCGCGTTTTGTTTCGCTGTTCTTTCTGCCTGTTCCGCCACATTTTGCCCGTTCCGAATCGCCATTTGTGTCAGACGCATACCGTTTTGTTCAATCTCCAGTTCAATCTCTCGGATTCTGGGACATTTTTGATATACTTCTTCCCGCCGCCGGTCTAATTCATTGAGATGATTCAGCCGTTTGGCGTCAAATTCCCGTTTCACCTTACGATATAACTCTTTATGATAGTCCATTTACCGTCATCCCTCTGCATTATTTTTCCGCACCAACGCGCGCCGTTCTATATCCGAAAAATCCAGTTTATCCTGTTTAAAATTCGTGAATTTCGTCCCTTTGTTTTGCGGTTTTCCACTGCTATTCTTTTCGCTCTTTTTTTGCTGGTGGGCGTCCCCTTCTTCTTTCGCCGCCTGCAAGGTTTTAATTCCTTTATCATGCCACTTTTCTAAAATACCTGTAATATATGGAATGGAAAGTTTTCCGGTATTGAGCGCACATTTTTCACAGGCAAACTGAATCATTTCCACCGGCATTTGAAATTCATACAACCATTTTTTAATATGTAATAGCTCCGGCTCCTGTAGCTGCCGGTCATAAATCCCCATGATTTTTTTCACTCGATTGATTTTTACGTTGCTTTCCTGCATTTGTTTGAGGTTTTGTTCCGCTTTTTCATAGGTATTGATGTCTTGGTCTGCCCAATTAAGCGCCACTTTTTCAATATAGCGCATATTCTTTTTGCCGATAGATACACAATAACTAACCAGCAGAATTATCACGTCAATAGGCAGTCTTAGCCAGTCATAAAACCCAAACAGTGTTTCCGCCTCCACTGTGCTGAGCGGTTTTCCTAACATTTTAGACACCTGTGTAAACATGTGCTGCAAATTTGCATCGTCTTCCGCACGATCGCATATTTCATCTGAAGTATAAGTCGGTTTTGTTTCCGTCCGCACATAGGGTTCCGTGCGGGCATTGGATAAATCCAAAAATTCCACTTCATATCCGCCGCCTTCATTTTGTTTCAGGCGGATAATCCCCTGCTGCGCCCAATACTTCCACGCTTCTATCACTTCCGATTCCAGCAGTCCCAATTCCTGCGCAATTTCTTTGTTGCCCTTTGGTTTGCTGGTATAGCACTGCCGCAAGCCCATCAGATAAATCTTCACAAAGGCGGGTCTGGCAGATGGCATATAACGGTCGACAAACACTGTCGGCAGTTCCATATTTGTATGGCTTTCTTTTTTCACAATATGATACATCCGCTGCCCTCCTTTTCCATGATTGTTCTGTCTTATTATTATAGCACAAATTTTGTCGTTCGCCTAGAGGAAAATGAAAAAAATATGACTGTTTTTACGCAGCCATATCTTTTTATTTTGTCTTTCAAATGCTGTTTCAAAAATCACCCATACGAGCAGCTTACACCACGCCTCTTCTTTGGGCTTCTTCTATTAACTTAGGCATTATCTCCGGATATGTCCAAGAATCGACCAAATCATCTGTCACTAGAATGCTTTCTATTTCGTTGTGTAGTTCCGTTTCAAAAGAATGAATTTCAGCATAAAATAACATCCCAAAGTTTTTGTCCTTATTCGTTTGATTGATTTTTGTTTTGCCTTTGACAGAATAGACACAGATTGGTTCGATTGTAAAATCAATCGCGCCTGTTTCTTCTTTTAATTCTCTTTTTGCCGTTTCGAGAATCGTCTCTCCCTGCTCCCTGTGACCGCCCGGTATTTCATAGGTATCTCTTTGTCTATGTTTACAAAATACCCATTTCCCATTTGCCTTTGCGATAATGACCGCAAATGCCAGCAACGTATCCTCCACAGATTCATAAAAATCTACTTCAACCATTGATACCATATCCTTATCCTTCAAATAAATTTAACTGTTTCACGGTTTCGTCGTCGCCTTTCAGCCGCTGACCCGCATTCGGAATTTTTGTCACGCGGTACGCCATAGGGTCTTCCAAACCGCTCTGCTCCGCCGGAGTGCAGTTTTGCAAAAATTTATCGCGTTTGGATAAGTATACCTGTACGCCCTGCGTATCCCGTTTGGATTTCAGGTTAATGAGTTCACTGGAACAGGTCAGCGCCCGTCCGCCCTGACTTGTCATGGTTATCATACCGTCTTCTGCCAAATAGAAAATTCCTGCCAGCGGCGATTTTGTATGATATGCTGCCGTCAGTTTTTTGCGGTTTGTTTTGGTTTCATATCCTTTCATGTCCACCTTGGCAATTTTTCCGTTTTCAAACGCAAATATCATCATGCCGCTATAGTCCGCTGTGGTCGTGGCATAGACAATTTTTTCATCTTCCTCCATGCTGAGCAAATTGGGTAAATATTCCCCCAGCACGCTCGCTTTGGAGTCCGCCAATTCATAGAGATGCGCTTTATATACCTGTCCTTTGTCGCTGAAAAAGAGAATATCTTCTTTGTTGCTCGCTTCCTGCTCCACAATCATGACGTCGTCCGGTTTCAGCTTTTGCTCCGCATAGGCACGCAGCGACGCAAGCGATATTTTCTTGAAATAGTTGTCGCGCGTCATGAAAATCTTGCAGTTATAATCCTCAATGAAGTTTTCTTCCTCCGGCTCTGCAACATTTTCCTTGTCAATCAGCGTTGTCTTTCTGTCCTCACCATATTTTTTGGCAATTTCTTTCAGCTGCGAAATGATAAGTTTACGCACTTCCGTATCGCTTTCCAGAATCGCCGTCATTTTTTGAATATCCTCTTGCAGCACGTCAACATCATGGACGCGTTTCAAAATATATTCTTCATTGATGTTGCGCAGTTTGATTTCCGCCACAAATTCTGCCTGTTTTTCGTCAATATCAAACCCTTTTATCAAATTGGGAACCACTTCGCTGTCCAGCTTGGTTTCCCGAATGATGGCAATTGCTTTATCAATGTCAAGCAAGATTTTTTTCAGTCCCAGCAGCAAATGCAGCCGCGCTTTTTTCTCCGCGATATCATGTGCTAATCCGTTTTTGATGCACTGCATACGGAAAATAGACCATTCTTTTAAAATCTCCGCCACACCCATCACACGCGGGTGTCCGTCAATCAAAATATTGAAATTGCAGCCATAGCTATCCTCCAGCGGCGTCATTTTGAACAATTTTGTCATCAGCGTTTCCGGATTGCAGTTTTTCTTGATATCAATTGTGATTTTAAGTCCCTTCAAATCCGTTTCGTCGCGCACATCATTGATTTCTTTCAGTTTTCCGCCTTTGACGCCGTCAACAATTTTATCAATGATGGATTCTGAATTTGTCGTATAGGGAATTTCATAGATTTCAATACAGGAATTCTGTTTATCTACGCGGTATTTGGCGCGCACTTTAAAACTGCCGCGCCCCTGTTTCATAATTTCTGTCATCTGTTCCCTGTCGTAGACGATAGCGCCGCCGGTCGAGAAATCCGGTGCAATGATGTGATCATAAATTTCGTTGTCTTTTCCCTTCAGGTGAGCAATCGCCCCTTCGCATACTTCGCGCAGGTTGAAACTACAAATATTGCTCGCCATACCAACGGCAATTCCCAAATTGGGATTCACCAAAACATTGGGAAACGTCACCGGCAGCAGCGTAGGCTCTTTCATAGTGCCGTCATAGTTGTCAACAAACAAAACCGTATCTTTGTCAATCTCTCCGAACAACTCTTTGCAGATTGGTTCCAGTTTCACCTCTGTATATCGGGACGCCGCATATGCCATATCGCGCGAATACTGTTTCCCGAAATTTCCTTTGGAATCTACAAACGGGTGCAGCAGTGCCTGATTTCCGCGCGTCAAACGAACCAGCGTTTCATAAATAGCCGCGTCGCCATGCGGATTCAGTTTCATGGTTTGCCCGACCACGTTTGCCGATTTTGTCCTCGCGCCGCTCAGCAATCCCATTTTATACATGGTATACAGCAGCTTGCGGTGAGAAGGTTTAAACCCATCTATTTCAGGAATTGCCCGGGAAACAATCACGCTCATTGCATATGGCATGAAGTTGATTTCCAGCGTCTCATTGATGCGCTGCTGCGTAATATTTTCCACAATATTTTCCGGCGCTTTATGTGTACTTTCCTCTTTCTTTTTCCTCATAATTGCCTCCCCATTTTATTAGCTGACGTCAATCATATCCAGATATTCATTGCCATGTTCTTCAATGAATTTTTTCCGTTCTGCCAGATTATCTCCCAACAGCACGTCAAACATCTCCGCTGTCTTTTGCGCATCTTCATTACTGACTTTAATCAGCCGCCGCGTTGCAGGGTTCATGGTTGTCCGCCACATCATATCCGGCTCATTTTCCCCCAGCCCTTTGGAGCGCTGCAAGGTATATTTTCCTTTGATTTTTGACAATATTTCTGTTTTTTCTTTTTCGTTATAGGCAAAATAAGTTTCGTCCTTGGTTTGAATCTCAAACAGCGGCGACTCTGCAATGAACACTTTCCCTTCATCAATCAAGGTCGGCATAAGCGCATAAATCATGGACAGCACCAGCGTGCGAATCTGGAAACCGTCTACATCGGCATCGGTACAAATAATGACCTTACTCCAGCGCAAATTCTCCATATCGAACGTGTTGAGGTCTTTGTTATGCTTGGACTTGATTTCAATACCACACCCCAACACTTTAACCAAATCCGTAATGATTTCACTTTTAAAAATCTTATCATAGCCCGCTTTAAGACAGTTCAAAATTTTTCCGCGTATCGGGATAATTGCCTGAAATTCGCTGTCCCGCCCCATTTTACAAGAGCCCAGCGCGGAGTCTCCCTCCACGATATAGACTTCCCGCCGCGACACGTCTTTGGTACGGCAATCAACAAATTTTTGCACACGGTTGGTAATATCTATACTGCCGGAAAGCTGTTTTTTCACATTCAACCGCGCTTTTTCTGCACTTTCACGGCTGCGTTTGTTAATTAAAATCTGTCCGCAGACTTTCTCTGCGTCCATTTTATTTTCAATGAAATAGACTTCCAGTTCATGTTTCAAAACATTGGTCATATAGTCTTGAATGAATTTATTAGTAATCGCTTTTTTGGTTTGGTTTTCATAACTCGTCATGGTTGAAAAAGAACTGCTGACCAAAACCAAACTATCCTGTACGTCCTGAAACGTAATTTTAGAATCGTTTTTATTATATTTTCCGTTGTTTTTCAAATATTGGTCAATGGCATAGACAAATGCACTGCGCACCGCTTTGTCAGGACTGCCGCCATATTCCAAAAAACTGGAATTGTGGAAATATTCCAGTTCATTCACGCGGTTATGAAAGCAAAACGCCACATTCAGTTTCACCTTATATTCCGGCTTGTCATCGCGGTCGCGTCCTTTGCCCTCCGACGTCACCATTTGCGGCAAAGTCAGCGCATCCTCGCCCGCCAATTCTTTGACATAGTCCACAATGCCGTTTTCATAATAATACTCATAGATATTCATACCGTCTTTGGTTTCATCATAAAGTACAAACTTCAGTCCGCTGTTGACAACCGCCTGTTTTTTCAAAATGGTCTGATAATAATCCAGTGGAATATTAATGTCGGTAAATACCTCCAAATCCGGACGCCAGCGAATGGTGGAACCGGTCTTTTTTGATGTTGTTTCTGTCTTAGTGAGTCCCCCGACATTTTCTCCTTTTTCAAAATGCAGTTTATATTCATAGCCGTCGCGTACGACCTGCACATCCATAAATTCAGAACTATATTGTGTTGCGCAGCTTCCAAGACCATTGAGTCCCAAGCTATATTCATAGCTCTCTCCTGTCAGGTTTTGATATTTTCCGCCGGCATATAATTCGCAAAACACCAGTTCCCAGTTGAATCGCTGCTCACTGTTATTATAGTCGAGCGGAATGCCGCGTCCGTGATCTGTCACTTCAATGGACTTGTCCAAATACCGCGTCACTTCAATGACCGTTCCAAAGCCTTCCCGCGCTTCATCAATTGAATTGGATAATATTTCAAATACGGCATGTTGACATCCTTCAATGCCGTCCGACCCAAAGATAACTGCCGGACGCAGACGAACTCTGTCCGCCCCTTTCAGGGAAGAAATGCTCTCATTATCGTATTTTTTTCCACTTGCCATTATTTATCAGCCGCCTTTTCTTCTCACTTATATCAGCATAAGCTGCTTACACTTAAAAAAATCCCTATTTATTAGAATACCTTAAAATGTTTCATTTGTCAAGAAAAATCCCTCTAATACTTTACAGGACGGGAATTTCCGCCGTTTTTCTTTTGTCTCTGCCGCTTTTCAAATTTTACAATCATATTTCATTTTGCCCAGTTCCATTGACACGCGCTTCAGATGATGTTATGATGTAAATGAGGTTTATGTAGGAAAATGCCTCTTTTTATGGAAACTAAAAATGACAATGATATCATTGTTTTGCTAAAGTAAAATTGTTCAAAAGGTTGGTGCATTTCATATGAAATTTTTTAAAACTGTGGCGGTTTTATGTCTCATCGGATTTGCAGCCGTCTCAGGCTATACGCTGGCACATTGGGTTGTAACCCAGGAGCCGCCAGCATTTATCAATACTGTGATTGAAAAACAACTTCCCAATAAAAACATTTTAGTACTGGGTACGGACGAGAGCCGCCTCCGCTCAGATGTGATGATGTTAGGTTGTCTCAACACCACCACCAATACGGTTGATATGGTCTCCATTCCGCGCGATACCCGCGTGAAATTGAAAGGCGACTGGCATAAAATCAATAACGCCTTGACGTACGGCGGCGGCGAATTGGCTTGTAAAACCGTGCAGGAACTAACCGGAATTCAGGTTGATACTTATGTATTAATTGACTTTGACGCTTTTGGAAAAATCATTGATATTCTGGGCGGTGTGGATTTTGACGTGCCGCAGGATATGTATTATACAGACCCCACACAGGATTTGAAAATCAATTTGAAAAAAGGGCAGCAGCATTTGAATGGCGACAAGGCGGAACAATTGGTGCGGTTCCGGCAATATAAACGCGGCGACGAAGACCGTATTAGTGTACAGCGTGATTTTATCCAAGCCTTGTTTGAACAAAAACTGAATGCCGGTATTATTTTAAAATTGCCGCAAATTATTGGAGAAGTATTTGATTCCGTTGACACCAACATGTCCATGAGCGACATGGTTTCCTATGCAGGCGTAGCAAGCAAACTGAATACAGAAAGCCTCTCCACCTATCAGCTTCCCGGCGCGCCTAAAACGATTGACGGTCTTTCCTATTATATTGCAGACCAAGCAGAAGTTGCCACGTTGGTGGAACAAATTAAAAACCGCGCGGCAGCGCAACCGTCTCCAACCGAATAAATAATAAAAACCAGTTCCGGGACAACCTAGCGTCCCGGAATTTTTTTATTTTTTGACAAAACTGCCGCGATTTTGTCCATTTTAAATAGCTACTATTCATGTTATACTGATTGTAACAATCCGGCACGGCGCAAGCGCCGGTATCATGATAAGAATAGGAGCACCTACTATGGAACTTCGTTTTAGACAAATTCATTTGGATTTTCACACCTGTGAACATCTACCAGACATCGGCAACAACTTTGACGCAGAAGAATTCGCAGATACACTGCAAGCTGCGGGTGTGGATTCCATCACCTGTTTTGCCCGCTGCCATCACGGCTGGTTATATTATCCCTCTAAACGTTATCCTGAAAAAATTCACCCGCAGCTCAAAAATCAAAATCTGCTGCCGGAAATGATTGAAGCCTGCCACCGCCGCGGTATCCGCATCCCTATTTATATCACGGTACAATGGGACGAACAAATCCGCCGCGAACACACCGACTGGCGCGTTATGGACGCAAACGGCAAAGTCGGCGACGGTCCTTATACGGACAGTTTCTATCAAGATTTATGTGTCAATTCTCCCTACCGTGATTATCTCAAAGATATCACAGACGAAATTTTGCAGACCATGCCTGTGGACGGACTGTTTTTCGATATTGTTTCGCCACGCGACTGTTCCTGCCGCTATTGTCTGGAAGCTATGGCGCAGCAAGGCATAGACGCCTACGACCCTGCGCAGCGTCAAGCCTTCGCGCAGCAAACGATTGATGCGTTTAAGCTGGATATGAGTGCATTTATCCGTCATCAAAACAAAGACTGCTCTATTTTTTATAACGGTAGCCACATCAATCCTTCCATTCGCAGCAGCCTTTCTGCCTATACGCATTTTGAATTGGAATCGCTTCCCAGCGGTTCCTGGGGTTATCTGCATTTTCCGCTTGTCATGCGCTATGCGCGGACGCTGGGACTGGATTGTCTGGCGCATACCGGAAAATTCCACACGGAATGGGGCGATTTTCATTCTTTCAAAAACCGCGAAGCGCTGGAATATGAATGCTTTCACATGCTTGCACTGGGCGCAAAATGTTTGATTGGCGACCAGTTGGAACCGTGCGGTAAATTGTCCCAGCCCGTCTATGATTTAATTGGCAGCGTCTATCATCAAGTGCAGCAAAAAGAACCATGGTGCAGCGGCGCGAATGCCGTAACAGAAATTGGTGTTCTTGCACCGCGCGGTTTTTACAGCGGTTCTCATCTTCATTTGCCCGATTCTCTGCTCGGCACCGTCAAAATGCTGGAGGACCGCAGCTATCAATTTGATATTCTGGACGAATGCAGTGACTTTCAAAGTTATAAAGTGTTAATACTTCCCGATGAAGTTGCTATTGACAGCACTTTAGAAGAAAAATTGAATCGCTATACAGCGCAGGGCGGCGCTGTTCTTGTCAGCTTTGAAAGCGGTCTCTCCGCTGACGGTAAGTCCATGCGTTTTGTCCCTGCGCAGCCGCTGCCGCAACAAACAACAGATTTAGACGGAAATCCGGTGCGCGGAAAATTCTATGTGAGCAATAATTATGCTGATTATCTGATTCCCAAAGGCGATATCGGGAAAGGCTTACCCGAAACGGAACATGTGATGTATGCCAAAGGACTGGAGGTACAGGCGGCTGCTGGCAGTGACGTATTGCTTTCTGCCGTTACTTCTTATTTTAACCGTAACTGGCGGCGGTTCTGTTCCCATCGGCAGACGCCGTCCAGCGGCAAAATCAGCTATGACGCAGTCATTCGCCGCGACAATGTGATTTATTTTGCCCACCCCATTTTTAAAATATATAATGAACGCGGTGCAAAATGGTGTAAAACGCTTGTATATAATGCGCTTGACATGTTATTGTCGCGTCCACTGGTATCGCATGGCGGTCCCACCACACTACATTTATATTTAAATCAGCAGTCCGATAAATCCCGCTATGTACTGCACGCACTTCACTATATTCCACTGCATAAATCCACTATTGATATTATCGAGGATATCATTGACCTCTACCAAATTCCGATAGAAGTTGCTGTTTCTGAGAAAATCAAACAAGTGACCTGTGTGCCGGACGGCACGTTGCTTTCTTTTGAACAAGTGAATGGCATTTTGCGTTTTACGCTTCCGAAATTGCACGGGCATGAAATGCTGGAAATTGCCTACGAATAAAAAAGGTACCGATAAGACCTTAAAAATAAGGGCATAGTGATGAACATAAACGGAGCTGTAGCAAAATGATTTCATATGCTACAGCCCCTTTATTTTAATGATTCTTCTTATATACACTTGGTGATACGCCTGTCTTTTTGCGAAAAATTCTTGCAAAATTATTATATGTCCCAAATCCGGTTTCCCTTGATACACTTTCGATACTTTTATCTGTATGCAGCAGTAGTTCTTTTGCCTTTTCAATTCTATATCCAAGCAAATATTGTGTGAAATTTTCATTAAAATATTTTTTCAGTAGTTTCGTCATATATGTCGGCGAATACCCCATTTTCTCAGCCAAAACTTCCAAAGTGAAATCCTGATTCAAACCTTCTTCCTCTATATATTGCAGGATTTTATTTTTTATCACGACATCTTTATTTTGTTCGCTCTTTTCTAAAATAAAGCCTAAAAACAAATGAATAAAAAAGTTTTTCAGTAATTTAAAATCATATTCATATTTGAGTTCATCTGCCAGCATTCCATAATCTAACGTCCAGCTTCCCGTTTTGTCTCCCACCGTGAAATAAATATTAATCAGCATAACTGACAGGGAATATTTATATATGTTGGGGATTGCACGATTGACTTCAAAAACGTCTGTAATCACGTTTTTTACCTCTTCTATATCATTACGTTCCACAGCAAGCACTAATTTTCTCTCAATATTTTCTTTCTCAATAAATACGCTGTATTGCATGTTTTTAATATCGTTGGATAACATTGCAAAATCGCTGTCATTATAGATTCCATAGTCAATTGCGTAATATGCACTATCCAAACTGCGCTTTAAATCCTCCACCTGTGAAACATATTCGCCTACCCCAATTAACACGCTGAGACGATACATTTCCGAAAAACGCTGCGCAACCTCATTCATTGCTTCTTTGATTTTACCAACACTTTCAATTGATTTTACAACACCTAAAATTTCGTGTTCACTTATCTGAATGAAATCTACGGAACAATTGTCAATATTCAACATTAATTCTAATAGTTCATGTGAATAAAGTTCAAATTTTTGTCCCCGAATTACAATCACCAACAAATCTCCCTGTCCGTTCAAAAAATTTCTATTGATATTGATGCCTAGTCCTGCTTGATGCAAAGAATCATAGATACGCTGGTAGTTTGTGTTGTCCCGTTTCAATTTGTCCAACATCTTTTCAATTTCATTAAATTCATTGGGCATATTAATATCAAACTTTTTCATCAGCCTGTCCACTGGAACATAAACCCATTTGGAAACAACAAAAATTAATATCATTTCAATTAACACACATAGTATGATGAACATAATCCACAGGAACTGAATTTTACCCGCTGTCGCATTGATGCTGCGTTCATTAATGTGCATCACATAATACCACGGAAAATAGTTTGATTTTGAAAATGGCATCCTCGTCTTGGCATCAATCATGGAACTATCGTTGTCGTTTAACACCGTCATATTATCCTCCGGCAATCTGGATAAAAGTTTTGCAGCGTCACTGGAGGAATATATCACGCCATCCAATCCGACAATCATATAATTTCCCAGATTTTCATTATATTGCCCACTGTAAAAACGTTTTAGTTCATTTTCCCGCACCACTACGACAATCATTTTCTTGCTTTTTTCAATTGCGCTCTTTGCTAAAAACAGCAATACATTTTCCTGTTTTTCAGATATACATGGCACACAATCAAACGCATTTTTGGCATGGAACAATTCATTGATATCAATAGTTCTTCCGTCTATATCCTGAAACCGCTGAAAATAATGTTTTTCTTCACTTCCTTCTGCGCTGATAATAGAACGGTTTTCCATATTCACAACAAAACAGTTGTCAATCAAATTGATACTGCCTTTCATACCATTTAGCTTATCAATTATTTTTTTGTTGCTGTAGAGGTCATCTTTGGCGCCCTGAACGACCTCATCTGCAAGGACCGTATATGATGTTTTTTCTATTGCACTGATTTGTGCATCGATAAAGTCTTTAATATAATAAAGATTCGTTGTCGCATATTGAATTTCTCTTTCTGTGATATATTTTTTGATGTTCATCTGTATCAAAGGACTAAGTAATACCACTACCAAAAGCATACAAATATAACTAAAAAACAATTTTTTATATAGTTTTCCTTTATACCAAAACCATTTCACCCTGTTTCTCTCCCCTCTTTACCCTTCGCGCAAAACAAATGATATCGCATTCCACACAAGGCTCCTCGTGCAGAAATTCTTCTATTTAAAATATACCTTGTATATATTATACACCAACTTGCTTCCGTTTTCAAACTGCATTTGATGAAATATGATGTATTAACACTACTTTTATACCATGCATTTCCAATCCAACCGTGCATTTTCAATCTTTCTATATAAAAATCGCTCCACAGATAGGTATCTATTCGCTTTTGATTCATTCCTTTTATATCCGGATAAGCTAAAAAATTATGAAACGAATTATATCATGAAGTACCACAGTTTGAAAGTCTGTACGTCCTACGATTCTCAAACTGCGTTATAAGCAATTACTTTTTATTTATTTTTTAATCGTTCATGTTGCTTGTTACCTGTTCTTCTGCCGGAAGTAAATAAAAATCCTTATACTTAAAAGCACTTTTATATTGTTTCACAACATTAACAGGTTTTCCGTTGGCATAATAGGTCAAATCTGCAATTGTATCTTTTTGTTCATACTGAAATTTTCCTTCATAGTACATTTTGCCGTCATAAATGACACGCGCATAGACCGGCTCACATCCCACTACTAACGCATAATTTTGATAAATTGCATCTGCAATATATTTACTGCGGTCTTGTGCGCTCAATTGCGCAAGCAACTCCAAGCCTTTTTGTCCTTCAGGATAATCATACTGATACCTTCTGTGCCCTGTAATTGATATGGTTCCGGTCATACGCCATCAACAACCGAAACAGCGCTCAGTTTATCTAACTGTTTCTTTATCATAATCTGCAGTCCCTTCCGGCGCCGGCAACAAAATCTGCACGATTTCATTTTCACCATCCCATTCGACCGTTGCATGTAATGTTTCTGCCACAAAACGTATTGGCACCAGTGTTCTGTTATTATATATCATTGCCGGAACAGCCAGTTGTTCCGTTGTTCCATTTACTTTCACATATTCGCTATCAATCGGAATTTCAATTTTCATATCTTCTTTTGTTGCAATAGCGGTCTTCGTTTCCTCGTCAAATATTACTTCTGCGCCAAAGCATTCAAATACTGCCCGCATTGGAAGCAACGTTCTTCCGTTAATAATAATAAGCGGCACATCAAAGGAGAGCATTTCCCCTCCTAATATTACGCTCACTTCTATTAAATCTTTATATTTTTTGTTATTTCTTACTTTGTCAAAGTCAGAATCCTTTTGAATCATACTCTTCTCTTTCAGTAAAATTTCCAAAACCGAAATTATACACTTTTAGTTGCGACATAATATTACTATATGCACATTGACAGTAATATATTTTAACTACCTTTATACAATAAACGCCTCCACATATAATCAAGCTGATTCATTCTATATATATAATTCATATGCACTTCACCATGCATTTTTTGTATATTTCATCATATTTCTTAAATCTTTGTCAAGTTTTTAGTTAATTATATACAAATTTCTATTTTATTCTTTCTTCACTTTTATTCTCCACTAACCAAACCCGTACTTTACTCTAGCTAAGATACTAAAAAAATAACCTTATTCCAAATTGGAACAAGGTTATATACCTAACTGCTATTTACAGCAATATTTCTTTTTTCATCTTTATTTTCTATATTTTCAGTCTCTTTTCACTCAGTATTATTTCCCTTTATTTTTTCAAACTCTTGACCTTCAATATTTAAATTTCCCATTATTTCATTTTTTAATGTTTTGTTCTTTACATTTTCAATATCCACAGGTATCAATGTGCCATCGGAAGAACTGCAGCAATTTTCTTCTTGTCTCTCCCCATTTTCTTGCGACGTAGTATAATCAATTTTTCCTATGTATATTAAATTAGGCTTGTTCAATCCCTGTCTCTTTTCTGTAATCAATCCCACTTCTTTAAGCTGCTTCATTGCCTTCCAGCGACGTATTCGTCAGCGTAGCGAAAGAGATTATTGTAAGCGGCACGTTGTAGGTAGCGGGAGTTGCCTATATTAGCAACTCCCGCCGATTCCTCTACCCCTCATATATTTTTCGTGTCGTTAAATATTCCAAATATGTCATATTCCCTGTTTTATCTTCATAAAATTCCTGTCCACTCCGTTCATCAACAAAATAATAATGTCGGGGTTGATTTAAAAAACGTACCATGAGGGTACTAAACTCCTCTGGTGTTAATTTCTTATCTCCTTTTCCATAAAATGAATCCTCTTTGGTTATTAACCCACACATCTCTGCTTTTTCTAACACCTCCACTCCATCATTTAATTTCAAATCCTCTAAACAACGCATCATAAACAACATTGCTTCAGATAATGTAACAGCTCTTTCAAAATAGAAATATCTACGACCATTATAAAATTCACCTTCCGCTATCCCATAAGCAAATGCATAATTAATGCCTGTTTTGCCTCTTTCCAGATATTTTATATCGTCATGAATTGTCCCATTCTCATTTATCATCAATGGATGTCCATCTACTATATATAATCCATCGCCATTGGAACCTACTAAATATCCATCATACCC
>JAAWTG010000030.1 GCA_022801925.1 Clostridia bacterium | reverse complement strand
CAAAAGGTATACCTTTTGCAGTAATGCTGCTGCATCTGTGTATGAAGCGTTGCGCACCATTTCTGTATCATGGCAAAAAAGGAAGGGATTGGAGAAAGAAGAAATGAAAACAGTCGCTTTTTATACACTCGGATGTAAAGTGAATCAATATGAAACGGAGGCAATGGAGGAGCAATTCCGTGCTGCAGGATATGACATTGTACCATTTTCTGCTTCGGCGGATGTCTACGTTGTCAACACCTGCACTGTAACGGCAGTAGCGGACCGCAAATCCAAACAGGCGATTGGCAAAGCGCGCCGTACATCGCCCGCCGCCCACATTGTTGTAACAGGTTGTTTTGCCCAAGTCAGCCCGGAGCAAGCCGCGGCGCTGGAGGGCGTGGACCAGGTGATTGGCAACACAGGGAAAGCAGATATTGTGCGGCTGGTGGAAGACGGCAGCGCGAGGTTTGTGGAAGAAATTTTGCAGCACAAGACCTATGATGAAATGCAAATCACGCAAATGACAGGTAAAACGCGAGCGTTTATGAAAATTGAAGAAGGATGCAACAATTTTTGCAGCTATTGTATCATTCCGTATGCGCGCGGTCCTGTCCGCAGCCGTGATTTAGCGGAAATTTGCAAGGAAGCAGAAGTGTTGGCGGCGCATGGCTATCAGGAAATTGTGCTGACCGGAATCCATCTGACCAGCTATGGATTGGATGGTAAACCACATGACTTGTTTGACGTTTTGGAAGCGCTGCACCATGTAACAGGAATAAAACGAATACGGCTCGGGTCATTGGAATTGAATCATATGATGCTGAAAATTGCGCAGGGTGCATCCAATTTGCCGAAACTTTGTCCGCAGTTTCATATTTCTCTGCAAAGCGGATGTGATGCAACGCTACGCAGGATGAACCGGCGATATACGGCGCAGGAATACCGCAGTGCGGTACAGGCACTACGAGAAGCCTTTCCGGGGGCGGCGGTCACAACGGATTTAATGGTGGGATTTCCAGGGGAAACGGAAGAAGAATTTCAGCAGAGTATGCAGTTTGCAAAGGAGATTGGCTTTGCAAGAATGCATGTGTTTCCCTATTCCAGACGTCAGGGGACGCGGGCGGCAGATATGCCGGAACAGGTGCCGGAGACGGTGAAGAAACAGCGTGCGGCACAAATGCAGCAGGTGGCGGAAACGCTGCACCAACAATTTTGCCGGCAATATATCGGACGAACGGTGTCTGTGCTGGCAGAACGAGGGAAAGAGGGTATTTTTGAAGGACACGCAGAAAATGATATGATGGTTATGATAAAAAGCGACAGGAATTTGCAGGGGGAAATTGTACAGGTCCGCATTACCGATATGCAGGAGGGAGTTTTTGTCGGGGAACTGCTTACATGATAGAAACAAATTGGTAACAAATCATATAAAATGATTGTAGTTGCTGGAAAAATGTGCTACAATATACTAAAAGAAGATAAAATATTTCTTTTTAGTTGTTATTTTCGTATCAAAAAGAAAAATGTGGAAATAGAAATATATCCGCAAAAAGCTGTGCAGAATGGGGGACAAACAATGAGAAAAGGACTAGCAGGAATTGTTACAGCAAGTTTATTGTTAAATGCTACCACGGTATTAGCGGAAGATATAACAAAGGTTGTGGTAAACGGACAGCAAATCGGAGACGGCGTTATGGTCGGAGACAGGGTATATGTGCCGCTGCGCAGCGTTGGGGAAACCATGGGCGCGGCAGTCTCCTGGGACAGCAATACCAACACGGCATATGTTTCTTTCGGCAAGGAAGATGCGGTCATTTCCGTGATTGACCATGCAAAAGACTATGTGGTCGGTATCATCGGGCAGGATAAAAATGCGAAATATGCAGAAGCCATCATACATGGGACAGGCTTTATCATCACAGAGGACGGAGATATTTTAACCAATAACCATGTTGTCAAAGATATGGAAAAGATTTTGGTGGTGCTCGGTGACGGCACGGGCTATGAAGCAACGATAACGGCAACAGATGAAAAGAGCGATATTGCGCTGATTCATATTAACGCAAGCGGACTGCGGGCGGCGAACATTGCGGCAGCGGGAGAACTGCGAATTGGTTCGACGGTGATTGCGATTGGAACACCCATTTCGTTTTCTCTGCGCAATTCTGCTTCCGTGGGAATTGTCAGCGGTATGAACCGTAGTGTGGACAGCTATTACCGGCTGATTCAGACGGACGCAACCATCAACATGGGTAACAGCGGCGGACCATTGCTGAATTTGCAGGGACAAGTTGTGGGAATGAATACTATTAAATATGTGGGAACCAGCATTGAAGGACTGGGATTTTCCATCAGCGCGGACACCTTGCAATATGTCCTGCAGCAGTTCCGCAGCAACGGACGTGTGATTCGTCCGAATCTGGGGGTGGAATTTGAAGAAAATTGGATTGCCAAATATGATTTGCCCAGCAATGAGGGATTGACGATTGTTGGGTTCCACAATAACAGTCCGGCGCAGCAGCAGGGATTGCAGAAGGGAGACCAAGTGCTCAGCATTGACGGAACAAAACTCAGCAATGAAGTGGACTACCATGAGGTGACGAAACGGTATCAGCCGGGGCAGTCGGCGTCCTTTAAAATCAAACGCAGCGGTGTGATTCAGGACAAAACGCTGACATTTGGTGCAGGAGAGTAAAGTTGATGCGAATGACCGGAATGACAAGAAGGGGCAGAGCCACAGCGCATTTCAAACGGTCGTTTACATAAAGAACAAAGGGAGATATCACGATCAACAAAAAAGGGGAGTGACAAATTTGAAAACACAGAAAAGAACATCATGGCGCGTATTGGGAATCGTATTCGTATTGTTGCTGCAATCGCTGACATTCGGCGTATTGGCAGCGGAGCAGGTAGACCCGCTGAAAGAAATTGAGACAGCGGCAAATGAACAAAAAGAAATCAGCATTTCTTTCCGTCTCGGCAGCGAAGTACTGACCATTAACGGCAATCAAGTAACGGTGCAAAAACCGGTGGAAATCAATGGAACCACCTTGGTGCCGCTGCGCGTGATTAGTGAAGCCTTTGGCGCGCAGGTGGACTGGAACGGAGCGGACGAAAGCGTGACGCTGACCTATTCCGATATTGTGATTCAGGTGTGGATTGGGAAAAAAGATTGTCTGGTAGGCGACCAGCAGGCAGTTTTGCTGGAAGCACCGATTCTGCAAAACGACACGACCATGGTACCGCTGCGGTTTATCAGCGAAAACTTTGGCGCAGACGTGGGATATGACGGCGCAACGGAACAGGTGACCGTTGTGAAAAAAGTGGCGAATGACAACAGCGTGAAAGATTTTGCCATGATTCTGAAAAAATCTACGAAAGAAAACGTGGGCGACAGCTATTATGGCTGGTCTATGAAAATGCCGAAGAAATATGCGTTGGAATACCGAAGTTTTAATGGTAATGAAACCGTTTTCCAGACCAGCGAGGAAGAGGAAAGCATTTTGGTGGAACTGCTTCCCATGCCGGAAAATGAGACGCTGGAATCCAGCACGAACCGGTTTGCCAATTCGTTTGAAGACCTCGTTTTGCAAAGCAAACAAACCGTTATGGTGGACGGCGTGAAAATGAACCGTTTGACCTACAAAGAAGATGGCGGAATTGCAATTGTACAGCTCGGCGTAAAAGACAATTGGCTGGTAATTTTGTTCTATGCCAATGACGACATGGCAAAATATAATGCGCAGAAACAGGAAATTCTGGCGCTTTTGGATTCCTTCCGTATGAACTATGCTGCGGATGAGTCGGTGGAGGATTTGTCCGATGTGGACACAGATGGTCTGCGGGAATATCAAAACAAAGACTATGGCGTGCGTTTGGGCGTGTTCCCCGATTGGTATGACGTCAGCGAAAAAGAGAACGAGATGAGTTTTGCCAATCTGGCGGGTAAAAGCACGGAGCCAATCAAACTGTTTCACATTGTTGTCACCTCGGCGGAAAGCGGTATGACAGTGGATAACTGGATTGCGCAAATGCGGGCGCATGACGAAAAACTCTATAATCCCAAATATATGAAGGTGACGCAAGGGGAAGACGTGATCAATCAAAGCGGAACATGGAAAACGCTTACCTACGAGACGCAAGAGCCAGATAGCGTGACAAAGGAAAAACAGTTTTTCCAGATTCGGGACGGATATAAGTATTGGGTTATTTACGGAATGGCAAACGATGAAGGGAAACCGGATAGTTTACCCCTTGCGGAAATTGAAAAAATGTTTGCTTCTCTGCGGCTGGAGGGTATCAACGAGGAGACCGTCGGAACAATTTTGGACGAAGATTTGTTGGATGAAGAAGTGACCTACCGCACTGTAAAAGGCAATGCAAAATGGTCGGCAGAAATGCCGGACGACTGGAAACAAATCGGATTCGGCGCGATTGAAGTCTATGGCACAAGCGACCAATCCTCAAATTCCATCGGCGTTTCGACACAAGCGGCAAACGTTAGCTTCAGTGAGTTGTCGAGTGATTATGATAAATATATAAAAGATATGGTAAAGAATAATGGTTACAAAGAGTTGTCCATGTCTAACAGCAAACTCGGTGGTGTGGCTTGCCGGAAGTATACCATGCTGCAGCAAAACAATGATAACGGTGTATTCCACCATGAAACGTATGTAACAGTTCATGGCGGCAAAATCTATATCGTGACAGCCGTTATCCGAGACCTTTATGCAAGCGAATACAATCTGGATATTTTGCATAAAGTAGTAGAAAGTTTTCAATTCACAGATTAAAAACAAAAAGGCAGTCCGTGAAACGGACTGCCTTTCCGCTTATTGACATATGTCAACAAGCGGTCACGAAGGGGACTTCAGAGTCTGCAAAGCAGTCTCATGTCCCCCTCGCACCCTCCGGGCACACGATGCCCCCCTAGTTCGGGGCGCGAGTTCGCATAAAACCCGCATTTCATGTATGTTTTCCGTCCCGTAAGGTGCGAAAAATCAGACGTATGTCCTGATTTTTCGCATATTTTATGGAAGGGGTGAACCCCTTCCTAACCCCAGTTTGAGAATACCAACTAGTTTTGAAGACGGACTGCCTCTTTTCGCGTGCGCCGAAAAAATATTGGTCACATGTAAATTTTTTCTTGACATTTGGTGAAATATGCAGTATAATGTGTAAAGTAGATTACTTTACAGAGGATATGGTGTAGAAAAAATGCCAAAGAATTTAGAATTTTCTGTCCTGTTGGATTTCTATGGCGCATTGCTGACGCCCAAGCAGTTTCAGGTGATGGAACTGTATTATAACGAGGACTATTCACTAGCGGAAATTGCACAGACAATGGGCATTACGCGGCAAGGCGTTCATGACGCGGAAAAAAAGAGTGAAAAATTGCTGTTGCAATATGAAGAAAAATTGGGGCTTTGCAGCCGGTTCCGGCGGGTGAAAGCCGATTTGGAAGAACTCCGCAGCAGCGTTGTGCGTTTGCAGGAGGGGCAGGAGAAACAGGAAATCATAGAAAGAATTGATAACGTGTTGGAAGAGGTATAGACAATGGCATTTGATAATCTGATGGAAAAACTCCAAGGCACATTTAAAAAACTCCGCGGCAAAGGTAAAGTAAGTGAAGCCGACGTGAAGGCGGCTATGCGGGAGGTTCGTTTGGCGCTGCTGGAAGCGGACGTCAATTTTAAAGTGGTGAAGGAGTTTGTCGGGAAAGTTTCCGAGCGGGCAGTCGGTGCAGAGGTGCTGGAAAGCCTCACGCCTGCCCAGCATATTATAAAAATCGTGCGCGAAGAATTGGTTGCCCTGATGGGCGGCGAGCACGAAAGATTGAAGATTGCTTCCAAACCGCCCACTGTGATTATGATGGTGGGGTTGCAGGGAGCAGGAAAAACAACGGCGAGCGCAAAACTGGCGGCGAACCTGAAGAAAAAGGGCAAACGTCCGCTGCTGGTCGCATGTGATATCTACCGTCCTGCGGCAATCAAACAGTTGCAGGTGGTGGGCGGACAGGTGGAAACGCCGGTCTTTACCATGGGAGAAATCAATCCGGTAGAAATTGCGCAGGAAGCAGTTAAACACGCAAAAGACCATGGCAATGATATTGTGATTTTGGATACGGCGGGACGGTTGCACATTGACGAAGCGTTGATGGGCGAACTTTGTTCCATAAAGGAAATGGTGGAGCCGGACGAGATTTTGCTGGTGCTGGATTCCATGACGGGACAAGACGCTGTGAACGTGGCGGAAAGCTTTCATGAGCAGCTGGATATCACAGGCGTGGTACTCACCAAATTGGATGGGGACGCGCGAGGCGGTGCGGCGCTGAGTGTTCGTGCCGTGACGGGAAAACCCATTAAATTCGCCGGTATGGGCGAAAAAATGACAGATTTGGAAGAATTTCATCCGGATCGCATGGCGTCACGGATTTTGGGTATGGGCGATGTGTTGACGCTGATTGACAAAGCACAAGATGCGTTTGATGAAAAACAGGCAAAGGAACTGGAAGAAAAACTGCGTAAAAACCAGTTTACGTTTGAAGAGTTTTTGGGACAGCTTCATCAAATGAAAAAAATGGGGCCGCTGTCCCAAATTGTGGGAATGCTGCCGGGCGTGAACGCGCAGGCGCTGGACGGCGCGGAAATTGACGACAGAAAACTGGATCGCATTGAAGCGATTATTTTGTCCATGACGCCGCAGGAACGGCGTAATCCGGGTATCATTAATGCCAGCCGCAAACAGCGGATAGCAAAAGGCAGCGGCATGAAAGTACAGGATGTCAATGCGCTGCTGAAACAGTTTCAAATGATGCAAAAAATGTTCAAACAAATGAACAATAAAAATATGATGAAATCCATGAAGAAAAAGGGGAAACGGGGCTTCCGCTTTCCGCTTTGATAACAGACAGATGTCTGACGGGACGAAATCATCCTTTGAAGGAGGTGAAAACAGATGGCAGTTAAAATTCGTTTGCGTAGAATGGGTGCAAAAAAAGCGCCGTTTTACAGAGTTGTAGTCGCTGATGCAAGATCTCCGCGTGACGGACGTTTCATTGAAGAAATCGGAACATACAATCCGCTGAAGGATCCCGGAGAAATTAAAATTGACGCAGAAAAAGCGCAGAAATGGTTGTCCAACGGCGCACAGCCGACAGATACCGTTCGTGCTTTGCTGAAAAAAAGCGGTTGTTTAGACAAATAAACGACGTGTTTTGGAGGGACTTTATTCATGAAAGAATTACTAGAGATTATTGCGAAATCCCTTGTTGACCATCCGGAGGATGTGTCAGTATCAGAAGTAGACGGAGAACAATCGATTATTTTAGAATTGCGCGTTCATGCAGATGATATGGGTAAAGTCATTGGAAAACAAGGCAGAATTGCCAAATCCATACGGACTGTCGTGAAAGCGGCGGCGAGCAAGGAAAACCGGCGCGCAGTAGTGGAAATTATTCAATAATTGCATGGGAAGGGGATACTGAGCGGTACGTTTAGTATCCTTTATTTCTATGAAGAAAACGAAACGTCGGAATAAAGGAGGGGAATTCCATGGCGCAGCAGGTGATTATCGGTAAAATTGTAAATGTACGCGGTTTGCGCGGCGAAGTGAAAGTGTTGCCGCAGGACAGCGACTTGGCTGTGTTTGAAGGCGCGGAGCAGGTTTGGTGCGAAGGGAAACCCTTCAAAATCAAACGCGCTGTTCCCATTAAAAATTGTGTGGGACTGTTGCTGGACGGCGTGGAATGCGTGGAGGACGCGCAAAAAATGGTTGGCGCGGTTGTCACACTGCCGGAAGACCAGTTTCCGCCGACGGAAGAAGGCGTTTATTATATCCGCGATTTAATCGGTATGGCGGTGTTTGACGAAGATGGAAAACCTGTGGGAGAACTGAAAGAAGTTTGGCCCACCGGCGCGCGGGACGTGTACCGCGTGCTGCGGGAGGACGGCGCAGAAACGCTGATTCCGGCAGTGGGGGAATTTGTCAGAGATGTGAATGTGGAAAAAAAGGAAATGCGCGTGCGGCTGATTAACGGCATGACGACAGTTCCGGAAGATAAATAGGTGGTACAAAATGCGGTTTGACGTGTTGACGCTGTTTCCCGACATGATGCGCGCTGCGCTGGAGGAAAGCATTCTGGGGCGCGCTGCTGAAAAAGGGATTTTAGAATTTTCTTATACGAATATTCGGGACTATGCGCAGAATAAACATAAAAAAGTGGACGACTATGCCTATGGCGGCGGGACGGGGCTGGTGATGGCGCCGCAGCCTATTGTCAGCGCCCACGAGAGCATTCCCAAACAGGGACGCTCTTTGACGGTCTATCTGTCGCCGCAGGGGAAAGTGCTGTCGCAGCAGCTTGCAAAAGAACTCGCGACCTATGACCAGTTGATTTTGCTGTGCGGACACTATGAAGGCGTGGACGAACGCGCTATCGAAGAAGTGGTGGATTTGGAAGTGTCCATTGGGGACTATGTGCTCACGGGCGGAGAGATTCCTGCAATGGCGTTGATTGACTGTGTGGCGCGAATGGTGGACGGCGTTTTGCCAAACAGCGACGCCTACAGCAACGATTCGCATTATAACGGACTGCTGGAATATCCGCAGTATACCAGACCGCCGGAATTTCACGGAAAGGCGGTACCGGAGATTTTGCTCAGCGGACATCATGCCAACATTCAAAAATGGCAGCGGAAACAGTCGCTCTACCGTACATGGAAAAAGCGTCCAGACATGCTCCGGCGCGCGGATTTAGAGGAAGCAGACAAAGCATATCTTGCTTTATATAAAGGAAAAAAAAGAAATAGAGGAGGTTTTTTGGATGGATAAGGTGCAAAAATGGGCGGCGGAATGTGCCGCAAAAGAAATGGTGGAAATTTTGAAAGCGCACTCCTATTCCGCGCAGTATGCGGATAATGTGGAGGAAGCGCGCAAAATGGTGCTGGATTTGGTGCCGGAGGGCAGCAGCGTATCGGTTGGCGGCAGTGTGACGCTGGAAGAAATGGATTTGGTGGAAACCTTCCGCAACGGTAACTACAGCTTTTTTGAACGGTATAAACAGCCGGATTGGCCTTCAACCGTAGAAGTTTATCGGCAGGGTCTTTTGGCAGATGTGTTTGTGTCCAGCGCCAACGCGGTGACAAAAAATGGGGAAATTGTTTGTTTGGACTGCACGGGCAACCGCGCGGCAAGTATGATTTTCGGGCCGAAAAAAGTCGTGATTATCATGGGTGCGAACAAGATTGTGGAAAATTTGGAAGAAGGGATTGCGCGGGCGAAAAAGATTGCGCCGCTGAACTGCAAACGTGTCGGTCATCAAACGCCGTGCGCGGAAACAGGCGTTTGCACCAACTGCGAAATTCCGGCGCGGATGTGTAATGCCATTGGCGTTGTCACGACGGGCGTTAAATTTGAAGGCCGTATCAACGTGATTATGGTGGGCGACGAAGTGGGCTATTAAAAAAGAATTTGGTCTGTGGGAAACAAATACCGGCAGGGTTTTGAGAATAGGATGCGTAGGTAGCGCAGATGTAAATACATAAGAAAAATGAGGGGAGCGGGCAAGATGAAAGATTTAACGGCAAAACACTTTGTGCTGGGATTCCAGCATCTGTTTGCAATGTTTGGTGCAACAGTTCTGGTACCGACACTGACCGGATTGAATCCGTCTATTGCACTATTGGCAGCAGGACTCGGAACATTGGTATTCCATTTGATTACGGGCGGCAAAGTTCCGGTTTTTCTGGGGTCTAGTTTTGCATTTATTGGCGGCATTATGGCGTTGATGGATAACAACGTGCAGAATATTCCAATTGTGCAGGGTGGTGTAATTGCGGCAGGTTTGGTTTACATACTGTTTTCCGTGATTATTTATTTCGTTGGAACAGACCGTATCAAAAAGCTGTTTCCGCCTGTGGTAACAGCGCCGGTTATCATTGTGATTGGGCTGAACCTGAGTCCGTCTGCGATTGCAAACGCCTCCACTTGCTGGCCGCTTGCGATATTGGTGCTGGTAGTGATTATCTGCGTGATGTGTTTTAGCAAAGGCTTTTTCAAGCTGGTACCCATTTTGATTGGGTTAGCATCAGGATATTTGATTGCATTGCTACTGGATATAACAGGACTAACGGCGCTTTGGAATTTGGCGGAAGGCGGCAAATTTATTGATTTTAAAGCGATTTCTGAAGCGGGATGGATTATCAGTCCGTCATCTTTCTCACTGCCAAAATTTGATTTGACGGCAATTACAATGCTTGCACCTATTGCGCTGGTAACGTTTATGGAGCATATCGGGGACATTACCACCAACGGCGCAGTGGTCGGAAAAGATTTCTACAAAGACCCGGGGTTACATAGAACCTTGTTGGGGGACGGGATTGCAACGGCTGTTTCAGGGTTGATTGGTGGACCACCCAACACAACATATGGAGAAAACACCGGTGTGCTGGCAGTCACGAAAATGTATGACCCGCGTCTGCTGCGTATCACAGCATGTTATGCCATTTTGTTGGGCATTTTTGCGAAATTTGGCGCAATATTGCAAACGATTCCGGTAGCTGTTATGGGTGGCGTGAGCATGGTATTGTTTGGTATGATTGCCAGTGTGGGATTGCGCAGTTTGTGCGATGCAAAATTAGACTTCTCCCATAGCCGAAATCTGTTGATAGTAGCGCTGGTGCTGGTAATTGGACTGGGATTGGGAGATGCATCGGTAAAATGGATTTTTGACCTGTTTGGTGCGGGAAACCTCGCAATCGCACAGAATTTGAAACTGTCGGGACTGTTTGTAGCAACAGTGGTCGGCGTGATAATGAATCAAATATTACCCCAAGAGGTATGATAAAATAGAAAAAGATAAGACCACCGTCAGTACCGGTGGTCTTATCTTTTATGAAATGACTGATTTTTATCCCAAGGCAACGTCCAAAATCATCATCAGGACGAATCCAATGATGACTCCCGCTGTACCGGAATGGGAATGTTCTCCCAAATTTGCTTCCGGAATCAGTTCTTCCACCACAACGTAAATCATTGCACCGGCGGCAAATGCCAGCATCCACGGCATAAGCGAACCGATAGACCCTGCCAGCAATACGCCGATCAGTCCTGCGAGTGGTTCTACAACGCCCGAAAGCGCGCCATAGACAAAGGATTTTGAACGTGACAGCCCCTCTTGACGCAATGGGAGTGAAATTGCCGCCCCTTCGGGAAAATTCTGCAATCCAATGCCCAGCGCAAGTGCGATTGCTGCGGTCATGGTACCTGACGCGCCGCCATTTGCCGCCAGTCCGAATGCCAGTCCAACGGCTAACCCTTCCGGAATGTTGTGCAGCGTGACGGCAAACACCAGCATTGTCGTTCGTTTCAAATGACTATGCATACCTTCTGGTTCTTTTGCGCCCGGATGTAAATGCGGCAGTAGACGGTCTACGAGCAGCAAAAAAATTGCGCCGAGCAAAAATCCGCCCGCTGCCTGCGGCCAGCCTCGTTTTCCCTGTTCCACCGCCATGTCAATTGCCGGAATAATCAGTGACCACACCGAAGCTGCAATCATGACGCCCGCTGCAAATCCTAAAAAGATGCGCTGCATAGATTTGCTGATTTCGCCGCGAAAGAAAAATACCATTGCTGCACCGAGCGATGTGAGTAAAAATGTGAAACCAGTGCCGATGAATGCGGCAAACACCGGATTGATTTCCTGCATAGTATCACCTCGTTTTCAGAATCAAACTCCGCTATTTTATATTATGGCTCCTGAATCCAGAGGTATACAGGCCAAATGCCTTCGTAGTTGGTGTTGCGCTGCGCCAGTTCCACAGTGGCAAGAAAACCGATAACGCCTTTTCCGTGCCCTTGTATGAAATTGAGATAGGTTACAGCGTCTGTTTTTTCTTCAAATGGGATTTCTGCCATGGCGTCCACAGTCCATTTTCCGCCGTCATAGCGGCGCGTTACCGCGTAAGAACCGACAAAATAGGCGATAGAAAGGTCTTGTGATACGCTGTCGCATATGAAATCATGCAGCGACGAAACGCCATCTTCCACCAAGGTGACGTCCCATGAAACGCCGTTAAAACTGTAGCACGTGATTTGTGCCGCCCCTGTTTCGTCATAGCCGCCAACGAGTGCAATGGGTGCGCCTGTTTCCGGCAGAGCGCTTGACGCCACGAGCTGTACACTATGGCGGACGTCCGCCGTTGCCGGTACCAGAGATACCTGGCAATGTTCTACCATGTCATGATAGCAGAGTAATTCTGTCATGCATTTTCCGGCGGGGGAATAAACCTTCAGGTCTTCCAAAGACAAATAGGCAATGTATGCGCCCTGACCCTGTTTGGCATGACCGTTCGGGCCGCCCCACATAGACCAAGTGAATTGAATGCGGTCCGGATAGGTTCCGCTGTTTTCCAAATAGCAGGCGTCACACATATAGACTTCGTCAAAACATTGCGGGTCTGCTTTTTGTGTGTCCACTACGGTGACAGCAGGTTCCCATGTTTTTCCGCTGTCGCCGGATTTCATATATTTTAGTGACCGATAAGGGTGAGACAAATCGTCATTGCGGGAATAAAACACATAAATGTCCTCTTGGGCGATAACGGCGTAAGGATAGCAAGTCAAATCCGTGCTGATGGTTTTGAGTTCAAATCCGTCAGAAACAGAATGCGGTTTACCTGTCAACTGATACATTTCTTTTCCGTGACGGCAATAAAAAATCAGCGGGCTGCCGTCCGGCGCTTGTACCATGACAGGATAGTTATGGTAGTCCCACGTTGTTTTCATGTTATTGACGACAACCAGATGGTTTTCGCCGAACTGCCCTGTTTTATGGTCAAACTCTCCGACCCAAACGTCCATGCCTTCGCCGTTCCAGCAATAAAATGTTTTGTCTGCCGTTTCGTCATAATATCCGGCGCTTTTGGTGCGGCGGCAGCCATAGGACGCATTTTGCGCTACTTTCCTAAAATTGGAATTGATATGAATTTCCTTTGGCGCTTTGTCATATGCCACAGGTTCGTTAATCATATCCTCCCCTCCTTTTCATCTAATTATAAAGGAACAACTCTAAAAAATCAAGAAAAATTTGTCAAATGATTATGCGGTACGGTATTCTGTCGCAAAAAAATACTTGCATTCAATCGTGGAGTATGATACAATGAGTACATTGTGATAAATATAACAGACTCCCTTGTGTGATATAGGCATAAGAGAATCGACTTTTGTTTGCCTAGACATTGCATGTATAAAAAAGTAAAATTGAGAGATGGTAGTACCAAAGACATTTTTTAGGAGGGCGCGTATATGGAACGAGAAATCAAGAAAATAGGCATTATGACAGGCGGCGGCGACTGTCCGGGACTCAATGCGGTGATTCGTGCGGCGGTGAACACAGCAGTTTATCAATATGGGCTGGAGGTTGTCGGTATTAAAAACGGGTACCGCGGACTATTTCTGGGCGGCGACCAGATGATTCCTTTAACGCCTGATACGGTAGACAGCATTATTGGAGAAGGCGGCACGATTTTATATAACTCCAACAAAGATAATTTGTTCCGTTATCCGCGCCGTGACCGCAATGGATTGGTACATGATGAACATGGGAAAATTGTATATGATGATGTTTCTGGGGTTGCAGTCGAAAATCTGAAAGCCAACGGAATTGATGCGCTGATGATTATTGGCGGCGATGGTACGCTAACCTCAGGTCGTGACTACAGCCGTATGGGCGTGCGTGTGATTGGCGTTCCCAAGACGATTGATAACGACCTCAACGCAACGGAGACTACCTTCGGTTTTGATACTGCGGTTGGGCGCTGCGTGGAAGGGATTGAATATTTAAAAACAACGGGACAGTCCCACCACCGTGTCATGGTCATGGAGGTTATGGGACGCGACGCAGGACATATTGCGCTGCAAACCGGTATTGCAGCCGGCAGCGACGTTGTCCTGATTCCGGAAATTAAATATGACATTGAACGGGTGACGCAAAAAGTCCGCAGTTGTCTGCTTTCGCCCAAACAATATTGTCTGGTGGTGGTTGCGGAAGGCGCGGCAACGCCGGACGGCAATAAAGCCGTTAATATCCAGACCAATTTTGCGCCGGACGGACAAAAATACGGCGGCGTGGGCGACCAAGTGGCAAAGGCGATTGAACATATTTTGAACCATACGCGTGACGACGACGGTTATGCGATTAGCGAAACCATTATGGATGTGGAAGCGCGCGCCGTAGCAATCGGGCATATGTCCCGCGGCGGCAGCCCCAGCGCGTTTGACCGCGTGCTTTGTTCCCGCTATGGTTCCTATGCGGTGAAAGCACTGATGGACCAGCAGAAATATGCGCATATGGTTGCGCTGCATGAAGGTAAACTGACAACCGTTCCGCTGGAGGACGTGATTCCCAGCAATCAGATGAAGAGCAATTTCCGTCCTGTGGACGTGAACGGCGAACTGGTAGAACTGGCAAAAACGCTTGGCATTTGCTTTGGCGACTAAATACAAATGAATCCCTGTCACAAAAAAAGTGGCAGGGATTTTTTGATGGGAAGAAAAATTGCACAAAAAAGTGACCGTAATTTTAGAGGGGTAAATGTGCGCAGAGTGGTTGCAAATTGCACGGAAGCGTGGTAGAATGAGACCACAGTAACACGCAGGAAAACGTGGGAAATCGAGGTGAAAGAGAATGGTTGAACATAAATTATGGTATCGGCATCCGGCAAGGGAATGGACGGAAGCGCTTCCGATTGGCAACGGTAAAATCGGCGCAATGGTATATGGCCGTGGGGATACGGAAATGATTACGCTCAATGAAGATACGTTTTGGGCAGGATATCCGAAAGACAAAGACAATGGAAACGGCAGCGCGTATCTGGAACAGGCACGGGAACTGCTGCGCCGGCGGGACTACAGCGCGGCGCAGGCGGCGGTGGACGGCAAGGTGCAGGGCGAAAATGTAGATGCCTATTTGCCAGTCGGAACGCTGAAAATTGCTTTTGAAACGGGCGAGCTGCACTATGAAAACCGGCAGTTGGATATTGAAACAGGCGTGCATACAGCACAGTTTACGCTTTCGGGTGTGCAGGTGCAAACGGCGGCGTTTGTTCATAAGAATGAACCTGTGCTGGCGGTGGAAGTGAAAAGTGAAAGCGCGCAAAACATCGCGCTTACGTTTGACTGCCATTTTGAAAAAAACTGTGAAGTCCGGCACAGTGGGTTCGTATGCCGACAGCAAGCGCCGGAAAAACTGGACGGATTGACGCGGGAAATGGTGCAGGGAACACGCGGCATGTGGTGCGATACAGCGGTGCTGGCAAGCAGCGATGGCAGCGTGGCGGCAGCGCAAAATAAAATTGCTGTCACAGGCGCGTGCAAAACCGTGTTTTATGTCAGCATTGTGACCAGTTTCTGCGGTATGCGCAGCATGCCTGACCGGAATATCGATGCGCTGGCATGGCAGGCAGCGGAACATGCGGCAGCGCAGGACTATATTCTTTGGAAGGCGGAACATAAGACGTCGTTTGCCCAGCCCATGCGGCGGCAGGAATTGAATTTAGACCAGCGGGAAGTTTCCACACTGCCGACGGGAGAAAGGCTTCACGCGTATGCGCAGGGAGCGGACGACCCTGCGTTTGCAGCGCTGTATTTTCAATATGGCAGATATTTAATGCTTTCGGGTTCTTCGCAGGGAATGCCGTTGAATTTGCAAGGTATTTGGAACAAAGATTTGTTTCCCGCATGGAGTTGTGACTATACGGTGAATATCAATTTACCAATGAATTATTGGCTGGCGGAACAAGGTAATTTGGCGGACTGCCACGAACCGCTGTTTTCATTTATGAAAGGGTTGCAGGAAACCGGAGAAGCCTGTGCGCGGCGGCAATTTGGGTGCGGCGGAACCGTACTGGCGCATAACAGTGATATTTGGGGCAGTACCACGCCAGTTGCGGGCAAGTTGCGCCATAGTTGTTGGGTCAGCGGCGGCGCATGGCTTTGCCGGCATTTGTGGGAACACTATCTGTTTGGGAAAGAGAAAGAATTTTTAGAAAAAACGGCGTATCCGTTGATGCGTAGCGCGGTGGAATTTTTATTGGATTATCTGGTGGAGGACGGCGAAGGAGGGCTTATGTTTGCGCCGTCTACGTCGCCGGAAAATGAATATATCTGGGAGGGAATGCTGCTGGCAGTAGCGCGTGACAGCGCCATGGACATCACCATTTCGCGGGAGTTGCTGCAGCATTATCTGAAATGCTGCGCGGTGCTGCAAGTGAAGGAAGCGTTGGCGGAACGTGCGGCGGAAGTCTTGCAGCGGTTGCCAGAGCTGAAAATAGGGGAGGACGGCAGACTGCTGGAATGGAATGAGCCGTTTGAAGAAACACAGCCGGAACACCGTCATTTTTCCCATCTCTATGGTTTGTATCCGGGTCAGTTGATTCACGAGGACACGCCGGAGTTATACAGAGCGGCGGCGAAATCGCTGGAGTATAGAATGGCGAACGGAAGTGGATATACCGGTTGGAGTGCGGCGTGGGCAATTTGTTTGTATGCGCGGCTGCGCCAAGGCGGAAAAGCGCATGAAATTTTCCGTCAAATGATGAAACAGTCCACGTTTGACAGCTTGCTGGACAGCCATCCGCCGGAAATCTTTCAGATTGACGGCAATTTTGGCGCGGCAGCAGGAATTTTGGAACTGCTGGTGCAGAGCAGAGACGGCGTGATAGAATTGTTGCCGGCGCTGCCGCCCGCATGGCAAAACGGATATTTACGCGGCGTTCGTGTCCGCGGCGGTGCGGAGATAGAACTTGTGTGGGAAAGCGGAGAATTAAAAGGATATACCGTGTGGTCGAAAGAGCCAATGACCTTGAAATATAAGGGAAAAGTTTTGGAGAGGGATGGAAAATATGCAGCAGGTGAGATGGGGGATTCTTGGGTGCGGTAACATTGCAAGGAAGTTTGTACAGGCAGTGGATACGGTGGAACAAGCCACCGTCACAGCAGCTGCGTCCCGCAGTATAGAAAAAGCGCAGAAATTTGCCCAAAAGTGGGACATTCCACTGGCGTTTGGCAGCTATGACGAACTTTTGTATAGCGGCAAGGTGGATGCGGTATATATTGCAACGCCGCACAACACGCATTTTGAACTGGCGCGTCAGGCATTGCTGGCAGATGTACCGGTATTGTGCGAAAAGCCATTTACAGTTTGTGCGGTGCAGGCAAAGGAACTTTTGCAAATTGCGCAGCAGCGGAAAGTGTTTTGTATGGAAGCGATGTGGACGCGGTTTTTGCCTGTTATGTCTAAGCTGCAGGAACTGATAGGACAGGGCAAAATTGGAGAGGTGCAGCGGGTGGCGGCGCAATATTGTTTTGCTGGAGAGTTTGATCCGGCAAGCCGTTTGTGGGCGCCGGAGTTGGCAGGCGGTGCGCTGCTGGATGTGGGCGTTTATCCGTTGACGCTTGCCGCAATGGTGCTTGGCAGCAAACCTAACCGCATTCAGGCAGCCTGTTTGAAATGCGAAACCGGTGTGGATGAGACAACTATAGTACGGCTGGATTACGGACAAGCTACAGCACATTTATCGTGTGGAATTTCCATGCAGTTTCCTGCTATGGCAGTGATAGAGGGCACCAAAGGCAAAATACAAATCCCACAGTTTTATGCGGCGGAGCATATGGAGATAATGTATAATAATGGAACAACCGAGACCATAGAACTACCATTTGACAAAAATGGATTTGAATATGAAATTGAAGAGGTGGTGCATAACCTGCGGGCGAAACAATGGCAGAGTGCACTGCTGCCGCTGGAGGAGAGCGTCCGTGTTATGGAATTGCTGGATGAAATAAGACGGCAATGTGCAATAACCTATCCGTTTTTATCGGAATGCGGCGGATAATGCACTATAGATTTTAAATTGCATTAGCAATGAAGATTGACAACGGCGGAAAATCGTGGTATGATAGAACCAGAGATATAAAACAGTTCTCCGGATTGCAATCTATATGTATCCATAGTCAGCAAGAGGAAAACAGGCAGAGCAGCTTTTATGGAATGCATATACCCTTTCCACCCAAGAGCACATACGCCTTTCACAAGAGAAAAATTAGGGCTAGCAGCGTTCTCGTCCTTGACCCCAAGGAAAGCAAGCCTTCGTCCTCGGTCTTGCCAGTCCTAATTTTTCTTTTTGGAAAGGTCCTGCGGAGTTTTTCAGACACGAATTTTGGAAGTGACTAGGAAGACAAGAGAGCAGGGCTCGTGCCCGCGAACGAGGAGCGGGCGTCAATTTCAGGATATGTGTCTGAAAAACCGTGTGTGCCTTTGGGGGGAGAGGATATGTTTGCCGGACGAATCTGAGAAAAATGGAAAGAAGGGAAGAACATGAAGCAATTGTTGCGCAAAACAGCGCTTTTGCTGATGGTGGCGGCAATGGTCTGCACAGCGGGTATTGGTGTGCTGGCTGCCGGCAAAGTACAGGTACAGGCAGAGGTCAGCGGGAACACGCTGACAGTAACTGTTTCGGGAATGAGTGCGGGCAAGCAGACCACACTGATGATTTTGCAGAAAGATAAGACGCCGGAACAAGTGGCGTCAGGTGATGCAACACCTTGGTATGTCGGACAGGAGGAAACCAATTCTTCCGGCGGCTATACCTATACGTTTGATGTGAAAGATGAACCATCCGGACAGTACATAGCCTATGCAGGCGGAGAAGGCATGGAACGCGGACAGAGTGAAGTGTTTACTATCGGTAGCGCCCAGCCGCCAGTGCCCAGCGGAGACTATGTCAACGGTGAAAATGAGACGGTTAAGGTAAATACGCGTCTGACCAATAGTGCAGGCAGCGCGATTACCGGTTTTAAAACATCGGAAACCGGATATATTGTGGTATCCGTAAGCGGATATGATGTAGCAAAAAAAGGGTTCATGGGCGGAACGATTGATTTTGAACTGAGCAGCGGTCTGTCTGTGACGAAGAATGATATCACAGCTATCGCGTCGGGCGCGGCGATTACTTCGTCGAGCGTAACGGGCAGCAATCTAAAAGTGGTATTTACAATGGGCAAGGACGGCGTGAGCAGCGCGCCCTGCGATTTGCTGAAAATTCCTGTGAAAGCAAGTGCCGCGAAAACAGGTGCGACGTTTAAAGCAAAGGTGAACACAGACGGCATTATTGCACTCACACGCCCCGAAGGGGATAAATCTATCTTACGTGCTGAAGTTGGCACGTTCGCAACTTTTAATGTTACTTCCGACGGTACCGGCACCAAACCGCCGAGCGGCGGTGGTGGCGGAGGAGGTGGCGGTGGCGGCGGCGCTGCAGCCACTACCAAAGCGTCCGGCGAAATTACCAAATTCTCCTTTGACAGCTTACAGCCTGCCGCAGTCGGCAAAATTGACAACACAGAAGGAACCATTATTGTTGAAGTGCCGGAAAGCACGGATATTACAGCATTGGTACCGACGATTGAAATAAAAGGAACAAGTGTAACACCGAAATCAGGTGAAGCACAGGATTTCACAAAAATTGTGGAATATACCGTCAAAGGTTCCGACGGAAAGACGAAAAAATATCAGGTATCGGTGAAAAAAGTGGATGCGTCCGCAGCTACGCCGACACCAACGCCGACGCCTACTCCAACACCGAATGGAACGGAATCCGGCATGTTCACGGATTTGCAGGAAAATCATTGGGCATATGTGGCGGTCGCGGAGTTGGTTGAAAAACAGGTGGTTTCCGGCGAAGCGTCAGACGGAAAAATTCAAATCCGTCCCGATGATCCCATCACGCGTCAGGAAGCGGCAAAAATTGCTGTTGCGGCAGTGGGAATTACCGTGGACGAAACCGCGGTTCCAAACTGCACAGATGCGGCAAATGTAGACGATTGGGCAAAACCGTTTGTTGCGGCGGCAATGGAAAACGGTTTGGTGAAAGGATATGAAGACGGTTCCTTTGGACCGGCAGGTAATGTCACCAGAGAAGAACTGGTTGCAATTATCATGCGCGGATTCCAATTTGGAGAATCGGAAGAACCGATTTCCTTTGCGGACGAAGATTCTTTGAGTTGGTCGCGCGGATATGTTGCCAAAGCAGTTAGTATGCAGATTATCAATGGTTACAAGGAAGATAATACCTTCCGCGGCGGCGCTACTATCACCAGAGCAGAGGCGTTTGCTGTGTTGCAGCGTGCTATGAAAGCAGCCGAACAATAAGAAAAGAATTTCATACGAAAAGACGGACTTGTATTTTGCACAAGTCCGTTTTTTGTTGGCGCTTTCAGCATGAAAAAATACCGTTCTATCGGAGGTTCATGACTATGAATCACAATATTATGCTATGCAAAAGTGTATCCATTCATAGAATGGTTCCGCGTTTGATTTGTTTCCGTACAGTCATTTTTGGGGACAAACAGCTTTTGGGGAAATGTTATATACCAAAAAAAGGAATGGTGAAATAGAGCTGTCGCCCAAACAGTTTTTCTAGGTTGTATTCGTATCAGGTGGCAGGGCGAATGAGGATAATACAACCTAAAAATTGTCCTGATAGCGCAGACGGCAATTTTCAGCAGAAGAAAGAAAATAGAAGGAACGCCTTTGCTCATACTTTCGTACAGAGAAGCGACATAATATGGTTAAAATTTATATTTTTCGTTTTATGGAAAATGGAAAACCAGTCTATAATTGTCAAGGTGCCGCAGACGCCGGCAGTGGAAAGCTTGAGTATGCCCATTTTGGTATCTCCAATCATAAATCGGTCAACGCCAAATGTCCCCAGAAAAAGAGAAACGAGCAGTAGTTTAATCGGATTTTTCAGTTTCGCGGCAAGAACAGACGAAAATTTTTGTTCATCGGCAGCGATTAATTTATCTTTTAAATATGTTACTTTTTCAGTCGGGAAATAGGTTCGATGTGTCATGATATATTGATCTACCAGTTGTTGCTCCATTTTTTTTACCACCTCAAAACATGTTTGACATCTAGTAAATGTCCTATTTGAATGATATCCTGATATAATAATGTGTAGAAGGAAGACATAATGTAGAACTTCTATAGGTGACATTTATACTTGATTACAATGAAGAAGCGTGTTGGCTTTAGAATGAATCAGAGAGATGGAAAGAGGGGAAAGCATGAAAAGGATAGATGATACCAATATTGCAATTGGGGCAAGGATAAAAGAATTGCGATTAAAAAAGAATATGACACAAGAGATTTTTGCGGAAAAAGCTGAGATTTGCAGCGGACAACAGGTAAGCAATATTGAACGTGGTATTAGCGGTTTGTCGATTTCTAAATTAATAGATGTGTGCAAGGTACTTGAGATTGAGGCAGATTATTTATTATTTGGTATAAGAACAGGTAATGAAGAAACGCAGTTACATAAATACTTAAAACAAATGACATATGAACAGTATCAATATGCTTCGGAATTTATTAAGGCTTATGTTAAGTCTTGCGGGCTAGAAAAAAATAAATCTATCAGTCCAATACAGTTAAATAAGAGTTCATCTTAGTGCGCACAAATGAAATGAGTTTTATATAAAAAGGCGGCTGAGAAATTTGAACAGCCACCTTTGTGATTCTGCAGAAATATTGTTCGTATTTTTGATTCTATCAAGACTGTCCCAAATACATGGAAAGATGGCGGCGGAAAACATTTGGCGTTTCACCATAGGTTTTACGGAACAGTTTGATAAAATGACTGCTGTCGCTGAATCCGGCTGCTTCAGCGATTTGTGCAATACTTTGTTCCGGTTGTTCCAGCAAACGTTTTGCACATTCTAGTCGTTGCTGCAAGATATATTGAGAGACAGTCATGCCATAAGTGCGGTGGAACAGACGGGAAAAATAGGAGTTGGAATAGCCGCATAACCCCGCCAAGGTTTCTGTATCCAATTTTTCTGTCAAATGCGTCTGAATATATTGAATGGCGTCTTGCAGAGCGGTTTTTGTGGCAGGGCGAAGCTGGATGGTTTCCATGAGATTCATTAAAAGCCGAAAGAGCGTGAGAGAGGTGCGGTAAGGGTCTTTATTCACCTGCAACAAAGCTTCCAAATCTTGCAGCAAAGGTGTGCTGGCTTGCGAATTTATGACAGGACCGTTTTGCGCAATTGCATTTTCAAAAACATTTTGACTGTTGACGCCGTAGAATTCCGCCCAAGTCACATGCGCCGGATGACGGGTATAATATCGGTGCGTGCTATAGGCAGGGAGTAAAAAACTTTCGCCGGCATGAACGCTGTAGAGTTCTCCTTTGTAGTCAATATACATGGTTCCGGAATGGACATAATGAATCAGACAGTAGGGATACTGTCCTCCCCGCTGGACATTAAAATCAGGACGCGTCTGAACACTGCCGCAGCAGCCCAGAATGAAAAATATGTTGCCGTCCCAAGCTTCTGACATAATAAATCCCTCCTGTCCTGCAATGGCTGAAACCGGCGCAGAAAAGCTCTTTTTTTATTATAGTGAATTTCGAGCATAAATGCAAGATAAACAGGACAAAATCATACGATTTTTAAGCAAAACCGTCCCTTTTTTTTATGTAGAAAATTGTTATAATGGAAGAAACGGAAAAGGAGGTATCTGCTATGATACAAGATTGGTTCGGAAAAGCAAAACTGGGAATATTTATTCATTGGGGCATTTATGCAGTAAACGGCATTGCAGAATCCTGGTCGTTTGGGCGGGGCGATATTTCTTATGAGGACTATATGAAACAGTTGGAGGGCTTCACAGCAAGCAAATTTGACCCACAGAAATGGGCGGCACTGTTTCGAGAAGCAGGTGCGCGTTATGCGGTTTTGACAAGCAAACATCATGACGGTGTGGCGCTGTTTGACACGAAATATACAGACCTCAACACGGTGAAAAAAACACCGGCGGGGCGGGACTTGATTGCACCTTATTGCAAGGCGCTGAAAGAACAAGGAATCAAAACAGGGATTTATTTTACCAATACCGACTGGGCTGATTTGGATAACATGCAGGTCATTTTGGACAAAAGCACGGACGAGATTATAGAAATGCGCAAAGAAAAAACAGATTTCGGCGCGAGATGGCAGGAAGTTATTGCTGCTTCCAAAAAAAATCCGGTGGTGACGCCGGAAAAAACAGCGGCGTGGCAGCGGTTCATGGAACGGTATCGCGGTGAAATCAAAGAACTGCTGGAGAACTATGGCGGTGTGGATTTGCTGTGGTTCGACGTCATGCTCGCGCGGGAAGGCTATTCATGGGAAGTGCAGCAGGTGCGGGAAATGATTTATTCCATCAGTCCGCAAACAGTCATCAACGGACGGCTGGTGGGAGCGGGCGACTATTTCACACCGGAGTTATATATTCCCTTGCGCGCACCGGAGGAGCCGTGGGAATTGTGTACTACCTTTAACGATTCTTGGGGATATCAGCCAAACGACCATCATTTCAAAGATATCCGCCAGATTGTGCGAATGTTTGTAGAGTGTATTTCCAAAGGCGGTAATATGTTGATTTCTGTCGGGCCGGATCCGGAGGGCACCATTCCGCCGGAGGTGGAAGCGCAGATGAAAGCGCTGGGACGCTGGACACACCAATATGAAGAAGCGATTTATGAACCTGAAAAAGGAATTGGAACAGAGTATTTTGCGGGCGGAACAACGCTGTCGGCGGACAAACAGACGTTGTATTTGTTTGTTTATGACAAGCCGCACCGTCAGGTCATGATGAACGGTATCCGCAACAATATCCGCCGCGTCACCGCCTTAAAAAACGGGCGGGAACTGTCCTGGAGCGTCACGGGCGGCGCGAGTTGGGTGAATATGCCAGGCTGCATTTGGATTGAAACGCAGGAAGACGATTTAGATGATGTATGCACGGTGTTGAAAGTGGAGCTGGAAGGGCCGATTGATTTGGTGGAATTAGACGGACAGGAAAATTCTGTTGGAGAAAACTAAGTAAGTGGGAGAGGAAAAAACAAAATGGAACCATGGCTATGTAATCACATGCAGCCGTCTGTAACAGCGGACGGAGATGTTCAGATAGAGATAGAAAGAGATGGAGATTTTTACCGATTGCGGCTGCACAACCGTTCGGGAAAGGACGTTACCGTCAAGGAAGTGGTATATTGCGGTGGGGATTGGCAGGACGCACAACGGTTACACTTTTATGGTGAAGGGTATACCATGTTGTCGCAATATGAAGGGACGCCGGACACACCACAGGCGATTAGCTATTCTGATGCAGTGCACTACCGTTTGCCACAGGAACAAGGTTTGTTCACAGTCTATAATTTGCTGCTGCTGCATGATGGCAAGCGGTATTTGCTTCTTGCGTTTTCCTCCTGCCACAGGTTCAGCGGCGAGTTTCGGCTGAATGCAAAACAGGTGAAAGCAGTATTGAATTGTGAGAATCTTACCATGGCGCCGGGAGAATCTTGGTTGCTGGAAGAATTTATGATGCTGCAAGGCAAAGACAAAAATGCGCTGTTGGAACAGTTGGCAGAGCGGTTGGCGCACAACCATGGTGTAAAAATGCCGCCGGAGCAGCCAACAGGATGGTGCTCATGGTATTGTTTTGGACCGAAGGTGACGAAAGACAATATTTTGGAGAATACAGAAGCGGTGCAGCGGGAATTGCCGGAGCTATCCTATATTCAAATTGACGACGGTTATCAAGCATTTATGGGGGACTGGCTGGAGGTAAACGAACAGTTCAAACCGAATGTGCAGACCTTATGCCAAATGATTCGGGAAAAAGGCGGACAGCCGGCGATTTGGGTGGCGCCGTTCATTGCGGAGCAAGATTCCAGATTGCTGCGGGAGCATCCGGAATGGTTTGTGCAGCGGGAGGACGGCAGCGGCCCGTTGCGAAGCGATGAAGTGACGTTCGGCGGGTGGCGACATGGCCCTTGGTATATGCTGGACGGAACGCATCCGGGCGCGCGGGACTATTTAACGAAGGTGTTCCGCACCATACGGCAGGAGTGGGGATGTAGCTATTTTAAGCTGGACGCCAATACTTGGGGCGCATTTCCGTTTGGACGGCGGTTTGATTCCTCCAAAACGAGCGTGGAGGCATATCGAATGGGTATGCAAGCCATACGGGAGGGCGCTGGCGAGGACGGATTTTTGCTGGGCTGCAATGCGCCGATGTGGCCTTCCATTGGTACGGTAGATGGTATGCGTGTCACAGACGACATCAAACGAAGCTGGGATAGAGTGCGTTCGCTTGCCAAGCAGCAATTCTATCGCAATTGGCAGCATGGCAGACTGTGGGTGAGCGACCCTGACTGCGCTGTGCTGGAAAACATGGACATTCAGGTCGTGGGGCCGGACGGAAAAATAAACCGTCAGGGAAGCACAATATTGTCGCCGGAGGAATTTTCGTTTCATGCAGCGGTTTTGCTTGCCAGCGGCGGCATGATTTTGTCAGGTGATGATGTGACAGAACTGCGGGAGGAAACGAAAAAACGGTTGAAAAAACTGGTGCAGCATACAGGGGAGGCTGCGGCATTTGGTGATGAAACCTTTACCTATGCGCGGACGGGCGACCGCCTTTTGTTTCTGTTCAATGCGGAAGATGCGCCGCAAACGGTTCGGGTGCAGCTTGAAAAACCGTTTCACCTGCACGATTTCTGGACGGAAGAACCGCTTGGCAAAAGCGAGATGGTGCAGGAGGAACTGCCGCCGCACAGTGCCAGAGTGATTGCACTGTCTTAAAAACAGTAAGAATGCAATTGAAAAGGGAGAGCGTAGCGCTCTCCCTTTTTCTATAAACTGATGTTAAAAACGGATTTGTTTGCTTTCAAGAAACGGTTTTATTCAGCAGATTCAGGAAAATTTATCGCTGCACTCGGCGCGAGTTCCTGCGTCAAAATGGTTTCCACAGTTTTTAAAAACAGGTCTTTGCTGTTGTTGATATAGGAATACAGCTTGTGGGAATCCGTTGTCACTTCGCAAACAGCCAATGTTGAGACAAGCGGGTCGGTTTCCAACGTAAAATAGCGCAGCCCTTTGTCTTTTTGGTAGGTAAGTGCGAGATAGGAACAGGAAATATCCAGAGAATCTGTCCCAATGTCTGCCAAGTCCAGCAAAACGACCGGCGTACCGTCAGAAAGCGTTTCTATGCTGACGGTGAAAACATCATCTGCCCCAAGCGTGAGATCACTGCTGAATTTATCCAAAAGATGAATCAGATCTTCGTTGCTGTTAATGACATATTCTTCTTCTGCGTTCTCTATTAGTTGGAGCAGATAAAAGTCCACGGTATCGACCCATACATTTTTGATACCTTGCTTGAGTTGTTCAGGATTGTTTTCCAGCAAATCAATCACCGTATCCGAATCGCCCAGTAATGTCTGCGGAAGAGAACTCTGCTCAAAGGCATAACGGATTTCGTGGTGCAGAACTTTACGTGCGTCATCTATATCGCCTGAAAAATCAATTGCTTTTTTTCCGGAAGGAACTGCTGCAGGCGTTTGTTCCGCCGCGGGTAGTGTGATGGAGACGGTTTGCGTTTCCTCCGTCCAGGTCACTTTCATATCAAAGCTTTCCGCAATATAGCGGACGGGTACCAACGTGCGGTCGTTCGCGGTAAACGGCGCGGCGTCCAGCGTGATTTCTTTCGTACCGTCCGTATCTGTGCGGCGTGCCGTCAGCGAACCAATCACCAGTTCATTTGTAACGCCCTCCCGCGTCATGGTCACTTTTTGTTCTTCTTCGCTCCAGTCAACGACAGCGCCCAGCGCTTCGCCAATCGCGCGCAGCGGCACAAAAGTACGGTCGTTCACAGTTGCGGGCGCAACGTCAAAGACAATGGGGTTGCCGTCCAGAAGCACTTGAATGTCCTGCGCTAACGCCGGTATTGGACTGACAAACAGCGCGGCGGCGCAGAGAATTGCCGGTAGTTTTTTGTGATACATAGTAGGACCCTCCCTCATCTGTTGTAAATATTCTCCCTCAAGGGAATCGATAGTTTCTATAAGATATTGTAACACGAGGGGTGAGAAAAGTCAATCTGCAAAAGCCGGTGGTTGACATATGGCGTAAAATCCGATATAATTTGAAATAGAAAAAGCAGGAAACGATTCGGGTAAAAAGACAAAAGAAATAGAAAAGCGGCGAACTGGTGGTTTGCTGCGCGGTGGAAAGGATGGGAGAAGAAATGGATAAATTTTGTGTGTTTTGTGGGAAACCGCTTGAAGAAGGAAAAACGTGTGATTGTCAAATGAAAATAGAACCGGAAGAAGCAATGCCGGAGACCGTGCAGCCCGACGAGGCAGCGCAGTCGCAGGAGGAATCCGTTCAAGTCAACATTCAGCAGGCATATGACGGACGGTTGCCGGAGGAAGCGGAAAAAACGGAGATGCCGCCGCAAACGGCAGTTCAAATTCGCCCGCAGTCCTATATGATTCCCCAAAAGGAGAGCGGTGCATTTGGAAATTATGTGAAACGATGTTGGGTGATTTTAACGCGCTTTTTTGCTAATCCGGTGCAGATTATGCGCATTGCGTCGGAAAAGAAAGATGCGGCGGCGGGCGTTTTGTTTTGGATCATTAACGCTGTTCTGGCGGGGCTATTGCCGGCAGTCGGTATGCCGCTGCTGCTGAAAAAGCTGGTGGGACCTTCCGTCATGCAGATGTTTGATTTTTCTGTCGGGGGACTATGGCTGCAGAGCACGTTATTAAACATTATCTGGACGGCGGCGCTTAGCGCCTTGACATTTGTCTTTGCAAAAGCAATGCGCAGCAGGGCGTCGTTTAAAAGCGTGATGGGCGCGGTCGGCGTGTCCTGTATTGGAACGGCGGCAATTACGCTGATTTCTTTCCTAATCACTTTGATTGCGCCGGGATTCGGTCTTTGTTTTTATCTGTGTGTACATGGTATTGCGTTGGTGTTGCTGTATGTTGCGTTTACGCAGTCGCTTGATATCAGATACAGTAAAACGCTGTACTGTTTGTTTTATGCGCTGGCGGCAATCGGACTGCTGCTTGCGCTGTACGTCACCGGTGTGATCATGGAAATCCAAGACGTTATCGGCAGTGCATCAGGCGGTTATGGCGGTTATGGTGGATTTGGCGAGTTTGACAGCGGACTGTTGCGGTAAAAAATATTTGTGAATACGATATACATTATTGATGTAGAAAAATTTTGAACAGAAAATATATTGTCCGAAGAGGAAGGAAAAATGCAATGAAACGTTCGCAAATCAATCAAATCATTCGGGACATGGAACAGTTGGCACAAAAACATGGATTTGCATTACCGCCGTTTTGCCATTTGACGCCGGAGGAATGGAACACCAAGAACCACGAATACGATGAAATTCGCGATAACATGCTGGGCTGGGATATCACGGATTATGGACTTGGGGATTTTGAAAAAGTGGGATTTGCGCTGATTACGCTGCGCAACGGCAACCAAAACAATCCGAAATACAAAAAAGTATATGCGGAAAAACTGCTGATGCTGCGGGAAGGACAACATTCCCCCATGCATTTTCATTGGACGAAAAGTGAAGATATTATCAACCGCGGCGGCGGGACGTTGATTATCCATTTGTATAACGATGATGGACAAAAGGGGCTTGCGGACACGGATGTGCTGGTCAACGCTGACGGACATAGCTATTATGTTCCGGCGGGCACCGGCATGGAACTTCGTCCGGGAGAAAGTATCACACTTTGGCCGCATCAGTATCATGATTTTGACGTGGCACCAGGCACCGGTGATGTGCTGATTGGCGAGGTTTCCATGTGTAATGACGACAACACCGATAACTGCTTCTATGAAAACGTAGGACGTTTTCCCAAAATTGAAGAGGACGAAGCGCCATACCGCCTGCTTTGCAATGAATATCCGCCGGCGAAATAGGGACAGAAAAGAAAAAAAACTCTTGTGTTTTGGCTGAAAAAGCATAATGCAAGAGTTTTTTATGTTTTTCTATCCATTTTTGTATGAAGCAAACAAAAATCAAATCTCCTGTGCCATGCGGGAGAAAATTTTTTGCTTATTCGGAAGAGGGTGTCGGCGCAGCAGACAGCGCGGCGTCCGGAATCGGCGTAGCCGCAGGCGTTTGCTGCGGCAAGATTTTGCCTTCCCAAACGCTCTTTTCCCCGCCGGATTTATCATAGAACACAATTTCTTTCACGGCTCCTTCACTGTTGTTTACGTTTACCGTAAACTCTTTTTGTCCTTTGAGTCGGAAAGTGGAGAGTACGCGGATTTTTGTTCTGCCTTCTGCTGTGTTTTCATATTCAATACCGGAGACAAACCGCAGCGGCGCTGTGATTTGTCCTTTGACCACAATACGAGAACCCTCTCCTTCTGCACTGATTAACGCCAGCTTGTCCGCCGGAACAGGCAAACGCAGCGTGGTTAGTGCGATGAGTCCAATAACTATTACAAATGCAAGAATCAGTCCAATTCTTCGTTTCAAACGTGTCACCTCATTTTTATTGTCCTTCTTTAACGGAAAATTCTGCCGAAAGATACTATACAATATTATAGTGGAAATTATCTGCCGCGTCAAGTTGAAATTGCTTTGCAATTATGGTATAATATACGCAAAGTGCTTTCGAAAGGGGGACTTCTTCCGGCTCATTTTTATTCGCCGTCATGCCGTCCCCCTTGTCGGAATCCCCCTAAGCAGCGTTCTTTGCTCGCGCGTCGCGCCGCGTGATGCGGCACTCCGAACGCTGTAGGGTATGCAATCTTCGGCACGTGTCCGAAGATTGCATGAATGAGAAAGCACCGCCGAATCGTTTCTTCGCTTCGCTCGAAACCGGCGCTGCGCAAACGATATAGGAGGTTCCGCGTTGGGAGACGACTCAGAACTGTCCTCGTGCGTAAGGATAAAATTGTTTTGCAATTTGATATAAAGATAAAGGATGTGATAGTGTGGAACCTGTCATTAAACGACCGTCAACGCTTAAAATTGCAATTTTATATATCATTCATAAATATAACAACGCTGTGCCGGAGGATGCCATGATTCACATTTTGGTAGAAGCCTATGCAGTCAATTATTTTGATCTCAAGCAAGCGCTGTATGAACTGAACCAGTCGGAATTTGTCCATTCCTATAACTACAAAGCAGAACAATATCACATGCTGACAAAAGAGGGCGAGGAAGCGATTGAAATTTTTGTGAAAAAGCTGCCGCTGCCACGCCGCGAAGAGCTGACAAAACTCGTGCAGGAACAATTGAAAGAAGAAAAACGCAGTGAGGAATTTCAGGTGGACTATGTGCCGCTGGATGATATTTCCTATTTGGTGAAATGTACCTATCGCGAAAGCCGTCTGCCACAGCTTGAAATTGCGTTTCGGGTGTCGGGCAGAGAGGAAGCGCTTGAAACCAAACACAAGTTGAAGGAGAAACGCAATGAACTTTATGCAGGGTTTTATCAATGTTTGTCGCAGATTTTAGATGGCAGCGATGAGGAAAAGAAAAAATAGAAGAAACGAAAACCACGCCGGACTTTTGATAAATGATGTGCCCCCAAAAAATTAGACTTTTTATAGCGTAGTAGTTTTAATGACTGCTACGCTATTTTTATGCAGCCAAAGCGTTGAGACGATATTGTACCGGACTCATCCACCCAAGTCTCTCTTTAATTCTTTTCTCATTGTAATATTTTATATATCTTTCAATAGTTTCTTTAAGCTCATCAAAGCTGTAATATGTAATTCCGTAATACATTTCTTGCTTTATTGTTTATCGCATAATACTTAAATTCGGTCGTATCCGTAGTTATCTTTTGATGTGGGATACTTGTGTTAAAACGTCTGTTAATCCTATTAGGTGCAATTTTTCCTACATTACCTTTATATGAACTATATTTACGGCTTTTGCGAGTAAATGAAGTCACTTGAAGATTCAGCTTTTGCATTATTTTTTGAACTCGTTTCTTATTAGCTCGTATATCCTGATTTCTCAATTCACCACAAACTCTGCGATAGCCGAAATCCTTGTGTTCTTTACGAATTTCAATGATCTTATCTTCAAGTTCTTTATTAGGGTTTTCTCTGTCAAATCGCTTTTGCCAATACATATATGTTGCCATGAAAAAACCGACCTCCCAATCGTAGATTTTGGTCTAACCTTTTGGGGACGGTTCAAAGTCCGGTGTTTTTTTATAATGAAATTTTTTTGTACGCTGGTATAAAATCAAAAAGATAGGTAAACAATGTTATTACAACGAAAATTACCACTGAATGAAAAATTTGATTTGCGTATGAAGAAAAGTAGGGTGAAATAAGATGAAAGAAAAATTACAATGTATCTGGGGTGAATGGAAACAAAAATTTTTAGCGACCGCAGCAGTGCGGCTTGCCTGTATGTCGGCAGCGGCAGCCGTCATGCTGAGTTTGATAGTTTCAGCAGCGGTTGTCACAGGAAGCAGTAACGGGAAGGACGTTATGTATGACGGGGAACTGATTCGGTTTCACGTATTGGCAAACAGCGACAGTGAAGCGGATCAGGCATTAAAAATGAAGGTGCGCGACCGCATTCTGGCGGAGACTTGTTTGCCGCTGGAGGAAGCGCAAAATACGGCGGAAGCGGAACAGCAAATTCGCAGTCACATGGCGGATATCCGCGCTGTGGCGCTGGACGAAATTCAAAAACAGGGATATGATTATCCGGTCAGCGTACAGCTTGGCGTTTTTGATTTTCCCTTGCGCCGGTATGGCAACGTTACGCTGCCTGCCGGACGATATCCTGCGCTGCGCGTTTTGATTGGCGAAGGTGCAGGGCATAACTGGTGGTGCGTGATGTTCCCGCCGCTATGCTTTGTGGAAGAGAGTACTGCCGGAATGCCGGAGGAATCTCTGAATAAAATTTCTGCTAATACCAGAATGGCAATCACCAATGTGGCAGCGGAAGACGAAGAAGACGGCGCAGTCGTGACAGAAGATGGACAGCCGAAATTTGAAATCCGTTTTAAACTGCTGGACTGGCTGCGGGCAGAGGGAAAAAAACATTAGGAGGAATGAGGGAATGAAAAAAAGACTTTTCATCATTGCATTAGCAGGTATCATTGCAGTGGGCGGCAGCGCACTGCTTATACTACAAAAACAGGACGTTCCGGTCATGACAGCGGCGGCGCAGGGCAGTGCGCGCAGCGGCGACATTCAATTGTTGGCGCGATGTGTCAATGGGGAAGCGCGCGGCGAAAGTTATGTGGGACAGGTTGCAGTAGCGGCGGTTATTTTAAACCGTGTGAAACATCCGTCTTTCCCCAACACGCTGGCGGGCGTTATCTATCAACCGGGCGCATTTACCGCTGTATCGGACGGACAAATAAACGTGCCGATTTCAACAGATTCGACTGTTTACCAAGCGTGTGAGGACGCTATGAACGGCTGGGACCCATCGGGCGGTGCGATTTATTACTATAATCCGGAAAAAACGACAAACAAGTGGATATATTCCAGAGAAGTGATATGCCGAATCGGGAAACACGTATTTGCGCAATAAAATAGTCGAAAGGGGAAAACAGGATGGAACATGTAAGAAGACACACCATTGATAAAATAACCGTATGGATTGTGACACTGTCGGTCATAGCAGTGCTGGCGGTCGCCGGCGCGGTGTATAAGACATTGGAATCGAGAAAATATCAAATGGCAGTGGAAAGCCAATATGCGCGCGCATTTCACCAAATTAACGACGATGTGCGCGACATTGAAATTGCGCTAGAAAAAGGAATGCTGGTGACAAATCCGCGGCAGGCGGTGACGCTGGCGAATGAAATCAATGCCAAAGCCGAATCTGCCAAAGCATGTCTGGGGCAACTGCCGCTGTCAGACGTACAACTGGAAAATACCAGCCGGTTTTTAAGCCAGGTGGGAGACTATACCTATACGCTGTCACTGAAAGCGTTCAGCGACCAGCCTGTGACAAATGAAGAATATCAGGTGCTGCGGCAGCTGAAAAACTATAGTCAGGAACTTGTCAGCAGTTTGGGCAGTATGCAGGACAAATTATATCAAGGAACAATGACGCTTTCGCGTCTGAATAATATGGTAAGCGCCGGAGACAGCGATATGCCCGCTGCAATGGGAGAAATGGAAAAAGAGTTTGTGGACTATCCCGCGCTGGTTTATGACGGTCCATTTTCGTCACATGTGCAGAGCAGAATGCCGGTTATGACGCAGAACCAGCCGGAACTTTCGGTGGAAGATGCGAAAGCGCGCGTGAAAGAATTTTTAGGCGACCGCGCCGGTGTGGTGGAAATTTCTTCTGAAAAGGCGGGCAACATGCCAACCTATTCCTTTGTTGCCTATCCCGACCCGACAGACCGTGGACGCGCTATCAATATTGATGTGACAAAAGCGGGCGGATATGTGGCTTGGATGTTGGATAACCGTCCGGTGACGGAGCAAAAGCTTTCCATGCAGGAAGCAAAACAGATGGGGCGCGCGTTCTTGAGCGTGAAAGGATATCATAATTTAAAAGACAGTTATTATGAAGTACTGGACAATGTTGCAACCATCAACTATGCCACGGAACAAAACGGCTATATCGTTTATCCGGATTTGATTAAGGTGAAAGTGGCGATGGATACCGGCGAGGTGCTGGGCGTGGAGACCACCGGATATATTATGAACCATAAATCGCGTACTGTGCAGGAGGTAAAAATTTCAGAAGAAGAAGCCCGCAGCAAGGTGAGTCCTGCGCTGCAGGTGGAATCGGTGTCGCTAGCGGTGATTCCGACAGAGGGCGGCAGTGAAATCGAATGTTATGAAATACGTGGTAAAGCAGATGAACGCAATTTCTTGGTTTATATCAACACGCAGACAGGATTAGAAGAAAAAATCCTGCTGCTGCTGGAAAGTGAATCCGGCGTATTGAGTATGTAGATAAATAAAAAAAGTGAGAACAGACATGTCCGTTCTCACTTTTTTTATAGGCAGGAAGCGATTTAAGCGAAGAAAAATCCTGCTGTCATGTCCAGATAATTCCCGCCGGAATAGTTACCATAGCGCTGGTTCACTTGTTCCTTGAATTCGTCTGCGCCGCTGCACGCCGCCGCAATTTCTTTCAGATTTTCCAGATAAGCGATTTTCGTTTCTGCATCTTTTAAATCCTCAGGCGTATAGTGGGACGTTAAAATCAAATCATACCCTATTGCGATATAGTCTTTTAACTGTGCAATCATTGCGTCCGCATGACCTGCGCCGGCAACAATGGAATGGCAGTCGTGACCGAGCATGTGCGTATAGACGGCGTTGAGTTCGGGAATGGCAATGTCAAACGCGTCGGCAGTCGGCGTGATGATAAATTCAATGCCGCCAATGACATTTATGCCCGCGCCGATGATGTTGGTGATGGTATGGATTCCGTTATCAAACGCATCGCCGAACGCCGCCGTGAAATTGTCAATCAGGGCTTTGCCGCCGCCGCTCTCGGAATAGTCTTTCGCATTTTGCGTTGCATATTTCGGAACATTTTTACAGCAGCTTGCGCCTGCGCCGTGATAGGCAATCAGCATACCTGCTGTTTTGACCTGCAAGCTGTCAAGATAGGCTTCCAGCTCTTTGTTGTTGTCAAAGAAGCAAGGCGATTCAATGACAACCGCTTGACCGTCTTTTTGGACGATGAAAACTTCGTCGTTAATCAAATCATTTGTTTTGTAAGCGTGCAGCTTCATATTGCCAAAATCGTATACATGCATTTCGCCTTTCGCAAAAGTAACCGTCTTATATGTGTTTTTGTTCATGATAAAACCCTCCGTAACGGATGTAATATTTGCCGGTATTCGATGCCGTCCGCTCATCTACTTGGCATAAGAGCGCCGAATCTTATACGCCATGCAGGGAAAATTTTTCGTAAATGCGGCGTCAAAGAACCGCTTTCCATACGCCCAGTATGCAAAGGAACCTTTTCCTTGCCTT
>JAAWTG010000029.1 GCA_022801925.1 Clostridia bacterium | reverse complement strand
TCCTTCCTTTCAAAATAACTATTTCTTTTAGATTATATATCATTCTTTGTCAAAAGTCAATGTTATACCTAAAATACTTTATGTATTACTGCATTCAATTTTAGTTTTTAAATTTATATAATTATTAGTAGTAATAAAAGTGAGGTAACAACATGCAAAAAGATGATACATTAAATATCGCTATTGGTAAAAGAATAAAAGAAATTAGAATGAAAAGAAATATTTCCCAAGAAAAGTTTGCTGAAAAAATAGGTGTTTGTAGCGGAACTCATATATCAAATATAGAACGTGGTGCCAGTGGTATATCCGTTCCAAGACTCGTAGCTATATGTAAAACATTAGATATCAACGCAGACTATCTGTTATTTGGCATTTCCACAAGCGATGTAGAAACTCCACTACATTATTATTTAAAACAGTTAACCGCTGAACAGTCTATTTGTCTTATAGATATAATAAAGGCATATATAAAGGCTTGCGGCATCGATGAAAATAAAGATTGAAAATACTGTTTTGAATTATGTATAAAGTAGCGTTTTGTTGTGTATAAGTAAAAGTATATATAGTAACACCCCATTCATCATTATGCCTAAATCAAATATAATATATAGCATAAGTAAAAGCAAGGTGATAATATGCAGAAATGCAATCCATTATACAAAAGTATCGGTACAAGAATAAAGGAAATTAGACTCAAAAGGAATATTTCCCAAGAAAAGTTTGCCGAAAAGATAAATGTTTCTAATGGTACTCATGTGTCAAATATAGAACGTGGATGCAGTGGTATATCTGTTCCCAAACTGAGAGAGATATGCAAGGCACTAGATATTAACGCAGATTATCTGTTATTTGGTACATCTCCAAACGATGTAGAAACAGCGTTGCATTATTATCTGAAACAGTTAACAAATGAACAATCATCTCATCTTATGGAAATAATAAAAGCGTATATAAAATCTTGTGGCATTGACGAAATATAATTTTCTCAACTAGGTATTGATGAATAGCGGAGAGTAATCGAAAAGGATTACTCTTTTTATTTTAGAATTTTCAAAAAACATTGACAGCCCTCTATTTAATAGGATATACTATATTTATAAAATGCAATATTGAGGTACATATTTATGAATGGACTAATCAATAATAAGGATATGATACAGGAAATAAAAGAATTGCTTGCAGCGGCAAGAGGGCGTGTAGTCGCCACTGTAAATACGGAATTATTAAATACCTATTGGAATGTTGGCAGAATTATTGTTGAACATGAACAGCAAAATCAAGTTCGCGCCGAATATGGTAAACAAACATTAAAAGAATTGGCAAAAGAATTAACAAACGAATTTGGCAAGGGATTTTCCCGTTCCAATCTTCAAAATATGCGGGCGCTATATTTGAATTACGAAAAATGCCAGTCACTGACTGGCAAATTGACGTGGACGCATTATTGTGAGTTGTTAGCAATATCCGATAAAGACAAGCGCAGCTTTTATGAAATTCAGGCTGGTCTGTCCGTGAGCTGAAGCGTCAAATTGCAACCTCTTTGTATGAGCGGTTATTGCTGTCGGACGGAAAGGCAAACAAAGAAACGGTGCTTGCCCTTTCTCAAAAAGGAATTGAAATGGCAGAGCCAAGCGACATCATTAAAGACCCATATGTATTTGAGTTTTTAGGAGTACCCGAAAATAAACCTATGCTGGAAAGTGACCTTGAAAAAGCATTAGTTACACAAATTGAAAAGTTTTTGCTTGAATTGGGACGAGGCTTTATGTTTGTCGGAACACAACAGCGGATAACCCTCAACAATACGCACTACTATGTCGATATGGTATTTTATAATAAGATACTGCACGCCTATGTACTGATAGAGCTGAAAACAACAAAGCTAATGCCGGAAGCAATCGGACAATTAAATATGTATTTGAATTATTATGCTTCCGAAGTAAACGATGAACACGACGCTCCTCCTATCGGTATTATCCTTTGTACCGACAAGGACAGCGTTGCGGCGGAATATGCACTTGGCGGTTTGTCAAATAACATCTTCGCGTCAAGATATGTTTCCTATATTCCGAATAAAGAACAACTTATCAGGCAGGTTGAATCTGTACTAAACGAATGGAATAATCAGGATAAATAAAATTTAAGACGCAGACCTTTCGGTCTGCGTCTTTTTCCTTGTGCAAAAACAAATGTTGCACGAAACCACGAGCCCTTCACAGGGCTCGACTGTCATAATAGAGCGAGACGGTATCAGTCGCATTATTTTAATCCACGAGCCCTTCACAGGGCTCGACGCCTGTCGGCTTGCTTGTTATGCTTGATAACATAATATTTCAATCCACGCGACCCTCACGGGTCGCGACCGGCCGTCCGTTTTTCTCATACATTGCAAAGAAATTTCAATCCACGCGACCCTCACGGGTCGCGACAATTCAGACCCCGCCCCTATATTATATCAGTTTATTTCAATCCACGCGACCCTCACGGGTCGCGACTGTATCAGTGCCTCTATAAACGGCATAAAATTTTATTTCAATCCACGCGACCCTCACGGGTCGCGACCAAGCGAAAGCACCGTAAAAACTTGGGTAGACAGCTTATTTCAATCCACGCGACCCTCACGGGTCGCGACCCTTGTGGTCTATCGACAATGCAGAGGGTGAGGGGATTTCAATCCACGCGACCCTCACGGGTCGCGACTAACAGAATTAGACATAGCAGAAGCCATAGCAAAATTTCAATCCACGCGACCCTCACGGGTCGCGACGTCGGGTGTCACCCGTCCCGCTGCTGCCAAATAGCAATTTCAATCCACGCGACCCTCACGGGTCGCGACTGCGCCTGTAGTAGTTGTGGTATATGTATCACCAGATATTTCAATCCACGCGACCCTCACGGGTCGCGACTTCCTTGCAGCAATGGACTGTCGGGATAAGCTTCTATTTCAATCCACGCGACCCTCACGGGTCGCGACTCTAGCCCCCGCAAATTCTTTCCAAATCGCAACGATTTCAATCCACGCGACCCTCACGGGTCGCGACGAAGATGATATTAGGTATTATGAGCGTGTGATAGATTTCAATCCACGCGACCCTCACGGGTCGCGACGCTTCTGGATATGGGCTCTATAACGTTCAAGGACGATTTCAATCCACGCGACCCTCACGGGTCGCGACTACACTGTCTGCCAATGTTTTCACCCCTTTATGTATTTCAATCCACGCGACCCTCACGGGTCGCGACTGCATGGAAAAGCCACGTAGAGACCCGGAGGAAAAAATTTCAATCCACGCGACCCTCACGGGTCGCGACCAAAACTTCTCCTGCTGGCAGATGTGGCGCCGGAAATTTCAATCCACGCGACCCTCACGGGTCGCGACTAACCCAACAGTACATATGGTGTTCGGGAATGCTATTTCAATCCACGCGACCCTCACGGGTCGCGACGTGCGCTATATGATATACTTTAATCACGGAAAGGGGATTTCAATCCACGCGACCCTCACGGGTCGCGACATAATGTTTATCTGCCGTGACAACCGTCGTTTTATATTTCAATCCACGCGACCCTCACGGGTCGCGACCTACAGCAACCCTCCAAAAGATTGCTAATGCATTAGATTTCAATCCACGCGACCCTCACGGGTCGCGACTTCATACTTTGGTGGATATGGTAACACATTCTAAATTTCAATCCACGCGACCCTCACGGGTCGCGACTGGTGGCGATAGATTAACCGTTCCAGTGACACCAATTTCAATCCACGCGACCCTCACGGGTCGCGACCTAGTTATGATACAGATAATCCGGTAGAGTTAAATGATTTCAATCCACGCGACCCTCACGGGTCGCGACATTCATCAATTGCGGGTCTTGGTATGCTTTATAATTTCAATCCACGCGACCCTCACGGGTCGCGACCCTAAAATTTGTAGACCAAACAATACGCGAATATTGATTTCAATCCACGCGACCCTCACGGGTCGCGACCTTGTTGCTTTTGCAGTTCTGCAATTTGTTTGCATTTCAATCCACGCGACCCTCACGGGTCGCGACATTATCAAGTCCGGCTCTATATCAATCTATATAATTTCAATCCACGCGACCCTCACGGGTCGCGACTTCAAATGGTACAATAGGTAATTGGGAAAAGGGAAATTTCAATCCACGCGACCCTCACGGGTCGCGACAGAACCAATTCGGGAACCCGCAATGGTACAGGCAATATTTCAATCCACGCGACCCTCACGGGTCGCGACTCCATACCAAGATGTTTTGCTATCCATGCATCTATTTCAATCCACGCGACCCTCACGGGTCGCGACAAGGAGCCGTTAATTTACGGTTCTTTTTTTATACAAATTTCAATCCACGCGACCCTCACGGGTCGCGACGCTCTAAAACAGATATACCGTTTATTCCGTCTGTGATTTCAATCCACGCGACCCTCACGGGTCGCGACCATTTTTGCGCGCCACTTGTTCATAAACCTTACGATTTCAATCCACGCGACCCTCACGGGTCGCGACTGCATTTCGCGTTGCAGTATTAGACCTTGGCATGATTTCAATCCACGCGACCCTCACGGGTCGCGACACCGCTAGATTCCGACATCAAAATCGGGTTTGGTATTTCAATCCACGCGACCCTCACGGGTCGCGACTGATTACACCACAGCGGAAAAGACCAAACTTGCAGATTTCAATCCACGCGACCCTCACGGGTCGCGACGTGCAGGAGGGAGTTGCGTAACCAAAGATGGAGAATTTCAATCCACGCGACCCTCACGGGTCGCGACCATGGGGGGAACCCAAACTGTCCACAAGGTCTATGAGAATTTCAATCCACGCGACCCTCACGGGTCGCGACAGCAAAAATAGGCAAAATCTCACCTATTTTCTTTCTCACTTTATCTTTTTTGCACAATGTCCGCTCTCTGCTCTCAAAAAGCATTCCATTGTGTCCTCCAAAAGTACAAAATATTCAAATTTTTTAGGTGCGAATCCCCCACTGGTTCCATGTTCACTTAGGGTTCGCACCTAAATTTCACTATTTCGTGAGCATCGGTGTTTCTTCCCGCTGCGCAATGCGTATCATTGCCATGGTGAGTCCCGCCGCAACAAAAAACGTAAACATCACACGCGGATAGAACCAAACATATTCCACCATAGAAATAAACGCAATACCCGAAAGTGCGGACACGCCTGCAATCAACATATTTTTCACTTCCGGCTGCACTGCTCTATGCACTGCCGCGCCGCTTCTGCGCACCAATGCGCAAACAAACCAAACAAAGCTAACAAGTCCAATTACGCCCATTTCCACCAGGATTTCCAAATACAGCATGTGGGAATGCGGCGCCACAGCGGCACGCGCTTCTGCAAACGGCGGATAGACAATACTATATGAACTCGGTCCAAGCCCAATGCCTTGCAAAGCGTATCCGTTCCCCAGCATTCGCAAAACACCTTCCCAAATCAAAAGCCGGTAGGAACTGGAGGAATCTTTCATGTTTCCAATTGTCAAAATGCGGTTGATGATACTGCTCGGCAACAGCGGCACGCACAGCATACCGACCAGAATCATAATCGGAATCAATTTCTTGTTATAAAACCATGCGAACACCACCAGCGCAATGGCAAACGAAATCCAGCCCGACCGTGAATAGGTCATAAGCAGCGCGCCGACCGGCAGCATACAAAATGCCAGCAGCAGCGTTTTTTTGCCCAATGTTTTGGCATTCAGCGCATAGGCAAAGCAAAACGGCAGCAGCAGCACCAAAAATTCCGCATAGTTATTGGGGTTTCCCATGGTGGAAAACACACGCCCCGGCATGTCTTTATTCAACGTCAAATCCGTCAGCGATGCGCTGATTTCCACGCCCGTCACCCTTTGATAGAACGCATATACGCTGGTGAGCAGAATTCCGACAAAAACCAACGTCATGAACTGTTTCATCTTTTCATAGGAGTCCACTGACCCATAGATGTTCAGGCATATTAAAAACGACGCCAAAAAAAACATAAACACGCGGACACTGTCGCCTTTCGCATGGGACACCAGCACGCCGCTGACCGCTGCCATCATAAAAATCAGCAGCGGCAGCCAAATACCTTTGGCGCTTTTACCAAGTTTGCCCTGACTAAGCAGCACCAAAAAATACAAGCCTGAAATACCGACTGCGCCCAGCAGCATATACATGTTATTCCACATCGTATGCGGAATCATTGCCACGCAAAAAATAAAAATGGCAAGCAGTCCATTCAAACTGCAAACAAACGACCCGCGCACGAACCGTTCATACAGCGTTCCGTTTACGCTGTTTTCATTATAAGACCGAAGTTTCCGGTAGATTTTTGTAAACCAGCCCAAAACGCCCTGCACAATCCAATCCACAAAAGAATAGAGTGCAGACGACTGGATTTTCGGCTCCAAACGGCTGTCTTTGGCAAAAAAGCTATATACCCCGCTGTTTTTCCACAAACGCCCCAGTGCGCTGACGCCTTTGCTGGTCCAGCAAACAATCGCGCTTTGGTAGAACGCCCGATACAGCCAGTTTGCTATGCTTACAATACCGGAAACAATCAAACTGTTTTCAAACATACCGGAATTACTCCTTTACTTGAATGTCAAATACCCGCAAAAAGATTTTCGCTTTTCCTGCGCGAACAGTGAAACTGTGACCCACGCTGTATTTCGTGTTGCCCAGAATTGCGCCGTGTTCATATTCCGTCCCTTTGACTTCCGTTGTAATAGTTACTTTTTTGTTATCCGGCTTGCTGGATTTCACATATTTTCCCTGTGCGTCCGGCGCATAGGATTCTGCGTCCTCCACCTGAATATCCGTGATTTTTCCCAGTGATGAATTGGTGCCGTCGTCAATCACGCTGTCGCCAACCTTCATTTGTTCTACCACAAAATTCGATACTTCTTCCGCCATAATCTGCATTTGAATGGTTTTCCCGCTGGTCATTTCTGTTTTCCCTTTCAATTGGGAATACCCAAACACCGCTACCACTGCCAATACAGCGATAATGATAATCGCATCTACTACATTAAATCTGATTTTTTTCTTCTGTTCCATTGTTCTTTTCTCCTCTCTTTTATTTGACATATTCCTGATAGACGTCGTCTAACAACTTGTCCAAATCAAATATGTCGCGGACGGTTTGATAGGCGTTTTCCGCACACTGCCGGTACAGGGTTTCATCTTCCATAAACGCGTTGATTGCCTGCGCCATGCCCGCGGTATCGCCATATTCCACCAATTTCCCGCAGCCGGTCCTGCTATTTACAATATCGCCGTTACCGCCGATATTGGTTGCCACGACCGGCAATTTATGATACAAGGCTTCCAGGATGGCAAAACTGAGCGCCTCATAACATTTCGCACTGTTGACAAACAAATCGCTGCCGCGCAGAATCTGGTCTGCATCGTTGCGGTATCCGAGCTGCAAAATTCTATGCCGCACACCGCGTTCGTCAATTTGTTTGCTGATTTGGTCATATAATTCGCCGTCGCCCACAAACAGTACCACATAGTCCCGTTTGGCGATTTTCTCCAGTTCCACCACGCTGTCCACAAAATAGTCCAGCCCTTTGGCAAGATGATAGCGCGCCAATGTGGTTATCACAAAAGTATCTTCACCGACGCCCAGTTCCTGCCGGATTTGATTCGATTTTTCCGGCGCGGGCGCGGGCGGCATACCGTTGAATATGACCGTGATTTTATCAGGATTCACGCCGTTGCCGACCATCAACTCTTTTCCGTTGTTGCAAACGGAAATAATCTTTTTGTCGTGCGGCGTGATGAGTTTGTTCGCCATTTTCCATGCAAAATTGGTGGGCAGCGTCAAGTGACAGGTATAAATCACCTGCGCTTTTTTGTAAAACAGCCGCGACAGTACCGCGACATAGTTTTCGCGCGGATAGTGCGTGTGAATGATATCAATACGGTTTTCTTTGCAGATTTTTGCAATCCGCCGCGCTGCGCCCAAATCAAACGGGTGTTTCATTGCTACCTGAAACATGGGAATGCCCAGTTCCTTCATTTGGTCGCACAGCGCTCCTTCCTCGTTATAGGCAAAAAAACAGTTGGCACGTTTCCCCTGATAGCACTTTACCAAGTTATAAACGTATTTTTCTGTTCCTGCCTTTCCTGCATGGTTAATCAAATACAATACATTCAGCATATTGCACCTTTGCCTTTCTTCTGCACAGGAGGAAAAACCATGCGTCTCCCATGCATTCATTTTTATTTGACCTATGCTCGTTTCAGCAATTTTTTGACCATAGGCATAACAACATTATAAAATTCCGGCACGCGCAGCGCCATCAGCACCGCCGCATAGGAGAGCACGCCTACCGCAACGGAAACCCCGAGTTTCAACAGCGTGAACATTTTCCCCTCCGGCATGGGAATCATCTGTATCAGCAGTAGCACTGCACTCATAGCGGCGCAGGCAATGAGACTTCTGACAATGCTTTTCATAATCGGTTTCAGCGAAAATTCTTTATGATGCTTTTTGAACAGCAACAAAATATTAAACCCGCCGGCAAGCGCCGCAAGGGAATATGCCAGTGCAATACCGTAAAATCCGCCGAATTTTACAAACAGCAAACTCAGCAAAATGTTCACCGCCATAATTACCACACCGTTATACGCCGATGTTTTGGTGTTGCGGTCGGCATAAAACGCCCTGTCCACAATTTCTTTCAGTCCAATGCCCAGCACGCTCACACCATAGAGTGCAAACACGCCCGCGCCCAGCGCCACGTCTGCGCTGCCAAACTCGCCGTATCCATAAATCGCATCCACGATTTGCGGCGACAAGACAGCAAACGCAAAAGAAATCGGCAGCAGCAGCAAAATCAGGGAATTGATAGCGGTGGTGAAATAGTCATAGAATCCCTGGCGGTCTTTTTGTGCTACCAGCAGTGACAGCTTGGGATAGACCACTGACATGACCGCCAACACCAGCGTCATGACAATCTGCACACCCAAATTCTGCATGTTGTTCAGCACGATATATTTTTCCGCGTCATATGCCATGGCAATTGCACTGTTGGTCAGCAAATTAATCTGATAGGCGCAAACGCCGATAATGACCGGCGCAGTCATGACAAAAATGCGTTTGATATCTTCGTTTTTCCACCGGCAGCTTATGCCCAGCCCGAATCCCATTCGTTTTAGGGGCACCAGCAAAAAGACTGCCTGCACAAAAAATCCCAGCAGCGCCGCCACTGTCAGTCCCCATACGCCGAAAAAACGCGAAAACAGCAGCATATATCCCACGTTCACCAAGGAACTGGGCAGGGAAATCATCGCCGCCACATAAAAATGGTTATGCGACTGCAAAACGCCGCTGAAAATATAGGATAGACTGATGAATACAATCGCCGGCATCATCACGCGAATGGAATACACTGCGAACCCATAATCGCCGTCTTTTGCAAAATATGCCGTCAGCGGCGCGGTCAACATGCCCAGCACCATCAAAATACCGCCCACCAAAATCGTCAGCGACATGGTGTTGTTGACAAACTTTGTCGCCCGCCCTATGCCGTGACTTTCGCGGATATCCGTATAAATCGGTACCACCGACGTTGTCAGCGCCGTACCGATAATGGTGGTGATAATATTTGTTAAATTCAGCGCATAGGAATATGCGCTCGTCTGCACCGTCGCGCCGTAAAACGACGTGACCATAATACCTGCCAAAAGCGCCAGCGCACGCGCGAACACATTGATGACGACCACGACGCTGACTGTTTTTACACCGTTTTGTTCTCCCATCTATGTACTCACGCTTTCCATTCAATATTTTCCCGCAGCACGCGCGCAGGATTTCCGCCCACCAGCGTCCGCGGCGGTACGTCTTTTGTCACGACGCTGCCCGCTGCCACCACAGCCCCTTCTCCGAGCGTTACGCCTTTGAGGATAATGCTGTTGCAACCAATCCAGCAGCGGTCTCCGATTTTGACAGGACGGAAGGTTTCTTCGTCGCTGTCCAGTTTATGATAATCGCGGTCCATAATACAGCAGTCCCACGAAATGTTGCAGTTTTGCCCGATTTCCACTTGTTTCCCGCAGTGAATTTCTGTACGGTCACCTATCGCCGTACCGCTGCCAATGGTGAGGTTCGCCCGTTGTTCTTCCGCGCCCCAGCAACTCAATTTCACCTGGCGGTATAGCTGCACTTTGTCGCCGATTGCAATAGTTCCTGCTTTTTTCAGCACGCGCACGCCATGCCCCACCCGCAGCAGTTTACCGCATGGGGAAAACCGCGGACGGTAAAACACGCCGCGCACCAATTTACACGCAATGTCCATATATTCACTCAAAATTTTTTTTGCCATTGTTTTTCTCCTCTATTCCTGTTACCGAAAATTTCCTACTTGTCCTTTTATCATTATATACTGCTTTACCGCTATTGTCAACGCAAAAATGCCGTCCGCGGCTTGCCAAAACGCGTTTCTTCCTTTATAATAGAGACAAAGCGATACATTCGGTGGGAGGGATTTTATGCTATACGACAAACTGGCGGCGCGGGCAAAGCAAAATCGCATATCGTTTGCCATGCCGGGACACAAAGGCGGGAACTGGATACCGGCGCGGCTGCATGAACTGCTGAAAATTGACGGAACCGAGTTGCACGGCACGGACAACATGCACTGCCCCTCCGGTATTTTACAGGAGTCGCTGGACGCTATTGCCGCATCATATGGCGCGGCGCACAGCTATTTTTCCGTGAACGGTTCCAGCGCGGGAATTTTGTCCGCGCTGCATTTCACCGCGTCCCGTTCGGCTGAAATTTTGATCGACCGAAACTGTCATGCCAGTGCTGTGAACGCACTTTGCCTGACGGGTCTTTCCCCTGTTTATCTGCACCCTCAGCCCGTGCCGTCATTCGGTATCACGGGCGCGGTTGCGCCGGACGCGGTTGCGGCGGCGCTCACCGCCCACCCCGCGGCGCATTTCGTTTTTCTCACCTCGCCCAACTATTTCGGCATATGCAGCGATATCCGCGCCATTGCCGATATCGTTCATGCGGCGGGCAAACTGCTGATTGTAGACGAGGCGCACGGCGCACATTTCGGTTTTTCGCCGCTGCTGCCCGAAAGCGCCGTCCGGCAGGGGGCGGATATTGTGATTCAATCGGCGCATAAAACGCTGCCCGCGCCAAATCAATCGGCACTGATTCATTTAGGAGGGCGCATAGACCCGTTGGAATTTTCCCGCTGGTATTCCCTGTTTCAAACCACCAGCCCTTCCTATCCACTGATGGCGCTCACCGACTATGCCGTGCGGTTTATGGAAACCCACGGCGCAGCAGTCTATCAAACCCTGCAAGAACAAATCAGCCGCCTGCACACGCCGTTTCCCATGCTGTCCGGTAGTGCGGCAGCCCACGACTTCACCCGCTTAGTATTCCACACATCGGTGTTTGGTATCCATGGATATGACGCAGCGGCATATTTGGACGAACAGGGCATTGACGTTGAAATGGCGGATTGCAACAACGTGGTTTGCATTGCTACAGGCGGCAACACGGACGAAGATTTCGCCGCACTGGAAACCGCACTTTCCTCCTGTCCGCGCGGAGTCGCCGCGCCGCTCTTTCTCACGCCGCCGCCCGCGCGGCGGGTCATGTCTCCGCGAGAAGCCTTTCTCAGCTGCGCTGAACTGCTGCCTCCGGAGACTGCCGTGGGCAGAACCAGCGCGGCGGCAGTGACCAGTATCCCGCCCTGCGTCCCTATCCTTGCGCCGGGCGAAGAAATCACGCAGACGCATATCGACTATTTATTAGAAGTGCAGCGGCTGGGCGGCAGCGTGACAGGACTGGAAAACGGACAATTTCGCGTGGTTCGATAAATCCGATAAAAACGAAGGGGACGCCTGTTTTTTGACAAGCATCCCCTGTTTCATTTCTATTATTACAGACTGCCGACATCAATTTCTCATTCTGTCATAGTCGATGTCCACGCCGCTGCAAATCACATTCTTATTTAAAATCTTCGCAGGCTTTAACATATGCCTCAATATTTTTCCAAGGCACTTCCGGTTCCAGCAAATGCGTCGGCGCGCAGAACAAGCCACCCTTGTCTCCCGCTATTTCCAAATTGCGGAACACCTCGCTGCGCACTTCATCCGGCGTGCCGAATGGCATGGTGCTCTGTGTGCCAATGGTGCCGTGAAACGAAAGCCTGTCTCCGAACTCCGCATGAATCTCTTCAAAATCCATACATTCCGGCTGCACAGGATTCAGTACATCCACACCTACGTCAACCAAATCCTGAATGAAAGGTTTAATAAAACCGCAGGAGTGATAAAACACAACGATGTCGGGTTTGATAGCGCGCGCCCTGTCAATCACGTTTTTCAACCGCGGTTTCAGCCATGTTCTGTATAAATCTTCGCCCATCATAATGCTGCTTTGCATACCGATATCATCGCCTAAATATAAAATATCCACATCTGCCTGCGCAAACGCTTCCGCGCGGGTACAGGCGTCCTCCATCACCCAATTCAACAAAAATTCCGCTTTTTCATCTTCCATCATCATGTCCACCATCAGGTTTTCCATGCCGCGCATATACCAAGCAGTTTCCCAAATCGTGCACTGCATATTGCCAACAGTTGCCAGCCCACGTTCTCTGGCATTTTTTACCTCCTCTACCTGCTGTGCCTGTGCGGAAAGATCCAGTACCGGAAACGGATATTCCTTCATTTCCTCCAAACTGTCCATATTTGCCATCGGATTGCGCATATATGTCATATGCTTTGCCGCATCACTTCCCGGTTCATGTGCTATGCCGTAGCGGTCAATCGTTGCTTTAGGGTGTAGGTTATCATAGTATTTTTTGAACACTTCAGGGTCAAATGCCTTGTCCTGCAATCCACGCACATTACGGTTTGCAAAATGAAAATATTCTCGATAATCCTCTTCTCCGGTTCTCGCCCGAAATGTTTCCCGTAGGCTGGGACACAGCGAAAATTCCACCGGCACTTTATCATATCCCTGACGTTTCAGCAACGACAGCAAATTTTCTCGTGCATTCATTTTTGCCATAGCCATAGCCGTTCTCCTCCTGCATTTTTTAGCAATACATATTCACTCTGTATCACCATCACATTATGTACTACTATATACTGTCTTTTCGCCAATGTCAATGTAAAATCTTTTTAAATTTTGTATTTTATTATGCAGTTTCAAACAAAGGGGACGCCTGTTTTTTGACAAGCGTCCCCTCTTACTATATCCCATTACATAATTACATCTTCATATTTTTTCAGCAGCCGGCGGACAGTATCCATGCCGCCGCGTTTTTCCTGCGGAAACGTTTTTCGCTGCCGCGTCCACGCCACTTCAAATTCGGCAAGTTCTTCATAAAATGCATTTGCGCGAAATGCTTCCCGCCCATGCACTTGTTCCAGTCCCATACCGTTATATTCTGTTCCCGCCTGCAAATGCCCGCGCAAAAATGCAAAAAATTTTTCCCAACGCACCTTATAAAAACCGGAAATCATGCCCGACCATTCCCGCCAGGAATAGTCGAAAATGCCCGGATTTTCGGCTTCCCCCCACAACGTCACCAACACGCCGGCGTTATATTCATAGAAATCTTGTTCCGCTTCCGTCTGTCCCCAGCGACGCGCCTCTCGAATCCATTTTTCCAAAGAAAATTCTTCCCGTCCGTCCAGCAATGCGTCCACGTCCTCCAGCAGTTCCAAAAACGCTCCTGCGCACGTCTCAAACGTATCCTGCTGTCGGTTTTTAAACGCCTGCGCCGTCTGCCGCTGTAGCTCCTGTGCATAATTACTCAGCACCTGCCTCAATAAATCTGCTGCGTCATACCAATAACCGTCTGCGTCCGATTCCGTCTCCAACAACAGCTTGAGTGCGCCCAACAGCCGTTTGTTGCCATATGGCACCAAAAACCCTTCATTCGGTCCCGATTTTTTCACATCCAGCGCGGGGCGGGCGCAAATCATAGAACTATACTCCACGCCGTTTGTGCCGGACGCGTAGACCGTTTTCATCAGAATGTCCCACGCTTTCTCCCAAGCATCGCTGCTCTTGCCATAGCGGCGGCGGATATATCCCTGTAGCCATTCCGTCAAATTCCGCTCCTCGGGATAGGTCAGCATTTCAAACGCCAAGTCGTAATAGACAGGATTTTGGAGAATGCCTTCCATGAACAGACCTGTCCCGCAAACGTTGTCCGCCTGTTTTTTTAGGCTATAGAATTGATTTTTCGCCAGCCGCGGCATATCGCCGTGCAAATTGATGCGTCCGCCGAAATTATGCAGGTTTCCTGTCACAAACGGATAGCCCCAGAAATGTTCCGTCTGTTCATGTTTCCAGCCGCCCAAATCCAGAATCAATAAATCCTCTTTAGGAACCGGCGTCACAATTTCTTTGCGGATAGACCACGACTGCATGACCCAAACAGCATTTTCGTCGAAATCCGTAAACAGCTTATGTACTGCGCGTCCCACCTCGTTCAAATAGTCCTTTGTGTCCTCCGGCGGCGCACCCTCATGAAAGGGGTCTGCCGCATAGTATCCATGCGCGCCGAAGAGTTCTTTTTGTTTTTCCAAAAAGACACGTCCCATCTTTTGGAACAGCGGGTCTGTTGGGTCAAGCTGCGCCGTGCCGGGCAGTGCACACCAATCCTTTTTTATTTCAATGCGCGCCCCAGGAAATTTCTCTTTCATGCTGCGCGGCACATATCCCGAAAATCCCTGCTGAATGGGCTGCATCCCCAGTTCCAGCATACGATTCATGATTTTTTGTCCCATTTCCACATGGGAATCAATCCAGCTTTGCGGCAAGGGACCGCAAAATCCTTCAATGTTGGTCATCCACTGCCACGCCAAAAACGCCGGTCCGCACAAAAATTCCCGCGTCGCCTGCTCTGTGAACCCCATTTCCAGCAGCGTCGTCTGCCATACGCCCTCCATGCCTACGGTAAACAGCGGCAAATTCACACCGCACAGCGCCATGAAATCAAGTTCTTTCTCCCAGCGCTCAAAATCCCACCAACCGGCGGAGTAGTTAAAGGTACAGTAGTTCATATAAGAACGGTGTTTCTGCGCCACAACCTGCCTGTAATTCTGCTCCGGCAGCGGTAATTGCTCCGGCAAATCCATATTGCTGCCGCACCATGACAGATGTACCTGCGCCACATATTTCAAATACCAGTGCAGCGCCATACACAGGCTAATGGTGTTGTTGCCGCGCAGCACTATGTTTCCGTCCTGTCTATCCACCTCAAACACGTCCCGTCCGTCATCCAGCGCTATTGTCTCCATCACGAACACCCGACCGCGCCCGGGCAGAACACGTTCCAGCACTTCCATTGCTTTTTTCATTGTCCATTTCCCCTTTCTCATTCTTGGGATATCAAACGCAGCCTTCGCTTCCGATTCGTTAAAAACTTCTCTGCACTGACGCACAAAACCTGCTCATTTTCGCATGAATGCCGCCGTTTGTTTCGCCAGAACAGCATAACCTTCTTCCAGCAAATATACGCCGTCCGGACGCCACAATTCCGGTTTATCTGCAATCGCTGTATACAAATCATTTACCTCCAGTCCCTTTTTCTCCGCCAGTTCTTTGACAATTCTGTTGCGCTCCAGAACATGGCATTGCGGGCTGCAAAATGATTTTGATTGTCGCAGTCGCGCACCGGCGTAGTCAACGCAAGAATGATTCGTTTTTCACTGTATTGCTCCATAATATATTCTATGATTTTTCTATAGTGATACCGGTATTCTTCCGCCGCCAGATGCCATCCGGGCAGTCCGTTATTAAACTGTAGAATTTCACTCTCCCCCTGTTGGCAAATGACATAATCTATCAATGCCGGATAAAATGCATTATCAAGCGCTTTAGAAGTTCCCAGCCCGTCGATATACAGCGTTTCATTCAGTTCCCGCGTTACCATTCTCCGATAACCGCAGGAAATAGAATCGCCGATAATCAATCCCCGCGGCGCGCCCTATTCCGGCGCATGTTCCCACCAGATATTATCCCATTCATAGGTCTCAAGTTTTGCCGATGGCTATGATGATTCGTAGGTAAAATCATTTTCCTGCACTGCAAGTTCCCCTTTCCTGTTTTTTCTGTCCGCGGCAATTATTATAGTCTATCTGCGCAGGGACTGCAACATGCAAAAAGCAATATTATGCTGCAATTTTCCATATCACCGCTTTATCAAGAGAAAAAACAGGAACCTCCCAAAAGCGGTTCCCTTTATTGTAAGCGTACAACTTTTGTTTGCCTATACTTTGCAATGCAAAACATACGTTTTTCCCGCTTCGGTATCCAGCGAAAATTCCTCCACACTGCCCAGCGGTAAACCATTCAGTTCCACATTCATTTTGCAGGGCAGTTTCACGCGGCACATGCCGCCCGCCGAAGGCAAAATTTCTGCCTGTGTCAGTTTCCCCTCCTGCCATGACAGATTCACTTCAAATCCACCGCGCGCGCGCAGTCCGCGGACACTCCCGTCTTTCCATGCTTTTGGCAGTGCGGGCAGCAGATAGAGTTCCTCTAACTGGCTTTGCAGCAGCAATTCCATCATCGCGGCGGTTCCGCCGAGATTGCCGTCCACCTGAAACGGCGGGTGTACGTCAAACAAGTTCGGGTAGGTAGACTGCCGCAATAAGTGATACAGCATATCCAGCGCTTTTTCTCCGTCCAGCAGACGCGCATAGAAATTCACAATCCATGCACAGCTCCAGCCGGTATGTCCGCCGCCACCAGCCAGCCGGTGCGCCAGCGTTGTGCGGCAAGCTTCCATCAGTTCCGGCTTACGGTAGTTGATTTCCCTTCCCGGGTGCAAACCAAATAAATGGGAAATATGGCGGTGTCCCGGTTCCGCTTCTCCATAATCCTTTTGCCATTCCATGAGTCCGCCATAGGAACCCACCCGCGGCGGACGGATTTTCTCCAACTCCTGCTTTAACTCGTCTGCAAACGCGCTGTCCTCCCCTAAAATCTCACTGCACGTAATACAGCTGCGGTAGAGCTGTTTCACAATCTGCATATCCATCTCCGGCCCCATACACAGTGAACCTTGTGTTCCGTCCTCCAAAATATAGGTATTCTCCGGCGATGTGGAAGGCCCTGTCACCAGATATCCTTCTTCATCTTCTATCATATATTCATGGAAAAAGAGCGCCGCTTCGCGCAAAATGGGATAGGCGCGCTGCCGCAAAAATGCTTTGTCCTGCGTGAATTCATAGTGCTCCATCAAATGCAGCGCCAGCCATGCGCCGCCCATGGGCCAAATGGGGGACGGGAACACATTCCCTTCTATCGCCGTATCTCCCCAGATGTTAGTACAGTGGTGCGCCACAAACCCATTGCAGCCATAAATAATTTGCGCCGTCTTTTGTCCGTTGGGCAGCATACGGTCTAACAAATCAAACAGCGGCAAATGACATTCCGATAAGTTCGCCGCTTCCACCGGCCAATAGTTCATTTCCGTGTTGATATTGATGGTATAGTTGCTTTCCCATGCCGGCGTGAAATTGTGGTTCCAAATTGCCTGCAAATTCATTGCCGCCGTTCCGGGTCGTGAAGCGGAAATGATGAGATACCGACCGAACCGATAGTATAGTTCCAGCAATCCGTTATCTTCCCCACCCTCTTTCACACGTTCCAGCCGCTCATCTGTCGGCAGCGGATTTTCCGGTGCGCCGAGGTTTAACGCCACGCGTTTTTCAAGCGCCTGATAGTCCTGTATGTGCCGCGCAAGCAATTCTTCCGCTGTTTTTTCTTTCACGCCGTCCAACGTACGCAAGCATGCCGCCAGCGGGTCTTCTCCCGCAAAATCAGAATGCGCCGCAAGGATAACCTCCGCCTGCGAACACTCCGACAAATGCAGATAGTCGCCAATCACTTCCACTTTCCCATTGCAGCGTCCCAGCATGGCAGCGGTAAACTCCACGCCGCCCTGCCCGCAGGAACCGTTCATTGCCACCGTGTCTACCGCAATCACCTGACAGCCGCCGTCAAACGGACGGCGCATCAGGTTACAGGAAAAGTCCAGAACCGGACGGTCTGCGCAAACGCGCATCACCAACACATTATCCGGATGACTGGCGAAATATTCCCGTTTGACATGTACGCCTTCCAAATCATATTCTACCGTTATCACTGCGTTATCCAAATCCAGCGCGCGGCGGTAGTTTTCCATGGTTTTCTGATAGTGTTCCTCTATCACGAGATTACCCAGCGGCTGATAGGACCCGAAATATTTCGGCTGGGAGGTCATGCTCATACGCGCCAAATCCAGCGCTTCCCGCGGTTTTCCCGCCATCAATAACCGGCGGATTTCCGGCAAATGTTCTTTTGCAGCGCGGCTGTTGCGGTCTTGGTATTTGCCATACCACAGCGTGTCCTCGTTCAAATTCACCGTTTCGCGTCCGAATTTCCCACCGCCTGCGCCACCCCACACCATACCGCCCAAGCGTCCGTTTCCAATCGGCAGCGCATGGTTCCAGTCGTTTGCAGGGGTTTTGTACCACAATTGATGTTCCATGGTGTTCTCCTTTCGTACTGCAAAAGGCTGAAACTGCCATTTGACAGCTTCAGCCTTATTTGATTATTTATTTTATTCTCTGCCGACCAATAAAAGTCCTTCTTTTTTCTTGTTTTCTATTTTTTTACCTGTTCTTATCTTTGTTTTTGTTTATTTTTGTTCATTTTGATGTATTTTCCAGCAATTGAAGTAGTCTCTCCAGCACAACAATGGTCTGTTCGCGCAACGCCGCTTCTTTGGGTGCAAACGAACCATCCTCCATGCCGTTCATCAAGCCCATCTTCACGGAATCCGTCACACCCTGCCGCGCCCATTCGCTCACAGTGCCGCTGTCGGTGAATGCTTTCATTTCTCCCGCCGCTTCTATGCCACGGCCTGCACAAACAGCTGCCAGCATTTTTGCCATTTCCTCTCTGGAAATGTTGTCCTCCGGATTGGCTTTGCCGTCCGCGCCTTGCAGAATTCCTGCTTCTTTTGCGGCCGCAAGTGCGCCGGCATACCAAGCGTCTGTCGGCACATCGGAAAATGCGCCTTGCTGCGGCGTTTCCGGCAGACCCAATGCGCGCACCAGCATAGCGGCAAATTCTGCGCGGGTCGTCGCGTTGCCCAGTCCCAGCGAATCTGCGCTAACGCCTTTGACAATTCCTTTTTCCACCATTTCGCTGATTTCCTTTTGCGCCCAATGCCCTTCCAGTTCCGCCTTCATGCCTTCGCTTAACGTCCCTGATTCACGATTGTCCGGCGTTACAGTCGGCTGTGGCGTAACAATCGGCGTTGGCGTTAGTGTATTCTCCGGTGTGGGCGTTGGTTTTGGCGCCACTGCGGCTCCGCCACCACCTCCACCGCCGCCGTGAGAAGGCAGCGTTGGGGCAGGTTCCGGCGTTTTCACCGGCGTGCTGCCGTCTTCGGATTCGGGTGTTTTAGAGGTATCCGCCACCGAAGGTGTTGCACCAAAGTAGATGTAGTTCCCGCTGCGCTGTATGTTCACTTCTTCTCCATTCCATGTAACGGTCGTGATTGCTTTGGGCGCATAAATGGTCAGTCCCTCGCGTTCCACCTCTGCCGTGGTTGCCAATTCCAGAGTTGAAGTGCCATAGCGCACGCCCAAGTCGCTCACCGTTTGCGGCGCGCTGATATATGCCGCGCCGTCCGGTGCAGTCAGGGTTTTCCCACCGGAAAAAGTAATTTCGGAAAGTTTTCCTGCTTTGTGGGAAACGTGCAGTAAAGAGGCGTCCGTCACATAATCGCCCACCATACGGCCCGTCTGCGCGCTGCTCTCGTGCACCAGATAGGCGGTTCCTTCTGTTTTTTCACCGTCCGCGCGGTCGTCAATGACATATTGCATTGCGCTTGCCGCGCCGGCTGCCACGCCGGTCAGCGGAATTTCCTCCGCTTTGGTTTGCACCAAGCCGCGTTTCCCGACTTCTTCGGGATAAATCAGCGTTTCATATGTCGCCGCTTCTGTGGCGTTTTGCTCATAATAGGCATATTTCACGTTGTTGATAACGCCGGAGTGTCCCAGACCATAATAGCCATCCTCCCGCAGCGTCGGTGTGATGCCGCCTTTCATCGCCGTTGCTATTTGAACGTTCGCGCGCGGAAAATTCGTCCGTACTACGCCCGTTTCTTCGTTCATGCTGATATCCGCGTCGGGCAGAAAATGCCAATATTGTTTATAGTTTTTCGCGGTATCATTGCTTGGTTTCATGTGGTCAAACACCAGAAAATAGCCCGGGCGCACAAACAAAATTTTTCTGGAATGGCTCACACCCTGTCCGCTATAGTTTTTGGTGGTGATATCCGCAAAATCATAGATATCATTTGCTTCCCATTTGTTGGTGATTCCCTGATTGTCCGTTTTTCCCGAAGCCGACTGGCTGGCATTGTTCACCACGACCGTATTGTGCCCCATGGTACCGGTCAGCCAAGTGGACGCCGTGCCGCCCTGATAGCTGGAATAGAGCGGGTCTGCCAACAAGTACTGGTCATAGCCCCACAAAATAATGGATAGATCATCTTTGTGTCCATGGCTTTCATAAGCATTATCCGCATTGGTCTGTAAAAAGACCGCCGCTTTGTTCCAGTCGCTGCGCATGGTATATTTTTTGCCATCTGCATACATTGCCGAGGTGTCCTCCGGTTCCAGTCCCCGCTGCCCATCTGTCGCAACGTACCAAATATAGGGGTCGTCCGTCAGCTCCGCAATGATTTTGAGTTGGTTTTTCACACCTGTGGAGGAATACCCATAAGCGTCCCCCTGCTGAATCTCCCGTCCGCCCGGACCGGAAGCGTGCATGAGGTAATACGCCATGGTTTTCATGACCGCTTTCACTTCATCACTGTATTCCACGCGTTCGTCCATTTGCTCCGCATAATCCTGCACAGACCAAATGCCGTTCAGCGCATAGTCCACATATCCCAGCGCCACCTCTTTGATGGTGCCGTCGTTCATCATATAGCCCTGCGTATAGGAAGGCAGACGGCTGATTGCACGTTCCTGCCAAACAGAGTCGCGTTTCATTTCGCGGAAACAGAGCCCTACATTATATAGCCCTGAAATCTCCTGCGCCCCAATGTTATTTTTATTCGGTGTGCGATTATAGGAATAGTCTGCGGTCAGCGTCAAATATTTCATGGAAGCCGTCAGCAAATCCGGCGTCATGTGCTTGGAATGAATCAGCGCAAAGAGCGCCTGCGGCATGAACTGATTCCGGCAGGCAACGCCCAAATAGGAGTCAATTACTTCGTCGCCGTTTCCTTCCGCCCAATGTTTCTGCGGCGCTACCGCGCTGCTGCCGTTCCAGCGAATAAATTCCGCCCACTGCCGCAGGGCAGTATAGGCATATTCTTCTTTGTCCTCGGTCGTATAGTTATACTGTCCGATAGGGTGTTTCAAATAGGTGTTGAACCGATACAGTTCGTCCGTATAACGGTGTCCCGCCGCACCCAGCCAAGGACGGTGCCACCGCAGGGAAGGTTCGTGTTCATAGGAAAAGATATATTGGTTGGTGCTGTTAAAGGAAACGGTGTCCTCACTCCAGTCGGTGTTTTTCGTAACGAACAGCACCATATCTTTTCTGTCCACATGGTTTTCCTTGTCGTTGATTTTGGCATACAGTTTCAGTGTTGCGCTCGCAACGTCGCTGGACGCGCCCGCGCCCGCCAAATCAAATTTCAGATGCACGCGCCGTGTATTTTCATCTACCGGAAAGGTTGTCGGCTGTCCCGCTCCTTCCTCCTTCGGTGTGCGCGTATTGACAGAAGAAAGGCTTTCCTCCAGCAAAAGTTCCGTTGCTCCTTTGTAGTTATAGCTTGCATTTTTACCGTATCCGCCTGCAATCATAGCGTCCTCTTTCACTTCATAGTCCGTGGTGACGCCGTTGCTGACAACGCTGATACGCGCGCCCAAATTCCCCTCGCCATATTCTTTAGACAGAATGGAAATTTGTGCGCCGTCTTTGTTGCGCGCCGTCAAATATAGCGGCATCACGGTAGTGGTGGAATCCAGCACCGTTTTGACAAATGAGGTGACGTCCACCTCCACCGGTTGCTGTTCATTGTATTCATGGCTTTCCACCGTGGCAATGTCAATCAGCTGCGCATTACTGTTTTCATTATAGGTATAATTATGTTTCAAAAGCTGCGCCGTCAAAATTTCTTTTTTGTTGTTCGCGCCAATCGTGGGTCTTGCATATTGCAGTTCCCGCTCCTGATAATATTGCAGCAACGCGCTTTTGGCGCTCTCATAATCACCGACCATAGCATAGCTTTCCACTTGGCTGAGACCCATATAGTTCTCATAGTCCAGCTTCGGCGCTGTTGTCCACTTTTCGCCGCCCCACGCGCCGAAAAACGCTTCGTCGCTCATATACTGCGGGTCGGTGAAATCCAGCGTTGTTTCTTCGTTATACGGAGATTGATATGCATAGCCGGTAGGATTGGTTTCCACCGTCACACCGGTTTCCGGTAGCGTCACAAAGGAGGTGTTTTCTGTGTCAGCCGCAATCACCACATTTCTCTCCCTTCCATATCCAAAACCTGCCGCTCCGCCCGCGGCAAGCGCGGTGCAGAGCAACAAGGATACTAATTTCTTCATGCGTTTATTCCTCCTTTAACCGAATAACCTGCGCCAGCACTTTCGCCGCTTCCGCGCGGGTAATGGTTCCCTGCGGCTGGAATGACCCGTCCGGATATCCGCCGACAATGCCGCTGCGCGCAATACGCGCAATACTTTCCGCCGCATAGTCCGCTGCCGCTGCTGCATCTGTGAACTGAACCAGTTCTGTCACAGGCAAAATTTTCACCTGTGCCGCGTCCAGCGCACGCGCCGTTACCACCGCAATGTCCTGACGACTCATTGTCGTTCCCACGCCAAACGTGTTTTCGTCTGTTCCACTGATAACGCCCGCCTGATATGCCGCCGCAATGTAGAGATAACTCCAATCCCCTGCCGCAACGTCCTCAAAGGGCAGCGCTGCCGCGCTGTCCGTTTTCAGCCCCAGCGTCAGCACAATCATTTTCACAAATTCTTCTCTAGTCACTTGCTGTTCCGGCGAAAAATCCCCTTTATCGTCGCCCGAAACAATACCTTTTTCTACCAACAATTCCACATAGTCGTGCGCCCAATACTCTCTTGGCACATCGCCAAACCGCCCGGGCTGTGTGGTTTCCGTATTGCCCTGCTGTGGCGGCGCCACCGGTGTTCCGGTGCCATAGTTCACCACGCCGGAGCCGGAAGGACGCACAGTGTTACCGCCGCCACCGCCGCCGGAACCACCGGAACCGCTGCTGTTTCCTTTGCCGTGGACAGCGCAGCGGATTTCCGGCAGACTTGCTGTGTCGCCGCCCAGCTTTCCGGAAATGACCAACGTGATGTTAGCGCTTGAAGTCGCTTTCACCACAAGTTTGTTCACCAATTGTCCGTTTTGCGTCTCACGCACCACTTGCAATGCACTCTCATTGCTGCTGGTTACGGTGATATCCGAACCGTGCAGCGGCCCCACTGCCGGAATGGTCATGCCGTCCTGAAGCTGATATTCCGGTTTGGCAATGGCTGCCAAATCCTCCTGAATCAGCACAGCCGGATTGCTGTCGCTGACGTTCAGTTTCAGCGACGGCTGCGCGCCGCCGTCTGTCTGGAACACAATGGTCTGTTCTCCGCTCAGCGTTTCCAGCCAGCTTTGCAGCAGCGTGATAACGTTTTCTTCTTTTGTATAGTGCGTTCCTTCTTCCAAAGTATCTTTGCCGCAGCGGATACTTTGCAAAGTATAATCGCCTGCCGCGAAGTTCACCACAATGCTTTTATGATTCTCTGAACCTTCATGTTTATCATACACCGCGTTTTCCATGTCAATGGACGCGGCTGTTTTTTCTTCAAATTCCGCCACAAGTTCGATATTTTTTTGCGGCTGTGCATATTTGATGTCCGGCGACTGTGCTGTGCCTTCCGTTAATGTCAAACCCTCCGGAAGCTGCCAGCGGACAAATTTTCCCACTGTCGCCGGCTGTGCGCCAAGCGCGACCTCCGCGCCGAGCGCGTATCCAGGGCCGCCGGTTCTCTGCACGCCGCCCAGCGTTTCATCGTTCACGGAAACGGCTGATTCATAGAAATGCTGCGTGGTGTCATAGAGTTCCAATTCAAAAATGGAAATATCTGCGCTGCCCGCCGTTTGCCGCAGCCGCCAATAGCGCGCGGTCACCGCCGGAAATTCGGCGGTATATGCCGGTCGGTTGCCCGTTCCGCCGGAGGGTAGACCTGTTACCGTCTTGGCTGCCGTCCAATTTTGTGCATCGTCTGAGTATTCTACTGCAAAGCCCGTAATACGGTAGGCGAATTCATAGAACCGCAACGCGCTTACTTTTGCCGGCGCACCCAAATCAACGCAAATCCAGTTGTTCGTTCCTCTGGACGCCCAGCGCGTTGTTGTTTTGTTCCCGTCCGTTGCTTCTGTTGCTCCCCATGTCTCTGCATAAACTGCGCTGGCAGTCGCCGCTTTGCCCAGCGCTAAATTTTCCACAAAAGACGGTTGTGTTAAAATCACAATATCAAACTCTTTTGTCAGCGTCTCTTCTCCGCCGGTAAGCGTTGCCGTCAGCTTCACCGGCACGTCGTCCCCATAGACAGGGCGCGTCACTGCGCCTGTCGCAAGGTCAACGGGCGCATTCTCCGGCGTCATGCTCCAAACGATATCACTGCCCGCATATTTTCCGGCAGCCGGCAGCGTCAACGCCGTGGTAATCTGGTTTGCCGCCGCATTTTGTCCCAGCAAATCGCTCACACTCAACGCATTCACATCGTCTTGCAAAGTCGCGGTCGATTTTGCCACGGTATAGTTCCATTGTTTTACCGGCTCCGAAGAAACATATTCTCCGGCTTCATTCAGTTTTTTCAGTTTCAGCGTCAGCGTCACGTTTTGCTCCTCCAGCCGCCGTGTCACCGCGCCTGTTTCCGCATTTAAAATGCTGTTGTCCGAGGATTCCAGATAGGGAATACTGCCATAGGGAAGCGTGCTCAGCGTCGGCAGCGTGAGGTCGTTTTCCAAAGTCGCGCCATCCTCCGGCAGCGCCGATGTATCAACAGTTGCTTTCGCATCTTTTGCTAAAGCGATATTCGCATATTTCGCCGTTTCCATGTAACGGACGTAGCGAAGCGTAATGCCTTTATTTTGTTCGCTGTCTTTTAAAATGGTGAATCCCAGTTTTCCTGCGTCATAATATCCGTCATAACGGTTATCGTAGGTATACCCTTTCACCAGCGGTCGGTCATTGACATAGATATCCGCCTTTTTTGCTCCTTTGTCTAAATGCATCGTAACTTTCGTGGTTCCGGAAGCAGCAATGCTGCCGTCTATCGTTCCGCTGCTGTTTCCCGCCTTTGAAAAGGTTCCGTTTGCATTTTGTGTCAATGCAATCGGTCCGCGCCAATTGTTATGGTACTGAATACCAATCTGCATTTTAACGCCCGCTTCCCGCACATATTCAAACTCCAGCGTCATTTTGTCCGCCGGCTGTGCGCCTGTTGCCAAAAATTTGTGCAAACTTACCGTATCGCCCGTATTTGCCGCTGCAGTGCGCGTCAATTTCAAATTGCCGTTTTCCACCGCAATGGTTCCGGATTTGGTCGCTTTGGATTCATCGTCATACCAAGTTCCGTTCAATCCTGCCGGCTGGTTCACGCCGCCCGTGGTATACATGAACAGATATGGCGCGGGGTTATCCGTGCCGTTGCCCACACCGCCGTTTCGCCAATAACCAAACGGCACTGCGTTGATATCCGCATAACCCATTTCGTCGTCCAGCACGTCGCCCGTCAGGCTCACCGGAAGGGTACCGAACACGTCTCCTGTCTCCGCTGCCGCCGGCAGTGCAGCGCTGCCCAGCAGCATGGCAACTGCCAGCGCGAATGCGTAAATTCTTTTTTTCATGCTTTTCATCCTCCCTTAATCGCGCACGATAACGGCACAGCGTAATTTATAGTTCACGATATGTGCAAAAATCTTGTCGCCCTGACGGATATCCTCCGTCTCAATTTTGGTGATTTCTTCCGTTTGATTGTCAATCAAATAGAGCGGAATCGGATTGCGGCAATTCAGCAGAATGTCCGCGCTTGCGCTTCTGTCCTCCGCTGTCCACGCCGTCACAATATCCACGCGGCGGTTGAGTACATCGTCAATCTGGTTAAACTTGATGGAATCCACCTGTCCGAACAACATTCTTTCATTGGAAGCGCTGCCGTCCGAATAAAGCGCTGGAGATGGCGTCAGTCTGCCAATACGCTGAATTTTGTTCAGGTTCTTGTCGGAATCCTCGCTGTAGTAAATCACGTCGCCCAGCTTCAAATTCGCTGCGAGGTTTTTCACTTCCGCAATATCCGCCGGTGTACGGGACTGCAAAATCCCCTCCGACCACATGGAAACCACGGTAATGGTGTCGCCCGTCGCTTCGTCCATACGTTTTTTCATGCCTGCCACAACGGCAAATTCGCTTTTATCGTTAATCACGCCGGTTGCCGCCGCGTCCATCGTTGTGGTAATCACAATCAAATCCGCAATTCCGGTTTCTTCGTCGATATCAAAACCGGAAACCACATAGGTGGAACCGTTGTTGAGGTCAATGGTCGCCAAATAGTCCTCTTCCGTTTTCACGCCTTTGTTGTCGGGAATACAAAGTACTTTGGTGGTTTCATTCGCACCAAACGGTGTGTTGCCGCTGTTGCCAAACGTTTTTTCATAGGAATTATAGGTTTTGTTTTTGTCTACGCCGCGGTCAGGGTCATAAATCCGTTCTGGCTGCGTGATGGTATTCACTTTGCCTTCCGCGTTCAGCGTGTAGCGAATGACGCGTTTATTGTTTAAAATGCCGCTGTGCGGTTCTCCGAAATAGGCTTGCAAATCGGACAGGGACATGGACGACCCGTTCACGTTCACCTTGCCTGCCAAATCCAGCACCAGAACCTCTTTGTTGCGTCCGCGCAATACTGCTGTTTCCACCGGATTGTTCTCGTCCTTGTTGGACACCATTTCTTCGCGGAAATCACCAGGCTGCAAAATTTTAATCTGTCCCAGCGACATACCGCTGCCGCCGCATTCCAGCACATATCCGAACTGCCGCCGCGCATTTTTCACTTTCTCCGTCATCACAACTTTTCCGCGGAAATCCAAATAAGCGCGGATATCATCGCCCGGCTCCGCTTTGATGTCTTCCTCCAGCGTTTTATAGCTGGTTCCGTCTACGGAAATGGTGTCCTCGCCGATTTCCGTCAGCGTTCCTTCCACCGTGTTCCGGCTGACAATAATCCGCACCAGCTGTCCGTCCACGCTGGACGCAATGCTGACAATATCGTCCGATTTCAGCTCCGCTGTTTTCACCGCGGTTCCGTCCGCCATGTGCAGTGTGAAAGTCAAATCTTTGTCGTTTTCATCTAACAGCAGCGACCGTTTTTTCTCTTTGCCAATATCGTCTTTCAAATAAATAGCATCGCCACTCACACGGTCCACCCGCGCCGCTTCATAATCTTCTATCATCACAATGTCATAAACGCTGTCGCCGTCATTGTCCAGCAGCGTCACACTGCCGTTTTTCACTTCAAAATCTTCGTTTTCGGGACGCGTCAGCGGACGACCGTTGCGCAGCAATGCCGCGCCGGACTTGATTTTTTCCGTTACGTTCCCCCGTCCGTCCTGCATATATTGCAGCTGCGTTTCACTGAGTGCGGAAACATCTTCTCCGTCTACCGTCAAAATCTCATTTTCTTTTGCCGCGCGGATAGATACCAGCGTATCCCGTCCGGTTTCCTCATTTTCCTGCACATAAAATTCCACTTTTTGTCCCAGCAGAGACGCCGCTTCCAGTCCGCCCGTCCGATAAATGACGTCATCAATGACGATTTCATCTTCCCGCAGTCCCTGCACCGGCAGTACCAGATAGCTTTCGTAGTTCGCCGTCACAATACCGGTCATTTTTACGCGGTCTTCAAACCGTCCGCGCAGCGTATCATTGTCCGAAACCGTGTATTCGGTTTTGCCTGCCACGCCAAACGATGCCTGCATGGTTTTCACGTCCAGCGCATTATAGATAAGCTGCACCGCGTCCGCCCGCGTCATAACGCCCGCCGCACCAACGTTTTTCAACAATCCCAGCTGCGCCGCATAGTTCATGAATCCGTTTGGATATCCGCCCGCTTCGTTTGCCACTGCGCCATAGCCCAAACAACTCACCATAATTTTTGCCGCTTCTGACAGGCTCACGGTATCCAATGGCTGAAACAGACCGTTGCCGCTGCCGGTTACCATGCCAAGCTGTGACAGCAGATTCACATATCCTGCAAACCATTCGCTTTGCGGCACGTCACGGTACCGCGGTTCATACGCCATACTCTGCACAGCGCTCTCCATGTCCAGCGTCCGCACAATCATTGCCGCAAACTCCGCGCGCGTCACCTCCCGCGAAAGTGCAAAATCGCCGTCCTCTCCCGCAATCAGAATCCCGAGGGACTGTAGTTCAAACGCCGCTTTGTTGTTCTCCCCTGCGGCACATACATGGGCAGCTGCAAACAACATTACCGCCGCCATCACCATCGCTACTATTCTCTTCACTCTTTTTTCCTCCTTTTGATTTCTTCCTATATCATTGCTGCGCTTTATATCTGCTATATGCAATTTCATAGAGCCGCGCCGCTTCATTAACGCCGATAGCTTCCATGCGCGCGACATATTCTTCAAACCCTGAAATGGGTTCAATGCCCATTATCATCTTGATATACATTTCGTTTTCATAGAGCCGCGCTTCCGTCATGATATTGCTGATATGCAGCGACTCCTCTGCCGTGAACGGAAATGCCGGCAGCAGTAGACTGGTGTCGCCCTGCGTCCAGATTTTGGATGCTTCTTTTTGCTGGTCATAGGTCTGCATCAGCGCTGTATAGGCGGCGCCGTTCATGACTTTTCCATAACCGCCCCATGTCGTTAGCGTATAGGGACTCATGGCTTCAATAGGATTTTTCCCGCCCTTATCATGCAGTACGCTGTCCAAAAACTGAAACTGCGCTCCCTTCCGTTCAAATGTAACGCCTTCCACGCCCCAGTTTTGGGCGATAATCCCCTCTTCACTGTAATTATAGTCCAGCAGCGCCATGGTTTCCTTCACATGGCTGTTTGCCGTGGAAATTGCGCTGCCATAGCCCGGAATGGCTGTTTTAAGCATTTCCGGCATACCGATATAGGAAATGCCGGACGCGCCTTTGGGCCAAGGCGCGCCGACCAAATTCATCTCCGGCTGCTGCGCCAAATAGTTTCCCATTTGACTGCCCATATATCCCACAAACGCGCCCGCCGTGCCGCCCAGCATTTTGGCGTCAATGTTGGTTCTGCTTGAAGAAGCAAATTCCGCATCAATCAGCCCTTCCGCATACCAATCATGCATGGTTTGCAAAAAGTCTTTATATTCCGGCTGGACGCTGCCATACACCATTTTTCCGTCTTTTTCAAAAAACATTCCTTTTAAAGTGCCCCATGCCACCGACAAATATTGCAAACCGCCCTCCCGTGAATCCAGCAGCGGAATTTCATCTATATTGCCGTTTCCATTTGGATCCATCGTTTTAAACGCTTTTAAAACATTATACCAGTCATCGATTGTCTGCGGCACCGCTAAGTCTAGCTTATCAAGCCAGTCCTTACGGATACAGGGACCGAAATAAGAGTTAATACCAACATCATCTTTTAACTGATTAAAGGTTAAAATTGCGCCGTCCGTTGTTTTCACGCTGTTTCGGAATTCCGGCTGTTGTTCCAGTAGTTTCTCATAGTTTGGCGCATATTGCATGTAGTCATCGAGTTTAATAATCACGCCATCGCTGACCGCCTTGTTCATGCCGCCCGGATATTCTGTCTCCCACTGCCAGTCAATGATGTCGGGATAATCTTTTGAGGAAATCATCACGTTAAACTGTTCCGTCTCCTGCCCCGCCGCCGGATGCAAAAATGCAATTTCCACGCCGGTTTTTTCCTGCATTTGCCGGAACGCCGCCACTTCATTATAATTCGATATGTACGCCGGTTGATGATTGATTGTCCACCAGCTCAGTTTCAAATTTTCTTCTCCCGCTACGTTTTCGCTCACGCCGCTGCAGCCGCATAGCGCGCCGGCAAGAAGTCCTGCCGCCAATGCCGCCACGATAGATTTCTTCGGTTTTCTCAAAACATCTCCTCCTTTCGGTTTCTTTTCCAACGCCTCCAATTCGCCTCCCAATTCACCTCCCTTGCCTAAAGGGATGTGGCAGCCGCAGCTGACGGAGGGATATACGGTGGAGGGATACAGCGACCTTCCTTGCCTTTCATCGCCGCTGCATGATTTTCATGACTTTATTGTAACATACCCCGCCGTTGGAACGCAATTCCCTATATTTTTGATTGTTATTTCTGCTTGTGAATTGCATTGTCTATTTTTGCTCTCTTTTTTTGTCCCATGCGCAAAACCCTTATTTTATAGGTATTTTCAGCAGTCAAAAATACGCAATTTCCGTTTTTTCTCCTCTTTCGTTCCTGCCCATTCCGATTCATTTCCGTTCTTCTGCGGAACCTTCCCCTAAAAATCTCATTTTTTGCGATTTCATACTATAAAGGTATTAAAAGCCAAAAACATGTAGACATTTCTTCTGAAACGTAGTAAAATGTACAAGGATAGTTCTATGCAAATGCATGGACTGGGCTGTATACGCAGATGGATATGGTGTCTGCGTGCGGCAGCCGTTATCCGTTTCTCGTGCAGTCTGTGGGGATACTTTTATTGGTTTGTCGAAATTTCAAAGTCGGCAAATTCTTGAAAAGTATATGATTGCGAGAGAATGTTCTTTGTTTATTTATTAAAAAAGGAGTGTGGCAAAACTATGAAGAAACAAGTAAGTCTTATCTTAGCGTTGACGCTGCTTTGTTCTGTTTTTGTTCTGCCGAATATGGTTGCTTCAGCAGCTTCGACCCGACCACGTACGGCTACGGTGGACGAGCTGCATGACGCACATTCCGTATCGGTGGGATATCCTGTCATGGCTAAGATTACCGATGGCGACCTCTACGTATGGGGAACCAACGCCAGCACATCACCTTTGGGACTCGGCGAATTGAAAAACTATCCCAGTCCCACGAAAATTGACCGCGCCGTTTTCGGCGGTTTCGGCGTCATTAAAGCCGGATTCCACGATTGCGGCTGTATGGCTGTGAGCGAAGAAGGAAAACTGTATCAAGCTTCCACCGCAACATGGACAGAGGTAAAACCGACAAACGGACAGCAACTGTTTGATGGTGGCAAAATTTTGGATGCCACCTTTGGCGCATATTTTGGTATGGGCGCAAAGGTTCAGGCAACAGACGGCAGCATTCAATGGTGGGTACTTCCGCGTACACCAGATAATCAATATCGCGTGGATACACCGGAAATGATGGCGCTGTTTAAAAGCGCAACCGGAAGAGACGAAGTGATTAAAGAAGTCTGGGTTTCCGGTCCGGCTACTCTTAGCACGGGTACACCTGCTACACCAATTAACGCAGTTTTAGTGTTAATGGAAAGTGGTGAGGTATTTGGTTGGGGAGAAAATCTCCGTGGGCAGATTCCAAACGGCTGGGGCGCGGACGGCAAAACCAAAACGGAAATCCCCAAAACAACCCCATATCGGGTAACAAGTCGCCCTGAATTCAGCGGCAGAAAAATCAAACAACTTTCTTTAGAATATAATACAGTCGTTGCGCTGGACGACAAAGGAACGATCTGGACGTGGGGTAGCAGCGCCGGCGGAAAACTCGGAAACGGTGAATGGATGGTTTCCCAGCAAAGCGATGGACGAATCCATGAATATTTTGTGCATCCCAACGACCGTGCGACTCCCTATGCTGCATTTGGTCCCGGCAGCGTAAACTATTCCAACAAACGCGCGCATTATATCATGACGTCTGCAGACCATTCCGTTGTTGTTATGACAACAGACAACGAACTCTATGGTTGGGGCGGCAATATTAATGCATTTTATGAAAAAGATTATCTGATTCCGCAGCCGATTTTTGAAAACGTGACGGAAAAAGAAACCGTGTTGGCAGTGCGTGCTACCAACAAAGCATTTTATATTACCACGCAGTCGCAGGACGACTATTTTGCAGGTGACAACAGCGGCGGTCTGGCAGGAAACGGTTCCACCAGCAGCACACCGACCAAAGAGCCGGAGGTAACAAAACCCTCGAACATTCCGCCGACCAAACCGTCCTCTGCAAACAAATTGTTTATGACAATCAGCACCACCACGGACAGTGGTCTGCCGATTGAATATTCCGCGCAGGCGAACAACATCAACGATTTGTCCATTCGCGTCGGACAGCAATTTACACTGAATATTTATATGGAAGACTTTGCAAAATTGACCGGTTTCTATATGCCGATTACCTTTGACCCGTCCATTTTGCAGGTCGTGAATATGGACGGCGTTCCCTACAGTGCGGACGATGTTATACGTCCCGGCTTCAACAACGGCTCCGGTCTGCGCACCAACCTCACCAGCGGCAGCAATACCCCTGATTCCATCAGCACAAGCTGGGTCAACGGTGTTCTGACTAACAACAGCCGTATGCCGGTTGTTGACAACGGCAACGGTTATGTCTCCGTAATGGGTACTGCATTGCTGGACAAAGAGCTCATCAGCCGTATCACCGGTCAGGTGAAAATGTTCAGCATTGAATTTAAAGCCATTCAGCCAACGGCAACCGTGCCGACGCCGCAAACTACCGGCTTTAAGCTGGACGGTACGCCCCACGACCCGATGTGGGCAGATAAACCGGCGAAATGGTATTCTACGGATTTAGATATCAGCTCCGACCTTGATGTTGGAAAAGACGCTGTTTGGGAATTCGACAACGTCAGCTTCTTTGAATCCAAATTCAAGGTAGTGGAAATCAAGGATATGATTCTGAACCTCTATCGTGACAACGATTCTCTGGTGACAGATATCGCCAACGATGGCAGCGGGAAACCGGACTACTACCGGATTGACAAACGAAGCATTGAATCAACCTATCAACTCAAAGCAGAGGTAGACCCCACCAACGCTTCGTGGCCGAATATCGACCGCTGGGAATGCGAATTTATGGATTCCACGTCCCACGCTTCCGGCGCTTCTGTTAGCGACTATATCACTGTGACAAAATCGGACAATGACTCGAAATCCTTTGAATTTACGATTGCGCCGAATATTTCGATGTCGGACGCGGTGCTGGACGACGAGGGTAATTTTGTTCCGGGCTATATTAAAATTACCGGTTACGGCTCTCACATTCCAAACAAAGACAACAATCCCGAGGGCTTCCGTGTTGCCTATATTAAAATTACAAACGATGTTCCTGCACCGACCGGAATTACCATTACCAACAAAGACGGCTATTTGACCGGCATGGGCGGTAAATTCCTGGTAAACGCTTCCACCAAGTTGGAATTCAACGATCAAGGCATTGAGGATTTGGAAGATACCTATACGTTCCAGGCTGCTTTTACAGCGGAAGATGAAGAAGATTTCAGCACAGACGTGAAATGGCAGCTGCTGCGCGTGTTAGAGCGCAATGACGATGGTTCTCCCAAAATCACCGAAGCGCTGGGTACTGACGCGAAAGCGCCAATGGTGATTGCAGCGGACAGTTCAAACACCAATCCAAAAACACCCAGTTGCAAAGTGATTGCACAAAACTCGACGGAAGATGACGATGACATTATTCTGAAAATTTCTTCCGGCGTTGACCCGTCGATTTACGACTATGTGAATGTGAAAGTACGTCTCGCGCCTTATGAAATTGTTCTGCCAAGCGACACCATCACATTGGTATACGGCGAAGGGCTGAAACAGACCTATGATTTGGCGGACAAAGTGAAGGTTGCGCCCGGTGATGCAAAAGATTATACGATTGAATATGTTAAAACGGTAACGGCTGTTGACAACCGTCCCGACGCAGACCGCGGCGATGATGCCAAACGTGTTGCACCGAACGTCATTGTCACAGATGCAGGTGTGATTGAACCGGTGCGCGCCGACAAGGATTTCCACGCGCAGTCCTATGATGAAGTGACCGTACAGATTCAGCAGACGCTGAACGGTACGCCGCTGACATTGCAGAAAAAACTGAAAGTCTATACCGTGGACGCGGTACCGCCCCCCAACATGTATGTTGACGTTATCAACTCCAAAGGTACGGACTATGACTATATCAAGTTCTCCGTCGGGACTAACAAATCTCAGCTGGAAGTGGGCGACAAACTGGAAATTTACCGTGACTATGCTGATACGGATGCGATTGCCACTTATACTTCTTTAACAGCAGACCAAATCAGAATGTTGTTCAGTCCCGGTTATAATGTTCCGGTGCGGACAGTAAATGGCGACACCTATGCATTAAATCCTGTCGGCGGTACGATTGGTTATCGCCTGACAAAAGCAGATGGAACCACCTACAAAAAAACTCCGGTCATGTATAACCCCAAAGCACTCAAACTTTCCGGTTATATTAAATTGGACACGAAATCATTAACCAAAGCCACCCACGACGGTATTACCATTACCATTAACGATGTTGTGGGCAGTGACGGAAAATCTATTTCGACCACTACAAAAGCAAATGGCGTATTGCATGGATATTTTGAGTTTGAAGAATATATCTCTGCAAAACCGCACACGATGACCATCAGCAAAACCAACTATTTGACGCGGCAGGTGATGTTCACCATGCCGTCCACAGAAGATTTTGAAATTTCCACAGCAGAAAAACCAATTGTGCTCTATCCGGGCGACCTAGACGGTAAACGCGGCATTCAGTATGACGATTTCAACGAATACCGCATCAATTGGGTGGGACGCTACAACAGCAGAAACGAAAACGGCGTGTTGCTGGAAAGTTTCAATTTCTATGATGGTTCAGATGAAAACGGCGCAACAATTATCAACATCAACGATTTGATGCTGATTAACATGCGTATGGGCGCTTTGACTTCCGATTATACCCCATGGTTAGTGAACTAGTCCCACATAGGAACGAATCAATCAAAAAGCATAACAAAAGCCACCGGATTTGAACTGAACCAGTTTGTGCAGACAGTACAAAAAAAGCACACTATGGTAAGTTAATAGTACTAGACAACATACTGACTTCGTAACTCATACGGAGTC
>JAAWTG010000028.1 GCA_022801925.1 Clostridia bacterium | reverse complement strand
TGCCGCCGCGCGGCGGCACGCCATAATATTTTTTATAGTATCTGGTAAAATGGGACAAATTTTCAAACCCACATTTCAGTGCGGCTTCCTGCACCGTGATTGCCTTGTTTGTCAAAATCAATTTTGCTTCCGCCATACGCGTCTCCAACAGTTCCGCCTTGGGCGCTGCACCAAAAAATTCTTTATAGCAAGCATAAAACCTGCTGCGGCTCATAGCGGCTTTATCCGCAAGTTCCTGCATCGTCCACGGATAGTCATAATTCGTGAGCATTTCCAACCGCAGTTGTTCCATTTGCTGCCGCACTGCATTCCCTGCAAGTTCTGCGCTGCTTTGAAAAGCAAAATGGCGACCGGACAACAACAGCAGCTTTTGCAATGCCAGACGCGCTAAATCCTCTGCATACATATTACTGGAAATATTTTCTCTTTGCATTTCAAGTATTAAATGGTTTAACATTTCATAGTTTCCAGGATAAAACGGCCGTCCAAACGGAATATTCAGACTGTCCATATAGGTCTTTTCCGCTGTAAAATGAACGTAGCTGTTCACAAAAACAGGACACCCTCGAAATCTTTGATAATCCTGTGGCGCATAAAAAATACAAGCATGTTTTCGGAGCAGAAATTCCTGTCCGCCAAGCGTGATATACATCCCTTCCGGAAAAAAAAGAAACAAATAATCTCCGCTGCCGTCTGGACGATATATCAAAGTATTATCTTTTTCTTTTATCCTATATCCGCAATGTGATACTTTAAAATCCAAATTCATTCCACATTCCTTCTTTCCTCATTTTTATTATAACATGTTTGGACAAAAAGTCAAATAATTAGTTCAAAAAGCAATTGTTTTTCGACTCCATTCAAAGTAAAATGGTTGCATAAAATAAAAAATAAGGAGTGTCAACAATGAAACATCTTCCAAGACCGGAACATCCCAATCCGCAATTTGAGCGGAAATCATGGACAAATCTAAACGGAGAATGGCAATTTGAAATTGACCATGGAAACAGCGGAATAGAGCAAAAATTCTATCAACGAGACAGCCTGAATGACAAAATCATCGTGCCGTTTTGCCCCGAAAGTGAGCTATCCGGCACCCGCTGCAAAGATTTTATGGCGGCTGTTTGGTACCGCCGCACATTTACTTTAACTGCAAACCAACTAAGCGGGCATGTGCTTTTGCATTTCGGTGCGGTAGACTATGAAGCTGTTGTATATGTCAACCAAACAGAAGTCGGCAGACATCAGGGTGGGTATACTTCTTTTTCGTTTGATATTACCGCCGCTGTACAAGAAGGCGAAAATGTATTGACGGTCTGCGCCATTGATGACGTCCGCAGCGGAAAACAGCCGAGCGGAAAACAATCTTCAAAATACGGTTCTTATGGCTGCTATTACACGCGTACCACCGGCATCTGGCAGACGGTTTGGCTGGAATATGTCCCGCAAAACTACATAGAACGCGTATGGTTTTATCCTGATGTGGAAAACAGTAAATTGTCTGTCAAAGCGGTGGTACACGGCAGCGGCAAGCTGGAGATTTCCACCTCATATCAGAATAGCAACACCGGAACCGCTGCCGCTGTTTCTTCCGGCGGAACGGTTCGGCTGGAAATCCCCCTGTCCGAAAAACATCTGTGGGAAGCCGGTCACGGTAGATTATACGATGTAACGCTGCGGTTTGGCGAAGATGAAGTAAAAAGCTATTTTGGACTGCGCAGCGCACAAATGGACGGTATGCGTTTCCTCCTCAATGGACAGTCCGTTTTTCAGCGTCTGGTATTAGACCAAGGATATTATCCCGACGGCATTTACACTGCCCCCACCGATGAACACTTACTGAAAGACATACAGCTTTCTATGGAAGTTGGTTTTAACGGCGCGCGTCTGCACGAAAAGATTTTTGAACCCAGATTCTTATATCACTGTGACCGTTTGGGATATATGGTTTGGGGCGAACATGCAAACTGGGGCTTTGACCACACAAACGCCGATAATCTCAGCCGCTTTTTGGACGAATGGCGCGAGGCAGTCGCGCGTGATTTCAACCACCCTTCTATTATCGGCTGGTGTCCGTTCAATGAAACATGGCCGCTTCAGGGACGCGTACAGGAGGACAATATACTGAAAACGGTTTATCAGGAGACGAAACTGTGGGATCCTACCCGCCCCTGCATTGATTCAAGCGGCAGCTACCATGTGATGACAGATATTTTTGATTTGCACACCTACGAACAAAATCCGGAATCCTTCGGCGATAAATTCGCAGCCTTGGAAAGAGAGGATATACTGGAATCTTGGGTTCTGTTTTCATGCAAAGGCCGTACACACCAATCCTATTCCGGCGGCTCTGTTTTTGTCAGTGAATATGGCGGAATCCGCTGGGATGAGGACGGCGGCTCCGATGGCTGGGGTTATGGCGATGCACCGAAAACAAAGGAAGAATTTTTGTCTCGTTTGAAAGGTTTGACAGATGTTCTTTTGGATAACAGCAAAATATTCGGTTTCTGCTATACGCAGCTCTATGACGTAGAACAGGAAATTAACGGACTGTTTACCTATACCAGAAAAGCAAAATTCGACAGCAGTGTTTTACGTGAAATATTCAGCAGAAAAGCGAAAATAGAAGAATGCTAAACGGGACGCGTAAACTTCATTGATGTTCTCCCCTTCCTAAAAAACTTATAAAAAAACGCTCAAAGCAGAAACGTGAAGTCCCCTGTTTTGAGCGTTTTTCATTTATATTTCAACTTTTTCAATACCGTTCTCACTCTGTTACCAGTTTCACACCGCATTCCTGCAAAGTATCCTGCCATTGCCGATCCAATGCGGCATTCGTAATAAACGTATCAATTTCTTCCAGCGGCGCAAGTTTGATAAACCCAACCTGCCCGATTTTGGTGTCATCGCAGATATAGAATTTCTGTTTGCAATTGCGAAACACAGCCGATTTAATGTGGCTTTCCTGTTCGTTGCTGTCCAAAATACCGGCGTCTCTGGTCACGCCTTTGCTACTGAAAAACATCTTCGTTGCAAAAAAGTTCTGCAAAATATTGTTCTCGGTGATACCGCCCACAAAGGAAAGATTGGTACTCAATACGCCGCCCACAGAAATGACTTTCAATTTATCGCAGCCGGACAGTTCATTGAGTACGCGCAGCGAATTGGTAATCACCGTCACGCCGGACATTTGTTTAATACGTTTTGCCAGACAAAACGTTGTTGTGGATGAATCTAAAAAAATGGTATCGCCCGGCAGAATAAACTGCTGCGCCACTTTTGCGAGTTCTTCCTTCACCGGAACGTTTTTCTTTTTGCGCACGTCCAGCGACAACTCCGCCGTGCTTTCTTCATATGCTACCGCGCCGCCGTGCGTCCGTAGCAGCATTCCCTGATTCTCCAATTTTTCCAAATCCCGACGGACAGTTTCTTCCGTCACGCCGAACTGACGGCTAAGTTCATTCACCAACACGCCGCCTTGCTGTTCCAATTGTTCCATAATCCGTTTCTGACGTTCCAGTGCAAACATTTCTACACCTCTATTCTATATATTGCCACAATTCCGTATGGGGACTGGCAATGACTGCCGTATCCACCAGCAGTCCTTCCTCCGCTGCCTGCGCGCCGCCGTTTTTCACCGCGTCTTCCACATTCGATACGCTGCCGGTGAAAAGTGCATAACATTTTCCGCCCATACCGCGCGCAATCCGAATTTCCATTATCTCCACACCGGAGGTTTTCACCGCCGTATCCGCTGCCTGAATAACAGCGGCAATGGAAAAGGTTTCTATAATACCAACCGCACCGCGCTGCGCTGTCTCTGCGGCGCCCACCAACGATAGATATACTTCTTCTTCAATGCGTCCCAGCACCGTGGAATCCACCACTGCCTCGCTATATTTCCGATTGGCAAATGCCACAGCATTTTCCACTTCCGCAACGCCGCCTGCAAGAATCAGCACAAATTTTCCCGGGCAAACGGGCTGCGCCATGACGATTTCAACGGACACCAAATCCAAAATCCCATCGCTTACCAGATACCCTTTTGAAATGGTTTTTATCTCAATGACTCCGATTGCTTTCAACAATCTTCACCGCCTTTTCCGTAATTTCCGTGACCGTTCCGTCTATACTTGCGTGAATCAGCGCGCCCAAGCCTTCGCCCTGCGCCGTCAGCGGGTCGCCTGTTTTCACTCTATCGCCCACTTTCACCGCGAGCGGATAGAGTCCGCCGATATGCTGCCGCAAAGGAATTTCCACTTCTTGTGGACGCGGCGGTTCCAAATATGTGTAATCGTCTCTGTCATATTGCCATACGCCAAGCCGCCGTAAAATACGCTGCGTCGGCACGCGCCGAAACGTCCGTTCCTGCCGCGGTTTCACGTCTTTGGGCTCCGGCCGCATTCCTTGTTTTGCCAGTTCACCTTTCACGCCGGCAAACACCATGCGCGGACTCAGCCCCTGACAGCAGGCAATTGTATCGCACACGCTGCAGCTGCTGCACAGAAACGCTCCCTGAAATACTTTGGTGTTTTGAATGCCCTGCGCCACTGTTTTGACAATTTTATGCGGTTCAATATCGTGTCCAAGCAAATGCCGCGGACATAAATCCGTACACATACGGCAGCCGCAACAAGCGGACGCCGCACGGCTCAGCGCTACACGCTGGTTTAGTTTCCGCCGCATAACAACACTGCTGTCCTTCGGCAAAATCAAATATCCTTTGGCCGTCTTTGTTACCACAGCATCTGCGCCGGATAATTTTCCCATCATGGGACCGCCTTCTATGATAGCATCTTCCTCCGTTAATGTCAAGTCGGCTTGTTCCAACAAGTAGGACAGGCTTGTTCCCACCGGCACCTTTAGCACGGTTGTTTTCTCCGTCCGTCCTGCAATGGTAACAAATTTTTCCGTAACAGGTTTTCCTGCCATGGCATTTCCAATGTTATACAGCGTTTCCAAATTATAGACCACAACACCCTGCGAAATGGGCAGTTTTCCGCTTCCCACGGTTTTTCCCAGCGCTTCTTCTATCAAAACCAATTCGTCCCCCGCCGGATAGATGTTGTCAATCACAGTATAGCGGCAGGATTTTCCGAAAGAATGTGCTGAAATACCAAGCAATTCCGCCGCATGGCGTTTGATTGCCAGCACGCCTTCTTTTGCGCCGCTCTGCTCCACCACCGTCTCCAGCGTTCCCTCCAAAAATGCGCGCTGCGCGGCATATAAATGAAAATCGGTTTTGAGCAGCGGTTCGCATTCCACGCCGTTGATTAAAACTGTTTCGATTCCCTCCGCCAGCTTAAACGCGGAAGGGAATCCTGCGCCGCCCGCGCCAACCACGCCCGCCCGACTGATTTGTTCCTGCAACATGCTTTTTCTTCTCCCTTTTGTTTTCATTTAGACAGAACAGGTTCCTTTATACCAAACACCAAAAGAACCTGCATTTATCTTAGTCTACAATTCCCACAATTACCGCGTCTGTCGGTATTTCTTTGCGGTCGCAGGCAAACCGTGCATTGTCGCCTTCGCAGACAATCACTGTTTCGCCGATGCCCGCGCCAATGTGGTCAATCGCCACAACATGCTCTCCTGTTTCCTTTTGTTCTCTGTCCAAACAGTTTACTATCATGATTTTATATCCTACCAAAGAATCCACTTTGCGCGTTGAAACCACCGTATCCACTACTTTTCCTAAAATCATTCCGGTTCCCTCTTTTCTTTATTTGATAATCGTCACTTTGTCGCCGTTACGAAGTCCGGCAGAGTTTGCGTCGTCGGTGTCAATGTGCATTTCCACGTTGAAATCGTCCCGCACACGCACCTGTACATCATAGAATTTTGTCGGTTTAATCCCTTCCACCATCACGTCTACATAGTCGCCGTCTTTCACGTCATTTTTTGCCGCTGCTGCCGGCGTCATATGAATATGCCGGTTGGCAATGATAACGCCTTCTTTTAAATATATACTGCCTTTCGGCCCAACGACCACTACACGCTCCGAACCTTTGATATCGCCGGACGGGCGGACGGGCGGACTGATTTTCAGCACAAACGTATCCGTTCTGGAAATTTCCACTTGCGTCTGTTTGCGTACCGGTCCTAGCACGCGGACATTTTCAATCGCTTTAAGCGACGCGCCAACCAGCGTCACCACTTCTTTTGCCGCAAATTCTTTTCCCATCAGCGGTTTCAATTTCGTCAGTTCATATCCCTTGCCGAACAGAATTTCCAAATCCTCCTGCGACAAATGAATATGACGCTGCGATACGCCGATTTTTATATCATCTCCGGTGACATTTTCCATCACCGATTGCACAATTTTTTCTATCAACACCTGTTCCATAGCAGCTACTCCTTTCGTTTTGGTTCCTGCCAATAGGAAAACGGGCTTGCGTCCGCTTTCCTATTGGCAGGAACGGCAAAGCCGTTCCCGCTCCAACAGGGATTCTGCTTTCTTATTTCAAGACCGGCAGAATTTTTTCCACATCGCCGTGCGGACGCGGAATGACATGTACCGCTACGATTTCGCCCAGTCGGGACGCTGCTGCGGAACCTGCTTCTGTTGCCGCTTTCACTGCTCCAACGTCGCCGCGCACCATAACGCTCACCAGACCGGAACCGATTTTTTCTGTTCCGATCAACGTTACGTTTGCTGCTTTTACCATTGCGTCTGCCGCCTCAATCGCTGCAACCAAACCTCTTGTTTCCACCATTCCCAATGCTTCAAAATTCATTTTTATTTCCTCCTTTTTTTGTACTTCTTGTTTTTGTGGTTCTTGTTTCACTGACGCCTGTTTTTTTGCTGTCGCCATGATTACACCTCAATCATTTTAAAAACTTCTGTATCTCCTCGTGCGGACGCGCAATGACCTCGCACCCTTTCACCTTGCCGAGCCGCTGCGCTGCTTCCTTGCCGCGCTCCAGTGCACAGGTCACGGAAGATACGTCGCCTTCCACCACCAAACTTACCATACGCCCGCCAAGGCGGCGTTCAATATGGACAAGTTTAACGCCGGACGTTTTGCACATCTGGTCAAGCGCTTCAATCGCCGCAACCAGACTTTGAATTTCGATAAGCCCTATTGCATCCATGCCGCCACTCCTACCTTTGATTTTCTGCTTACAGCAATTTGGATTACTTCAATACCGGCAGGATTTTTTCCACATCACCGTGCGGACGCGGAATCACATGTACTGCTACGATTTCGCCCAGTCGGGACGCTGCCGCTGCGCCTGCTTCTGTTGCAGATTTCACTGCTCCAACGTCGCCGCGCACCATAACGCTTACCAGACCGGAACCGATTTTTTCTGTTCCAATCAACACAACATTTGCCGCTTTTACCATTGCGTCCGCCGCCTCAATTGCTGCGACCAAACCTCTTGTTTCCACCATTCCCAATGCTTCCATCATGATTCATACTTCCTTTCTTTTATTTCACTGTTTTTGCTTGCTTTATTTTATCCCTGCCCAAAGAACACAGGTGCGCCATTGCTGCCGCGCCGTCGCTCGGACGTGGAATAATGTGTGATGTAATATAGAGTTCCTTGGACTGCGCATAAGCCTTGCCCGCTTCCACCGCCGCTTTCACCGCGTCTACGCTTCCTTCCATTTTCACAATCATCACCAGCGGTACTTCCGCGCTGTCGCCCGCCGCCGGTTTGTTGTTATCAAATGCAATGATTTTCACGTCCGCCGCTTTCGCTGCTACATCCGCCGTGCAGACCGCCGTGACAAATCCAAAGACTTCAATCATACCAAGTGCATCCATGCTTTCTCATTCCTTCCGCATGCTTTGCTTAGTCCTTGTTGACATAAGCAATCTTGATTCCCTGCAGAGAGATGTTCATTTCCATTGCTTCGTTGAGTTCATCCAGTCCATAACGGTGCGTGATTAAATCCTCAATCGGCAAATTGTTTTCTTTTGCCCGTTTCACGAATGCAATGGTTGTCGGATAGTCGTTCGCGCCGTAGTCCCAAGAACCGACCAGCGTCACTTCTTTGTTACAGAACGCAAAATGCGGATTCACGGTATATTCACCATTGTCCACAAAGAACCCGACTTCGCAGAATCCGCCGCCGCGGCGTACAAACTGCCACAAATCCGCAGCAGCAGCCGGAACGCCGGTACACTGGAACGCAAAATCCGCGCCCAAGTCGTTTCCTTCTTTCACCATGTTCACGCGCTCGTCCAGATTCGGGTGTTCTTTGAAATTGATGGTTTTCAGTGCGCCCATGCGTTTTGCCATGGCAAGACGCTGTTCGTTTCCGTCAATGGCGATAATGTTATAAATACCTGCCGTTTTGAGAACCGCAATCATCAAAAGACCAATCGGCCCGCAGCCCTGCACCACCACTTTGCTGCCAAAGTTCAGCAGTCCTGTGGAATTTGCGCGTTCCACCGCATGAACTGCCACAGCAGAGGGTTCCAGCAACAGTTTTTGTTCAAAACTCAGTTCGTTCACCACGAAAAATGTGGAATTTGCACGCACCAGCAAATGGCTGGCAAACCAACCGTTCAACCGGTATTCCGGACTGTCGGAAATGAGTCCGTAAATCCCCTGATTATCGCACAAATTCGGTGTTTCAGGGTGATGAATACACATGGGGCAGGTGCCACACGTCATCACGGACGTCACAACGCGGTCGCCTACTTTGACCGGCTTGCCCTGCGTATCAAATTTCACATTTTTACCCATGGCAATGATTTCGCCTGTGCCTTCGTGTCCGAGCACAACGGGAATCAAGCCGAACGGGTCACCTTTCCATTCATGTACGTCCGTGCCGCAGATACCGCAGCCTTCCACGCGAATCAGGATTTCATCATCCTTGGGCGTGGGCATTGGCACTTCCACCACTTCCAGCTTACGGTCGCCCGTCAGCATGGAAATCCGCGCTGTTTTGGGAATCTCGCTGTGCTTGCCGCACCCACCGGAACCGCAGTTACAAGAGGAATTCCCGTCCACGTTTGCCAGCACTTGGCGGACAATTTTTTCTATGTCTTGTGGATTCATGTTTCCTTACTTCCTTTCCCTGTTTCTTTCTATATAATGGAGAATCCGTCCACCATCACGCAGCGCCGCTGTCTGGTAAACGACCGCGTGCAGGTGAGTCCTTCTCCGGTTGGCCCTGCAATGGTGAAGGTGGTATAACCTTCGCCGCCTGCACCGATTCCTGCATAAGACGGCGCATTTTTCACAAAAATGGTAGTTTCCACTTCCCTTGCAAACCGCGTCAAATGGTCAACGTTTTTGGAATGGATATGCGCGCTGTGCCGCCGCCCGTTTTCCGCCGCCACCGCTTTTTCCACCGCTTCGTCAAAATCTTTCACGCGGACAACCGGCAGAATCGGCATCATCAATTCTTCCTGCACGAACGGATGCTCGAATGGCGCTTCGCAAACAATCAGTTTGGCATCGCTGCTGACGCCGATTTCTTTCAGGAACAAGGACGCGTCTTTTCCCACCCATTTTTTATTGATGACATATTTTCCGTCTTTTTGCACCATGGCAAACGACAACATCTGTTCCATCTGGCGGCTGTCAATCAAATAAGCGCCGCTCTGTGTCATGTAGTGCACCAATTCGTCTGCAATGTCCGCCACTGCAAAGCATTCTTTTTCCGCAATGCAGGGCAGGTTGTTATCAAAACTCGCACCGTCTACAATGTCTTTTGCCGCTTTGGGGATATCCGCTGTTTCGTCCACAATCACCGGCGGATTGCCTGCGCCTGCGCCAATCGCTTTCTTTCCGGAGGAAAGCAGCGCGCGCACTACGCCCGGGCCGCCTGTTGCCACCAGCATTTTCACCGCCGGCGATTTCATCATCACGTCCGACGTCTGCATGGTGGGTTTTTCCACAGAACAAACCAGATTTTCTGGGCCGCCCGCTTCCAGAATCGCACGGTTCACCAAGTCTACCGCATAGTTAGATGTTTTCACCGCGCCCGGATGGGGGTTAAATACCACGCCGTTTCCCGCCGCAATCATACCCATGCTGTTGCACAGCACCGTTTCGCTCGGATTGGTGGACGGCGTAATTGCGCCGATAATTCCGTAAGGCCCTTGTTCCACCAAAGTCAACCCGCGGTCGCCGGAATAGGCTTCCGGCTGCAATACTTCTGTCCCGGGCGTTTTTTCCGCCACCAACTGGTGCTTGATGATTTTATCCGTCACCCGCCCCATGCCAGTTTCCTTCACGCCCATTTCCGCCAAAGTCTGTGCATGTTCCAATGTCGCTTTGCGAATGTTGTCAATCATTTTTTCCCGCTGCTCCAAATTGTAGCTGCAGAATTGCCGATACGCTTTTTGTACCGCTTCCAGTGCTTCCTCCATTGTGGCAAACACGCCTTTTTGCTTTCTTTCCGGCGATTCGCCTTCCATATGCAAAATCACGCTTTCCACAATCTTTCGCACTTCTGCTTCATTCATCTATGCTTCACCTCTTTCAAAGAGTTCTTTCCCATATAAGGATAATTCGTCGTCCTGCCACGCCAGCCCGCCGCTGACGCCAACGCCGCCAACGATACGACCGTTTTGTGTCAGTGTTTGACCACCCGGCAGCAAAATCAAATCTGCCGCACTGCCGAATTGCAGTCCATAAAGCCGGTCTTTTTGCTCCGACAGTTCCAGCGCCTGTTTGGTACTCATTTGCAGCGATATTGCCGTTTTTGCCTTTTGCTGGGCAATATCAATGCTGGCAAGCAGCGCGCCGTCGTCTCGCAAAAGCGCAAACAAACTGCCTTCTGCGCTGCATACCGTGCATACCGCACGCAAATCCATTGCCCGCGCTTTTTCCAGCACCGCCCGGCAAATACGCTCCGCGCATTGCAATCCCATTTCAGTCGGAACCGCTGCCGGTTCCGCCGCACGCTGCACCGATTCCGGCACATTGCCAAGCTGGTCGACATACCGCGCTAAAATATAGAGCAAATCAGACAACCGATTCAAATACGGATTGATATCGGGTGGCAGCATGTAGCGTTTTGTCAGCGTTACCACACTGCGTTCCGCCCGCCGCGCCACTGTCCGCGCCACGTCCAGCAGCGCGCCCAGTTTTGTTTTGCCGCTGAGGACAAACGCCTTTTCCCGCTGCATTCTGTTTTCAAACGCATCAATCAGCGTTTCAAAACGGTTTGCCGCCGCCGCAAAATCAAACGGTCTGCCGCCTGCGACATATTCACCGACGCCCAGAAGCTCACTTTGAATCACTGTAATGGTGTCCCGCACCGTTGCACCCGCTTCACTTTTTGCAACGCCCAGCGCCGCAGAAAGTTCGTCCAGCGTCCCCAGCGCTTGAAACACCGGCGCGTCCTTGGGTTGGCTGAAGCCTTTGATGGTCTTGCTGGTGCCGCCGTCGCCCTGTTTGGTATAAATCAATCCATATCACCTCCCGCCGCCAAAATCAGCCCCGCCGCAACTGCCGCGCGGGCTGCATATTTTCCTAAAATATTGCCCCTGCCCGCCACAATGTTATATTTGGCAAGAGTTTCGTTAATCAAATCCGGCACTTCAAAATCCAGTGCGCTGCCGCCCACCATAATCACAAAATCAATCCGGCGGACGTTTCCTTCCGGCGCCACTTTTTGCAGCACCCGCAGGGCATTTGCCGCAAATACTTTACGTTTTGCCTCCCGCCGCACCAGCGAAATTTTTTCCATGGTCAGTCCTTTTTTGCGAATCGGAATGAGTTTTTCCTCTGTCACAATCAAGGTGCGTGCAAAAAATTCCGGCGGCATAGGTTGTTCCAAAAATTTCACGGTTTGGTCTTCAAACCGTAAGATATGTAAACTTTCCGCTTTTGCCAGCGGATACCGTTTTATCAATTCTGCAAGGTCTCTGTCCTCCAGCGCAAGTTCTAGGTCAATCATGGTTGTCACCATATCGCCCGCGCCCGCCGTGTGAACATAGCGCAGTCCGCTGTCGTCCAGACACGCCGCGTCCGTGCTGCCGCCGCCCAAATCCAAAATGGCGACTGGTACGCTGACGCCCGGCGTTGTCAGTGCGCCCAGCAATGCACTACTCGCTTCTTTTCCTGCAATCTGAACAGGAATCCCTGTTTTTTCCTGCATTTTTTCCGCCAGCGCGCGCATGGGAAAATAGGACGTCTTCACCATGGAGGAAATCAGCACCACGTTTTCCATGGCATATTCTCCCGCAATGCCGCCGGTGATTTTAATGGGTGCAAACGTATCCACCGCCGCAATGTCGGAAATTTTAACCGCTTCTGTTTCCTGCCCTGTCCGCTGCGCCGCCATGCGTTTCACTTCGTCAAACATGGCGCCCGCGTTTGTTCCCTGCTGTCCGCGGATATCAAACACTGTCTGCTGGCGGTTCACCACTTCATTCACCGCGTCCGCGCCGTCCGCCACAGGAACGGAAATCTCTCCTGCACTGCCAATAACCGTCACGCTGCCCGCGTCCACCTTGCCAAGTTTCACCTCGCCGGAGGAAGAATATATCACAACGCCACTGCGCGCGCCAATCAGCGTCCGTGCAATGGGCGTGATGGCTTTGGTCTGCTCCGGCGTAAGTCCGAAAATACCCGCTATCCCGTAGGGATTGGATAAAATCTGCACCGCCATTGCATTCCCTGCCACTTCCACCGCCGCCATTTCTCCAATGGGTACTTTTTCAATCTGTTCCACTTCATCCACAATGGGAATGTTTCGACTGAGACGATTGGCAATCAGCACGCCGTCGTCACGGCAGACAATCGCGCCCGCAATGTCGGTGCCGCTGTCCATAGCCGCCTGTATTTGCCGTGCCGCTTCTTCAAAGGGAACTTGCCTGTCAACCACCACAATATAAGCTTCTTCTTTCGATGGATAGGGGTCTCCTAACCGCACCGTCCGTCCTGTTCCGATACCATAGCCGCCCGGCGTATCGGGATTGTGCCCAATCATTGCCGAGCCGACCACAATGGTCTGGCTGATAATATCCGAGGATAACCGGCTGACCACCGGCGCAGTTTCATTGATGAAAATTTGGTCGATTGTGATTTCTCCCGCCTCTTTTTGCGCCAGCGCCAATGCCTCCAGCACGCCCGCTACGTTGTCTGTCGTACCTTTCAGTCCGGTGGTGGGTGCTGAGGCATATCCCAGAAAAGACGTTTTACCGTTTTCCTGTTTTGCAATCATCACTTCTGTCGTGGAGTTACCGATATCAATGCCGGCTGCAATCATTTTGCCTCACCCCACTTTCTCACGGTTTTGCAATGCCGCGTTTTTCATAGACCTGCGCCGCGCTTTCTATCAGCGCCGCAATTGCATTCGCGCCATAGTCCCGCCGCACTTTTTCCGCCGCTTGCAAAAGTGTTTTTTTGTCTGTCCTGTTGGGACGCAGCAAATTATATATTTCCAGCACTTCTTCGTCGGGAATCGCCGTCATTTCCGCCGCCCGCATGAGATTGTCGCCGAACTGTTTCTTACCGTCCCGATAGGCGATTTCTGCCTGCAACCGCAGCGTGTCGGCGTGGGTTTTTAAATCGTCTTTTTCCACCTCACCGCGAATCAGCGCTTCATAGGTCACTTGTTCATACGGTTTGCCGCTTTTGGCTTTGAGCTGCTGCGCACAGTGTTCCCGCAACGGATACTGTATACCGTCCTTCGGCTGTGACTGTGATTTCTGCGGTGGCTGCTGCACTTGCTCTTTCTGCTTCAATTGTGCAACAATCCCTTGTACCAACTGATCCATATCCTGCATCACCACGTCACCTCGCTTACTGCCGGAATGTCCTGACGCACCCGCTCGGTTTCCTTGATGTGCATGACCGCCGCTTTTGCCTGAAATTTGGGGCGTACCATGCAATCGTTCATCACGGCGATTGGTTCAGGGCTTTGCCCTTTGGCGTAACGCGCCGCATTTTTCCCGATTTTCCGATAGATTTCCAGCGTAATGAGCGGCGCCTGTGGAAACAACTCCAAATTCGTCAGCGGATATAAATCCTTTTGATGAATAACCACCGTTCCTTTGCTTTGAATCCCAATTCCAATGCCGCTGCCGCTGTATTTTGCCGCCGTCAAGGCGATAAACCCAACGTCCGATGTGTTATGTACACGCACCAAACGGCATTTCATACCTTCTTCCTCCACGCCCGCCATCATTTCTTTCATAACGTCGCGGTGGGAAAGTCCGCAAATGGTTTGCTGTTTATCCAGCCCAAACGCCGGTGCAAGACCAATCACCACTTCGTCAGGGTAAACACCTTTTGCCGCCGAACCGCCTTCTTGAAAAAGCGCGTCCGGCTGCGGCTGTACCGTTTGCCGCTGCGCGGTCGGAGCGGCATCGCCGAGCTGCTGCAGCACCTGTTTGGTTATTAATTGCACCAATTCTTCTCTGTCCATCTCCTCACCGCCTTACATCTCCTGCGGATCCAACGCATCCGCAATATCTTTTATTTCTTCCCAGCGCGCGCCGTCCACACGGTAGCCCGTGCCGGGACCTTGATAATCGTTTTTACAGTTGACCGCCGACATCACATGGAAATTGTCGTCCAAAATGGCGGATGTTTGCAGATAATCCGCATTGAGCCGCTGTTTGAGCATGGTAAACACATGTTTTGCCACGTCTTCAAATCCTGCCTGATGCAGTGCCCGCACAATATCCGCGCCTGTCACTTTGCCGTCCAGCAATTTTTCCGCCGCTTTCAAATCACCCACAACATCGCGTTTTTCCGTTACGTCATGGCTACCGTGCGCATAAACGGCTTGCTGTACCTGCGTATCTGTCACGGGCGGAAATCCCAGCTCGCGGAACACTGCCTGCACCGCTTTTGCGGCTTTTGTCCGCACATGGATTACATCTTCCTCCCGCACTGGTCGCAGTCCACCGTCCACCATCAAATCGCGCTGCAAAATGTTATAGTCGTCAAAATCCTCCGCGTCAAAGTTTGCGCCTGCAAACATATTGTCATAGTTGGGTACGCTGCTGTAGCCAGAAAAGATGAAATCCGTCCCGGGCAGCATTTGCATGAGCATACGCGCCGTGCGCCGAATGTCGCTGTGAGAAAACGTCTGGTCGTTGCCCGACGCGACTTCCAGCCCCAGCATAGCGGCAATCAAATTTTCTGCCAGCACTGCCCGAATGCCAGAAGGCACCGCGCCTGTGATACCAATGCAGCTGATTGCGCCATTTTGCGTTCCCTGCACGCCCGCGCCTTTAATTACCAGCAGACAGCGCGCTTCCAGATACAGCATAGATTTCTTTTCCGCATTTCCCATCAGCACTTCTGAACCTGTGCCGGAGGTACAGCGCATTTTCATGCCGCGCGACGCATAGGCAGCCGCCAAAAACGCTTTGGAATAGGGCGTATCGTCTCCGTCGATGAACACTTTTTCCGTCCCGTAAACGGAAATGGTTTCCGCATAGGTCGTGAGTCCGTTCATGCCGAGTTTGAGTTCCACCGCTTCCTCCACCGCGCATTGCGACAAAACGCCCGGGCGCCCTACCTGAGAACCAATCAGCAGTCCCAGCGCGCATAGCGGCGCATAGCGGGCGATACCCACCGTGGTTTCCTCTTCGTCAAATCCGCGCAGCGCCGCTTCCGCCGCATCACAGGCAATCTGCACAGGATTGTCGTCCATGTTGGTGACATGCGCCTGATTGGAAGGGATTTCCCTCTCCCGCATCTTTTGCATACCCATCATCATTTCCACAACGTTCATGTGTCCCATAATTTCTGTCAACTTGGCGGGGGTAAGCGCGCCGAACAGCCGCTTTAGTTCCCGATTGTCAGAATGAATGTCGCACAATCGCCGTGCATAGTCCAGCGACGATATTTCCATCGCCTGCTGTGCTAACGCCGTATCAATTGCATAATCTGCAATAAAGCTGTCGAGAAAATCGAACTCTTCCCGCGTTTTGCCGTCCATTTCCACAATAACGCCCTGCTGCACTTTGATGGAGGGCGTTGGGTCATAGGCAGAATGCATGGCGGTAAAACCCGCTTCCGCCCAGTCCCGCACAAATCCATCGTTATGTACCGGCCGCTGCGCCAACGTTTCAAACCGTTTTGATTTCATAGCAGCCTCCCGCAATTTATTGATTTAATTCCGACAATACCCGTCTGGTGATTTCCGCAATCATATCTTCGCTCGCCGGTGCCTGACCGGAACTGCCTTTGCAAGCAGATGTACCGCGTTTTTCACATTGTTTGCAGCCCGGGTGCCGTCCCGGCAGATTCATGTTTTTACGCACCTGCATCAGTTTTTCAATCTGGTCGCAGGTCAGTTCCTGCTCTCCGCCCAGTTGACGCGCAATCAAAGAAATCTTTGCATAGAATTCCAGTGTTTCCATTTTGAAATAAGCTGTCAGTAAGTTGTTGCCAACCGTCAGCGCACCGTGGTTTTCCAGCAACACTGCGTCATGGCTTTGCATAGCTTCGGAAATTGCATTCGGAATTTCCTCGGTTGACGGTGTTCCGTAAGCTGTCAGCGGCACGGTTCCAAGAGAAATTACCGCTTCCGGCATAGTAAATTTGTTCAGTGGGATACCTGCAATTGCAAAACCGGTTGCAGTCGGCGGATGCGCATGAACAACAGCCCCTACGTCCGGACGTTCTTTATACACTCGCAAATGCATTTTCAGTTCTGAAGAAGGTTTCAGTTTGCCTTCAATCACATTGCCGTCCATATCCACTTTAATTAGCATATCCGGCGTCATATATCCTTTTGACACGCCTGTCGGCGTTGCAAAAAGAGCGTTGTCGGACACCTTCACTGTGATATTTCCGTCATTTGCCGCTACAAACCCTTTGTTGTAGATACGCTGACCGATTTCACAGATTTGTTTTTTCACTTCATACTCGTTGACCATCATCTCTTCCGCCTTCCTTTTTTCTTTGTTTATTTTTGTTTTTCTTTGTTTATGTTTGTATTATAGCATTTCTGTTTGTTTTTGTAAAGTATTTTTTGAAATTAACCAAAATAAACAGAAAACGTGAAAATATCCTCCTCTCCTGCAACCCAAAACGCCTATGGCAAAAGAAAAGACAGCATTTAGTTCATTCCACACGAAATAAATGCTGTCCTTTTGTTTTCTTTTACGCTATCATTTTACGGCTGCAAATACTGCTGCGTTGCCGCCGCAAGCGTTAAAATCCCATTCAAAATCACCTGTTCGTCAATGGTGAACTTGCTGCTGTGCAGCGGCTGCCGGTTTTGCGGCGTTCCGCTACCCAATTTGATATAAGCCGACGGCACTTCCTGCGCAAAAAACGCGAAATCATCGCTGCCCATGGACGATTCTTTCGTCCATGTCACCCGAATCTCGTCAAACGGCCGCAACGCTTTTTCCACCAAACAGTTCACCTCCGGCGCATTTACAGTCGGCGGATAGAGTAAACGATAATCCAGTTCATAGGTCGCTCCCAGCGCTTCCGTCACACCTTTTACCACGCCTTCAATCCGCTTTTGCAGCATTTGCCGCGTTTCTTCTTTCAGACTTCGCGCCGTCCCCTGCAACTGTACGCTGTCCGGAATCACATTACAGGTCGTACCGCCATGAATACTGCCGATAGAAACCACCGCTGCATCTTGCGAATCCGCATTGCGGCTCACAATGGTTTGCAGGGCATTTACGACCTGACATGCCGCAACAATTGGGTCAACGGTATCCTGCGGCCAGCCGCCGTGCCCGCCTTTCCCTGTGATGGTCAAATCAAACTCGTCGTCCGCCGCCATGGCTGCCCCTTCTGTCAGCCGCACTGAACCTACGTCGATTTCATTCATGACATGAATCCCTAAACAAATATCAACCTCCGGTTGTTTCAGCACCCCCTCCGCAATCATGGGACGTGCGCCGCCGTCCTCTTCCTCGCCCGGTTCAAACAGGAGTTTCACCGTTCCCTGCCACGTTTCCTTTGTTTTGGACAAAACATAGGCTGTTCCAAGCACAATCGCCATATGCGCGTCATGTCCGCACGCGTGCATATGACCATCTGTTTTGGAAGCAAATTCGCAGCCGGATTCCTCCTGCACCGGCAGTGCGTCCATATCCGCACGCATTGCCACGCAGCGCCCCGCTCCGTTTTCCAATGTTGCAACAATGCCGGTTCCCGCAACGCCGTCTTGATACGGGATTCCCCACATGCCCAAGCGGTCCTTGATAAACGCCGCCGTTTTATGTTCTTCAAAGGCAAGTTCCGGCATTTCGTGCAGCTTGCGCCGTATCGCTACCGCTTCCCGAAAAATTTCATTTGCATATTTTCTGATTTGCTCCAACACTCTCATCTCCTCATTTTGCCGCATTTTTCCGATAGAGCAAATGCAGCCCTTTCAGCGTCAACTGCGGGTCTACAACGTCAATTGCGTCCGTATCGGAAGCTATCATGCGCGCCAGTCCGCCTGTGGCAATCACTTTTGCTTCCCCGATTTGTTCTTTAAACTTTTTCGTCAAATATTCCACTTGACCTGTATAGCCCAAAATCACACCCGACTGCATTGCCGCCACCGTATTGCGTCCAATGACCTCCTGCGGCTGCACCAATTCAATCAGCGGCAATTTCGCCGCATTTTGATATAATGCATTGACAGAAACTTTAATACCCGGGCAAATGGCGCCGCCCAGATAGTTTCCGCTGCTGTCCACGGCACAAAAAGTCGTTGCCGTCCCAAAATCAATGATAACCAGCGGTCCACCGTATAATTCATATGCCACAGCGGCGTTCACCAGCCGGTCTGCTCCCACTTCCTTTGGACTGTCCAGCTGAACCTTGATGCCTAAATCCATTGTTTCATTTACAATAAGTGCATTTTTCTCCAAATATTTCCGCATACAGTGTTCCAGCGGATACATAATGCTGGGCACCACCGAAGCGATGATAATATCGTCAATCTGCTCTTTTTCAATGTTCCATCTGCGCATCAACTCCAGCAAAAACGATCCGATTTCGTCCGCCGTCTTGTTTTGCTGCGTTGCCATACGCCATGTGGCAATCAAACTATCGCCGTCATATACGCCAAAAACAATATTGGTATTTCCTGCATCTACTACAAGTAACATAGTATCCCTCTTTTCTCGTATCATACATATCCATAAATACCGCGTACCGAAACTTCTCCTGATGAAACAACCGTTTCCGTTCCATCTTCTTTGCGCACAATCAGTCCGCCGCCGTCCGACACGCCGATTGCCGTTCCCTTGAATTCTTCCGCCGCACCAATCACACTGACTTCTTTTCCCACTGTCACGCAAATTTCCGCATACCGCTGCACACAGGTATCCAAATTCCGATATTCCCATTCCATTTCTTTCAGCATTTGTGCCGCCAACTCATTTTTGTCTAAAATGGTTCCTGTAATTTCCTCCAGCGAAACAGCATGTTCCTGCAATTCTTCCGGAATCACAGACTTTTCTACATTGATGCCGATTCCTGCCACACAATAAATACCGGTATCCACACCGCCGCACAATTCCGACAAAATACCGCACATTTTTCTTCCTTTATATATAACATCGTTGGGCCACTTGATTCCGGTTTGCACATTTGCCACCTGTAAAATCGCCTTATATGCCGCCATGGCGACCGCCAAACTCATCACCGGAACCTGTTCCAACGGAATAGCTGGCTGTGGCTGAAACAAAAACGACAAATATATCCCGCCCGGATTGGACGCCCAATTACGCCCACGCCTGCCGCGTCCCTGTGTCTGCCGCAGCGCAATCACCGCCGTACCTTCTTCCGCTCCGTCCTCCGCCAACCGTTTGAGATATGTATTGGTAGAATCCACTTTGTCCAGCAACATGATCCGGTTCCACATAGAATGCTCTAACCGCACTTCTATCAAAACTTTTGACAGCGCCGCCGCTGTTTCGTTTTTCAGCCGGTATCCTTTGCCGCTCACCGCCTCAATCTGCCACCCCTCCGTGCGCAGTTCTTCCATCACTTTCCAAACTGCCGCCCGCGTTACACCAAATTTCTTGCATAGGGCGCTGCCTGTCACATAACCATCACTATGCTCCAAAAGCGCTCTTTGTATATATTCTTTCACGCGCTTTTCCTCCTTATAGAAAGTTTGCTCCGATATAAGGACATACCCGCAGTTTACCATCTTCAATTTCCGCTATCATCACGCCCGGATAGGGCATGGTGTTATATCCGCCCGGATTCACGCACAGCACACCGTCCACCATTTTGTTCGTGCGCACATGCGAATGTCCGAAGAACACCGCTTTCGCTTCCAATGTTTTCGCGCGGCGCACCAGAGACTCTACGCCGCTGCGTACGCCATAGGCATGTCCATGCGTTAAAAACAGTTTCACACCTGCCCGCTCCAGCACCCGTTCGTCGTCGCCGGTATCCCAAAAATCGTTGTTGCCGCGCACGCCAATCCATTCATACTGCGGATACAGGCTTTCCAAATCTCTCGCATCTGCACACAAATCTCCCAAATGCACAATCAAATCAATTTTTTCAACAGCTTCCACAGCTCTGCAAACATAATCAATATGCCGGTGCGTGTCACTGGCAATCAGAATCCGATACATTTTCATCCGTCCTTTTTTCTACCTGCTTAATTCGTTTTTCAAGTTTTACACGCGGAATTTCTACCATTCTGCCGCAGCCCATGCAGCGCATTTTAAAATCAATTCCCACACGCAAGAGTTTCCATCTGTTTTCCCCACACGGATGTTTCTTTTTGGTCTGTACAACATCTCCCACATCCAGCTTCATTGCCATTTGGACCGCCTCCTTTTCCTCTCAATACCATCCGCTGCTGGCAGCAACTTCTTTTCGTATATAAGGCATGGCACCATCCATTTTGACTTTTGTTTGCTCTTATGCCTATGCTTTATAATACCATATTCTCTTTTTTTTGTAAATCTCTTTACAAAAAATTCTTACTATGATATCATAAATTTATTCTATTATAAGGAAGGGTGTGAAGGTTTATGCAATCTGCCATTGCCTATGCGGCAATTTTTCTTTTTTGCCTGTTTCACCTTCCCGCTCTTTCCGCCTTACAATCTTACCGTTTATCTGAACCAAACTACGGTACCCGCCATCTTTGGCTTGGCTGTTTTTTATATTTGTTTGTTTCTATTATCATCTATGCTCTTATCGCGGAAATTTTGCTGCTGTTTTTGCCGGAATATCTGCTTTTTCTGTTTGCGATAATTCCCGCAGCGCTGCTGTTCGGGCTTCCCAAAAACTATATGGCAGCAAACTGCCGCATATGTCAAATGCCTGCCGGCCCTCCTATTATCGCTACCGTCACTTATCTGTTCTCCACATGCGGAGAAATTTGTTCTCTGCTTTTATTTTTGCCGCTGACAGTCCAATCAGATATTGTATTTTATCCATATCTTTTATTAGGCTTTGCAACGATTATTTTTGTAAGTCGTCTTTTTTCTGTCTTCCGTCTGCAAGAGAAAAAGATTTTTTTCTTGTTACAATTTTGCGGATATTTATGCTTCTTTGTATTATTTTTATTACTCTCACCCACATCGTTCTCTTCTTTATTTTGTTTTTAAACGCTAAAAATATGTATTTTTTACCATTCCATCCTCGGTACATATATTGCAAAAACCGTACATTTTTTCTGTAATATGCTGATTCTATGTGCAATTTCAGACCTGTTTCGTTTTTGTTACTTGTTTGGTTTTTGTTACTCCGCCCCATCTTTTTGTATATATTGCACATCGCTTATGTTCAATTTTTATAGCTACTGTTAAAAATGCACAGAAATCATGTAACATTTTTTACAGTTTTGATTTTTGCACATGATTCTAAATTTTGTGTCTTGCATATGTATATATTTTATAGTATAATATGACCTATACAAGAGAATTTGTTGATTTTGGATAATAGCAGATTGCTACTCAGACCAAATTAACATCTGTTTTCTGTTCATAATGAACAATATACGCAAAACATTTTCGTATATTGTTATGAATCAATCAACCGCACCTGCGGAAGAAATGGAGGAACAATCATGGCAACACAGACAGTGCATGCCGCTGCCAAAGGCAGCAAATTAAGTAGCGCAGGAAAAATCCTTGCGAGCGATATGAAAAGAAATTACAGTCTCTATCTATTAATGATTCCAGTACTTCTTTTCTATTTTATTTTTATGTATAGACCTATGTATGGCGCAATTATTGCGTTCAAAGATTTCAATCCGGCAGATGGAATTTGGAACAGTCCTAATGTCGGTCTTGACAATTTCAGAAAGTTTTGGGACAGCATGTACCGTAACCGTATTTTCTTTAACACACTGAAAATCAGTTTCTCAACCTTGATTTTCGGATTCCCTGCACCAATCATTTTGGCGCTTTTAATCAATGAACTGCGCAGCAAAATTTTTACGAAATCTGTTCAGACAATTACCTATCTGCCGCACTTCATTTCTCTGGTTGTTGTCTGTGGTATGATTAAGGACTTCACAACTGAAACAGGTATTATCAACGATATCATCAAAGTGTTTGGCGGAACACCAACCACCATGTTGAATAATCCACGCTATTTTGTCCCGATTTATGTTATTTCGGACATCTGGCAGGGCATTGGCTGGGGTTCTATTATCTATTTGGCGGCGCTATCCGGCATTGATGCGGAACTATATGAGGCAGCGCGCATTGACGGCGCAGGAAGATGGCGGCAAACGCTCTCCATCACCATTCCTTCCATTATCCCCACCATTATCACGATGCTGCTGCTCCGCGTGGGACAAATGATGAACATTGGATATGAAAAAATCATCTTGCTGTATAACCCGCTGACCTACGAAACTGCCGATGTTATTTCATCGTTCGTATACCGTGAAGGGCTTCAAAACTTCCAATACAGCTATTCAACAGCGGTTGGTTTGCTCAATTCTGTGATTAACTTTATTTTGGTATTCGGCGCTAATATGATGAGCAAGAAATTCAACGATACCAGTTTGTGGTAAGAAAAGGAGGAATCATTCATGGCTTCTATTGACAGAACCAAAGGGCAAGATATATTTAACATCTTTAATGTGATTTTTATGGTTGCTCTTATGTTAGTAACATTATACCCATTATTATATGTTGTATTCGCATCATTCAGTGACGCCGGACGATTCTTGGCACATTCCGGTATGTTATGGCGTCCTTTAGGATTTAGCGGATTGGCATATGAACGTGCTTTTCAACATCCATCCATTATGTCCGGATATGGCAATACCATTATTATTGTGGTTATCGGAACCATATTAAGCGTTATGGTAACAGCAATCGGCGCATATTTTCTCTCCAGAAAAAATGTATTATTCCAGCGTCCCATCGCCTTTTTAATTATGTTCACCATGTTCTTCTCCGGTGGTTTGATTCCGACCTATTTTGTGGTGAAGAATTTCTTGGGCGGCGTGCTGTATGACTCTCTGTGGGCATTGATTGTTCCGACAATGGTATCCACCTATAATCTCGTTGTGATGCGTTCCGGTTTTGCCGCTATTCCTGACAGCTTGGAAGAATCCGCCCGCATTGACGGCGCAGGACATTTGACCATTCTCTTCAAAATTGTGCTGCCGCTAGCGAAAGCAACTGTCGCCGTTATCGTTCTCTATTATGGCGTTGCTTACTGGAATGCATGGTTCAATGCATCTATCTATATCAACGACAATGCTAAATATCCATTGCAGTTGGTACTGCGTCAGATTCTTCTGATTAACGATACCAACAACATGACATTCGGCGTTGACGCCGGCGACCAGATGGCAATTAGTGAAACCATTAAATATGCCGTTATCGTTATTGCTACTCTGCCGATTTTGTGCGTATATCCCTTCCTGCAAAAATACTTTGTAAAGGGTGTTATGATTGGCGCAGTCAAAGGTTAATTGTTGTTCTATTGTATCACTACAGAGAAAAAATCAAGACCGCCGGAGAAATATCCGGCGGTCTTTTTCCATATTAAAATCCAAAAAAGGCAGCTACATAGACGATCTCTATGTAGCTGCCTTTTTTATCCTGACCAATATTTTATTCCTCCGGCAAAAATCTGCTGAAAAACGCTTCGGAAGAAATACCGGAAGGACGGTTATAACGGCGCAGATTACGAATAGATTCCTGTTCGTCCTGCGTAATCCAATTAACCCCTTCCTCACATCCTAAGGTCACGCGGTATCCCATTTTCCAAATGGTATCTCGTGCCGTTTGATTGACCGAACCGAACGGAAACGTAAACGCCGTTGGTTCCTTCCCTACAAAATCAACAATTCTTTGTTTGTTTTTATCCAAGTCCTCCATCAACCGCTTTTGATAGTCCTCTTTAGATTCAAAGGAATGCTTGGAAACGCCAATGCCTTCGTTGTCATGCAGCTGATAAGAATGATTCTGCACTTCCACCACGCCGCTGTCACTCATTTCCCGCAGTTGTTCCCATGTAGCATAAGAATAGTTCAAACTTTGGTTTTTTAGTCCGCTGTATTCGTCTGCCAGCGTCCCAATCACAGACAACACAATCTTTTCTTTCCGCTGTTTTAAAATAGGATAAATATAGGCATATCCCGATTCATAGCCATCATCAAAGGTAATCATTACCGGCTTGGGCGGAAGCGGCTTTCCCCTGTCATAATAATCCAGTAAATCTTGCACTACAATGGTTTGGTAGCCGCGATGCTGCAAATAGTCCAAATCACTCTCAAACTCCGATGGCGAAATAGTAAATTTCCCAAGCGCCTCCGGTGTGTTTTTCAGTGTATGATGATACATAATAATGGGGAGTGCAATCCCCTCGTCCACATGCCCACCCGTTGCTAAATCCCTGTTTTGTTCCGCCCATGAAATGATACATATTGCCGCTGCTAACAGCAGACAACTTCCCACCATCACCGCTTTACTGATCCATCTATCCACTTGGTTCACCACCTCTTTATTATCCATATTCCAAAAAAGGCGGTTTTATGCCGTCCTGCAAAGAACACAGACAAATCGGCAATCCATATAAAATACCCCTGCTCTTAAAAGCCGCTTTCAACTTTTAAAAACAGGGGCAGCAAACGATTCATATCTATTTTAGAAAATATCGTTAAAAACCCACTTTAGAACTTCCAAAGAACTGTACTCAGAGGTCATTTCTATACATTATAGAGCAAATCCGAATAGGTCGGAATCGGCCAATACTTCTGGTCTACCAATGTTTCCAGCTTGTCTGCCACCTCACGCAGTTCCTGCATGGCAGCATATACTTTTTCCCGATATTGTTTTGCCTTTTCATAGGCGTCCTCCATCTGCCCTATTTCCGCAACCGCTTTTTGCAAAACATCATTTCTTTTCCGTAGCAAATCTGTGCATTTTGTGATTTCCCGCAACAAATCTATTTCCGCTTTAGATTCAATCCCCAGACCGGTTTCCCGCAGGGAAATAATTCCCTCAGACAAAAACTTCATGTAATGCAGACAAGCAGGTAAAATCTGCCGGCTGACCATGTCGTGCATAGTGACCGCTTCTATATGCATGTTCTTCACATAGTTTTCTGTCAGCACTTCATAGCGCGCATATGCCTCATCGCGGCTTATCACACTGTGTTGTTCAAACAGTTTCAGATTCTTTTCCTCTAAAAACGCCGGTAAAATATCTACCGTAGAGCGCATACTATACAATCCGCGTTTTTGGGATTCCTCCACCCATTCTTCCGCATAGTTATTGCCATTGAACACAATCCGTTTATGCTTTTGATAGATGGTTTTAATCGTTTCATGAACCGCTTCATCAAAATCCCTCGCCTTTTCCAGTTCATCGGCAATTTGCCGCAGCGATTCCGCCACAATCGTGTTAATCATATAATTGGGGCAGGCAATAGAATCCAACGAACCCACCATGCGGAATTCAAATTTATTCGCTGTGAACGCGAACGGAGACGTCCGGTTGCGGTCGGTCGTGTCTTTTTTCAGTACCGGCAGCGTACTCACGCCGAACTTCATTTTTCCGCCTAATTGATTATGCTTTTCCACCCCTGTGACCATTTCTTCCAAAATGTCCGTCAGCTGTTCGCCCAAATACATGGACACAATCGCCGGCGGCGCTTCATCGCCGCCCAAACGGTGGTCATTGGAATTGGACGCAATGGACAGCAGCAGCAAATCACCGTATTCATCCACCGCTTGAATTACTGCGCTTAAAAACAGCAAAAACTGCATATTTTCCGCCGGTGTTTTACCAGGCTCCAACAAATTTTGTCCGTCATCGGTGCTGAGCGACCAGTTGTTATGCTTTCCGGAACCGTTCACGCCCGCAAACGGTTTTTCGTGCAGCAAGCACACCAAATTATGATGTAGCGCTACTTTTTTCATGATTTCCATGGTAAGCTGGTTGTGGTCTGTTGCAATGTTGGAGGAATTGAATACCGGCGCAAGTTCATGCTGTCCCGGCGCCACTTCATTATGCTTTGTTTTAGCGGAAATCCCCAATTTCCACAGTTCCGTATCCAATTCTTTCATATAGTTGGAAACGCGTTCTTTAATATTGCCATAGTAGTGGTCGTCCAACTCCTGTCCCTTGGGTGCGCCGGCGCCAAACAGTGTACGTCCTGTAAAAATCAAATCTTTGCGCTTGCTATAGGTATCTTTATCCACCAAAAAATATTCCTGCTCCGGCCCCATGTTGGAAGAAACACGTTTTGCTTCCGTATTGCCAAACAACCGTAAAATCCGCAGCGCCTGTGTATTTAGAGCTTCCATGGAACGCAGCAGCGGCGTTTTTTTGTCAAGCGCCTGCCCTGTATAGGAACAAAAAGCGGTCGGAATATATAAAGAATCATCTTTCACAAACGCCGGAGACGTGCAATCCCACGCCGTATAACCGCGTGCCTCAAACGTTGCGCGCAGTCCGCCGGACGGAAAAGAAGATGCGTCCGATTCTCCTTTGAGCAGTTCCTTTCCCGAAAACTCCATAATGACCTTGCCCTCCGGCGTGGGAGAAATAAACGAATCATGTTTCTCCGCCGTCACGCCCGTCATGGGCTGGAACCAGTGGGTGAAATGCGTTGCCCCTTTGCTGATTGCCCAGTCTTTCATGGCGTTTGCAACCGTTTCCGCCACATTGGGCTCCAGCGGAACCCCCTCGTCAATCGTTTTTTTGAGCGATTTATACACCGCTTTCGGCAATCTCTCACGCATAACAGTGTCGCCAAAAACGTTACTGCCATAAATGGCAGACAGTTTTCCTTCAGGATATATACTGTTTGTTTCCAATGCAAACCGACCCCTTTCGCTTTTTCACATACAAGCTGCGGACTCCATAACGTACCGCACAATCTCTCTTTCACGCCAAAATCATTTCTCTTGTTCTATTATACCTGTAATTCCGTTTATTTGCAAGTAGAAAGTAATATTCGACTTTCAGACAATTTTCGTCAAAGGAAACAAAAAAGCGAACAATTTTATCTGCAGCCGAAAACCGGTGGAATCGTGAGATTTTTCCACTTTCATGCCGTTAAATCCGTCTTATTCCATCTCATTCGGATATAGTCCGGCAGGTACGGGCAGGACATTGTTTATATCGCTTGAATGCTTCCCCCTTTTATGCTAAAATAAACGTTACCATAAAAAAGGGGGAGAGTATTATGAAAACTTTCCGGTTTCTGATGGATTTACTCAAAGGCTACCGGCTGCGTTATTACACAGCCATTGCACTCGGCGTCATCATCTCTTTTATTCCGCTGATTAACAACTATCTGGTCAAAATCATTGTAGATGATGTGATTAGCGGCGGGCGGCAAACGATTCTGCTGCCCATTTTGGCAGTGCTGTTCAGCATTACCGTTCTCCGTGTTGCCACTTGGTACTACATACGCTACCAACTCGAATATGTCGGTCAGAAAATCATGATGAATATTCGGACAGAGGGATACAAAAAAATCCTTTCTCTGGATTTCGATTTTTTTGACAAGACCCGCACCGGTGATTTGATGACCCGTATGACCGCGGATTTGGACATGATTCGCCACTTTTTTTCCTACATTATTTATATGTTTGCGGAACAAGGCGTCACTTTCCTGGGCGCGCTCATTTTTATGAGTACCGTTGGCGGCACAAGTTTTTGGGTGTTGATGCTGGTCATTTTCCCCCTTTTCGCCTACATGGCAATTAAACTGGCTTTCGGCGTAAAAAAACGGTTCATGCGCGTGCGTGAAATGCGCGCCCGCCTCAATACTGTGGCGCAGGAAAATATTGAAGCAAACCGGGTTGTCAAAGCGTTTGTCCGCGAGGACTATGAAAACGAAAAAATGGATCGCGCCAGCGAAGATTTCCGGCAAGCACATTTCGCTGTCAACCGTTTGCAGCGGCGCTATATGCCCTATCTTTCCAACATGCAAACGCTGTTTACCATCTATAACATTGTTGTTTGCGGCATTTTGGTGATTCATGGGCAAATGACACTGGGCGATTTGGTGATGTTCAACGGCATGATTTGGATGATTACCGGTCCCCTATCTCAAAGCGGTTCTCTGCTCAACGACACTGCCAATTGCTATGCTTCGGCGGATAAAATTCAGGAATTGCTCAGCACAGACCCTGACATTCAGCAATCTCCCCATGCAGTGAAAGAACGGATTCAAGGAAATTTTGACTTTATCAATGTCAGCTTTGGCTATGAATCGGACGGCGCAGTGAAAAACATTCATTTCTCAGTGAAAAAAGGAGAAAAAATTGCTTTTGTTGGTCCGACCGGTTCCGGAAAATCCACTATCATTAATCTCATGAGCCGCTTTTATGACGTGAGCCATGGTGTGATTTTGGTGGATGGCGACGACATCAAAAACATTGATTTGGATATGCTACGCGGCAGTATTGCCGTGGCACAACAGGACGTTTTTCTGTTTTCCGAAACTATCGCGGCAAATATTGCTTACGGAAAAACAGACGCCACCATGGAGGATATTATCGAAGCTGCCAAAGCCGCCAAAGCACACGACTTCATTGCTGAACTGCCCGATGGATATGACACCATTGTCGGCGAACGCGGTATGGGGCTATCCGGCGGTCAAAAACAGCGTTTGACTTTGGCTCGCGCACTGCTGAAACAGCCTTCTGTTCTGGTGCTGGATGATACCACCAGCGCGCTGGACGCCAAAACGGAAAAATATATTCAGGAAAGTCTCAATACCTATTTCAGTGACAAGACAGTGTTCATCATTTCTCAGCGCATTGCGTCTGTAAAAGACTGCGATCAGATTATTGTTCTGGATCGCGGGCGCATCGTGGAACACGGTAAGCACGAAGAATTGCTGCAAAATCACGGTTATTACTATGACGTATTCAATCACCAATATGGTGATTTTCAGTCCAGAGAAGTGTTAGGGGGGTGCTGAATCATGCCAAAAGTCAATACTTATTCACAGGACGAGGATTTGAAAGTATCCTTAAACAAGTCACATTTGCAAAAAGCGAAAACCTATTTACTGAAATATAAAAAAGAATTTATCCTGACGCTAATTGTACTGCTCATTTCAACCGTTGCTAACATGGCGCTGCCCTACATTGTGCAAATTGCACTGGATGACATGATTCCGTCCGCCAACATCCGTGGACTGTTTACGCTGGGCGGCATTTGCTTGGTAATTATGATTATCTCCATCTTTGCCACACGTTTCCGCATGAAATATATGAACTATGTGGGGCATAGCGTGATTTATGACTTGCGCAAAGATTTGTTTGCGCACCTGCAAAAATTGCCGTTTACCTATTTCGACTCCCGTCCGCACGGCAAAATTCTGGTACGTGTGGTAAACTACGTCAATTCTCTGGCAGACATGTTTTCCAACGGTATTGTCAATGCCATCATGGAAATGGTTTCCCTGTTTGTCATTGTCGGATTCATGTTTGCTATTGATGTACGCCTAGCGGCAATTTCTTTGATTGGTTTCCCTTTGCTGGTGTTTTTCATTGTGAAACTGCGTTCCATTCACCGCAAGGCATGGCAATCTTACAGTGACAAAAACTCTAACCTAAATGCCTATCTGGCAGAAAGTATTAACGGCGTCCGCATCACGCAGGCATTCGTCCGTGAACGGAAAAACAGCCGTATATTCTCGCGCATCAGCGGTGACACCATGCGCGCCTGGATACGCGCGAAATGCATTGAATTTCTCATTTGGCCCACCTCTAGCGTTATCTCGGAACTCAGTGTATGCGTGATTTATTTCATCGGCGCTGCCATGGTCTCCAAAGCGCAGCTCAGCGTTGGCGTTATCGTTGCTATTATCAGCTATATCTGGCGGTTCTGGGGGCCCATCAACAATATGAGCAACATCTATAACAGCGTCATCACCAACGCTGCTTATCTGGAACGGATTTTGGAGACAATGGAAGAAGATGTGGAGATTGAGGACAAACCGGATGCAAAAGAAATGCCGGACGTGAAAGGCAAAGTAGAATTCAAACATGTCACATTTGGCTATGATGAACATTGCCACATTTTAGAGGATTTGAATTTCACGGTAGAGCCTGGACAGACCATTGCCCTTGTCGGACATACAGGCGCCGGAAAAACAACGGTCGTCAATCTGCTCAGCCGCTATTATAATCTGAACAGCGGCGAAATTTGCATTGACGGCATCAACATTGCAGATGTCACCATCAAATCCCTGCGGGAACAATTTGGCTACATGCTGCAAGACAGCTTTATGTTCTCCGGTACTATCATGGAAAACATTCGCTACGGTCGTCTGGACGCAACAGATGAAGAGGTCATGGAAGCCGCAAAAGTGGTGAATGCACACGATTTCATTACCAAACTACCCGCTGGGTACAACACCTTTGTCAGCGAACGCGGCGGCACCTTGTCCGCCGGTCAGCAGCAACTGATTTCACTGGCGCGCGCCATGCTCAAAGACCCGCATATTTTGATTCTGGACGAAGCGACCTCCAGCATTGACACAGAAACGGAAATTAAGCTGATTGACGGCATTAACCGTCTCTTGGAGGGTCGTACTTCCTTTGTTATCGCGCACCGGCTGTCCACCATTAAAGCAGCGGACCGCATTATGGTAATCGGCAACCAGAATATTATCGAACAAGGAACGCACGAAGAACTTCTTGCGTTGCAGGGCGAATATTATAAACTCTATCAGGCACAGACATCGCTGTAAGACAGTTTTTTCGTTTGATGGAACAGATTGAAAAGCGCTGCCGCATTTTGCGGTAGCGCTTTTATGCTGCATACCGTTTTTCCCTGCCAATTTATTTGCTTCCCCTAAATTTTTTAGTCTATTTGCCCTGCTGCCAACATATAAATGAAATATGTAAAAAGAGTTAGGAGGGGGCGAATCAGGTCTTGAAAGATTATATTTACAACAGAGTGAATATACTCGCACAATACATCATCGAAAACAAAGCGACCGTGCGCCGCGCCGCTAAAAAATTTGGTATCTCCAAATCAACCGTACATAAAGATTTAAGCGAACGCTTAGTGAAAATCAATCCGGCGCTTGCCAAACAGGCGCGCGAAATTATGGATGAAAACAAAATGGAGCGCCATATCCGCGGCGGCATGGCAACCAAGCTGAAATATGCAAAAGAACAGGCACCTCAAGCCGAAATCAAACAGGAAGCCTAACACCTTCTATTAAAGAAGCGGACTGCTCACGAGCAGCCCGCTTCTTTTAACAGTATCCCTTTTTCGTCCGGCACCGAAATTTGCAGCACGATTTTCTATTTTATTACAATATGTGCCACCCTTAAAGCCCTTTCTAAAAGTGATATTTTCTGTGTTTTTCCATTGACAAATCTGGGAATAATATCCTATAATATATAATGGAAATTATATGAAGATGGGATGAAAACAATGAGAAAATTAGTACGCTTTTTAAAAGGATATAAAAAACAGGTGTTTTTCGGACCGCTGTTCAAATTAGCAGAAGCCGTTTTGGAACTGATTGTTCCTCTTGTGATGGTGCGTATCATTGATATCGGCATTGCAAATCAGGACAAGCTTTATGTGCTGCGCATGGGTGGACTGCTGTTGCTGATTGCCGCTGTCAGTCTCTCCTGCGCGCTGGTCTGCCAATATTTTGCGTCCATTGCCTCGCAGGGCGTTGGAACAGATATCCGCAACAGCTTGTTTCAAAAAATCAACCGTTTTTCCCATCGGGAACTGGACAAATTCGGTACTCCCTCACTCATCACTCGCTTGACAGGCGATGTGAATCAATTGCAACTTGCCGTTGCCATGCTGATTCGTTTGGTGATACGCGCACCGTTTCTCGCAGTAGGGTCTGTTGTGATGGCAATGTTCATTGATTTAAAACTTTCTGTTGTATTTATGATAGTGATGCCGTTGATTGCATTTGTGCTCTACCTCATTATGAGCCGCTCTATTCCCTTCTTTAGAACAATTCAGCGAAAACTGGATCGTATTTCACTGATTGTCCGCGAAAACTTAGAAGGCGCGCGCGTGATTCGTGCGTTCTCCAAGCAACAGCATGAGGCAGCACGTTTTTCCGGTGCCAGCGATGAACTCACACAAACTGCCGTTGGGGTGGGACGGCTTTCCGCCCTGCTGAATCCGTTGACCTATGCAATTATGAATTTTGCCATTATCGTGATTATCTGGTGCGGCGGTTTGCAGGTTAATACCGGCGCGCTGACACAAGGGGAAATCATTGCATTTATCAACTATATGACTCAAGTCCTCTTGGCATTGGTGGTGGTTGCAAATCTCGTGGTGACATTCACCAAAGCGTCCGCCTCTGCCTCCCGCGTCAATGAAATTTTTGAAACAGAGGTTTCTGTGGCGGACACGGCGGCGACTCCTGTTTTTATTTCCCCTGCCCCAAATATGCCGTTGCTGGAGTTTAAACAGGTCTCTTTTTCCTATCATGACAATGAAGAATATGCTTTGCAAGATGTATCTCTGCAAATCTATGCCGGCGAAACCATTGGTATTATCGGCGGAACAGGCAGCGGAAAATCCACGCTGGTGCAACTGATACCGCGTTTCTATGACGTATCCAAAGGTGAATTGCTGCTGCATGGCGTTCCGCTGCAAAGCTATCCCCTGTCCCAGCTTCGCGCTATGATTGGTATGGCGCCGCAAAAAGCATCGGTTGTCTCTGGCACCATTGCCGCAAACCTGCGCTGGGGGGACCAATCGGCGGACGATAACGCCCTATGGGACGCACTGCGCACTGCACAGGCAGCGGAATTTGTGCAAAGCAAACCGGGCGGTTTACAGGCGGAAATCCGCCAAGGCGGACAGAATCTGTCCGGCGGACAAAAACAACGGCTCACCATTGCCCGCGCATTGGTGGGCAAACCTGATATACTCATTCTGGACGACAGTTCCAGCGCATTGGACTATGCAACGGACGCTGCACTGCGGCAGGCTATCCGGCGGGATATTGTGGGTGCCACCGTCTTTTTGGTGTCTCAGCGCGTCAGCTCTATCCGTCACGCCGATAAAATTGTTGTGTTGGACGACGGCTGCGTGGCAGGCGTCGGCAAACATGACGACCTTTTACGCACCTGCGAAGTATACCGTGAAATTTGCCTTTCCCAGCTTTCTGCACAGGAGGTGGAATGCCATGAATAAAACCGTATTGAAACGCTTATTGCGTTTTACAAAACCCTATGCGCCTTTTATCGTTCTGGCATTTATATGCGCTTTTGTCAGTGTTTCCTGCTCCCTGCTGGTACCCGTCTTAATTGGCGACGCTGTGGATTTGGTTGTCGGCGCGGGGCAGGTACAATTTGCCGCAATGCCGAAAATTCTGTTGCTGCTGGGTCTTGCCATTGCCGGATACGCCGTGTTTCAATGGCTGATGAGCTATTTCACCAACGTGATTACCTACCGCACGGTAAAAGATTTGCGACTGCAGGTGTTCCAAAAACTGAATCAGGTACCGCTGAAATATATTGACGGTATGCCGCACGGCGACATCATCAGCCGCGTTGCAGGCGACATTGACCAAATTTCGGAAGGATTGCTGCAAGGCGCAACGCAGTTATTTACCGGAATCATCACAATTCTCGGCACTATCTTTTTCATGGTGCGCGCCAATGTCTACGTTGCGCTGGTGGTTATTTTGCTCACGCCGCTTTCTCTTTTTGTGGCATCGTTTATCGCAAAAAACTCCTATAAACATTTCCGTTCCCAAATGGATACGCAGGGAAATCTGTCTGGTTATATTGAAGAAATGGTGGGAAACCAAAAACTGGTGAAAAGTTTTGGGGTTGAAGAAGAATCCATTTCCGGATTCGAGGAAATCAATCAAATGCTCTACACGCACGGACAAAAAGCGCAGTTTTTCTCTTCGCTTTCCAATCCCTGCACCCGTTTTGTGAACGCCGTTGTCTATGCCGGCGTGGGAATTGTGGGCGCACTCAGCGCGATTGGCGGACATTTGACCGTTGGACAGATATCTATGTTTTTAAGTTATGCAAATCAATATACCAAACCGTTCAATGAAATCACAGCAATCATTTCCCAGCTTCAAAGCGCGTTTGCTTCCACACAGCGTGTTTTTGCGGTTCTGGACGAACCTTCCGAAACGTCAGACGCACCAGACGCATTGCAAAAAGAATCCTGCGGCGGACAAGTGGCGCTGGACAACGTTTCTTTTTCCTATTCACCGGAGCGTCCATTGATTGAACATTTGCAGCTGCTTGTCAAACCTGGCAACCGTATTGCGCTGGTCGGTCCCACGGGCTGCGGCAAAACAACGCTGATTAATCTTCTGATGCGTTTTTATGATATCAATTCCGGCGCTATCCGCGTAGACGGCACAGATATTCGCGATATAACCCGCGACAGTCTTCGCGGTTGTTATGGCATGGTTTTACAGGAATCATGGCTGTTTTCCGGCACCATTCGCGAAAATATCATCTATGGCAAACCGGACGCAACAGAGGAAGAAATGATAGCGGCTGCCAAAGCCGCCCATGCGCACAGCTTTATCCGACGGCTCAGCAAAGGCTATGACACGCCTGTCACGGATGCCGGCGCAAACTTGTCGCAGGGACAGCGGCAATTGCTTTGTATTGCCCGCGTCATGCTGATGAATCCTGCCATGCTGATTTTGGACGAAGCAACCAGTAATATTGATACGCGCACAGAAATTTTAGTGCAAAAGGCGTTTTCTAAAATGATGCAGGGACGTACCAGTTTTGTTGTTGCGCACCGTCTGTCCACCATTCGCGAAGCAGACGTGATTCTGGTGATGAAAGATGGGCACATTATTGAGCAAGGTACGCACGACGCGCTACTGCGCCAAAACGGATTTTATAAAGAACTTTATGAAAGCCAATTCGCCAGAACAGAATAAATTTGACCAGGCTGATACTTTTGCACACACAAAAAGCACAATCTGTCGCGCAAGCGGCGGATATCATCTCTCCCATGAAGATAAACTTGTCTTTGCATGAAAAGGGGTAAGGCAAATAAAAGTCGAATATGCCTTGCCCCTTTTGAAGCGCAAAAAAAGAACCGGAACATGTTCCGGT
>JAAWTG010000095.1 GCA_022801925.1 Clostridia bacterium | reverse complement strand
GGACGAAAACGCAGTCAGCAGCCATTTTTATTTTGGTCAGACGTGTTTAGGCAAACAAAAGTCGAATATGCGTGCGCCATGCAGGGAAAATTTTTCGTAAATGCGGCGTCAAAGAACCACTTTCCATACGCCTAGTATGCAAAGGAACCTTTTCCTTGCCTTACAAAAAATTTTCTCCTGCATGGTTCTGCGAAGTCCCTAGGAGCAGATTTTTTCGTAGGCAAGGCAAAAATACGCAGGAATACTGGCGTATTTCAAGTATTTTTAACGTAGTATACGGGAAAATCTGCCCTAGGAACCGCATGAGATTCAACTTTTGCTTGCCTATTCTTGTCAAGTGATGGTATTATTTTCCCTTCATGCAAAAAGGGTATTGTTTCCTGAGCTAATCCGGATAATAACTGTCCTACCGCTGTTCTAAAATCAAACGGATTGCAGTTCGTTTTTCACCTTCCACTTCAATATCTGCAAACGCCGGAATACACACCAAATCAATTCCCGCCGGCGCTAAAAAGCCTCTTGAGATTGCAATCGCTTTCACTGCTTGATTAATTGCTCCCGCACCGATTGCCTGAATTTCTGCCGAACCTTTTTCTCTCACCACTTCTGCTACCGCTCCTGCTACAGAATTTGGTACAGATTTAGACGAGACTTTTAGAATTTCCATAATAAATCCCTCCATCGTACACAGGATTCATTTTTCCTGCCTGTCATATTTCCGATTATATTAGCTCAAACAAGAAACATTCTACTATTATAATTCTACAAAAAAAGAGAAATTCCTCTTTTTATATCCCAGCTAATTTCACAAAATTTATGGGCTTTTTTTATCGAAAATAAATAAATTCTATCTGATCTGTATACGTTTTATGGATTTCGCCTGTTTTGTGTCATTATCCAGTTCCAGAACAACGCCGCAAAGCTGTGGATTGCTGTCTGCTATCTCATAACGCCTCGGCATGGCATGTGTAAAACGGTAAATAGCAATATCCTTATCCACACCCAAAACAGACTGATATGGTCCCGTCATGCCAATGTCCGTAATAAATGCCGTTCCCTCTGGCAGCAGCCGTTCATCTGCCGTTTGCACATGCGTATGCGTTCCAAACACCAGTTGTACTTTCCCGTCCAGATACCACGCCAGCGCCGCTTTTTCGCTGGTTGCCTCCGCATGGAAATCCACTAAAAACACATCTGCTTCCACTGCGCTCAATATCTCGTCCATTGTCCGAAACGGGCAATCTGCCGGATTCATGAATGTCCGTCCGATTAAATTCACAACCGCAATCTTATAGCCGCAGCATGAACGCACAATCCAGCCCGCCCCCGGTGTATCCGGCGGATAGTTCGCCGGACGGATAATGGGATACTCCCGCCGGAACAACTCCAAAATATTCTTTTTCGAGAACGTATGGTTTCCCATTGTCACAACATCTACGCCGCAGTCCAGTAACAGTTCCATTCGCTGCTCATTGATGCCGTTTCCCGTTGTTGCGTTTTCTCCGTTTGCCACAACAAAATCAATCGCATATTCCTGTTTTAAAAACGGCAGTTGGCTTTGCACCATCTCCGCGCCCAAACGCCCTACTACGTCCCCGATACATAAGATGTTCATTCTTTGCTGTCCTCTCTATTTTTCGATGTCCTTTACGATGATTTGTCCATCTTTTGTTTCATAGGTAATTTCAATTTTCTGGTTATCCTGCAACGCCAGAGCAGAAAACTTCTCCTGCATTTGTGCGTCTAGTCTGGCAGTTTTCACCTGCTCATCTACCATAATTTCAATTGTCGCCTTGTCAGCGCGACCAATAAATACTGCCGTCATTTTTTCACCCTGCACCCGGCTGCCTGCATTCCCTTGCTGTCCGTTTTGCTGCGGCACATTATCTGCACTCGGAGACGGTGACGCTACCGGCGAGGACAGTGCGCTCTCCGTCACTTCTGGCGTCATTGTCGGCGACACCTCCGGCTCTGTTTCGTTTCCTGAACATGCAGCCAATGCAAGCAGCATTCCCGCTGCCGCACCTATTATTCCAATCGTTTTCCAATATTTCATCATTATCCGACCTTTCTTTTCCACTGCTGTCGTTATCACGTACCGATACATTACTATCTCTTCCGCAGTGTTGCAAAAGCACCTCTGCATTGCAAATTCTATTAAATATAATCCTGTATATTGCCGCTTTTCAGCGCACGCACAAACTGTACCGCCGTCCTGCCGCTTCTTCCATTATATAGCATTTCCCACTTTTGTGCAAGACTATTCACTTCTTCTTTTGTCATGCCAAGCGCCTCCAAGTCCAGCATGGAATAAATAATATTGTGATATTCCTCCCTTGATGGGCTGAGAAATGTAATGGTCACACCAAAACGGTCTGCAAGAGAAAGCGTTTCTTCAATGCTGTCCGCCGTATGCACTTCCCCGCCGCGGTCTGCAAAATATTCGCTGACCAAATGGCGGCGGTTAGAGGTGGCATAGACCACAACATTCTGATGCAGCGCGTTAGCACTGCCCTCCAGCAACGCTTTTGCGCTCGTATAATCGCGGTCTTTGGTTTCAAATGCCAAATCGTCAATAAAAATGATATATTTCAGCCACGGGCACAGTCCCGCCAGCACTTCCGGAAAATAGTGAATCTGGTTCACCGTCAGTTCAATCAGCCGCAGCCCTTGGTCTTTCAACTGATTAAAGACCGCTTTCACCGTTGACGATTTTCCGGTCCCTCTGTCTCCATACAGCAAAATGTTATTGGAACGTTGTCCGCCCAGCAGCGATTTGGTATTTTTAATTACCATCTCCCGCTGCGCTTCGTAGCCCACCAGTGAATCCAAAGAAATCGGGTCGGGGTTCCCCACGCCTTCCAATCTGCCATTCCAGCAGCATACATCATATTTCGCAAAAATACCGTATCCATGCTGCTTATGATAGGCTTTCACTTTTTCTACGTCCAATCCGAGCGGTGTATTTTCCCATTCCGGCAAGCCTGCCGGAAGCAGTCCCTTTGCCGCTTTCTTCACCCTGTCGGCAGAAATTTTCGCCACTTTTTCAAGCAGTTCCAAATCAAAGGCTGCCGCCTTTTCCAAATATGCCGGTGCCTCTAAAATATTGCGGTTGAAACTGTTTTCGTCCTCCAAGACGCTTCTTCTCAAATAAACGCCCAAATCATTGGTTCCCGCTTCATATAACGCGTGCAGAACGCCGCTGTAGCATTCGGGCAGCATTTCCTCGTCCTGTCTGTCCAGCGCTGTGCAGAGCCAGCGGAATTGCTGCAATACTTCCGTATCCTGTAAGTTCCGATACACTGTCAATAAATCCAATCCACAATCAAATTCTTTTGTCACTTGTCTCCACCTTCTTAACCCTTTGCTATTTTCAAAGAAGGCATGACCCGTCCGGTCATGCCCTCAGACAGGTGACATATGTCACCT
>JAAWTG010000094.1 GCA_022801925.1 Clostridia bacterium | reverse complement strand
CCAGCGTTTATGATTCCCGCACAGGTTTTTCTCCATGGCAGGGCGCAGCGGACTAAAGCGGCAGCGTTTAAGGCTGTTATTATGTGTCAAGCGGTGGTTTGTATGAAGATATGTTCCAAATGCAATACGGATAATGCGGACAATGCGCTGCATTGCGCTGTTTGCGGCGCGAAACTCGACGCTGTAGATACAAAGCGCAGCGCAGAAGAATATGTGGACGACTATTTTAAAAAGGAAGCGCGCAAAGAGGGGCTGGAACGGTTGATTTCCTTCCTTACGCTTGGCTGTTTTGCCGCCATCTATATCACACTCAGCGTAGTACTCGCCTTACGGCAAAGCGTGTCGTTCTCCATATTGTTGTTGATTTTTATATTGTGTGTCGTCGGATTTGTTGGCGCTGTGTTCTTTCCGCGTGCTTTCTTTGTGCTGACACATATCACACAGATTGATAATATTGATGATGTGGCACTTTCGGATTGGTACTATATCAGTTCAAAAATCAGCGGATATCTGATTCTTTTGCTTGGAATTATTTTTCTTTTATGGTATGGCGCATAGATATAAGAAAGGCGACTTTTATATGCCTAGGCAAACGGCGGGCAAGTGCAATCCTTGCCCGCCGTTTCTTATCTGTTTTCCCTTTTTTCTTTTTCAAACCAATGTATCGTCAGTCGACAAAAGTAATCGTGATAAATTCGGCAAATTCCTTTTGTGCCTCACGAAATACTTCAAGAACTTCTTCTAATTCTACTTGAAATTCTTTACTGTTCGGTGTATTATGCACCCCTTTTATATCAATAATGGAATCTGTCATTTCCCCTAAACAATCCCATAATGCATCAAGATTTTCACCGTAGTATGCCGGAAAATCTAAATCCTGTTTGATAACCTTGTGTATATCCTGCCACCGCTGCACCTTTGAAAAATCTACCGTATATTCTCTTGCATTATTCATTTTCAATACCTCACTATATAATTTCAAAAAAAGTTTTATAATGGTCATAAGTCGCAAATATTAACCCATCATTGGAATACAAAATTCTCTCCCGTGTTCTATAACCTTTCAGATAATTAATATCCACCTCATACCATATACGCCCTGGGGAATCAGGCAATATTCCATCTCTATTTTTAAAAATATCTCCACCAATCGTCATACCTGGTAATACTCTTCGCAAATTCCCTTTCCAAGGAACCCATCCCCTTAATTCTGCTTCCTGCTTTGTCAAATAGTTTGACGGCAAATGTCCATAGCGTTTTATCAGATAATCCGCACCACGGATACCATCCATTGTTGCAGTTCCGCATAAAATAGTTGGCATAGGTTCAATCAAACACCGACAATGCGGGTGGAGAGGAGGTGCCGGATTCGGTGTTTCCTCCACCCGATAAATGATTCCCCTCCTTAGGAGACAGCGCATACATGGACCGGTTAAGCTAAAAACTACAACCCAATGTTTCCATCGCGTACTGGTTCCGGTTATTGGTCGGAAAGTGTTGATTCCCAAAATCCATAAGCGCACCTTAGCAATCATTAAAACAGAAGCCATTTCTACATACATCCTTTCTAACAGTGGTATATTTCAGTATAACAGAAACCAATGTTCCGGTTTTCTGCTATTTTCCGTTCTAAAAAAAGGGGCGTACTGTTAGAAATATGTTTTAGAACAGAGATTACAGTAAATTTAACTGTTTTCTGCATAAATTTCTTCAAAATGCTGTTATGCCGTATGATACAAGCATCTCCGCCATTTTAGCAATTATCTTCCCAAAAAATTCTAAAAAAGTAATGCCGGCTTGTTTTTGGTATTTTTTCCATTCTTTTTATTTATTTTATCATAAAACGCTATAAGCGACAAGTAATTCTGCTCAAAATGCCATTTCGGTTGCATAAGCAAAGAAGAGTTGAACCGCGTGCGGTCTCCGAGGCAGATTTTCTTGCCAGCTACGTTAAAATCACTTGAAATACGCCAGTATTCCTGCGTGCTTTTGCCTTGCCGGCAAAAAAATCTGCTATCGGAGACTTCAAAGAACCGTTGCGCGCAAAAATTTTTTGCAAGGCAAGGAAAAGGTTCCTTTGCATACTGGGCGTACACGTGCCACGGAGTGGTATGGAAAGCGGTTCGCGGGCGCTGCATTTGCGAAAAATTTTTCGCGCACGGCGCATGTGGTTCAACTCTTCTTTGCTTAAAGGGATAATTCCAGAAAAAACAGGCAACTAAGTCAAAAGTGTGTAGACAAACAAAAAGCGGTGCGACAGCGCGCGCCATTCTAAAAGGAGAGAAACCACATGACAGAATTTCAGTATACCATCACAGACAGAGAGGGCATTCATGCGCGTCCGGCGGGACAATTGGTGAAAGAGGCGGCAAAATTCCAGTCCGCCGTTACCATTCACAAAGGTGAAAAAAGCGGCGACGCCAAACGGATTTTTGCCGTTATGGGACTGGCGGTGAAATGCGGCGACGAAATCCGCGTATGTGCGGACGGCGCGGACGAAGAAGCTGCCGCGGCGACGCTGGAAACCGAGGTATGCCATGTGCGTCCGGCAGAGGGTGGCAGCGTGGTGCATTTTCGTTTGAATGAAGGCGTATGGGCAGGCAGCACCAGCGTTTATGATTCCCGCACAGGTTTTTCTCCATGGCAGGGCGCAGCGGATTAAAAATTGCCCCCGCGGTACGCTACGAATCTATCTCTCCCCTAAATGTCCTCCGAGGTGCGCTCCGGATATATTCTTCCCCCCTAACCGTCCCCCGAATTTCACTACGGGTACAATCTCGCCCCTAAATGTCCCCCGCGAGCTATGCCCGCTCCTCCTCTTACTTTTCTTGCGAGAATGTACCCTCCGTTCTTTGCCCGCCGTTTGCGTCGAGCTTCATTCCTCGGCACTCCGTTCGCTGTAAGTCACCCAAAGTCAGGCACATGTCCCGACTTTGGGTAGATTGGAAAAGGCGGGAACCGATAACAGAGATGATAGGAATAGAAAAGGAGATTTCACAAGCGAAATCTCCTTTTTCTATTCATGCATTTTGTTCGTCCTGCCAATCAGATAATCCACACGCATAATTATTATATTGATTGATACAAAATTGATTAGTCCATATGTCTATACGGTTTTTGCTGATTGGTCAACCCTAAGATATAGTCGGCTGATGTTTTATAAAATTTTGCCAAAATAATAAGGTAGTCAAGTGGTATAGTATATTCACCTTTTTCGTATCGGGAATATTGTTGTTGACTAATACCTAATAATTGGCTAACGGTATCCTGTGTTAAATCGTGATCTTCACGCAAATCTTTTAAACGAGATAGATACATTGTTTACACCTCCAATTTCTATTTTACAACAAAAATGAGGTAATGCTATTGACTTTACAACAAAAATGATGTATTATATAGCTGTAAGATATATAATTCGGAATATTAAGATATGACAAGCGGAAGGGAGGGGATTCTTTCAGCTCTCAAAGTGGTGATAACAATTGGCAAGCATTAAAAAAATTCAAATTTTTAATTGATGGAGGGAAAAGGAATGGAAAAAGAAATGCGTCAGCG
>JAAWTG010000093.1 GCA_022801925.1 Clostridia bacterium | reverse complement strand
TACTTTTCTTGGGAGAAATATCCTCCGTTCTTTGCCCCCGTTTTCTCCTCCTTTTACTTTTCTTGGGAGAAATATCCTCCGTTCTTTGCCCCCGTTTTCCCCTCCTTTTACTTTTCTTGGGGATATATATTCTCCGCTCTTAGCCCCCGTTTTCTCCCCCTTTACTTTTCTTGCGAGAATGTACCCTCCGCTTTTGCCCCGTCTGCTGTTCCTTTTACTTTCCTTGGGGAAGTTAGCTTCCATTCTCTGCCCCATTCTCCTTCTCCTACTTTTTCCGCTTTTTCTCCGCTGATTCAATGTCAGTACAGAATATTTTTATCTTAAAGTTATTTACAATTGTGCCAGAAGGTGTTATAATATACGCAGAGCGTATATTATACGGAATTAAAAAGTGCCTTCGCCAAAGCCGCGCATAAGAACGCGGCAACCGACGAAGATGCACGAAATTATACCAAATTGCTTCGCAATTATGGTATAATATACGCAGAGCGTATATTATACGGAATTGAAAAGTGCCTTCGTCTCGCCGACCATAAAAGTCGGCAACCGACGAAGATGCACGAAATTATACCAAATTGCTTCGCAATTATGGTATAATAAAAGAAAACATAGTGGTGGAGAATGATAAAAGGGGGGTAGAATCATGTTTTGTATGAAATGTGGAACGTTTTTAAATGTAGATGGCGTTTGTCCAAAGTGCGGTGCGCGCTACAAACTGCCGGAGGAAGGCGGGCTTGGAAAAGCTGCGCCAAACGGTGCGCGGCAGCAGACGACTACTTCGGGCGCTGCGCCCCGAAACACCGGAGCGAAAACAAATGCGCCGCAGGCAAACAGTGTGGCAGCGGCTGCACCGGAGACGGCGCGGCGGGGAACGGCACAGCAGCAAGGGCATATAGCAAATGCCGCGCAGGGAGCAGCGCGCCCCCAAGCAACTGCGCCGCAGACAAACCGTGCGGCAGCGGCTCCACGGAATACCGCGCGGTCACAGGGCGGCGGCTTATCTGCCGGAGGTGCCAAACGCAACCTAATTGCGTGGGCGATTGCGGCGCCGGCGTTGATTTTTCTGTTTTTCTTTGTGATTTATCCCTGCCTCTTGACGCTGATAATGGCGTTTATAGACTATAGTCCGGCAGCCGGATTGTTTGGCAGCCGGTTTGTGGGAACAGATAATTTAATGAGAGTTTTTGATATGTATCATTTTACAGAAATGAATAAAAACACATTATTTTATGGTTTTTTTATACTTGTGTTGGGCAGCATATATGTGTTTGGCGCGACTTATGGCGTGGCGTCCATGAAAAATGTGTGGCTGAAATGCGGCGTATTGTCCGCATTGCTGCTCCCTGTTTTTCTGCCGGCTGCACTGGTGGCGAAATTTTTGTTGCCCGCGGCATGGCTGAAGAACGCGAGCACTTACCGAATCGGACCGCTGCTAAATGCGGTATTCTGTTTTGCGCCGATTGCGGTTTTGGCAGGCGCGTTTATCGGTAAACGAATGCCGCCGCTGAAATGCGCGTTGTTCACTGCGTGCTGCTACGCGTGTCTGCATTTGATTCAGCTATTTTCGCCGGAAAATTCCTATATTTTCCTGAGCTATTCTCCGTTGACCTATGAAACAGCGGATATATTTGATACCTATATCTATCGGACAGCGATGCTGAATTTTCAGTATAGTGCCGGCGCGGCAATGTTTTATTATAAAATGTCATGGCAAATAACGCCGGCAATTGTAGGAACAATCGGAATGATTTTTCTGGCAAACGTAGAAAAGAAGCGACCGCTGAAAGAACGACAAACTGCGGCGGGTCCGGTCGCGGCATGGGTGCTGGGATTGGTTGGCGTGGTGCTGACGATTTGCATAATATCGGCATTTGCAGTGACCTGTCCGTTTGAAAACGGCGGTGTGTCGCTGGGCAATATCGGCGTTTTCAGGAGTTTGATGCTGAGCATTGGCGGCTGGCTCATTGTCGCATTGGTGGCAGTTAGCCTGTCCTATGGCATGGCAAACGGCGGAAACATGAGCAAGGCAGTCATGCTCTGTGTCGGAAGCATTGTTCTGCTGGGCTGGAGCAATGATATTGGACGTTATATGCTTCTGAGGTCGAGCTACATGGCAGATTCAAAATTTAGAATGATATTGCAATATGGGACGTATGGTATTTTCGGCGCATACCTGCTGTTTATTGCAGCAGGACGGCAGCGCAGCGGCACATGGAAAGAGTGGCTGCGCAAGATTCTCGCACCCGGTGCGGCGCTGTCGGGCGTGGCGTTTGCCAAGATATTTGGCGATGCAGTATTCGCCCAAACTATGAGTAACAAATTGGATAATACGTTTGGTATCATACTGAGAAAATTGATAAGCAATGTACCGGAGGGTATATCGTTTGGGCAGGATGTCGCTGTTCCGAGCGTGGTATGGGTCGGCTGCCTGATTCCCGTGGTGGTGGGATTGGCATGTATCTGGCTGGGCGGATATCTCCAAAACCGCGCGGCAAACCGTAAGTGAAATAATGATAAAAAAGGCGTGATGGTCTTGCAGCCGTCACGCCTTTTGTGATACAATGTATATGGGTGTATATTATTAGGAGACATATATGTAAAACCTATCTCGGCGCATCGCACTGGGAACAGCGGCGGTAGCCCTGCGCTTTTGCGGCTTCGAGTGTGGTGGGGACTTTGCTTTGCCACAAATGCGGACACTCGTCTGAATGATAGCAGTCGCCCGTTTTGGTGACATAGACCGTGATTTCCTGTTTTTGGACAGGCGGCTGTGTTTGCGCCGCGGGTTGTGCTGCCGGAGCAGCTTGTTGTTGCTGCACGGCTGCGCCGGATTTTGGCGGCACGGCTTGCTGTGCGTTTGTTTTAGGAACTGTTTGCACAGATGATTCTGTTTGCTTTTGCGCAGTCTCAGCGGTTTGAGCCTTGCTTTGTTCGGCTGCATTTGGTTTAACTGTACCTTGTGCGTTTGTGGTGTCTTGTCCGTTTGCTGTTTGTCCCTCAGACTCCGGCGTAGGCGATTGTTCTGAAGCAATCGCGGTTTCGTTCTGTATTTCTGCGCTGCGTTGCGCTTCATATGCTGCGACTTGCGCTTGCAACGCATTCGCGCGGCTTTGCGCCCGCAGACTTACGAACAGCGAACCGCCGGAAGTCAAAAGCGCAATGGCAAGCAAAATTTCCGTCAGCCACGGCAATAATTTATAAAGAAAGAAGTTGCTTTTGGGATAGCAGAAATTCTGCCGCACAGACCTTGCCGCTGCGCGGGAAGCCTGCCTTTGATGCCTGATGCGTGCACGATTCATGGAACTACCTCCGCTTTAAGCATAAAAAAAGAAATCGTCCGCATCCTGTTTTTCTTATGCTCATGAAATAGGGACAGCGGCAAAAAATTTACATATCCCTGAAAAAACTTGCTTTTTTGCTAAAATTTTAGTACAATAAAAGGTGGATTATTATGTCCATTTGGAAAAGTCCTGTCGGGCGAACCTCGCAAATCCGCCCATGACAGGAAATCCCTACGTCAATAGGGACTTATTCAAAACGCAGATACCACGGTGATTATGTAACAACT
>JAAWTG010000092.1 GCA_022801925.1 Clostridia bacterium | reverse complement strand
TGCACTTATACCATTGATTTGGGCAGTGAACAGCAGATTGACACCGTGGCGGCATTTATCAAACTGCACCCCGAAGCAAACATTTTGGTGGATCCGGTGATGGGAGACGAGGGCAAGCCCTATGCGACTTACACGCCGCAGATGTGCGAAAAAATGCGCCGCCTCACAGCGGGCGCAGACATAGCAACGCCCAATGTGACAGAGGCATGCATTTTGACGGATGAACCGTATCAGGGGGACGATATTTCCTTTGAAACTGCGGTTTCTTTGTGCCGGCGTATTTGTGCACAGGGGACGCGCAAGGTCGTGCTGACAGGCGTGCATGTGGAAGCGGATATCATGGCAAATGTGTTCTATAACAGGGAAACGGGAGAAAACTTCATGGTGCGGCAAAAGAAAGTTGCCAAAAAATATCCGGGTACGGGCGACATGTTTGCTTCCGTGTTATGCGGCGAATTGACGCGCGGTGTGGACGACCTTGCAGCAGTCAGCAGCGCGGCGAAGTTCGTGCGCAAGGTGGCGGCATATACGGCGGAGACGGAAACACGTATCAATGATAGTGTTATTTATGAACCTTTTTTAAAAGAATTAGGATAGGAGTGGAAAACATGAAAAACACAACAAAAAATCTGGTGTTGGCGGCGCTGTTTGCAGCGTTGACCTTTGTTCTGACGGCATATTTTTTCCATGTGCCGGTAGGGGTGAACGGCGGATATATCCATTTTGGAGACAGCATGATTTATCTTGCGGCAAGCATACTGCCGTTGCCCTATGCCATGGCGGCGGGGGCAATTGGTGCGGGTCTTAGCGATTTGATGAGCGGCGGCGCAATGTGGGTGGTGCCGACGGTAATCATCAAAGCATTGATGGCGGCAATGTTTTCGGCAAAGCAGGATAAAGTGCTCGGCAAACGCAACACGCTGGCGCTGATTCCGGCGGCGTTGATTTGTCTGGTGGGATATTATCTGGCGGAAAGCATTATCATGGGTAATTTCTTGGTAGGTCTGCCGTCTGCGCCGCTGACATTGATTCAATCGGCAGGTAGTTCCGCACTGTATGTCCTGCTGGCGCTGGCGTTTGACAAGGCGAAGTTAAAACAAAAGATATAGGAGCGGCGTACGGATTACAGTTTCTACATAAAAAGGAGCCAAACAGATTTTCATCATCTGTTTGGCTCCTTTTGCATAACACGTGAAAAGTGTATGGCGATTCTCTTTGTGCCAGAAAATAAATCGAAATACCACCAAACAACGGTTTTCTTTCGCACGCAACACGAGATTTGGCTTCCTTATTTACATTTCATTTACCGCCGCCGGAAATCTTTAGGAGCGCTGCCATAGTAGTGTTTGAACGCCTTGGAAAACACGAAAGGGTCGCGGTATCCTACCATGGCGGCAGTTTCCGACACAAGAAAGCCTTTTTGCAGCAGACGTAGTGCTTCTTCCATGCGGTGCCGGATGAGATATTCCTGCATACTGCACCCGTTTTTTGCTTTGAACAGACGGGACAAATACCGCTGATCCAGACCGACTGCTTTTGCAACATCGTGGATTTTGATGTCCTGCAAATAGTTGGCGGCAATGAAATCCGCCGCTACGTCTGCATAGTTTTCGTTTTTTTGCGCACCGAACAGTTCGCTAAGCAGCGAGAAGATTTTTCCGGCAAGATATTCTTCGCGCATGGCAGGGATATTTGCCGCTTCCAGCATGTCGCGGAATAAGCCGATGGGTGCGTCAAATACCGGCGCGGAAAGCTCGCCCAACTTGTTTGCATAGCCGCCGTCAAAGCCAATCCAAATATAGACCCAAGGGGTGCAGCTGTCGGCAGTATAAACCGTGATTTCCTCCGGTTCAATCAAAAATGCTTGTCCCGCGGACAGTGTATAACTGCCGGAAGGACAAGTGAAAGTGCCTTGTCCCGAAAGAATACAGTGAATTAAATAAAAATGGCGAATAGTAGGTCCAAAACGGTGATTTGGGCGGCAGGCTTCATAGCCGCACAGAATGGGATTGATGTCGTGAAAGCCTTTGTTTTGTATGGCAATATTTATATGGTGTTTCATCATGCTCACCTCTTAAGTTACATTTTAACATGTTTATCAACCTTTTGGCAATGGTAAAATACAATAAAATTTACTATACTGAAAACACAAAATACAAGGTCAGGAAAAATGGAAATCATTCTGATGTAAAAAGGAAAGGCGGCGGTTTTATGAAAATCACATTTATGGGAGCGGGCAGCACAGTATTTGCCAAAAACGTATTGGGCGACTGTATGTTGACACCGGCACTGCAGAAAGCAGAAATTGCACTTTACGACATAGACGGCGCACGGCTGGAAGAATCGGAACAGCTCATCAGCGCCCTCAACCAAAATTGTAATGAGGGACGCGCAACCATTCGGACGTACTTGGGCGTAGAAAACCGGAAAGAGGCGCTGCGCGGAGCAAATTTTGTGGTGAATGCCATTCAGGTAGGCGGCTATGAACCTTGCACAGTGATTGATTTTGAAATCCCGAAAAAATATGGTCTGCGGCAAACCATTGCCGATACGCTGGGGATTGGCGGTATCTTCCGCGGACTGCGCACGATTCCGGTTCTGCGGGACTTTGCGGAGGATATACAGGAGGTGTGTCCGGACGCATGGTTTTTGAACTACACCAATCCGATGGCGATTTTGTCAGGCTACATGCAGCGGTATACCGATGTGAAAACGGTAGGTCTGTGCCACAGCGTGCAGGTATGTTCCTCCGGTTTGCTGAAGGCGCTGGACATTCAGGTGGAGGGGTTCACGGACGTGATTGCAGGCATTAACCACATGGCATGGCTGCTGGAAATCAAAGATTTAAACGGCAATGACCTTTATCCGATGATTCGGGAGCGGGCGGCAAAGAAAAATCTGGAGAAGCATGGCGATATGGTGCGCTATGAATATATCAACCGTTTGGGATACTACTGCACCGAAAGCAGCGAGCACAATGCAGAATATAATCCGTTTTTCATCAAAAAGAACTATCCGGAATTGATTGAACGCTATAACATTCCGCTGGACGAATATCCGCGGCGTTGCGTGAATCAGATTGAAAAATGGAAAAAAGAAAAAGAAGAATTATATAACGGCGGCGAAATCACGCATGAACGCAGCCGCGAATACGCATCTCATATTATGGAAGCAATCACGCTGAACAAGTCCTATCAAATCGGCGGGAATGTGTTGAATCATGGACTGATTACCAATCTGCCCCCGCAGGCATGTGTGGAAGTGCCTTGTTTGGTGAACGGTAACGGTATTTTGCCGACCTATTTCGGCGACCTGCCGGTACAGCTTGCTGCGATGAATTCCTCAAACGTGAATGTGCAGCTTTTGACTATTGAAGCGGCAGTGACAAAACGGAAAGAAGCGGTATATCAGGCGGCAATGATGGACCCACACACGGCGGCGGAACTGTCCATTGACGACATTGTGGCAATGTGCGACGAATTGCTGGAAGCACATAAAAATGCCGGCTTCCCTTGCTTAGTATAAGAACAAAACAAATACAGATGTCAAGAGTAATGATTTCACAAAAAAAAGCAGGGAATGAAGGTGCGGATATTTTTGTGATTGATAGGTCTTGACACAAACTTACGGTTCATATATACTATATTTAAGGTAAGACTGAAAAC
>JAAWTG010000027.1 GCA_022801925.1 Clostridia bacterium | reverse complement strand
GCAAAGGAGCGGAGGATATTTACCCCAAGAAAAGTAAGAGGGGGAGACTTTGTGCAAAGCACAAAGTCGGAGGACATTTTCAAGGGGTAAATATCCGTAACGACAATTGGGGGCGAAGCGGAACGCCAGAAAGTTTTTGGTACTTTTTGTCGGCAAAAAGTACATATCAGTCACTTGCGTGACTGATATAACTCCCCCGCAGGGGAAAACGTTCCTTTTGCTCCAAAAGTACATGATAAACACGATAGTGCTTATCAGTAAATCGCAATCCGTGTCGCGATTAGCGACAAGGATAAAAACGCTCTGCGCAGAGAAGTTTTAAATATTTTTTTTACACAAAAAAGCATATCATCGCCGCACAAGCGGCTAGTGATAGAATTGCATGTTAGGAGGTGGTGCGGGATGTATCTGGTAGACTACCATACCCATAGCAAATATTCTGTGGACAGCCAAGCAAAGCCGGAAGATGTGTGCCGCGTAGCCGTTCAAAAGGGGTTGCAGGAAATTGCCCTTACAGACCATTTCGACCCGACTGCCGCAGATGAAGACTGCCGGAAAAACTATGACGCGGATGCGGTACAGGCGGAAATCATGCGCATGAAAGAGCAGTGGCAGGGAAAACTGACGGTTCTTTATGGGCTGGAATTGGGACAAGCCCACAAGTATCAAGCGGCGGCAAAACGCATTTTAACGCGTCCGTTTGACTATGTGATAGGTTCCATGCATAACATTGAAGGGGATATCGACCTTGCGCTGGTGCGCTACAGCGGGTTTAACTATGATGTTTTTGAACAATACTACCGTGAACTGCTGGCGCTTTCGCGCGAGACTTACTATGATTGCCTGGGGCATGTCGACTATCCAAAACGCTATGCGGCAGTACAGAAATTTCCGTATACCGAGCGACGGTATATGGACTATATCCGTCAAATTTTGAAGAACGTGATTGAAGGCGGCAGAGGCATTGAATTGAATACGTCCGGACTGCGGCAGCAGGTGGGAACCACCATGCCGTCTAAATCCATTTTGAAACTCTACCGCGACTTGGGCGGCGAAATCATCACAACCGGTTCCGACGCGCATGTGCCTCATGCGGTAGGGCAAAACATGGCGGACGCACAGGAGTTTCTGCGGACATTGGGATTCCGCTATATCACAACATTCAAGGCGCGCAAACCAACAATGGTGAAACTTTAAAAAAGCAGGTGATAGGGTGGCAAAAATACCGCTGCGGGAGCCCCTTGTGGTGGAGGGGAAATATGACAAACAAAAACTCTCCGAACTGTTTGATACATGGGTCATTGCGGTTGGAGGGTTCCGTATTTTTAAGAACAAAGCGTTGCTGGAGACCCTGCGCCGCGCCGCGCATAAAACAGGCATTATTCTTTTGACGGACGCGGACGGTGCGGGACTGGTGATTCGCAACTATCTGCAAGGCGCTATCGGCAGCGCCTATATCAAACACGCCTATACGCCGCAAGTGCAGGGGCGCGAAAAACGTAAGCGTGTGCCGGGCAAGGAAGGATTGCTGGGCGTGGAAGGGATTGCGGACAACATTCTCATTGACTGTGTGCTGCGCGCCGCGCCGCAGGAGCATGTACCGCAGGCGGCACAGCCGCTGACCAAACTGGATCTTTATGAACTCGGACTTTCCGGCTGTGCGGACAGCGCAGCGCGGCGGCGGAAGCTGTTGGCGCATTGCGGACTGCCGGACTATTTATCCACGGGCGCAATGCTGGACGCACTGCAATGTCTCTATGGCAAAGAAGAACTGTTCCAGCTGTGCGCGCAGTTGTTTGCCTAGGAGAAGGAACTTGGCGCGTGCCATGGAGCGGCATAGGGACTAGGAAACGCAGCGGCAGCGAGGTTTCCGATCCTTTGGTATGAAATTGTCCCCAAGGTTGCTCCGGGTAGTTCTCCCCTTAAAAATGTCCTCCGTCGCCTACGGCTCCTCCCCCTCTTACTTTTTTGGGGGAGAACTACCCCCCGCTTTCAGCCCCGATCCGCCGCTTGCTTTTCTTGGTATACACGTGTGCTATGGAGGGCATGTCCGAAGGTTTCATGACCGAAAAGTTTGCAATGACAGATTTTTTGCGAAAATGAGCATATAATATTTCTAAGTGCACACCCTAAAACATAAATATATCTCAAATGAAAGGAGCATTTATATGTCTGTGATAAACATTACGAAAACAAATTTTGATACGGAAGTTCTGTCCGGTTCCCAGCCGGTACTGCTGGATTTCTGGGCGGAGTGGTGCGGCCCATGCCGCATGTTTTCTCCGGTCGTGGACGAAATTGCGGAGCAATATGCCGGCAGCGTGAAAGTCGGCAAGGTCAACATTGACGAGGAACCGGAATTGGCGCAGCGTTTTGGTGTGATGAGCATTCCGACGCTGGTGCTTCTCAAAGACGGGCAGCCGGTGCAGACGGCGGTCGGCGTACAGCCAAAAACCGCGGTGGAAGAAATGCTGAAATAAAAGACGGCGGTCTTATCGGCAAAGAACGCAGCTGTTTCCATTATAATGAAAAAGAGGAAGAAACAAGGTGTTTCTTCCTCTTTTTACGTCAGCGGCTTACCCGCTGCGCCAGTTCCTCGACTTCTTTCAGCCGCGCCGGAATGTCAATCAGCTGTGGGCAGTGCTGCGTACATTTCCGGCAGGAGACGCAGTGCGCCGCCTGTTTTTCTTCGCCCGCCGCCGCAAACGCACTGCGTGCGTCCGCACCGTTTTCCGTCATTTTGAAACGGTTGAAAATCTGAAACATCAACGGAATATCCACGCCCGCCGGACAGTCCATGCAATAGCGGCACGCTGTACAGGGAACAGTTCGGCTTTCCAGATAGAGCCGCGCCGCACGGTATACCAGCGCGGTTTCCTCCTGTGACAACGGTACAAACGGCGTCATGGTCTGTAAATTGTCCTGCACTTGCTCCGGCGTACTCATGCCGCTGAGTACCGTCATGACATTTGGCAAAGACGCGGCATAGCGCAGCGCCCAAGACGCTATAGAGCGCGTGGGATCTGCTTCCTTCAGCAGCGCCGCCGCTTCAGGACTGAGCGTCGCTAGCGCGCCGCCGCGTACCGGTTCCATCACAATGCAGGGCAGTCCATGCGCTTCCAGCAGTTCATACTGCCGTTTTGCGTTTTGCATGTCCCAATCCAGATAGTTCAGCTGAATCTGCGCGAAATCCCAAGTATAGGTTTCCAGAATTTCTTCCATCAAATCCAGTTTGTCGTGGAAAGAGAATCCCAATTGGCGGATTTTGCCCGCTTTCTTTTGTTCTTCTAAATATTCATAAACGCCGAATTCCCGCAGCCGTTTCCAGTGTCCGCGGTTGAGGGAATGGCAGAGATAGAAGTCAAAATAGTCCACGCCGCATTTTTTTAGCTGGTCTTGAAAAATACGGTCTACATCTTCTTTGGTTTCCGCCATCCAGACCGGCATTTTATTTGCCAGATAGAAGCTGTCGCGTGGGTATTTTTTCAGCGCCTGACCGATGAACAGTTCCGACTGCCCGCCATGATACATATAAGCAGTGTCAAAATAGTTCACGCCCTGCGCATATGCCATGTCAATCAATGCCTGCGCCTGTACAAAATCAATGTCCTGTTTTTCAGGGTCTACTTTAGGCAGACGCATACAGCCGAATCCCAGCAGAGAAATTTCTGCGCCGGAGTTTCGATAGTTCCGTTTTTCCATGCGGGTTCTCTCCTTCCGTTTATTTTGGTTTATTCATTTAAGCTGTTTTGGAGCCCCTCCGACGCGTCCATCAATCCGCCCATCAAAGCATTGGCAAATGTCCGGTCTGATTGGATTTTTGGGGCGCCATCCACCCAGGTCACATTCACATCTACCTCTGATTCCAACAAATCGCCGCCGGACTGCTGAACAGCTTCGATAAGTCCGTCCATCGCCAATTGCGTCTGTTCTTCTTCGCTCATCTGGGACGCGCTTTCGCCTAGCGTCAATGCCTTTTGCATTAAGTTTTGAATCCATGTCACCATAACCGGCTGCATGTTTATCGCCTTGATTTTAACATGTAAACGAACATTTTCGTTGTCTGCTTCTTCTGCTGAAAGGACTTCGTATTCCAGTTTTCCGAACATCTCTTTTGCCAGCGGCAGATAGGCATCGCTGGTGAAATCAATGCCGCCGGATTCCAAACTTGCCATATCGATATATTGCTGCGCCGTCGGGATATCCGCCGCTTTCAGCGCCGATATCAATTTACCAAGCGTTTCCTCAGCCTGCTGCTGCCGGTTTTCCTGTCTTGTAGCACAGCCCCCCAGTATTGCAATACATAACAATGCGCATAGACATAGCGTACCCCATTTTTTCATCGTTTGTTTCATATGTTGATTTCCCCTTTCTTTGCGCTTTTTTATTCCCTGCCGCCCCGCGCGTTTGACACACAGCGCAGGGACTTTGCATATATTGTATCATAATCTGAGGACTGCTGCAAGTTTTTTACCAAAAAAAGAACCGGTAGCAAGTGATTTCTGCCGCCGGTTATATCAACTCCACGTTTTCTTTCTCTTTTTGTTTTCCATTGCCAGTTTGCAGGTTTGCCCGCTGCAAAGCGATGGTATCCAGTGTATCGCCCAACTGGTCAAAAACAGCGGACACAAACCCCAGTTGTTCACTGTTTAAATTTTCAGCCATCACATTTGCAAGCACCGTAATCAGTGCCGTCATTTCAAAAGGCGTCATGCCGTTCCCTCCCTGTATTCAGTATATGCAGCAAAAACAGAAAGGGGGTAGTTTGGGAAGATTTTTTTAAAAAATTTGAAAAAGGGGCTTTTCAAATGCAATACTTTATGCTATAATAGAACGGTAGTTTTAAAAAATGGTATATATTTCGGGGTGTGGCGCAGCTGGTAGCGTGCTTGACTGGGGGTCAAGAGGCCGCAGGTTCAAGTCCTGTCACTCCGACCAAAAGAGAAAGGGGCTTCCGAAGGGAGTCCCTTTCTCTTTTGGTATAGAAATGTAAGGAGTTGAACCTTAAGAAGGTTTTTGCGTGCAGAAATCGTGCCAGTGGCACGATTTTAGCAAAAAACCCGCAGCAGCTATGCTGCAAGGGGGCAGCACGGCGCTATGCCGTGCGTGTCCTGTCACTCCGACCACGTCGGAGCAAAGTTCGCTTTGCTCCGTTTTTCTATGCAGAAAAACATCCGCCCGCTGCCTTGCTCCTCCTTTTCACCAAAAAGCGCAAGTCGCTTTTTGGTGGTTGCGCCTTGGGCGCATGAATGGGGAGTCCCTTTCTTTTTTTGGTATAGAAATGTAAGAACCCCCGTCTTAAGAAAGTTTTGTGTAAAGAAATCGTGATATTAGAGAAAAATTTTACGGGCATGCGGCTTTTGCGGCAGAAGTCCCACTTTCACAGGAACAGGGACAATTCCGCAGGAGAAAACATTACCAAAATGGCGCAAACGCGCATGAAAAGCGGGGTGTCTGTGAAGGTGTCCCTTCATATGGCAAAGTGCCTGTTTACGGTGAAAAAAAATCATTGTATAATAAAATTATGAAGCCAGCAGCGGACAAAATCTGCATGACATGCAGACGGAAAAATTCCAGTTCTAAAAGGAACATGTTGGCCGGACGGTTTTTTAGCTACATAAAAACGTGCGTATAAAAAATGGAGGAAGATGAACATGAAAAAAACAAAAAAATGTGTATGCGGAATTTTAGCGGCATGTCTCGCAGCGTCCACACTTTTGGCAGGATGCGGAAACGGCGGCGGGACGACAGAAGAAGTTGGGGACATTAGTAAATATCCTATGCAAACAGACGTGAAACTGACTTATTGGTTGCCGCTTGACACCATGACAAGCGCAACGGCTGCCAATCTGGGCGACACACCGTTTGCCAAAGAACTGCTAAAACAAACAGGTGCGAATGTGGAATTTCAGCATCCGGCAGCAGGACAGGAAAGTGAAAAACTGAATCTGATGATTGCGTCCAATGAATTACCGGACATCATTATGAACGATTGGTATGCCTATCCGGGCGGTGCGCAGAAAGCCGTTGGCGACGAAGTGATTCTGCCGCTGAACGATTTGATGGACGACGGCACGATTGTGAACTTGAAACAATATTACAGTGAAAATCCCGATATTGATAAAATGGCGAAAACAGACGAAGGAACTTACTACTGTTTTCCGTTTATCCGTGGCGACGAAACGCTGTTGGTGTCCGCAGGTCCCATGGTGCGTGCGGACTGGCTGGAAGAACTAAATCTTTCCGTGCCGGAAACCATGGACGACTGGTATAACATGCTGGTGAAGTTCCGTGACGAAAAAGGGGCGCAGGCGCCGCTGAGTTTCTTGCTGAACAACCTGAAAACCATGAATCCATTCATTGGCGCGTACGGCATTGCGCGTGAATATTATGTTGACGGCAATGAAATCAAATATGGTCCCGCGCAGCCGGAATATAAAGAATTTTTGGCAACGTTCCAGAAATGGTACAGCGAAAAATTGCTGGACAACAACATTGCAACCATCGACAATAAAATTTTGGATACTAATATGCTGACAGGCAAAACCGGCGCAAGCGTTGCCTATGCGGGCAGTGGACTGGATAAATGGATGAGCGCTACTTCCGAAGGAAAAGCGGAGAACTACCGGCTGGTCGGAACACCGTATCCGGTGCTGGAAAAAGGACAGAAAGCAGAATTCGGCGCATATAGTCTGCCTTATGTCAGCAGCGGCAGCGCAGCCATTACAACCGCCTGCAAATATCCGCAGGTAGCGGCAAAATTCTTAGATTTTGCCTATGGCGAAGAAGGAAAACTGCTCTATAACTTTGGTGTGGAAGGCGAAAGCTATAACATGGTGGACGGCTATCCCACCTATACGGACAAAGTGCTGCACAACGAAGAAGGCTTAACCAAAACCAACGCGCTCATGCGTTATATCCGTGCGGCGGGAAGCGGCCCATTTGTGCAGGATAAACGCTATTTGGAACAATACTATGAACGCGAAGAACAGACACAGGCAATTGACCTTTGGGTGAACACCAATGCGGAAAGCCATGCAGTGCCGACCATCAGTGCAACGGAAGAGGAAAGCAGTGAACTGGCAAAACTGACCAACGCCATTGACACCTATGTGAGTGAAACCTTCCTGCAATTCATCATGGGCATCAAACCGCTGAGCGAATTTGATTCCTATGTGAGCGAACTGAGAAACAAAGGCATTGACCGCGTTCTGGAAATCAAAAACGCACAATATAAACGCTATCAGACACGATAAACAAACAAAACAGGAAATATTTTTCTTAAAGAATCTTCTGAATGGAATAAACGGCGCAGGTGCCATTTCTTTGGATAAGACAATTGCACCTGTGCCTAACCATCTCTTATCATTTTGAACCTCTGCGGATAAGAGAAATTTCAGTGCTATGATATGCCGATGCGGAGCGGCGGAATGGAGAATAACGTGAAAGGAACTTTCACGTTAGCCTCCGGCAGGATTAAATGGCGCGTGCGAAATTTTGCTCACCTTCGGTTCGCAAACGCACATGCGCAAAAAAATCTCTTATCATTCCTTGCCCTGCCGATAAGAGAAATTTTATTTGTGCCGACGCAGGGCGGCGGAATGGAGATTTTTATGAAAGGGAGCCTAGCTACTGCGCAGGGCTATGTCAAACCAAGCTTTGGGAGCCGTCTCAAGGCGGATTTCAGAGGCAATTACCAGCTTTATATTATGCTGATTCCAGTTGTGGCATATTTCCTGCTGTTTCATTATAAACCCATGTATGGCGCAATTATTGCGTTTAAGGATTTCAACCCCAGAAAAGGTGTTTTGGGAAGCGATTGGGTTGGATTGGAGCATTTTGCAAGTTTCATCACCGACCCCTATTTTGGACGTATTGTTGGTAACACGCTGATTATTAGTTTAAGTACGTTGATTTTCGGGTTTCCGGCGCCCATTATTCTGGCGCTGCTGATGAACGAAATCCGCTGCAACCTGTTCAAACGTACCGTACAGACGCTTACATACCTGCCGCATTTTATTTCGTTGGTTGTTATCTGCGGCATGATTCGTGATTTTACCATGGACAATGGTGTTATCACTGTCTTTTTAAGCTATTTCGGTTTTCCGCGGGAAACCATGCTGAACAAACCGAATTTGTTTGTTCCGGTCTATGTTATTTCAGAAATCTGGCAGACCGTCGGATGGGGCAGTATTGTATACCTGGCGGCGCTGACAGGCATTGACATGGAACTGTATGAAGCGGCGGAATTGGACGGCGCGGGTCGCTGGAAACAAACCATTCATATCACACTGCCCAGCATTATTCCCACCATTATGGTGATGCTAATTTTGCGTATGGGAAGTATGCTCAACGTGGGATATGAAAAAATCATTCTGTTATATAACGAAGCAATTTATTCCACATCGGACGTTATCAGTTCCTATGTATACCGCCGCGGTTTGCTGCAAAACGATTATAGCTTTTCCACAGCGGTGGGACTGTTCAACTCGGTGATTAACTTCTTGCTGCTGATTGCGGCAAACCAAATCAGTAAACGGGCGAACGACTCGTCATTGTGGTAAAGGAGGTGCAGAAGAAATGATAAGAAGAACAAAAGGACAAAATATTTTTGAGGTGTTCAACTACATCATCATGGTAGTGATTATGTTTACCATGCTCTATCCCATTCTGCACGTCATTTTTGCATCGCTGAGCAGTCCCTATGAACTCATGGCGCACCAGGGGCCGCTGCTGCACCCGCTGAAGTTTAACATGGCGGCATATGCTATGGTATTCAAAAACCCCATGATTGTCAAAGGCTATGGCAACACGCTGTTTATTGTGATTGTCGGAACCTGTATTAATATCGCACTGACGTCGCTGGCAGCTTATGTGTTGTCGCGCAAAAACTTCATGCCGGCAAAAGTGGTCACGGTGTTTATTGTATTCACCATGTTTTTCCAAGGCGGGCTCATTCCCAGCTATTTGAACGTCAGAGACTTGGGACTTTACGACAGTTTGTTTGCTATCATTCTGCCCGCGTCCATTTCGGTGTTCAACCTGATTATCATGCGGACAGGGTTTGAAGCAATTCCGGTTTCGCTGGAGGAAAGCGCAAAAATTGACGGCGCGGGACATTTCACCATTTTGGGAAGAATTGTGCTGCCGCTGGCGCTGCCCACCATTGCTGTTATCGTGCTATACTATGCAGTGGCGCACTGGAACGGATGGTTCAACGCGATGATTTATCTGAACACCAGAGAAAAATTCCCGCTGCAGCTTGTACTGCGGGAAATCCTGATTCAAAATGATACAACGAACATGGCGTCGAGCAGCGGCGTGGGCGTAGGAGACCAGGAAGTGGTTGGTGAAACCATTAAATACGCTGTTATTGTTGTTGCGACATTGCCCATTTTGTTCGTTTACCCCTTCCTGCAAAAATATTTCGTCAAAGGCGTAATGGTAGGAGCAGTGAAAGGTTAAATAAAGGAGACCGCACGCGGTTCGACTCTCCTTTGCTTAGGCATAAAAACTGTCTCGTGAAAGGCAGCGGATAGGTGCCCACCCCGCCCGGCGTTTCTTTCGGAAACGCGGCGGGGTTAAGGCATATATGATTCGATTCCCTTATGTCTAAAGGCACAAGAACGTATTCAATCTCAGGGGATTCTGTGGGGAAAAATAAATAACAGGTCTGCAGGGCAGGCAGCTGCCCGAACTGCGGCGCTTTGCGTTAAGATTGCCGTTTTGGGAAGCATTTTGAGGTTATATATTGGAGTTACATATAAAGAAGGCAAAATATAGGGGAAAATACAATGAAATTGCGTGAGAAGGGGGAACAAAATATCAAATGAAACATATTGTACAAGAACCGATTCTCCAGGCGGAGGTATTCCAGAAAGTACCGGCGTTTACGCGTCAGGAGGCGGAGGACGCGCTGGCGTTTTGCTGCAAGCGGCTGGATGAAACCATGGACAGTTTCACAGACCGGTTTCCGCGCTCGTCCAGCGAAAATGGCTGGTATGCGGGTGGCGCAAACGATGAATGGACGTGCAGTTTCTACACAGGAATGCTGTGGCTGGCATATGCGCTGACCGGCAAAGACAGTTACCGCCGCGTAGCGGAGCATCACACAGAAAATTTTGAAGACCGTCTGCGCCATGGAGACATGGACACACACGATATAGGATTTTTGTATTCCCTCTCCTGCGTGGCGCATTATAAACTCACGGGCGACGGACATGCAAAAGATGTTGCCGTGGGCGCGGCGGACGCGCTCATGCGCCGCTGGAAAGAAAAAGGCGAGTTCTTTCAGGCGTGGGGCAGAATCGACGACCCTGCGAACTATCGGTTTATCATTGACTGTATGATGAATTTACCGCTGCTCTATTGGGCAGGCGAAGAAACAGGCAATACGCTATATACAGAGCGGGCGAAAAAACATTTGAAAACAACGCTGGATAACATTCTACGGGAGGACGCGTCCACCTTCCACACGTTTTTCATGGATCCTGAAACGGGACTGCCGCACCACGGCGAAACCCATCAGGGCTATAGCGACGATTCTTGCTGGGCGCGCGGGCAGGCGTGGGCGGTTTACGGACTGCCGCTGAGTTTTGGTTATACGAAGGACGCGCTTGCTATGGAGGTGCACGAAAAAGTGACGGCATATTATTTGAACCGTCTGCCGCAGGATTTCGTGCCCTATTGGGATTTGATTTTCACGAGCGGCACACAGCCGCGCGATTCCAGTTCGGCGGCAATTGCAGCTTGCGGATTGGACGAGGCAGTAAAATACATAGAGAGAGAAGATTTAAAACAGATTTATACCGGCGCAGCAGACCGGATGCTGCGGTCGCTTGCGCAGGACTATACCACCGCGGGACAAAAGTCCAATGGGATTTTGCAGCACGGTGTCTATGCAAAACCGGCGAATCGCGGCGTGGATGAGTGTGTGATTTGGGGAGACTACTACTACATGGAAGCGCTGATGCGCAAAACAGATAAATGGGTAAAATTCTGGTAGGAGGGAAGAAACAATGAAACACAAACTATTATCGCTGGCACTGGTATTTGCCATGCTGGCAGCCGCACTGCCGTTTTCCGCGGTTACGGCGGCAGGAGAAATTATCGTATCGGAAACATTTGAAGAAATGGCGGACATTGCGGCTGGTACGGCAACGGATTTTGGCGGTACAAATGCAACGATAACTTGTGCACTGCAGGCGCTTAAAATGGTGACGGCGACCGGCGGCGGGGCGACAGACAAGAGTATGAAACTGTCGGAAAAATTGCATGAAATTGTTTTGAAAGCTGCGCCGACAGAAAGCTATACCATAGAATTTGACATGTATGGTGAAGCAGACTTTACGGGTACAGGTGAATTACGGTTCATGTTGATGAAGGAAATTGCCAAAAGACCGATTTCCATTAACCAAACAACAAAAAAATTCCAGACAAATGCAAGCGATATAGCAGTGGATTACGTACCGGGACATTGGTATCATGCCAAAGTGGAGTTTACTATGTCCACGGCGGCAACACCGCTGGAAACCAAATGGAAGGCGACAATAACAGATTTGGCGACAGGACAGACGGCAAATAAGTCGATTAACGTAAGTGGTATATCTGCACCAAACAAAACGATTCAGATATTCCCTGCCGGCGCTACCGGCGGCCCGCTCTACATCGACAACTTTGAAATCTATACCGGTACGGCAGGCGGGAATTTAAGCCGCGCGGCAATGATTCCAAATGCCACCTCTTATAAAGTATCGGGCGTAAGTGCAGATGAAACCGCCGGAACCGTGTCCGTGACAGGCGGCGCAAACAAAGCGGAAAACTACCTGAAAACCGGTGGAACTGCCACAGCGACTGCGCAAGCGAAAGACGGCTATGCTTTCACAGGCTGGACAGCGGAAGGTATTACCTTGAGCGCGGAACAACAGAAGGCAAATCCGCTGGAGATTGCAGTGGAGAGCGCAGATGTGACGCTGACGGCGAACTTTGAACAGCAGGCAGTCGCGCCGAAATATGCATTAACAGCTACCACAGGCGCAGGCGGAACGGTAAGCGTGTCACCGACCGGTACGGAATTTGAAGAGGGCGCGGAAGTGCGAGTCACGGCAGCACCAAGCAGCGGCTATAAATTCACAGGCTGGACGGCAACCGGCGTGACATTGACAGATGCTACGGCAAATCCTGCCACATTCAACATGCCGGCAGGTGCAGTGACGCTGGAAGCGGCATTTGCAGCAAAGACAGACGCGACCATCACACCTACCACGGCGACATATGACGTAAATGACGCGGGGCGTAGGGCAATTGAAGTAACGCTGAATGCAGGCGACTATACTTTCGTTGCATTGAAAAACGGAGAAACGACACTGACAAAAGATACAGACTACACAGTAGACAGTAACAAATATACCATTGCAACCTCCTATTTGGATACGCTGCCGGCAGGGGAAAACACATTGACCTTTGACATGGACGGCGGCGCCGACCCAACACTGACCGTAACGGTAAGCGACAATACACCGACGCATACATTGACCGCCACTGCCGGAGAAGGCGGAAAAGTGGCGGTAAGTCCCGAGGGAGGCAGCGTGAAAGAGGGCGCGGAAGTGACTGTTACGGCAACGCCAAACAGCGGATATGGATTTGTGAACTGGACGGCAACCGGCGTGACACTCGCGGACGCGACGGCAAAAGAAATCACATTCAACATGCCGGCAGGCGACGTGACGCTGACGGCGAATTTCAAAGCGCTGCGCACGGCAAGTCTTGATAAAACGACAGCAACGTATGACCAAAGTTCACCGAACCGCAAAGATATTGAAGTGACGCTGGATACAGGTGACTATACGTTTGTACAAATTAAGAAAACCAGTGCGGAAGTATTGGTAGAAGGTACAGATTATACCGTGGACGGTAACAAATATACGATTAAAACCTCTTATCTGGATACCAAAGAGGCAGGAAAAACAACTACACTGGCGTTTATTGTAGCATATGACGGCAAAAACGACTCAAAATCGGCGCGTCTTGCCATCAATATCAACAAAACGATTGAACAAAATACCTTTGAAACATGGAAGGATTTGGAGGGAGCGCCGCCGACAGCATTTGTTTCCGGCAGCGCGAACGGCGCCTATTCTTACAGCAACTATAGCACGCTGCAAATGGACAAGGCGGACAACGGAACCGTGCAAAACACCTCGTTCCTGCTGAAAGGCACCGGACAGCCGCTGTTTATGAAGCTGACACCTCAAGGAGTGTCGGGGGCATGGACGCTTGCCTATGATTTCTATGGGACCTTCCCGACTGCTCCCGCACGTTTAGAACTCATTCATGTGGCGGGTACACGGGCGTTCACAATAGAAACCAACGGGAATTTTGCATTCAACGGAACAGCGGTAACAGATGACAGCGGAGCGGCAATGACGTATACGCCAAATCATTGGTATCATGTAGAATTATATATGCCGGCGAGCGGGAATGCAATCGGTATTTTGACAGATACCACAGCAGGGAAAACAGGAACATATGACTATGGTCCCAATGCTGCTGCAAGAGCTTGCGGATATTTCCAGATTCAAACCGCGAAAAACATTGACTTTTATGTTGACAACCTTGATTTCTATTTAGGCGCGCCGGACAGAACACGTCTGGTGACGCCGACGATTGCGCCCGGTACTACGCCACCTCCGGCAGGCACGCACATAGTGACAGCGGCTTCGACGGACAGTGCGCAGGGAACCGCGGCAGTGACGACAGAAGGAAATGGGTTTGAAGCGGGTGCAATCGTGACGGTGGAAGCCACGCCCAAAGCAGGCTATAAATTCACGGGCTGGACAGCAGCAGGAATCACTTTGAGTGCGCAGCAGCAAAAACAGAATCCGCTGACCATTACCATGCCGGACGCGGACGTGACACTCACGGCGGCGTTTGCGGCAAAAACGAATGCGTCCGTAACGCCTGCGGCGGCAAATTATGATAAATATGCCAGCCACGCAGACCATCAGGCGGTTGCCGTAACGTTAGCGGCGGGTGATTATACCTTCAGCGCGTTGAAAAACGGCAGTGCGACACTGGCAAAAGATACGGACTATACCGTAAGCGGCAATACCTATACCATTGCAACCTCTTATCTGGATACGTTATCATTGGGTGCCCATACATTGACCTTTGCAATGGACGGCGGCACGAATCCGGCAGTGACGGTTACGGTGGCGAACAGCACACCGGGTCTGCAAACCTATTCCGTGACGGCGGCAACGTCTGACAGCGCACAGGGAACCGCGGCAGTGCAGACGGCGGGCGCGGCATTTGAAGCGGGCACGCAAGTGACGGTAGCGGCAACGGCAAACAAAGGGTATCAGTTTACAAGTTGGACGGCGGAAGGTATCACCTTGAGCGCCGCACAGCAGACGCAAAATCCGTTGACGATCACCATGCCGGCAGGAGATGTGACGCTGACAGCGACATTTGGTGTGGATAAACTGGCGGGAACCATGGAACAAAACACCTTTGAAACATGGGAATTGCCGGCTTCCGGAAAGAAACAGGATTTTGCGCTCAGCGCAAACGGAAACTATACTTGGACGGCAAAGCTGGCAAAAGACTATGCCTATCGCGGTGCCAAAGAAAACAACACTCTGAAAATGAAAAACGGGGCGTTGAACATCAATCTTGGCACAGTGCCGGACTATAAAACGGGCTATACGGTCGCCTATGATTTCTTTGGCACCAAAGAGGACTATAGCGTTGGCGATTACATGGCAATGGTTCAGCTTCCGGAAATCAGCAGACGTCCGTTCCAAATTGGAAAAGACGGTATTTTTGAAGCAAATGCAACAGATATAAAACCGGCGCTGAAATATACGCCGAATCACTGGTTCCATGTGGAAGTGCATGTCGGAACGACCGGTTCAACAACCGGCATTGCAAGCACGACTGTGACCGTGACCGACACCACAACAGGCGAAACGGGAACCTTGACCTTCAACCTGAACGGCAATCCCTATACGGCGAAACAGCTTCGCATCAATATAGCGGAGGGCTTCGGACCGCTCTATATTGACAATCTGGACATCTATGAAGGCGCGCCGGACAGAACGCGTCTTGTGACGCCAAATGTGGTACCGGGTACGCAGACCGGTCTGCGTCCGGATTCCGACTATTTTATCGACCTTGAAAACGAGGCGGCAGGCATTACGATTAAAAAGAATCTGGACAGCGCGGACGATAGTGCGCTGGTAATGAGCGCGCTGTATGACAACAGCACCGGCAAGCCGTCGCTCATGGCAGCAAAAACGAAACAAGTAACCCTCCGGACAGGTGAAACGGTTTCTCTGACCGCAGAGGAAATTGTGCATAAACCGTCAGGAAACAACTACAGCGTCCGCTATTTCATCTGGAGAATGGGCGAAAATGGCGAAACGCTGGACGTTTTAGCGGCGATTGACGGAGAATAAAGAAATGATGTGTTTGGGAGCGGGCGCGGCGTCCCTCCCAAACAAACAGAAGAACCGGCCGGAAGGGCTGAAAACGATAGAAAGCGGGTGGAGGGAACAATGAAAAGAAATCAATTGGCACGCAGACTCATTGCGCTGGCAGCGGCGGTATGCATGATGGTATGCACAGTCGGTTCGCTGGCAGCAGGCAGCGCTTTTGCAGAAATCGATGTGCCTGATGTGGACGTGGAAACGGGATTTGTCGTCGTTTCCGGCGCGTTGACGGCAAAGAAAGAAACCGGTGTGACGCTGATGGTATTCGTGCCCGGCACCAATGTGAGCGGCATTTTGCAAACGACGGACGTGCTGGAGGAAAAACTATATTATACAGACACCGTGCAGTCTTTTGAGGACGGTGTATTTGAAATTGAATTTGACATGACCAAAGGTCCGAACGGCGTGGAAGGCGAAACGGGCGCATATCCGTTTATTCTGGCGTGCGGCGACATCAAAACCGGAACGATTGACTACACCAACCGGAACGATGTATTGGACGTACTGCGTGCGATTGCGGCGGTGAAATCGCCGGAAGCGTTGCAGGAGATGTTCACGAAAGACATTGCTGTGAAATTGGGTATGAACGGCGATTTGGCGGACGATGCACAAAAAACATTGACCGGTGCGGCAGCGGAAAAAATCTATGGCGCGATTGTGAACGCCGACCCGGCGATTGATGGAGAGAATTTGGCGAGCGCAAACCGCATTGCGCGGCTGTTTGAGCAGCCGGCAGCGTTTGCACTGCTGCAAAGCACAAAAGACGCGGCAAAATTGCAGGAATATATCGGAAAATATGGCAGCTACTATCAATTTGCCATGGGAGACGGCAGCAATTATGCAAAAATCAACTTAGCGGCGAACCGTACGATTGTCTATCAGGCGTTAGCGGCGGAGGGAGATTTTGCGGACGTGCAGACCGCACGCGCATCTTTTGAAAAAGCGGCGCTGGTTGGATATATCAATGATATCACGGCGTCCGGTACCATGCAGGAAGTGCTGCGGCGGGAAGCGGCGACACTGGGCATTGATTTCACGGCATATGACGCGTTGTCAGACGCGAAACGGGTGCGCGTGATAAACGATTTAATGAAACTCACCATGCCGTCTGCGGCGGAGATTGCTACGCAGTTTGCGACAAAGGTGCAGGAACATGCAGCGGGCACAGACGATGATGATAAGATTACGACAACACCGCCGCAGGGCGGAGGCGGACATGGCGGCGGCAGCGGCGGAGGCGGTTCATGGACGGGTATTCCGACGACCTCCGGCACAGGGTCTGGGATAGGAAGCGGGACCGGAACGGGCAGCGGTACCGGCACAGAGAACACGCAGGTGTTCTATGATTTGGCAGGTTCCGAATGGGCGCAGGAACCCATTCTTGCCCTGTATTACCGCGGTGTGGTCAATGGTAAAGAAAGCGGCGTGTTTGACCCTGAAAGCAGTGTGACACGCGCAGAATTTGTGAAAATGATTGTGAATGCGCTGGAAATTACGGCGGATGCCGGTAGTGTGGCGTTTGACGATGTGGTGCAGGGCGACTGGTTCTATGATGTAGTGTGCACAGCGGCAGCCTGTGGTATTGTGAACGGCACCGGCAGCGGATTTAGTCCGAATGCCAACATCACAAGGGAAGATATGGCGGTGATTATCGTGCGCGCCGCACAGTATGCGGGCGTTTCGCTGGACGGTGGAACAGGCGCAGCGTTCACCGATGCGGCGGCAATTAGTGACTATGCAGCGGAAGCGGTTGGTAAAATGCAGGCAAACGGCATTGTGAACGGTATGGAGGACGGTTCCTTCCAGCCGCAGCAAAACGCAACGCGTGCACAGGCTTGCAAAATGCTATATGAATTGCTGAAAAAATAAAAGTGTATTCAAAAGGGGGACTTATTCCGGCTTGTTTTATGCGCCGTCGTTATCGTCCCCCCAAGGTACGCTCCGCATGTATTCTTCCTTGAAAATGTCCCCCGAACGCCACTACAGATATTTCTCCCTTGAAAATGTCCCCCGGATTTTGACATAGTCAAAATCCTCCTCCTTTACTTTTCTTGGGAGAAATATCTTCCGTTCTTGCCCCCGCTCCTCCTCTTACTTTTCTTGGAAGAATACATTCTCCGCTCTTTGCCCCCCTGCCGCGTTTGCTCTCGCGGCGTTTCTATCAAAACGCCCGCGTCTGAGAGGTATGGAATGTCCGGCACGTGTCCGGACATTCCATGAATGAGAAGTAGTCCGATTCCGGTTAGTTACTGTAGAAAGCTACAGTAACGACAAGCACTAAAGCCCCCTGCAAGGGCCGTTTGTAGGGGTGTGGGGAGAATCGGAACTCCCCACGTTTTTGGTACTTTTTGCGCCAAAAAGTACAATCCGCGTCGCGGCAGCGACAAGGATAATCCCTCCACCAGCCTGCGGCTGGTCCCCCTCCCTTTAGGCAAGGGAGGCAAATCGGAGGCGTTGGGAAGGGTAAGCGATAAAAAGGATTTTGGTATTTTTTGCTCCAAAAAGTACATCATAGTCGCGGCAGCGACTGCAATGAAAAAATGAGAGGGGACGGGGTCCGGCGCAGTTTACCGGCTTCCGCCCCCTTCATAATGAGTAGAAATCAGGAGGATAACTATGAAACTTTTGTTTGGCGATATCCATAACCATTGCGGCATGACCTATGGATATGGAAGTCTGGAACATGCGCTTGCCGCGGCGCGGGAACAATTGGATTTTTGTATGGTGACAGGACATGCGATGTGGCCCGATATTCCGGAGCGCACGCCGGAGCGCGCGTTTCTGGTGGACTATCACAAGGCAGGGTTTGCCAAACTGAAAGCGCGCTGGGAGGAAATCCGCGCGATTGTAGCGGCAGCGGCGGCGGAAGAGTTCATCACTTTTCAGGGCTACGAAATGCACTCCTCCCACTATGGGGACTATCATTTGCTTTCCACAGACAATCACTTACCACTAATCCCATCTGCGTCTCCCAAAAATTTGCTGGAAAATGTGTCGCCCAGTCCTGGCATTGTGATTCCCCACCACATGGGCTACACGCCGGGATACCGCGGTATCAACTGGGATGAATTTGATGAAACCATTTCTCCGGTGGTGGAAGTCTATTCCAAGCATGGCTGCGGCATGTCGGACGGCGCGCCCTATCCCTACTACCACACCATGGGACCGCGTGACGGACGCAGCACAGCATGGGAAGGATTGCGCCGCGGATATAAATTCGGATTTGTCGCGTCCACCGACCATCATGCAGGCTACCCGGGCAGTTATGGCGACGGACGCGCAGCGGTCTGGGCGGAAGAAGCGACAAAAGAAGCGGTGTGGGACGCCATTTTGCAGCGGCGAACCTATGCGGTCACTGGGGACAAAATCCGCTGCCAATTTTCCGTCAACGGCGCGCCCATGGGCAGCGAAATCACAGCGGACGCGCGCGACATTGATATTAACGTGGAAGCGTGCGATTTTATCGACAGCGTTACGTTATATAAAAACCTGAAACCGCTCTATGTGTTCCATCAGCCGGAATCAGCGGAAACGGAAGGGAACTATAAAATCCGTATTGAACTGGGCTGGGGCAAAAACACCGAGGAAGGATATCTATGGGAATGTGCGGCGTGCGTGCGCGGCGGGAAATTTTTGGACGCGGAACCGTGTTTCCGCGGACGCAATGTTCTTTCGCCGGCAGAAAAAGACAAAGCGGACGATGATGTGAACAATCTCCGCAACCATATTGCCGTGTGCAGCGATAACAGCGTGGAATTTACAGCGGAGACATTTAAAAATCCGTCCAGCACCGTACCGGCGACAGCGGCAGTGAATCTGACTGTCAGCGGCAGCCCCAAAACGGCGCTTTCGCTGGAGGTGAACGGGCGGCAAATGAATGTGACAGTGGGAGAACTGCTGGAAAGTTCCCGCTCCATGCATATGGACAGCTACAACAGCCATGCCTGTCTGGTGCATCAGGCAGTGCCGGATACGGCGTACCGGTTTCAGGCGAATGTCAAAGATACGCCGCAGACGGAGCATGATGTTTATTATGTGGAAGTGCGGCAGAAAAACGAGCAATATGCATGGGTATCGCCGGTGTTTGTGAACAAAAAATGAGCAGTAGAGCAGAGAAAAGGGGGACAATAAAATGCGGCAGGACATGCAGCGCCGCGCGGCGTTGATACAAAAACGGCTGCCGGAGGTGGCGCAGGAAACGATTCGGCGTGCGGACATGTATCTGCGGGGAGAACATATTCTGCCCGGCACGGGCGCCAAACCGCTGTTTGTGGGTAATCCGGTGGATTGGACAGACAACAAGGTGGGCGACAAGGAATATTTGTGGCAGCTCAACCGTATGACGCATTGGCAGCCGCTGCTGGCGGCATATGCGCTGACAAGGGAAGAAAAATATGCGAAAAAAGTGCTGGACGAATTGGCGCATTGGATAGAAACGGTTCCTGCGCCGCAGGTGCCACGGGATGTGCATGAGATGGAAGTGTTTTTCAGCGGACCGCATCCATGGCGTATTTTGGAAGTTGGTATCCGTGCCTATAAAACATTTCCGCTCCTGATGGATTTTTTGGAGGGCGACTCGCTGTTTTCGGCGGAGATACAAACGGTTTATCGGGACAGTTTATTGGAACATGCACGGTTGTTGGAGGAAGTGTCGCCGGTTTTGTGGCCGAATGCAGACCACAACCATTTTCTGATGGAAATGCTGGGACTGCTCAGCGTGGCGCTGCTGTTTCCGCAAGAGCAGGACGCGCCGCGCTGGAGAGAAACGGCAATTCGCCAGTTGGAACGGTGCAGCGCTGCACAGCTCACCGAGGGCGGCGGACAGATTGAAGGTTGTCCTATGTATCACAACGGCTGCATGTTCTGGTTTGGACACAGTTTTCTATTGGCGGCGCGCTATGGATTTTTGTTCAGCAAGGAATATGTGGAGCGGTACCGACGCGCGCTGGACTATTCCGCGTTTGCGCTGCGACCCAACGGCGAAATTATTTCTTGGGGTGATTCCGCGGCGAAAAATAACGCGCCGCTTGCCGGCGCATATGGATATGGTGTGTTTCACGACATGCGCTGGTTTCATGCCGTGGCGCGCTACAGCAGAAAAGAGGATGTTTTGCGGGAAATTTCAGACCATCTGTGGCGGCTGCCCAATTTAGAAATGTTGCTGGAACAGTTGGAGGAAACCGCCGCGCCTGTCGATTTACCCTGCCTGAACTGGCAAAAACCGCTGAAACAGGTGTTTTTGCGTAGTGGCTGGGAAAAAGACGATATCAGTGTGATGTTCGCCTGCCGGACGCCCATTCAGAACTTGCACGCGCACATTGACCCCATGGGCTTTGATTTGTCTGCGCTAGGGAAACCATTGTTGGTAGACCCTGGTATCGTGACCTATCAGGATAATGAGTTGCGCTACCGGCTGAAAAGTCCTGCGTATCATAATACACTGACCGTGAACCGCCGCGACCATTTTGCATATCAAGGTTCCTTTGCCTACGGCGCTCAGAAGTATGGAGAGATTTATGACGCGACGGAGAACGACCGTCTGCGTTACGCCGCCGCTGTCCATATTGAATATGCGCCGGTGGTACACCGCCGTGCGCTGGCGTTGGTGGATGGCGCGTTTGTGGTGGTGTTAGACCGATTGGAGGGATTAAAGCCGGAGGACAGCGTGCAGATTTACTATCACTTTAATTCCGTGCAGGTGCAAGCGGTGGACGGCGGCTGGAGGAGCGCGGACGAAGACGCGAACATTGCCGTCTATCCCATGTCCGGCTTGAGAGGAACTTTGCTGGAGGGCATTGTGGGCGAGCGTGTGGACGTTTGGCACGCCTCCACGCGTCTGGAACTGGAGGACGCCGCCGGCGAAGAAACGCGCGCATATGCGACGGTACTGTGCCCGTTCAGCGGAAAATGCCCTGCTGCGGAAGGACTCTTCTTTGACGGAAAAGATTGTACGTTTTCATTGGACGGCAAGGCGTATCACCTCCGTTGGGACAGCCATGGCGTACATATTGTGGAAGAATAAGCAAAAGAGAGTCGATTCTAAGAATCGACTCTCTTTTGCTTCAGAAACAAAGCACAAAAATTCTTTTTATCGCTTGCCCTGCGCGGAGCGTTATTCCTACCGAAAAGGTTTTTCCCCTGCGGGGGATTATCCTTGTCGCTGCCGCGACGCGGATTGTACTTTTTGGAGCAATGTTACCCAAAAACGCGGGGAGTTCCGAACTTTCCGGTCATAAAAACTTCGGGCGTGTACCGAAGTTTTTATACCTCACAGCCGTGGGGTACCGCAATAGCGGTGCGCAGCGAGAGCGTAGGCGGCAGGGGGCAAAGAGCGGAGACTATATCTCCCAAGAAAAGTAAGAGGGGGAGACTTGGTGCAAAGCACAAAGTCGGAGGACATTTTCAAGGGAGATATACCACTCCGTGGCACGCGTAGCTGGAGCGACAATTGGGGGATATTTTCGCGAGAAACGGGGGGAGATAAAACCGGAGAGGGCTAAGGGGAAACGACACAAAAAAAGAGAGACGCAAAAATGGATATGCGTCTCTCCTTTTTCTATGTTGACCCTTCCGGCGGCGGCTAAAAGCCGAGGCCCCCTTTTGAGCGTTTACGTATTTAAAATTCCAATTCCTGTGTCCCGCCGCCGACTGCCGCGCGTTTTGCTTCTTTTTTCTTAGCCCGGCGTTCGGTTCTGTCCTCCACATAGCTATAGAACGTCGGAATGAATACCAACGTCAGCAGTGTGGAAACGCTTAAGCCCCCCATCAAAACCCATGCAAGGGGTTTCATCATTTCCGACCCTTGGCTAAACGACAAGATAGAGGGCAGATACCCCAGCACAGAAGTGAGTGTTGTCATTAAAATGGGGCGCAAACGGTTTTTGCCCGCTTCCACAATCAAATCTATGCGGCTGCCTTCCCAATCTTTTTTGTTCTGGTTGATGTAGTCCAGCAACACAATAGCGTTGTTTACCACGATACCCACCAGCATAATCACACCGATAAGCCCCGTGACGTTCAGCGTGTTGCGGCTGAGGAACAGCGTCAAGAACACGCCGATAAACGACAGCGGAATGGAGAACATGATGATAAACGGCTGGAGCAGAGATTCAAACTGCGCTGCCATCACCATGTAGACCAGCAGAATGGACAGCAGCAACGCCAAAAACAGCCCGCCGAACGCTTCCGTCATTTGCTCGTAGTCGCCGCCTGTTGTCACGGTATATCCGTCCGGCAGTTTCAATGTATTGATGGATTTTTGAATGTTCTGCATGGCGTCCGATAAACTGCGTCCGTAGAGCGACGCGGATACTGTGACAATTTTTTTCTGGTTTTCGCGCGTCAGGCTCAGCGGTCCGCCCGTCTGTTCAATGTCCGCAATTTCGCTGATGGTGATAACGCCGCCTTTTGGCGTGGTGAGTTTGATGTTTTTCAAATCGTCCAGCGTCTGCGTTGCTTCGTCAGGAAACTTGACACGGATATCATATTCTGTGCCGTCCTCGGTATATTGTCCCGCGACTTGACCGTCCAGCGCGGCGCGGATAGCGGAAGCTGCCGCCGCGTTTGTCATGCCGTATTGCGCGGCGTTTTGACGGTTCAAATACAGCCGCACCTCCGGCTTGGTATCCGACACGCTGCTTTTGGCGTCGCGGATACCGTCAATACTTTGCATTTCCAGCAGAATCTGGTCTGCAATACCGGCGGCTACGTCATAGTCCTCGCCCTTGATTTTAACATTGATAGGACCGCCGCTGCTGCCGCCCATCATGGAACCGCTGCCCGTCATGGTGATGTTCGCACCCGCCACCTGTTCGGACACTTCTTTTCGCAGTTCCTCCATCGGTTTTTTAGTTTTCATGCCCTTTTTCAGCGTCACATTAATGCTGCCGCTATCGCCGGAAACCGTGGAGAATACGTCATCCACGCCGCTGTGCGCCTGCGCGATTTCCTCCACCCGTTTCACCGTGCGGTCTGTTTCCGCAAGCGCGGTGCCTTTGGGCATTTCCACGTCAATGGTGAACTGTCCCGAATCCACAGTCGGCATGAATTCCGCGCCAATCATAGGCACCAGACAGATGCTGCCGATAAACAGCAGGACGGTAATCAACGCCAAACGTTTGCGGTGACTCAGCGCCCAGCGGAGCAGCCATTCATATCCGCCATAGACTTTTTCCAGACCGCGGTTGAACGGCGTGAACATCTTTTGTATCCGCGGAGAGGAAGCTGTTTCGCCGCGCAGCAGTTTGGACGCCAGCATGGGTACCAGCATGAGTGTAATCAGCAAAGAACATAGCTGCGAAAACGCAACAGTTAGCGACATTTCGCGGAAGATAATGCTCGTCATACCCTCCGTGAACGCCACCGGCAGGAACACCACCACCGTGGTGAGCGTGGAAGCAATGACCGCGCCCGTGACGCGTTTTGCGCCGTAAATCGCGGCTTCCTTCGCGCTTTTGCCGTTGGAACGCCATTTGAAAATATTCTCCAGCACCACAATGGCGTTATCGACCAGCATACCCACGCCGAGCGCCAACCCGCCGAGCGACACAATGTTGAGTGTGATACCCATGAAATACATTGCCGCAAACGTCGCAATGATGGATGTCGGAATGGACGCCGCCAATACGAGCGTGGTTTTGATGTTCTGCAAAAAGATAAACAGAATCACCACCGCCAGCAGTCCGCCGAAAATGGCGTTTTGCGCGACGGTTTTGATGGTGTTTTCCACGATTTCCCCTTGGTCCAGAATCATTTTGATGTTGACCTGTGGATTTTCCGCGCGCAGTTTCTCCAGCGCCGCATTGACCTTCTGCATAACCTGCACCGTGTTTGCGCCGGACTGTTTTTGAATGCTGACGGAAATACATTCCGCGCCCTGCAAGCGGCTGGCGCTGGTCTTTTCTTTGTAAGTATCCTGCACGTCCGCCAAATCGCGCATATAAATCGTCTGTCCGTTCGGCAGAATCAGGGGTAGCGTTTCAATATCCTCCATGCCGGTGAACTCGCCAATAGTACGCACGCTCATGGTCTTGCCGCCGGAATCTACATCGCCGCCCGGCAGATTCTTGTTGTCACCGCCGATTGCCTGTGTGACGCTGGACAGCGACAGATTATAGCCCAGCAGCTTCGCCGGATCAATATTCACTTGGATTTCCCGCTCCAGACCGCCGCTGACCGTGACGGAACCCACGCCGGAAAGCCCCTCCAGTGCGCTTACCACTTCGCCATCCGCAAAGGTTTTGGTTTTTTCCAAATCCGCACCTTCCATGGAGACGCTGAAGGAAGCAATCGGAATCATACTGGGGTCCATTTTGATGATGATGGGGTCGTCCGCGTCCGCGGGCAGCATCCCTTTGATTAAATCCACTTTTTCACGCGTCTCCATGGCGCATACGTCCATATCGGCGCTATAGTCAAATTGTGCAATGACCATGCTGGACCCTTGACTGGAAGTGGAATTGATAGTATCAATACCGCTTACGCGCGCCACGGCGCTTTCAATGGGTTTGGTGACCATCTCTTCGATTTCGCTGGGGGATACCCCGCTATAGTTCGTCTGAACGGCTATCATGGGCATGGTAATGTTGGGATAGAGGTCAATGGGAAGCATTGTTAGCGCATAAAGCCCAATGACAACGATAATCATAACCACCATGCTCATTGCAACAGGCCGTTTGACGGAGGTTTCTGAAATAGACATAAGCTTATATTCTCCTCTTTTCTAAAATGGATAGTTGCCTGTTTGCCGTTTGTTATTGTATGGTATCTTCAATAATTTTAAATTTGCTGTCCTCGTCCACGAAATCTTTTCCGCGTACCACAACGGTTTCACCGTTTGACAGCCCCGAAACGACTTCTGTTCGGTCGTCCTGCGCAATACCGGTGGTGATTTCCCGCCGCTGCAATTTGTCGCCGTTTACCACATAGACCACGCTTTTGCCGCTTTCGTCCAGAATGGACTGCGTGGGAATGGTCAGCGCGCCAGCATTATTGCCGGAAACCAACCGCAAGTCCGCGAACATACCTGCTTTGAACAGTCCGCCGGAATTATCCATATTAATTTTTACTGTGAACATGCCCGTTGCTGCGTCGGCGGACGGACTGATTTCCGAAACAGTTGCTTCGAAACCGTCAATTCCGGCAGATGCAACCGCCACTTTTGCCGGCATACCGACATAAACGGTGTTGATGTTCTTTTCCGCCACTTTGATTTCCACCTGCACGCTGGTGGGGTCTACAATCTGCACGCGGGTTGCGGACGGATTTGCCATATCTCCGGTGTGGCAATCCAGCGCCGCCACTTGACCGCGAATGGGGGAGCGTACGGTCGCATTGTTCAGCGCTTCCTGCGCCAGCGCCAACGCCGCGCGGGCGTTTTCCACGGACGCCGCCGCACTCACGCGGTTTTCCGGATTGATGACGCCCACGGTGAGATTATAGTTCTCCTGCGCGGAATTTACCGCCGTTTTGGCGTTTTCCAAACGGCTTTTTGCGCTCACCAGTTCTTGGTTGTTGTTTTGCGCCCACACCGCGTCGTTATATTGCTGCTGCGCCAAATCAAACTGGCTTTTGGCTGTGTCGAGCGCCTGCCGTGCGTTGGTGGACGCGCTGTCATATTGCGCCTGCGCGTTTTTCACCGCGTCCTGCGCTTGGTCTACCGCCTGTTTGGTTGCGCCGCCCTGTTCATAGAGTTTCTGCGTCTGCTGCAAAGTCGTCTGCGCCGCGTCCAGCGCCACTTGCGCAGCGGTGATAATGGTGTTGTTGTTATGGTTTTCCACCGCGCGATCATATGCCGCCTGCGCTTGGTCTAAATTGATTTTGGCGCTTAAAAGATTGGATTGATTGTCCGAGCGGGACACCGCCATGTCATAAGCGGTCTGTGCGTCGGACAGTTCCTGCTGCGCCTGCGTCAATGCTTGCCGCGCCTGCGTTTCGCTTTGCTGCGCCGCGCCGCCTACGGTTTTATCATAGGTTGCCTGCGCCGTTTCCAGATTCGCCTGTGCTTGGCGCACCTGCAACGCCAAATCCGTGTCCTCAATGGTGAACAGTACGTCGCCCGCGTTCACCTGCTGTCCCAGCGCTACGTTCACGCCAGTGATACGTCCGCTGGCTTTGGGGGTGACGGCAATGTCCGCCGTCGCGTTTACCGTGCCGCTGTAGGTGATGAAGGAACTGATGTCACCCGTCTGCACTTGTGCGACGGTGATGCTGGTCGCCGCCTCTTCCTCTGCTGATTTGTTCCCACAGCCCGCGAGACTCAGGAGCGATAATGCTGCACAAACTATTGCAATTGGTTTTACTTTCTTCACTTTAGAATCGTCCTCCCTGTTTTGATAGAGCGCGTTTTGCGCCCGATGTGTTGTTTCCCTCGAAATTTAAGCAAAGGAGAATCGAACCCCATGTGCCGCACGCGGTTCGACTCTTCTTTGCTTATGCGCCCGCGATGCTGCCGACCGTGTAGGAAAAGACATATTGTTCCGCGCCCATAATCACGGCGAACTGCGCGTCAAAGCAGTCCATTTCCGCGCTCTGTGCCGCGCTCCATGCGTCCTCCACGTCCACCGGCGTGGCAAGCCCGAGTTCGTATTGCGTTTTGCTGATTTCATACGCCTGTTTTTTGAGGTCGCGCGTTTCCTGCGCCAAAGCGTAGGTATCATAGGCGCTTTTCATGGTATCGTATGCTTTATGTACGCCGATACGCGTATTTTCCACCGCCGCATCATAGGCATGTGCGCTGGACTGCGCGCCCGCTTGTGCTTGCAAATATTTATAAGTACGTTCCGTGTACCACAAGCCGGTCACTTCAAAATTCTTTTCGTCCGCTATTTTTTGCTGTTCGGCGCGAATGATGTCCGCACTGTTTTGCAGCGCCAGCGTTTCGGCTTCCGCCACCGGCGTTTCCGGCATGGCGGGCGTTTGCAGCGTTCCGGTCACTGTTAAAGGACTGTGCACCGGAATACCGACGGCGCTTTTGAGCTGCATGAGCGCAATCTCCACGCCGCGCTGCGCTTTTTCCAAATCGGACTGCGCCTTTTTTTCGGATATTTGCGCGCTTTTCAAATCCATTTTGGTAATCATGCCGTTGTCAAACCGCGTCTGGTTCTGCGCCACACGCGCCTGCGTGGTTTTGAGGGATTCCTCCAACAATTTCGCGCGTTCCTGCGCGGAAAGATAGCTGTAGAACGCACTTTTCACGCCGAGTTTGACGGATTCGGTGGTTTGTTGCAGCGTTTTTTCCGCAATAACCTGACCGGTCTGCGCCTGCGTGAAATACAGACCTTTTTTCACGGCGAACATATCATAGCCATAGGCGGCTTTGGTTTTATATTGCTGATAGGAACTGTCCGCCTCCTTCACCGCGACTTCGCTTTTTTCCAGCGCGGCGCGGGCAGCGAGCACCTGCGGATGGTTTTGCGCCGCATAGGCAATTGCGCCGTCCAGTGTCAGCGTTTCCGGCAGCGCGGGCGTTTCCGCCTCCGGTTCTTCTGCCAAAACCCAGCCCGAGGTGAGTAACAGAAGCAGCATACAAAAACTGAGTATTCGTTTCATGGTATCATCCTTTCCTGATAAGCGGCAAGCGGTCACGATTTCCCGCCGCCGGTATGGTTCAATTCTTGTTTCAAATAGAGCACAAGCGAATAAATCACAGGCGCGAGGACTGCCGCCACCAAACAGCAAATTGCTGCGGGCGGATAGAGGAATCCGCAAAGAATGATGACAATTCCCGCCGCGACCCAAAGCCGTCCTGCGAACCGGTGTGTTTTGCGCCAGTTCCATTCGCTGTTTAGCGCCCATGGCGTGCGAATGCCGACAATATAGTTCGGACGGAGCGTGACGGCATAATTGCCGAAAGCAGCCAGAAACATACCGCCTAATATGGGCACAAAAGTCAGCACTGCTAGAGTATAGCCGCGCGCCAAATGGAGATGGCTCCAATAGACGGCGCTGAAAAACAACAAAATGATGTTTTGTATTGTTTGGTATCTCTGCGAAATTTGCGCATAACTGCGGCTGCGCGGGTCAAGCTGCGGCGCAAAAGTCAGCACCAAAAAGAGCAGTAAGAATCCGGTTGGTATACCGAAACATAATATTGTTTTGGCGCCGTAGACGAAGGTGCGCCCCAAAAAATTGTAGAACAGCGGCACGTTGTCCGGCAACTGTTTATAGAACAAAATCCCAATCAGATAGTGGGCAGTCGCCAATATACCGTTGAGCCACAAAAACAATTTGTCAAAGTTTTTCTTCATGACGTACCTCCCCTCTGTCCATCAAGGTCATCATCCAAGACATAATTTCTTGAAAGACCGTGGTATTGATGGAATAAATCACGTTTTGTCCCTCACGAATGCAAGCGATAAGTTCCGCTTGCTTCAAAATGGACAAATGGTGAGAGATACTGGGCCACGACATGTTAAAATGCGCCGCGATTTCGCCTGCCGCCAAGTCCCCTTCACTCAGCAGCGCCAGAATTTCTCTGCGCGTTGGATCCGCCAACGCTTTGAATACACAATGCATGACGCTCCTCCCAATCGTATTATAGTTAATATTTAGAAGTTTTTCTAAATATCGGATATATCTAATCCAAATCCCACGCCGGACTTCAATATATATATTTAGATATTGCTCTAAATATGTCGCTTTAAAAAGACCCATAGCGGGACTTTTTTTATTTTTATATTATAAGTTGTTTCTAGGGTAGTGTCAATAGGCAAATGTGACAGAATTAGAAAAAAACGCCACAGGATATTGGGCGCAGTGGGACAAGGGAGTTTGTCCCGCTGCGCGAGGGTGCTGTTGCCGCAGGAAAGGATTTTCCCCTACGGGGGAGTTATCCTTGTCGCTGCCGCGACGCGGATTGCGATTTACTGATAAATACTACCGTGTTTATCATGTGCTTTTTGGAGCAATGTTACCCAAAAACGCGGGGAGTTCCGATTCTCCCCATGCGCTTTCGCGAAGCAAAGCGGAATACCACTTCGTGGCACACGTGAGTTCCTCCTTTGCGTCCACATTATACATTGAATCGGAACAACACCACATCGCCGTCGTTCATCACATATTCTTTTCCTTCTGAGCGAACCAGTCCTTTTTCGCGTGCGACTGCCATGGAACCGCATTCCATCAAATCATCATAGGCAATCACTTCGGCGCGGATAAATCCGCGTTCAAAATCCGAATGGATTTTTCCGGCTGCCTGCGGCGCTTTGGTGCCGCGCGTAATCGTCCAAGCGCGCACCTCCGGTTCGCCTGCCGTGAGATAGCTAATCAATCCCAGCAGCGTATAACTTGCTTTCACCAAACGGTCCAGACCCGATTCTTGCATACCGAGGTCGTCCAAAAACAACTGTTTGTCCTCCGGATCCAGTGCAGAAATTTCTTCTTCAATGCGTGCGGAAATCGGCATCACCTGTGCGCCTTCTTTTTCCGCGACTGCCGCTAACTGCCGCACAAACGCGTTGTCCGCAATGCCGTTTTTGAAATCGTCCTCCGCCACGTTGGCGGCATATAAAATGGGTTTGCGCGTTAATAGACAAAGGTCGCGAATCAGTAGTTCTTCATCTTCGTCCAGTTCCACTGTCCGCGCGGTGAGTCCTGCTTCCAGCGCTGTCATAATGCGCTCCAGTACGTCCAGTTCAATTTTATATTTCTTGTCCGCTTTGAGCATTTTAGTTGCCCGTTCCATGCGTTTTTTCACGGAATCCATGTCCGCGAAAATCAATTCCAGCGTGATGGTTTCAATGTCGCGCATGGGGTCGATAGAGCCGTCCACATGCACAATGTTGGGGTCTTCAAAACAGCGGACGACATGCACAATCGCGTCCACCTCGCGAATGTGGGACAAGAATTTATTCCCCAAACCTTCGCCGCGGCTTGCGCCTTTGACCAGCCCTGCAATATCGACAAATTCAATCACGGCAGGCGTCACTTTCTTAGGATGATAGAGGTCAGAGAGCGCGTCCAGCCGCTCGTCCGGCACTGCCACCACGCCAACGTTGGGTTCAATGGTACAAAACGGGTAGTTGGCGGATTCCGCCCCCGCTTTGGTGATTGCGTTAAACAATGTACTTTTGCCGACATTCGGTAATCCTACGATTCCTAATTTCATATCGAATCATATCTCCTTTATTTTCAAGGGTTAGCGGCGTTTTCGGGAAATACTTTCCGGCAATTAGCCGCACGAAAAAGCCAATGTGACAACGTACATTGTATCACATTGGCTGAAATTTATCAATAGTATTGTGAAATTATGGCAGACAAATTTGTGTGACAAACGACTATAATTTATTTTTATTATAATATACTTAGGTTTTAATAAAAGGTGTGCTATACTGCTTTTATAATAAACAAAGGGAGAGATGAATATGAATACCGGTATATTTTATTTGGCGGGAAAAATTCCTGTAATGCTTATGGGCGCACCGGAAATCGGGAAAATAGTCATGATTACACAGTTTGCCGACAAAATAGGCGCAAATCTCATAAATATTCGCCTTTCAGCTGAAACACCAAGCAGCTTTGAAGGAGGCGCTTATGGCGAATAAGAAAAAAATAAAACTGAGAGAACAACAAGAATTTGTGCCGTTTATTATGGCAATTTTTAAAGGAGCAAATATCAATGAACGCTGGAAAGGCTCGGCTATCGTCACACACTATTTTGATGAGTTATGTTGGCGCACCTTCCATTTTTTTAATGCGCAGACCCACTATCAAACAAAACTAAAAAAAGTAACATGCCTGATACTTTTCGGCGCAGATATCAGCGAGATTTTTGAGCGTGGCATTTATAAGAATTTGCTTTTTCATATTGGCGCGGAGTTATCAACGATACATATTATGATTAGTTGCGGCAGCATGCCAAGAAGCATTTCGGGTTATCGGCGCATTTTGCTGAAAACTTTCCGGCAGAAGCTTGAAAATGCCGATAAGGCAATTTCGGAATTTTCACCGTTGCAGCAACCGAAGGAGAACGTCGTTGAGATAGCCGAGCTTTTTACAAATTATCATAATGGATACGGACAACCGCTTACATATGATGCTATCATTCTGTCCGCCATCAATAAATTGGCTCTGCTGGCTGTTTTGTTGAAAAGCACATTTGCACCATGGAAAATCAACGGTTGGCGATATGAGGCACTACAAAGCCTTCAGCAGACAATCCGGCATATTAACAAAACCATTGCCGATACCGGATTGACTGCCGGAATGGAGAAAATGCCGGATTGGACGGATATAGGAAAAGCATACACAGAGGCAATTGAGAAAATGTCACAAATTCCGCAAGTAAAGAGAGAAATTACAGAAGAGGATATCACACGTTTGTACGATATCAATCATTTAATAGAATCAGATATCGATTTTGAAGAAGAATGTGACATGGACTAACCGGTTGAAAAATCAGTAAAAATGGATTTATCAAAATTTTCAATAAGCGAATTAGTGGAGGAATTGGTAAAAAGGGAGGGTGTTGAAAAAATAACAGTTGCACCTTATGAATCATGTGTAATTACTGTGGGTGACAAGAAAATCAATGATGACGGCGGTCCTGCCGTTATTTTGAGGATTTTGGATTGACTATGGATATTTAAAGGAGGAAAATCAAGATGAATGACTTAATGGAATTGGTAAAAAATTTAGAACAGGAAACAAATGAAAAACAACAGATTCAGATTTTACAGGAAATCAATGAAGAACTATTGACGAAGTATGCACTTAAAGTCGGGGAATTGGTGATTATTCCGCTTTGGGTTGAAGCGTATTATTATCATGAAATGAATTTCCCTGATGTTACCTCCCATAGGAGTCCCAGACAACAAAATCACTTGGGCAAGCTGTATCAGCATGCAAAAACAGAGATAAACGGTGGGATAGATATATGTCTTACCGACAGTAAAGAATATTATTTATCATTTTTAATAAAGAGCGCTTTAGTTAATGGAGAATTCTGTACGCAAGAAAAAATCAATGGAAAGTTAATCAAGACAGGATTGGATATCGAAAATCAAGAAGATGTCCTTATAGAATGTGAGAGAGAGGGAGAAATATATCATACGCATCGTATAGGGTTGACAAACGAAAATTACAAAAATTTACCTCTTGCCTCTCTGCCAATTCATGAAATAAAAAACTATCCTTTTGACAACAAAGAAAGAATTGTAAAAGAATATCTTGATGATTTATTTAGAACAGAACGTGAGAAAAGATGCTGTGAACTGTTGGGATATCGTTCTAAATATGTTATCGGTGAATAATATGATCTACTTTTCTTCTCTTTTGCAAACTACTCCTACATACAAACCTGCGGCGGACAATTTGTTCGCCGCACTTGATTTATTTGATATCAAATATAAATTTATATCGAATACAAAAGATATCTGGGTGCGGGATTTTATGCCGGTTAAAACAGGTTCGGACAAATATATTTCCTTTCGATATGAACCGAGTTGCTTATACGGTTATCCGGAGCTTAGAACCGATTATCGCAAAGATATTGCGCGCGAACAAGGGCTTTCTGACGTTACCTATTCCGACATCAATCTTGACGGCGGAAAAGCTTTTTCTCAAAATAAGATGATAAATTGTTTCTCATGCACTCCGCCATTTTTTCAATTAGGAAGCACCTTCCCTTATAGCAATATTTTTTTTAAATTACAATAGATTTTTTCACAAATGTGTGCTATAATAGAGGAAAACATTGAAAAAGGGGAGTTTGGGGCAGAACTGACGCAAAGGAGGAACCGGTATGAAAATATTGGTGGTGGACGACGATTATAACATTTGCGATTTAGTCCGTATGTATTTGGAGAAGGAAGGATTTGAGGTGGAACTTGCCTATGACGGAAAAACCGCTGTGGAGAAGTTCAAAACAATTGCGCCTTCGCTTATCGTGCTGGACGTTATGCTGCCGGAAATGGACGGCTGGGATGTTTGCCGACAAATTCGCAAAGTGAGTCAAGTGCCGGTGATTATGCTCAGCGCCAAAGGCGAAACGTTTGACAAAGTGCTGGGGCTGGAACTGGGCGCGGACGATTACATGGTCAAACCGTTTGAAGCGCGCGAACTGGTGGCACGTATCCGCGCGGTGCTGCGGCGTAGCGAAAACATGCCGCTGGAGGAAGAGCAGGAAGTGGTTTACCCCAATTTGTCCATTAACCTCAGCACCTATGAACTGAAATTGGGCGGCAACCATGTGGATATTCCGCCGAAGGAACTGGAACTGCTTTACTATCTTGCAAAAAATCCGGGACGCGTTTTCACGCGGGAGCAATTGCTGGACGAAATTTGGGGCTATGACTTTTTCGGCGATTCGCGCACCGTGGACGTGCACGTCAAACGCCTGCGTGAAAAAATTGAACCCTATGAACAGAACTGGTCGCTGAAAACCGTTTGGGGTGTGGGCTATAAGTTCGAGGTGAAATAATACATGAGAAATAATTTGCGTACCAAATTAATTGCCATGTTTATGGTATTAATTTTGGGAAGTTTTGTCATAATAAGTTCGATACTGTTTTGGTTTCTGGGCGATTATTATACCAAACGCGAAGGCGAAACGCTCAGCCGCAGTGCGGACAGAATTGCGGAAATGACGGTGGAAATGCTGTCCGGCAGTGAATATGCAGGACTGATTGCCCGCGTGTTCCGGCTGAATCTGGAAAGCTACAGTCAAAACACCGGCGCGCATATTGTTGTGTTTGACCAAACGGGCAGCGTGCTGGAACAATCCTCTTCTGTGGGAGATAAACTCACGGGACGCGTGTTGCCGCAGGCGTTGGTCGCGCCGGTACTGCAAGGGGAAAAGATTTTGTCGCGGACGGAATTTGCGTCCATTTTCGGCAGTACGGTTGTGGTGGCGGGCAGCCCCATTGTGTCAAATGACAAGGTGACGGGCGGCGTGTTTTGCGTTTTGCCCACGCCGTATCTGGACGAACTGCGTCTGGATATGCTGGAAATGATTATGTTTGCCATGGTGCTGGCATTGGTGATTGCCTTTGTGCTGTCCTATATTTTTGCGCGCTACATTTCCACGCCGCTGAAACAAATGCGGGACATGGCGAAGAACATTGCTAAAGGGAATTTTTCCGAACGTATCACCGCGGTGGGCGACGATGAAATCGGAGAACTGGCGCAAAGTTTCAACGAAATGACGCAGGCGCTGGACCATCTGGAACAGACGCGCAGCAGCTTTATCTCCAATGTATCCCACGAACTGCGCACGCCCATGACAATCATCATTGGATTTCTGGAAGGCATTGCCGATGGAACCGTTCCGGCGGAAAAACGAGGCGAATATTTGTCCATTGTGATTCAGGAGGTGCGGCGGCTGTCGCGGCTGGTGAATGATTTGCTGGCGATTTCGCGCATGGAATCAGGGTCGAAAAAAGTGAACAAAACCGTGTTTGACATCAACGAAGAAGTGCGCCGCGGCGTCATACGGTTTGAAAACAACATCACGGAAAAAGAAATTCAGGTGAATCTCGCCGTGGAACAGGAAAAATGCATGGTGCTGGCAGATAAAGACGACATCACCCGCGTTTTGACCAATCTGATTGACAACGCCGTTAAGTTCACGCCGGAGGGCGGAGAACTGTCGCTCCAAGTGGAGGAACGCGGCAAAAAAGCATATGTTTCCGTCAAAAACAGCGGCGAAGGAATCCGGCAGGAGGAACTGCAATATATATGGGATAGGTTCTATAAAACCGACAAGTCCCGCAGCAGCGATAAAAAAGGCGTGGGACTGGGGTTATACATTGTCAAAAGCATTATCCGCATGGGCGGAGAAGATATCTGGGCGGGCAGCAAAGAAGGGGAATATACTGTATTCACGTTCACATTGGAGCGCGCGCAGGGTAAACAAAAAGAATGGAAAAGTAATCCGGAACTGATAGAACAAAAACAGCAAAACAACGAGGAGCAGACGAAAGGAAGGGAATAAAATGGCGATTAAATTGGAAACGGGACGGGGCGATATTAAAATTACAACCAAAGTAATGTTGACGATGATTGCAAATATCACCACCTCCTGTTATGGCGTGGTGGGACTTGCAATTGGCGGAAAAAAACTGAAATCCGATACGGTAAGCCACCTGTCAAAAGGTATTAAAATTAAGGTGGAGGACAGCAAACTGTTTGTAGATGTGCATATCATCACCTCCTATGGCGTAAATATGAGCACTGTCAGCGAAAGTATCCGCAGCAACATCAAATACCAGATGGAGGATATGACGGGCGTAGAGGTCGGCGTGGTCAATGTGATTGTGGAAACGCTGAAAATTGAGGAATGACGGTGCAAAGGGGGAATAGAAGATGTTAAACGGAAGCAGATTTGCACAGATGACCGTGTCGGCGGCAAACCATTTGGAAAACCATCAGGACGAAATTGATGCAATGAATGTATTTCCTGTGCCGGACGGCGATACAGGAAAAAATATGTCGTTGACCATGCGCGGTGCGGCAAATGCGGCGGAAGCAAGCGATATGCTGCCGCTGAATGAAGTGGTGCAAAAAGTGGCAACGGGAATGCTGAAAAGCGCACGGGGCAATTCGGGCGTGATTTTGTCCCAGCTGGTGCGCGGCATGGCAAAAGGAATGGAACACAAACAGCAGGTGCAAGCGTCTGACATGGGCGCTATCATGCGCGAAGCAGTCAAATCCGCTTACGGCGCGGTGATGAAACCGACGGAAGGCACCATTTTGACCGTATCCAAAGCGGCGGCAATGGGCGCACTGCGTGCGGCGCGCGATGAATCCACTGTGGCGGGCGTGTTCCGGCGCATGGTGGACTATGCGAAAAACACGCTGGAACAGACGCCGGAAATGCTGCCTAAGCTGAAAGAAGCGGGTGTTGTGGACGCGGGCGGCGCGGGTCTGGTCTATATTTTAGAAGGTATGCTATACTATCTGGAACGCGGCGAGGTGATTCAGCGGCAAGCCGCAACGGAAGAACCGGCAAAACGTCCGGTGGCGGCGGAACTTGCGCCGGAGGAAATCACGTTTGGCTATTGCACGGAATTTATCATTGAGAAAAAGAGCGACGCGGGATTTTGCGAGGATTTCAAAAAACAGATTGCGCCGCTGGGCGACTGTATGCTGGTGATTGACGATTTTGAAGTGGTGAAGGTGCATATTCACACCGACCACCCGGGTCAGGTGCTCGAAGCGGCGCTGGAATTGGGCGCGCTGAACGACATTAAAATTGACAACATGCGTTACCAGCACAATGAACGCATTCGAGAGAGCAAGGAAGCGGAACAGCCCGCCGCGCCGCGCCGTCCCTATGCCATTTTGTCGGTAGCGTCGGGCGACGGATTGGCGCATATCATGCGGGAGATGGGCGCGGCTTATATCATTG
>JAAWTG010000005.1 GCA_022801925.1 Clostridia bacterium | reverse complement strand
ATCGTCATGAATTGTCCCATTCTCATTTATCATCAATGGATGTCCATCTACTATATATAATCCATCGCCATTGGAACCTACTAAATATCCATCATACCCATCCCAATAACACCTATCGCTAACCTTCCCGCCCCAATCCGATACCAACAAATGCCTACCTCCATTTCCATTAGAGTCTTCAACAACTCCAATTGCTCTCATAATAGCATTTAAGCATTCGTAACGCGATACTGTTTTCGGAGATTCAAAGTAATAAGCTTTCATGACACCACATTCAGAAACCACTTCCATATTTTGTTCAAATTTTATCTCGTCTGCATAAACACTTACCGTACTCACTAATACTATAATAACAGCGATACTAACCATCTTCATAGAACTTCCTCCTCGTTTTACCTAAAATTCCCATTCACATCAAAGGTTGAATACGCAGCTCGTTTATCTAATCCATGTTCCTGACGCAACGTGTTTTCTGTGATTGGTTGATATGTGCTTATTTGACACTTTGGATTAATAGACTTACTATTAGGATTGTTACTTAGTGTGAAATACATTATTCCTACCGTTTCATATTCATCATTAACATGATTGTTTAATTGTTCATGTCTCAATTTATTATTATACATAAAATAATGAACACCATTTCGTATTGAATTGAAGGTGCCGTTCTTTTCATGTTGTACATGAATTAGTTCATGTCCTAAAAATAGAAACGATGGAGTTTCTGCATAACTCTGCAAATAGCTTTTCCCATTTTCATCTTTCAACAACAAATATGAATTTTCATCATTTACTTCTGCCTCCCTAATATTAATTTCAGCAAATTTGGGTCTTGCTCTGACTACTTCCGTACTATATGACTGCCCATTGTTATCCAATCCATTACGTTGTATATACACTGTATAATCTTCATCTTTTAAAATATCTCGCAGAAGTTCTGTGCCGGTAGTTTTATCTCCCAACTGCTCTTCTAAAATAAATATTTCTCCCGTATCTCTATTATAATCCAACTTATCATCAGTCAATTCCTGCATTTCCAAAAATGTAACTTCCCAATATTGACTATCTCCAGATAGCATGCCTTTTAATCCCCACGGATCTACAAACATCACAGGATTGTTCCCACAATATGCATACCAATTGGCGCCGTCTTTGATGTCTGCTACTACGTTTGCACCGTCCAGAATATGTGTGTGGTCTCTCCGTTCACCGTTTTGCTTACACGCATTTTATCAGAATTATACGCAAAGAATAGTTTTAGAGTTACGGAAATCTCCAAGCGATTATCTTGGAGATTTCCGTAATATTAGTAATTACTCTTTCCTAATTGCTAACGCCATAATAAGGCAAGGCACCGCTGAAAACACAAGTAATATACCTATTTCCAAGAAGTATGAATTCACAAAATTATCACAAAAACTCTTTATTAGTAGATTACATATTGGATTAAACGGTAAGGTTGTCAAAACACTCCACGCTAAACCAACTGTCTGTAGGGAGCAAACCCATGCAACAATCAAACATACAAATAATCCTATCACAGATAAATATTTTTGCCTGTTTTTACTCACAGGTCTTAGCAGATATCTTCCTATTAATATATAGCTTGCCACAACAATAAACAGCAAAATAATAACAACAAATACGCAGAGAATAAGCTGCCCGAAATTCTGTAAATCAATTGTTTCTATACCTAACTTGTTGCGATATATCCAATTCCCAATATGCCAGAAAATGAAACACAATATGCCATGAAATAATATCGCCAGTAGGTTATTTTTCAATAATTTCAATGTCATCATTCCTTTTCGCTTTTATTTGACAGCATCTAAAAACGTCTGTATATATTGTTTGGTTGCCCGCAGTGTTTCTTGATAGCGTTGACTATTTTCACGACCAGTCCACACTAAACCGCTTCCGTCAGATGCCCAATCATAATTTGTATCATCATATTGCTGCATTTCAAAAGGTATACCGTGTGGAAGCACAATTTTTTCTCCTTCTGCCCAGTTGCCGTGCGCATCCATATCTTGGAGAGGATGTAGTCCTTTACCCAATGTCTGAAAGGCTCGCTTCATCATTTCAGAATCACCTCTACGCTTTGCTGACCTAGCTAACTTTATTGCTTGTTGCATGCACTCATCTGAGTGTACTGCTCTAGTATCAGGAGTACCCTCGTTTCTATCAAAATGCCAACTCAAATTACTTTCTGCCACTGTGATAGGTTGGGTTTTAGGATCTTTATCCACATAATTATCACTATATGCAATAATATTAGCATCTTCTTCATCAAACCCTAACTCACGTGCGATTGCATATGTATCATTATAGTGTACATCTGCTTTCCATCTACCATTGGAATCCACAAAATTTACGGGATCATTCATACAATACCCATACAAATTCCCACTTTGCATAATTGCAGAAATGCTTGGCAGAGGATTATCTCCGGCGTTATCTCCAAAGATCATATTCCCCGTATTCCAGCGGGGGTCTTCGCTTACGAACCGTCCGGTGGTTGGGTCGTAGTATCTTGCGCGGAGGTACGCTTGTGTCAAGCAAAAACCAAAAAAATTTATTTTTTAATCAACTGACCTTTTTTTGCCTTTTCCTTTAATATTTGCATATGATTTACATCTTGCAAAAGAGCCTCACCTTCAGCAGTCAATATCTTCATCTGATAAATAGCGATTTTATTCAATCGCTTTAGCCTCTCTGCCTGAGACAATCCATCTTGAATAAATATTGCGTTAATGCTCTCCAGATTAGACAAACAAACCAAATGTGACACATTGGCATAATCTCTGATATTTCCGGATAATTCCGGATTTTTCGTTCTCCATTCCTTTGCAGTGATCCCAAATAAAGCAACATTTAAAACATCTGCTTCAGAAGCGTAAACAAAGTTAATTTGAGCTGCGGTCAACTCCTCCGGAATAAGATTTTCCTTTATTGCTCTAGTATGTATTTTATAATTGATTTTTGCCAGATTTCGTTTTATGTCCCATCCCAGTTGCTTCTGTTCTTCGCTTTTCAGCCTGTCAAATTCCCGTATAAGATACAGCTTAAACTGAGGTGAAACCCATGCTCTGCAAATTCAAATGCAATATCTTTATGTGCATATGTTCCACCATATCTTCCAGCCTTTGCAACAATACCTTTAGAATTAGTTTTTTCCGCCCATTGTTTTACTGATAAAATAAATCGATTTAACCCTGCCTGATTTTTAATTCCCTCGAATTCGGGGGAATTAAAATCAGGATTATACATCTCCTCCCATATTCCTAAAAACTCTATTGTATTCTTATTTCTAAGCCATTTTTCGATAAGCGCTGAACCATTTTCTATATTTCTCACCATATCAGTCAATGAAATATAGTCCTGTTCATTTATTTGAGTGACTGAAACTGTTGTCCCATCAACATTCATATTTGTTGCCAAGCTAACCCACCACCTTTCTACCAATTATACCACGTTTGCTGCTGGAAAGCAATTTTTAACTATGCTTAAAAACTCCGATTGCCTTTCCTCGCTGAATTTCGGTTGCTGTATGCTTACCAGCGTTACATGGTGCTTTTCCAAAAGATGTAATATTTTATCCAGCAACACAAAATCTCTGGAAAGGCGGGATACGTTCTTGACATATACCGTCTGAATGTTTCCGCCTTTCACATCATGCAAAAGCCGGCGCAATTCTTCTCTTTTTGCGCTGATACCGCTGCCGTATTCTGCGTAAAAAACAATATCCTGTTCTGGAACTCCGGCTTCCTGCAAAATAGATTTCATATCTTCTTTCTGAATCTCCAAAGATATTCCATCATCGTACGCGCATCTGCAATAACACGCTGTTTTCATATGCTGCTCCCTCCTGTCATCTCCAGATAAATTTCCTCATACTTCCATACAATCTCTATCTGCTCTGCGCCGTAAACCACAATTCGTTCGAGCAGTTCATCCACAGCGCTTTTTGTCAACTGCTCCGGCGAAACCGCAGCATATTGTTTCAGTAAGGCATAAACGCCGCGCCGATTTTGAACTGCCGTCTGCTTTTGTGACTGTTCGTCCGCCTGTCTGTCAAGACAAACTTTTTCGGTTTCCAACGTCTCCCGTTCCCGCAGATACGCTTCCTTTGTTATGCTGCCGTCTGCAAATGCTTCATATAATCGGATTGCTTCACCGTCCAGTCTTTTTCGTATCGAGTTGTTGTTCGCCGTCGTCGCCATATCTGCCGTCTTCGGCTGCATGCCTTCTTCAAAACCACTGTAGATTTCTCTGAACCGCCGCTGCAATTCCTCCAATACCCTTTTGCGGATATCCATTTCCTTCAACCTAACATTGGGGCAGCGTTCTTCCCCATCAAGATATTCTCTGGATTTGCAAAAATATGTGCCGTCGATACGTTTGCGGTATGCTTTCCCGCAATGCCCGCAAATGATTTTGCCGACAAACACCGCCTCAAACGCATCCGCCGGACGTTTCCTTTTGGTGTCGCGGTTGGTAAAGGTTTGCTGAACGGCGTCAAAGATTTCTGCCGAAACAATTGCCTCATGCCGGTTTTCTGTCACAATCCAATCCTCTTCCGCGCATTTGGTTTCTATATAATTTATACTTTTAGTTTTTCCAAAGATGCAGCATCCGGTATACTGCCGGTTGGACAGCAGTTCTCTGACCGCTGAGGTATACCAGACATTTTTCCGGATTTTCTCCTCCGGAATCCCTTGTAACTGCTGCCGTCTGACGCTCGGTGTGAAAATGCCGTTGCTGTTGAGGCTCTTTGTTATTTCGACCAGTTCCCAGCCCGCCAGCCGCTGTGCGAATATCCACCGCACCACCTCCGCAGCCGGTTCGTCTATGATAAGCTGACCGGTATTTTTATCCTTTCGGTAACCAAAGAACGGCGGCATTAAGATAACACCTTTCTCCGCCCGGAAATGCTTGGTTTGTTTGATGCGTTTCGACAGCCACTTTGAATAATAATCGCAGCGGATATTTTTGAATCCCAGCGCCATATCGCCCACAGCTGACTGATACTTGCTGTCGAAATTATCTAAAATAGAGATAAACCGCACATGCAGGAACGGAAACACCGTTTCCAGATAGGTTCCGACTTCCACATAATTGCGCCCGAAACGGGACAAATCCTTCACGACAATCACCTTAATCTGCCCTGCTTTCGCCATTTCCAGCATTCTCTCTGCGTCCGGGCGGTTAAAATTCGTCCCCGAGTATCCGTCGTCCACAAATTCAAGCACATCATATTCTGCAAATTCCGGATGGGAAGCAAGATAGCCGTAAAGCAGTTTCCGCTGATTTTCAATGCTGTTGCTGACGTCCTGCTCCTTCTTGTCGCCGTCTCTTAGTGACAAGCGGCTGTACAGCGCCAAATACCCGCTCATACCGAAATACCTCCGGTCTGTATCCGATCCATCTCCTGCATCAGATATAGGTATTCATCCCTGTAGCGAAATACAATTTCAAGCTCATACGGGCTGTGTACATAGATTTTATCAATCAGCGCGTCCACAACCTCCTTTGTCAGCTTCTTTTTGCGCCGGAACCGTTCAAACTCTGTCAGCCATAGATTGCTGCTGCCCGCCATGGTTTTTTGACGGTACAACCGGACGGTTAAATCTTCTATCTGCGCCGTCGCTTGGCTTGCCTGCTCCTCATACCGCTGCGCCAGCAAACGGTAATCTTCCTTTGTAATGACGCCGTCGCAATAATCGGCATACAAATTTGCCTTCTTGACAGTCAGCTTTTTTTGTTCCCGTTCTACGGTTTGCAACTGTGCCTGCAAGGCTTGTTCCTGCCTGTTATAGCTTGGCATTGCAGATAACTCCGCCAACAGTTTTTTCGTATCCACCGCAACCTGAATCTGCTGATGTACCGCTTTCATAATCACGCCAAACAGCTTCTCCTCGCTCTGATACCGATTGGCGCACTTCTCTCCGTTCTTATCTCTGGTAACACAATAATAGTTATAAAGCAGCTTGCCTTTGTAATATTGGTGCCCGCGCCGCAGCGGTTTTCCGCAAAGGGAACAAAGCAGCTTGCCTTTCAAAATATTTTCTTTTGCGAGCCTCTTATACTTCCCGTCATTGCGCGCATAGGTTTCCATATCCGCCTTTTTTCTGTCCTGTGCCTTTTGCCACACCTCGTCGGAGATAATTGCCGGATGCATATGTTCCTTCACATACCAGTTTTCCTTCGGCACGCGTACTGCTTTGCCGCCCGTTGCATTTCTGCATTGCTGCCGTCCCTGTGCAACCGCCCCAATATATACCGGATTCATCAGCAGCCGCCCGATATAATCCGCACCCCACAGGCACGGCTTTGCAAACCGTTTATCCTTCAATATCCCTTTGCGGTATTTATAGTTTGACGGGGATTCTATGTTGTTTCGGTTCATGTAGTCTGCTATCTCCTGATAGCTGCGCCCGTCTGCCCGCATCCCAAACATCAGTCTGACATGTTCCGCAACCTCTTCATCAATCTCCAGCTTGTGCGGATCATCGGCGGAACGGACATATCCATACGCTGCATAAGGCGCCATATAGCTGCCGCACTTGAAGTTCTCCCGGTATACGGCGTTAATAGCCTTAGAAATATCCTTTGCATAGGAATCGTTCACCAGATTATTCAGTGCAGCATTGAACTGCCGTTCCCCGCAGTCCGCCGCATGGGAGTCATAGCCGTCGTTGATTGCGATAAAGCGGACGTTCAGGCATGGAAAAATAACCTCCAGCAGCTTGCCCGCCTCCAGATAATTGCGTCCGAACCGAGACAAATCTTTGACAATAACGCAATTGATATGCCCGCACCTGACATCCTCCATCAGCCGGTTAAACTCCGGGCGGTCAAAACGGGTTCCGGTCACACCGTTATCCACATAAGATTCCAACAGTTGGAATTCTGCATGTGTTTCCACATACCGCTCCAGCATACTGATTTGTGTAAGGATAGATTCGTTCCCATTGCCTTTTTTCTCTTCGTCGATGGATTTTCTGGCATAAATCCCTACCCGGTAAACCACAGTTTCCGCGACCGTTTCCGTTCCGGTTTCTTATGTATGCAAAGCGGCAATTTGCGCTTTCCGGCTTTTTCTCGCCATATCACATTGCCTCCTTGCACGCCGCCTGTTCCAGTAAGGCAAGCAGGCTATTGTATTCATCCCGAAACCGGAAAACAATTTCGATTCGTTTGTCCTCGTACACATAGATTCTGTCTATCAGCGTCACAACCAGTCTGCGGTCTAATTCTTTCACATTGTGATACCGCTGATACAGCTGCATCCACCGCTGCTTCTCGGAACCGTTTTGCAGCGCCTGTTTTTCTCTCTCCCTGTTTTTGAGTACGCTGGCTATTTTGTTGATTTCTTTGGAATACAACGCATTCATCGTGCGATAATCCTCTTTGCTGATGATGTCTTCGGAAAAATGCTCATACAGCCGCAGCTTCCGTTTTTCCAGCTGCTCCGCTTCCTCCGTCAGCCGCCGGATTTCTTCCTTAATCCTCCGGCTCTTGTCTTCATCTGCCGGAAGCGTTGAAATGTAGCTTACCACCTCCGACAGTTCAACAACCTGTGCAATCTGGAACTGCACCGCTTTCAGCACAGCCTGTTCCAGCCGTTTTGCGCTGATGTTATGGGTGGAGCAGCAGGATGTATCATTTTTGTGGGTACCGCAGATAAAATAGTAATACTTTTTATCCTTGCCGGAGGTTTTGCGGATCATATTCTGCCGGCAGTCGCCGCAGAAAAGAATGCCTGAAAACAAATACACATGCGAGCACCCCGGGCTGCGCCGCGTATCAAGCGCGAGCAGACGGTTTGCCAGCGCAAACTCCTCATCCGATACTATCGCCTCATGCGCGTGTTCCCGCCGCACCCATGTATCCTTATCCTTCCATTCTACATCCTTTACTTTATAGTTCACGCTGCCGCGCTTTCCCTGAATCAGATTCCCGATGTATACTTCATTTCTCAAAATCCGCTGAATGGTGACCGCCGACCACTGCGATTTCATCTGATTTTTATAAAAGGTTTTGTAGTTCCCGCCGACGGACACCTTATATTCCGACGGCGCCAATATCCCTTCGCGGTTGAGCTTGTCCGCAATATCCTCCTGATTCATCCCTTCTATCTTCCACGCGAAAACATTTCGTACAATTCCCGCTGCGTATTCATCAATTACAAGCTGATTTTTATTGTCCTGCGCCCGCATATATCCGTATGGGGTAAACGCGCCGACAAATTCGCCGTTCTTCCGTTTGGTTTCCAAGCTGCTTTTGGTCATAATGGAAATATCTCTGGCATATGATTCGTTCATCAAATTCTTGACCGGCAATATTAAGTCGTTGAAATCGGTATCGCCCTTTGCGCTGTCGTAATTATCGTTGACAGAAATAAAGCGCACGCCCAAAAATGGGAACAAATGCTGCACATACTCCCCAACCTCCAGCCAGTTGCGGCCAAATCGGGATAAATCCTTTACCACAATACATTTGACAAATCCCTTTTTGATATCCGCCAGCATTTCCTGAAACGCCGGACGCTCGAAAGACACGCCCGAATACCCGTCGTCCACATGAATTTTGCGGAGACGGAGTTCCGGATGCCTTTTTAGAAAATCCAGCAATAGGGCTTTCTGATTTTTGATACTGTTGCTCTCCTGCTGCTTTTCCTCATCCTCTCTCGAAAGGCGCAGGTATAAGTCGGTATCAACATACACTGATTTTTTCAAAATCCTCCACTCCTGTTCTGATAAAGATTGGTTAGAAAATCTCCATCAAACAGGGGGTTGCTTTTTTAAGTCCTGCTATGAGCATAGCAAAACATTTTTTGGTTGTCTATATGTAAAAGAGATTTTCTGTTGTCTATCCGATTTTTCCTTTTAAGTACCCTTTTAGCCGTTCCTCCAATCCGCAGCTATCATCGGCAAAGCTGAATTTTACCGCAAGTCCGTTGATGGAAAGGCAGTACGGATTTGTCACCGTATCCAAAAACCGGAGCATTCTGCGCTGCCGGTCTGCACATGCGCCGACTGCAATGTCTTTGATATCCGTCAGCGCGTCTTTCTCTACCTTCCTGACGTCCACCGACTTCAGCTCGTTCAGTTTCTGTAATGTCATCATCATGAATTTCCTTTCGTCAAATACTTAAAGTTCAATAAGGGACTTTGCCCCGTCGTTCAACGAACGACAGGGGCGTTTCCCCTAACATGGCGGAATATTTCATTCCGTCTGTGTTTCAATATATATGCCCCTTCTTAACAGCCTTTGGCGTCGGCATACATAGCGCCGCCTTACCGTTTTTGAGGTCGCATAAGGCAGCGCTCTCCCGGGTTCTCCGCGAGGCGCGTACGCAAGTATCATGATAACTGTGCCTTTCATTGCGAGTATATCCGCCACAGATATATTTCCAGCCGGATGTGATTCGCTCAGCTCTAAAAGAGCGTCTCCGCGCATCCGCTGCCGTCGCTGCCGCTTTTGGCGGCAGCACAGTCTTACGATTAAGAAAGTGCTATTCGGTTGTCAAAGATCAGTAAACCGCTTATTTTAAGCTTCAGGGAATATCTCGTTTCAGCTTCACATGAGTGTGAAAAAAATATCCCTTCACCTTATGCGAATTTTAAGGGGGATCTATACCCCTATTTCAGAAAAATTTTTTAATTTTTTCTTTTGCCTGAGATATGCTCTTCCATACCACATGCTGACTAACTCCTTCAACATCAGCAATCTTCACCGTTGACAACCCCTCCAGATACATCAGGAACCGCCGTTTCTGCGTGGGCGTTAAAACCCCACCGGCAATTCTCCGCACTTCCTCCAACGACGGCAAATCCGCGGCGTCGCCGAACAGTTCCTCCTCCAAACTTTTTGTCGCCAGCCATGCAGAATCCGGAATTTCATCATAAGTGCCTTTCACATAGTATGAGTACTGGCTGTCTGCTTTCACTTGCTCTAAATAAATCCGATCTGAAAACTGTTTCAGCTTCTGAAAATCCTCATATGTAAACTGCGGTTTCCCCTCTGCAATCTTCTCAAAGGTGATTTCCAATGTGCTGCCATCTGCGTTTCTGTATACAATGCCTTTTCTGTTCTTGTTCAAGGCATAGTCTGACTTCTTGTAATCCTTCATTTTGCCAACCTCCGATTCAAATTTTTGAGTTGAAATCCGAATCGGGAATTATGGGTATTTCGCGATGTAGCATTGCCATTTTCTCTGAAACTGAAAAATGACCGCAGGGAGCCGCTTTGCGGCCGCCCTGCGGTCATTCATAAACTTGCTGTTATGTCTAAATCTATCGTGATAAACGGCATGTCTCATAACATAAGCCTTTCTGCGAAAAGACGCAAAAAAGCGCCGCGGTCGAAACCGTGACGCTTTATTCAGCTTGTGCTATGCCTTACTTTTTATTGCTTAATCCCCTCAACTACAACGTAGTCTATCTCTATCCGTTCAAAAGAAAGGCTAACATCACAGCTACCGACTTTGTTCTTGTGCTGATATTCCATATTTGTTCTTTTCTAAATGATGACTCCATGCTATCCACTACTTCGCCCGCCTTTCTTGGATATCTTTATATTATTAGCTATAATTTTTCTGTACCTGCTCCTATTATTTTATCCTGTAAAATCCAGCCGACCGTCCTATAGCAGTTAATTTCCCATTTTTGCAAACCGCAGGCTCACCCAAACTATAAATCGTTTCTCCTATCGTATAACCGCACTCAAACTCTGCTCTATTTTTTGACGGATTAATGACTATTAAAATTTTGTCATTGTCACTATGTCTTATATATGCAAGTGGATACATATTTTTCTCTGCATACACAAATTCAATTTCGCCTCTGCTTTGAAGCGCAGGTTCCGACTGACGAATTTCAATCAATTTTTTAACCTCATTCAATAACGAATTCTTGTCTGCGAGTTGTCCTGCAACCGTAGGACGATTTATGTCGTCGTCCTGTTTTATGTAAAGATTTTCCTTCGGTGCGCTGCTGAATCCCGCATTGATTGTACTATCCCACTGCATAGGCGACCGTGAACCTGTGCGGTTATACCCGCCTTCAACCGATTTAGTATTTTCAATATATCTCATCCCTATTTCATCGCCATAATAGATAAACGGAGCGCCCGGCATTGACAAAAGAAATGCAAACGCTATTTTCAGTTCGTCGTCGCTCAATCTTCTCGCAAGTCTGTCCATATCGTGATTGCCCGAAGGTATACAAATCAATCCCTCTTCTCCTGCCTTTGCGTAAGTTTCAAGATATTTAGTCACAAATTCCGAAACATCTCCCTTGCCACGGCTTGAAAAGAACGGTTCTTCGCATCTGAACAAATCGTTATAATGCGACGAACCGAAGTGGAGCAAAAAGTCCATGTGAAAACCGCCCATCAAAGCCTTATCAGGCTCTCCCCACTCAGAAACCATTGCAGCATTTGGAAATTCTTTTTCGAGAAATTCACGTACATTCTGCCAAAGCGCGATTGTGCCAACACTTTCAGGGTCATTCTTAACAAGCGAAGCCGCCATATCCACACGAAAACCGTCACACCCCATACCAAGCCAAAAACGCATAATGCTTTTTAATTCTTCAAGCGTCTCCCTTGCTGCAAATGAATCGCAGCTATGCTGCCAAGGCTCGGTCACATGATAGAAACCATAATTCAGCGCAGGCTGACAGGAATAATAATTAATTGCACAGCAGCCGTCACGCTCAAACATACCCCTTATACAGCCATTTATGCTCTCTACATTTTCCGGCGATTTCCATGCGCTGTCCGTCCATACATATCTGTCTGTATATTTGTTTTTCTCGTCTTTAGATGACTCTTTAAACCATTTGTGCTCAATAGAGGTATGCCCCGGAATCAAGTCTAAAAGTATATGCATGTCCCTTTTATGAACTTCGTCAAACAGCTTCTTTAAATCCTCATTTGTTCCGTACCGCGGTGCGACAGAATAAAAATCTGTCACATCATAACCCGCATCGTTAAACGGCGAAAGAAAACAGGGATTAAGCCAGATTGCATTACAGCCAAGCGCTTTGACATAGTCCAGCTTTTCTATTATTCCCTGCAAATCACCTATACCGTCCCCGTTTGTGTCGTTAAACGACTGTGGATAAATCTCATAAAATACTGCGCTGTCAAGCCATTTAATCATTTAAAAATCCCCCCATATAAATTTAATAATTTTTAAAGTTCCTCTTCAAAAGCCATGATATCGTTTTCCATTTCATATATGCTATAAATGCATGTATGCCGTCCATGGCTGACAATACTACAGCAAAACCTCTACGTTGCAAACCTCTGCGTTGGATACCACTGTGTTTCCGTCTACAACACCATTGTCTGCTTTAATGCTGATATTCTGATTACCAATATTTTTAATATGAATGTTATATATTGTCCCTCTGAACTTTCTTATTATTTTAATATCGGATATTTCCGCTGAAATACACGGCGATATTACCAAACCTTCGAAATCGGGCTTAATTCCCAAAAGATACTGTGAAACCGCGTAATAATTCCACGCGGCAGTTCCCGTAAGCCATGAGTTCTTTGCCTCACCCGCTCTTACCGCATCGCGCCCCGCTATCATCTGTGAATAGACATACGGTTCCGTTCTGTGAATATCGCTGATGTCCTCAATGTAAGCCGGGGTAATCTTTTTGTATAAGCTAAAGGCTCTTTCGGCGTTTCCCATGACGGTTTCGCCTATTATAATCCACGGATTGTTGTGGCAAAAGACACCCGCATTTTCTTTATATCCCTGAGGATACGATGTTATCTCGCCCAGCTCGGTATGATACCGAGAGTAAGGCGGATAGTTGAGTACAATTCCCCAATCGCACTCTAAGTATTTCTCCACGCTGTCAAGCGCCTTTTGTGCCCGTCCGTCAGCCTTACCTATACCTGCCATTGTACAAAAGCCGTTCGATTCGATAAAAATTTTACCCTCCTCACATTCCCTTGAGCCTACTTTGTTTCCGAACGCGTCATACGCCCTTATAAACCATTCGCCGTCATAACCGTACTTTAACACACTTTCGGTCATTTTTTCAACTTCCGACGAAACATATCTTTCCATTTCCGTGTTCCCCAACACCTTATAAAGCCTTGCAAATTCCTTGCCGATATAGACAAACATGCCCACAATCATTACCGATTCGGCAATCTTGCCCTCTGCGCTTCCATAAGTCTGGAACGATTCGTCCGGTGTTTCGGAGAAGCAGTTGAGATTTAAGCAGTCGTTCCAGTCTGCGCGTCCTATCAGTGGAAGTCCGTGAGGTCCAAGATTGTTTACAACATGGTCAAACGAGCGATTAAGGTGCTCTAAGAGCGTATCGGTATTGTCTGTGTTGCAGTCAAACGGAACCTGCTCATTCAATATAGCATAATTGCCGGTTTCCTTTATGTAAGCAATCGTCCCGAGAATGAGCCAAAGAGGATCGTCGTTAAAGCCGCCGCCGATTTCATTGTTGCCCTGTTTTGTTAAGGGCTGATACTGATGATAGGCACTTCCGTCTTCAAATTGAGTAGAAGCGATATCGATAATTCTTTCTCTTGCCCGCTCCGGTATCTGATGAACAAAACCGAGTAAATCCTGATTTGAGTCCCTGAATCCCATCCCCCTGCCAATGCCTGACTCATAATACGATGCACTTCTTGACATATTAAATGTAACCATACACTGATACGGATTCCAGATATTCACCATTCTGTCCAGCTTTTCATCGTTAGATTGAATTGTATAAACGGACAAAAGCTCGTCCCAGTACGCTTTTAGCTCGCTCATTGCGTCGTCGCACTGCTTTGAGGTGCTGTATCTGTCCTGCATCTCTTTCGCCTTAGTTTTGTTGATAACATTCAAACTATCAAATTTTTTGTCCTTTTCATTTTCAATATATCCGAGCACGAATATATATTCGCGTGATTCACCTGGCAAAAGCGCACAGTCAAGCTGATGCGATGCAACAGGATACCACCCCGAAGCAACGGAGTTTCCGCTTTTCCCGTTCATCACAGAGTCCGGAGTGTCAAAGCCGTTAAATGCGCCTAGAAACGTATCACGATCCGTATCAAAGCCGGAAAATTCCGCATTAACGGAATAGAAGGCATAATGATTCCTTCTCTCACGGTATTCCGTCTTATGATAGATTGTGCTGCCGTCAATTTCCACCTCGCCGGTGCTGAGGTTGCGCTGATAGTTCAGCATATCATCCTGAGCATTCCACAAACAAAATTCGATAAAGGAGAACAGCTTTATTTCTTTTTTTTCAGAAGTGTTGTTGGTGAGCTTAATGCGGTGGATTTCGCAGTTGTCGCTTACGGGTACGAAAGAGGTCTGACTGATCTCAAGACCATTTCTCTCGCCCGTGATTTTTGTATAACCCATTCCGTGTCTGCATTCATAACTGCCCAATTCCTTTTTCATAGGCATAAAGGAATGTGTCCAGCAATCCCCGTTATCATTGATATAAAAATAGCGTCCGCCGTTGTCGGCAGGTACATTATTATATCTGTATCTGAGAATCCGACGGTGCTTTGCGTCCTTGTAGAAGCAGTATCCGCCGGATGTGTTGGAGATAAGCGAAAAAAATCCGTTAGTACCGAGATAGTTTATCCACGGCAGGGGCGTTTTCGGGGTTGTAATTACATACTCTCTGTTTTTGTCGTCAAAATATCCGTATTTCATGCTTTATGTCATCCTTTCTATGTTATTAAATCCAATAAGAAAATGAAGTTTTCCCTTAATTGATAAATACCCTTTTGGAAAAAGATATATTTAAACCTTATTCCACTGTCTCAACGCCGCAAAACAGCATACAAAGCCTGTCAGCGCAATCACGCCCCACAATACAAGCGTCACGTTCCAGCCGCAGCTCTCGGACAGCGCCGCAAAACCGTAGGTTGAAATCGCCGCCCCCACATAGGTACAAGAGTTAATCATTCCCGTCACCAATGAAAATCTACCATACTTTTCAAATCTCTTCGGAACAAGACAAATCAGCAGAAAATTAATCGCATGCGAACACGCTGATGTAAAAGCCAAAAACAGTACCGAAAGCGGCATATTCGCTTTGAATATCAATAGCAACACAATTGCCGCAACCGCAGCCAAAAATGTTACCCCTGCCAGTTTTAACTCGTTGCGGCACAGCTTATTGCGGACGGCAAGAATAACATATGCCGAAAATATGCTGAATATCGGCAGAATTACCGTTGTCAGAATGGAAATCTCATTGCTGAGCGAAAACACATCCGACAGATAGGCCGGCATCCATGTCGCAATTCCATCACGCAGAAAGCCCTGCATTATCACCGCAAGCATAATAATTACCAATCCCGAGGATACAAATAATACTTTTGGAGTTACGGTTTCAGTCTCTTCTGTCGCTGTACAGTTTTTCGAAGATTTGGCGGTTATACCATATTTTCTTTTAATGTTTTTTGAATATAACTGCCATATTACGAGAAACACAACCGCACAGCCAAAGGAAGAGAAAAACACGAATTTCCAACTTGCAATCGTTATTATTACAGGCGACACAAGATACATTAAAAGCGTTGCCGCATGGCTGCCGATTGTGACAAACAGACAAACTTTGGCATAGTGTCGCTCTGAAAGATAATGCGAGGTTATCTTCATCAGCGGCGGATAAATCAACGCCTGTGCAAAGCCGTTCACCGCCCAGAATGCAACCATAATATAAGGCTTCGGAAACAGCGGCAGTAAGAAATTCATTACCGCCGATAGCACTAAACCAAGCGTAATCAGCTTGAATGCGTCAAACTTGTCCCCCAGCCATCCACTGATAATCTGACCCAAGCCGTATGTAATAAAGCTCGCTGTCAAAGGTAGCGCAAGCAGACTTCGCGAAATACTCTCGGCAGTCGATATTTCCACCAAAACAGTGTTGTAGTTTATTCGTGTTGTGTAGCTCATAAAATAGACAGCCGATGCGAAAATATACATCAGCACAATCTGTTTTTTTTCAATAATTTTAGTCATCTCTACCTCGTAATACTTATTTTTCAATGCACATCAGCGACGAGCTTCACACTTCATGGACGCGATTTTACATGCGCGAGCATAACATTCAGATATGTATTCTTTCAGCGACAGCTTTTCGTATTTATCATTTTCGACTCTTCCAGGCTTGCTGCGCATATTAAGTTCAAAAGTTAAAATTCCATCAAATCCACATTTGTTCAGTCTTGAAACTGCGTCGTTCCAATTTATGATTCCATCGCCCGGAAGCAGATGCAAATCATCTATCCAAGTAATTTTTCCGACATAGTCCCGCACACCCAAATTATCATTGAGATGCGTTGCAATAAGCCTGTTTCCGTACAACGCAAGCATATCTTCACCCCTGTTGTAGCACTGTTCATGGCCGCTGTCCCAGCAAAACCCTACATTATCACAAGCCTGGAACGCCTCCATAAGCGTTTTCAAATACATCTCTCCCTCAACATTTTCAAATGCTATTTTAACGTCCTCTTTTTTCGCTTCATCCACTACAATACCGAAATTTTGCACACCTGCCTCTGTCGGATTTTCAACTTCATCAAACCCGATATACGGATGCACTACAAGCAACGGAATATCCAGTTTGGAACAGTCTTTCACACAAGTCAGCATTTCCTTAACGGCTGCTTCGGCTTCATCGCCGACACTCCACATTTTTGCGGAATTCGAAAACGGCGCATGTACGGATTGATAAATCATCCCAATATCCTTTGCCAACGCTTGATATTCCGCTACATTTTCATCCCACATTGTAAAAAACGCTTCAAACCCCGTCTCTTGAAACAGCTTTATCTGTTCCGGCACGGATATGCCAAATTCTTCGCTTGTTGACAAGCACAATCTTGTTTTATACATATTACAATATCGCCTTTCCTATTTTTTCGATTGTAATTTAATTTTCCGCAAAAAGCGCATCCTCTCACAGTTCTGATGCCGCGCAGAGTGTCTCGCGTATGCCAATCACACCGTTGCCCGTTAAGAAAATGTTGCCATGGTACGCACGGTCTTCTTTGTTATAACCGTTTTATGTTATTATATCTTGTATTTTCATAAACGCATCCCTTGAGTTATTCTTCTATTTTCGCTTTTCTGCTGAAAATATGATGCAAGTCCGCGCTTTCAAACTTAGGCTTTCTTTCGTAGGTGTACAGCCCGTTAACCTCCTGTTCCACATCATAAAGCTGTGTATAACAAAAACCGAATATCTTATTGCTGTCCAAAATCACATCTGTCAGCCCTTTCAGTCTTGACAAAAACTCCTCTTTTGTCTTGGGCGCGTCGCCGTAACCCCAACCGTCCGATACACCGCTCTCATCCCAGCGTATACCGCCGTATTCACTGATGTTTATCGGTTCCCCTTTATGCGTTTGACGCTCGTGGCATTGCACCTTCAGTTCCTCTCCGGCTTCAAAATCAGAAAATATCTTTTTGAACTCTTCCACGTCCTGTATATAGGTATGTACATCGAAAATGTCGGTAACTACATGAAAATTTCCGCTTGTATCAACGCAAGGGCGAGTGCTGTCCAATGCTTTTGTTTCCCGATAGACAGACTCCAAAACTCTGTTATCCTGTTGCCGTCCGTTCAAATCCCATGTCTCATTAAACGGACTCCAACAAACAACAGCCGGATGGTTAAAGTCTCTTGTTATCGCCTCGCGCCACTCACTCAAAAATGCGCTCAATCCGTCTGCGTCCGTATGGTCAAAGCCCCAGTTCGCATATTCGCCCCAAACCATATATCCCATGCGGTCGCAGTGATACAAAAATCTTGGTTCAAACACCTTTTCATGCAGACGTGCGCCGTTAAAGCCCGCCGCCAGCGAAAGCTCAATGTCACGAATCAAAGCCTCCTCCGTAGGAGCCGTATATATTCCATCGGGATAAAACCCCTGATCCAATACCAACCGCTGGAATACAGGCTTATCGTTGAGCAAAAATTTCATGCCGTCAAACCGAATGTTGCGCAAGCCGAAATAGCTTTTTACTTCATCTTCTCCAAAATTCAGCGTTACGTCATACAATCTTCCGTTGCCGCATTCCCACAAATGTTTTTCACTCAAAGGAAGTTCCAGCCAAACCGTTCCGCCTTTTGATATCACAGACGCTTTGCCCGTTTCTTTCCCTTGATAAGCGGTAAATACCTCTAAGGTTCCGCCGCCTTGCAAATCCGCTTTTACCGTCACCTTACAATTATCTGCATCGGGATAGAACCACACATTTTTAATATAATTTTGGGGTATGTATTCCAGCCAAACAGTTTGCCAGATTCCGGTTGTGCGGGTATAATCGCATTCATGCGAATAATACATTTCCGACTGCTTTCCGCGCGGCTGGTAAGGATTGCGTACATCGTCTATCGCGCAAACGGTAAGAACATTTTCGCCCTCTGCGACAAAATCGGTAATATCAAACGAAAACGAGGTGTAACCGCCGCAATGTCTGCCGACCTCTTTTTGGTTGACATATACAACCGCCTCATAATCCACCGCACCGAAGTGCAGAATTACGCGTCCGCTCAACTGCTGCTTGGTTATAGGAAAGGTTCTGCGATACCATACCGCCGCCATAAAATCCTTATGCCCGACGCCCGACAACTCGCTTTCGGGACAAAACGGAACAATGATTTTACTGTCTAAACTGTCCCGCTCATAGAACTTCCGCTCTATTCCGCTTTTTCCGTAATCAATTTCAAATTCCCATTCTCCGTTTAAGTTTGCCCAGTTCTTCCGCTCGAATTGCGGATTGGGATGTTCTGCTCTTGGTATAAAATTCATTTCTGTCGTTCCTTGCATTATCGTTCCTCTCCTTAAATTCATTCTCGCTACGCTCTAAATCACAAAATGAAACGAAGCCCATGACGCAGCTGTAAATTATATATTATACAATGTTTCTGAGGGCGAACAAGAACCGCGACAAAACAAAACTGAATGAGCAAATCCGAATATGCTAAACAGCAGTTTTGCGCTTTCGGCGTATTTTACTGCGACACTCGTTTCATACAAAGCAAGTTATTTTTTATCTCATACATATCGCTTATGCCCAAAACAATAATCTATCCTGACAGCGTTTTTCGATATTCCAAAAGTCGTTTTCAGCCGCAAATCCGCTACAGCATCCCTTTACGCTCATTCTGCCTTTTGAAAAATCATATACAATGCAGCCCGCATTCTTTGCCAGATGCTACCAACAGAAACAATCAAAATGATCGTACCAACCGGTTACACCGTCCATATGTGACTCAAATTCTCGTAGGGTAAACTATCGACTATATACGCAATTTTTCTGAACACATGGCAAAAACCGCCGTTTGCAGCAATATTATCCAGCGGCTTTTCTTCTTTCGCCGCCATATATTTTTTAATGTTCATAATACCCTCATTCCAGCACTACATCAGAACAAACAATACATATAGTTGGTTATTCCAATTTCAATATCTTCATTCCGTAGCCATCTAATTGTATTATCCCGAAAATTTCATTGCCGCTGGTATTTGTATCTTATATAAAAATTTCCTTAATGTACAAATGAAATTTGTTATTTTAAAATTTTATAATTGACATTGTCCGATTTCACTTAAAACTACCATTTATAGTTTTCGTTATAAAACTCTTTTCCCACAAATCCAATCTGTCTGAAATCATCATGATTGTGCCTTATAATATAGTCGATATACGATTCCACCATCAATGCGGTCAAACGATATCCTGCCGCGTTCAGGTGCCCTGCAAGATAAAAGTTTTCCTTAAACTCTTCGTCATATATCGGTGCATACTGATATAAATCTATTACATAACAATTTTCAAAAACCTCTGCAAGCTTGTATAACATTTCTCTGTGCTTTTCGTATAACGCTTTTATCTCTTCCTCAAGAGAAGGCTCATTGGGCATAGCCATCAAAAAGAACTTTCCCTTGGGCTGATTTTTTTGATACCTTTGAATAATTTTCGCGTAATAGCCGACAAAGGTTTCCGCATTATGATTGCAATCATCAAAATCAATGTCATCAATTGAGCCGAATTCGTAATTCTTATTTTTAACTTCGTTCATATCGTTTACACCCAAAGCAATGATATATGCCTGACAGCGTTTTTCGATATTCCAAAAATCATTTTCAGCCGCAAATCCGCTGCAATACTCTTTTGCACTCATTCCGCCCCTCGAAAAATTATATACGGTGCAGCCTGCATCTCTCGCCAGATACTGCCCCCACGAATAATCAAAATAATCATGCCATCCGGTTACGCCGCCCATATGCGATTCAAATTCTCCGGAGGATAAGCTGTCCCCCACACACGCAATTTTCCTGAATATTCCGCAAAAACCGCCGTTTACAACAATACTATCCAGTGGCTTTTCTCCTTTCACCGCCATATATTTTTTAATGTTCATAATACCCTCGCTCCCATACTGCATCAAAAAAAGAATACATACGGTTATTCCGCCTTCAATATCTTCACACCGTAGCCGTCTAACTGCACCATGCCGAAAATTTCATTGCCATTCGTTACATCAAAATATTTTGTATCTCCCAATTCCAGCTCCGCAGGCTCATCATTGTAATTTCCCACAAACACAAACCGCTGTCCGTTCTCTTCGCGTACATGCGCTGTCACACCATATGGTAAGTCTGCCTCCAGCGCTCTGCCAATCTTCAAATCCTTTATCAGCCTCGAATAAAAATCCTTTGTAAAAGCGCCGTCATCACAAAACGCAATGTAATATGCCGCGCCTTTTCCGTATGTGTTTTTTGTAACGGCAGACATTCCCTTATAAAAATCGCTGTCATATTTGCCAAGCGTTTCGGCTTCATTCGCGTGTATCAGTTCACAAAAATGCTCGGCTGTGTATTCTTTCCCGTTAAAGGTCACGGAATTATTCTCTTCAGGATACAGAGTATCGATCTCCTCCGCCCATATTCCGAATACCTCTTTCAGCTTTCCACAGGGCGTTCCGCCAAGATAACACAAATCATTCTCGTTTACCACTCCGCTGAAATATGTTGAAACAAACGTCCCACCGCCGGCAACAAACCTTTCTATCTTTTCTTCAACGCCCGGCTTTGCCATATACAGCATCGGAGCTATTATCAGCTTATATTTTGAAAAATTCGTCTCCGAATCAATCACATCCACATTGACACTCATTTCCCAAAACGGTGCGTAATGCCGGTGTATTGCTTCAATATAACGCTTGTTGTGCAGTTCCAAACACTCTGCGCTGTCCAGCGCCCACCAATTTTCCCAATCAAAAATGATTGCCGCCTCAGCCGGGGTAAATGTACCCGCAACCTCATCAAGCTTACCGAGAATCTCGCCGAGCTGCGCCACCTCACGAAATACGCGCGTGTTTTCGTGCCCGCAATGGTCAACAACAGCGCCGTGAAATTTCTCGCTGCTTCCCCTGCTTTTGCGCCACTGAAAATACTGCACCGTATCCGAGCCGTGCGCTACCGCCTGTATAGACGACAGTATATGCATTCCGGGGCGTTTCAGCTTGTTTATCTCGTGCCAGTTCGGAAGGCTGGGGGTGCTTTCCATCAGCATAAACGGCTGTCCCTTCATGCTTCTGTGCATATCGTGCATAATCGCAGTTGTTTGCGCTGCTTCAACACACCCCTCACTTCGGTGCCACTCGGGATAACTGTCCCACGATACCACATCTATCAATTTGCACAGCTTAAAATAATCCAAACCGTCAAAAAATCTCATAAAGTTTGTGGTCACCGGAACATCCGGTGTAATTTCCCGCAAGGGCGCAATCTCATTTTCAATAAATTTCCCTGTTTGGTATGTAACAAAACGCTTCCAGTCAAGCGTCAATCCATGCAGCTTCATCTCACCAATCGGCGAAGGAGATTCTATCTGCTCCCAATCGGTATATGTGTGACTCCAAAATTTTGTCCACCATTGATAGTTTAATTCATCTAAATCATTGTGGTATTTTTCCTTCAGCCATTCGCGAAACGCCGCCTGACAGAGCGGGCAATGACATTCTCCGCCATATTCATTTGAAATATGCCACATCAGCAGGGCAGGATGATTTTTGTACCGTTCGGCAAGACGGCGGTTTATCTCCGCTGTTTTTTGCTGATATACCGGCGAGGTATAGCAATGATTATGCCTTGCTCCAAAAAGATTACGCTGCCGCATTTCATTTACCCGCAAAACTTCCGGATATTTCTTCGCCATCCACGCCGGACGCGCTCCGCTCGGCGTCGCGAGGATTGCCTTTATCCCATTTTCGTTCAATTTATCCATTATGAAATCCAAGAAGGAAAAATCGTATCTCCCCTCCTCCGGCTCCAGCGTCGCCCATGCAAAAATACCGATTGACATAACATTGCAACCGGCAAGTTTCATCATTCGCATATCTTCCTCTATAATCTCCGGATGCTCCATCCACTGATCGGGATTGTAATCCGCGCCGTGCAGAATGTGCGGATAGTTTGTGATTGTCGTACATTTTCCCATATGATTTTCCCCTTTTTATTAATCCTCTATATTTTTGAAAAAGGACAGAGCTGCTGACCTGTAAAACCTCAGCAGCTCTGCTATAAACAATATATAATACTATTTATTCTCTACTGTTTTCAAATACGCATCATAATCATTCTGAATCCATTCCAAATATTTATCATAACCGCACTTATCAAGCGTACTGATAAACTCCGAATATGTCGGCTCTGTATCCACAGCGCCTGTTATAAGCTGCTTACGATACTTATCAACCGCAGCGCTGCAGTCAAGGTCTATCTGTTTCATTTTGTTATCCATTTCTGAAGGAACATAGCCCTGAACAGGAGCGTGAATTGCATTCGCATTCAAGGTTTTAAGAATTTCAAGCTTATCCGGGTTTTCGTCATCTTTAAGATAGTCTAAGAATACATTACCGATTGCCCATGTATTATCATACAGGCTGTATCCCGAATTAGGTATCTGCTTAATTGTCTTATCGTCAATCTTTTCATAATGCTTTCCTTCAATGCCGTGAATAACAAGATTCTTTACATATGGGTCTGAATTTAATAAATTCATAAATTTCATAACTCTTGCAGGATTTTTACTTGTCGCTGAAATCGCCTGCATAGACTGTGCTCCTGCCATATGATCTAAATAGATATTTGCCGTACCGACTTCCGCAAAATCATATTGACTGTTCGGGAACATTTCTTTTGCCTTTCCGGGTTTAACTAAATTATACATTGCAAACGTCTTTCCCGCATCCATCTTTGCAATATCATCTGTTGCGGTTAAAACATCCGGTCTTACAAGTCCCTTTTGATAGTATTCACGCGCAATGGTTATTACCTGCTTAAATTCATCGGTCTTATAGAAATTAATAACCTTATTAGGCTCAAATGTTCCCGAAGGATCAATGTTGTATATAAGACCATACAGATTGTACGGAGTACCCAAATTACTCCAATCAACAACATACTCAATGCTTTTTTCCTTTTCTTTGAGCATTTCAGCTACAGGCATAAATTCTTCAAAGGTCTTATACTGACTCATATCTATGCCGTATTTATCCGCAATATCCTTTCTGTATACCCAACCGTATTGGCTCGCCATCTCTTTATATACCGGCAGCGCTTTTAATCTCCCGTCCACTCTCTGCATCTCAAGATTTTCTTTGCCTATCGCCTCTGTTGCATCCTTAAGATAGGTATCCAGATGATCTGTTAAATCAAAAAATACATTCTTTCTTGCATTGTTTACATAGTCAAGCATCCATGTAGCAACAAAACACATATCAAAATATTCGCCCGTGTTAATCATCATACCCAGCTTTTCTTTGTACTGACCGCTGGCCATACAATTGATATTCACTGTAGCATTGATTTTCTCTGTCAAATACTTATTAAGCTCTGCCTCAACGCTCTCCAAATCCGAAGGGGTGTTCTCAATGGGTAAATACCACTGTATTTCATACGTGTCTTTTGGATACTCGTTTGGATCCTCAAGTTTTGCTACTGTTCCGTTACCGCTGCAACCTGCCAGCATACTCACACTCAAAACCGCCGTAATTACCAATCCCAAAAGCCTTTTTCTCATTTTACAACAAATCCTTTCTAAAATAGAGTAATTGTATTTTAAACAGCCGCACCACCAACGACTGAAACTCAAAGTATTATCCCTTTACAGAACCAACGGTAATGCCCTGAATAAAATATTTTTGAAAAAAGGGATACGCTATCAATATTGGTCCCAATGCTACAAAGCAAAGCGCCATTCTTGCGCTTTCGGTAGGGATAGCCGTCATAGTTTTAGCTGCTTGCGCATATTCAGGATTATTTTTAATAATCTCTATACTTTTCATGATTCTTTGAAGCAGAAACTGAAGATTATACAGCTTATCATTCGTTATATATAGCAACGGTAGATTCCAGTCATTCCATATCGCAAGCAGAATAAAGAATGAAACGCTTGCAATGCCCGGGACAGACATCGGCATAACTATTTTGAAAAACACTCTCCATTCGGTTGCACCATCTATCTTTGCAGATTCTATCACCGCTTTCGGCACGGATGTTTGTATAAATGTTCTCATAATAACTACATTCCATGCATTAAATAATAACGGCAAAATCATAATCCATATCGTATTTCCCAAATGCAAAACTTGAATATTTACGATATATGACGCCACCATTCCTCCGTTAAACAGCATGGTAACAAGCATAAAGTAAGTGAAAAACTTACGGAACTTATAGCGCTCTATTGTCAAAGAATATGCATACAGCGAAACCACAAAAATACCTATAACTGTTCCTGCCACAGCATTAAAAATCGTAATGCCATAGGCTCTGCCTATCACAAGCGGATCGGCAAATATATACTTATATGCATCCAAACTCCACGATTTGGGAATCAACGCATATCCCACTTCCGTTATTGATTCGCTGCTGCTAAACGATATAATAAGAGTAAGCAAAACGGGAAATATACATAACGCAACCAATAACAAAAGTATAATATTTAAAATTAGATTCATTTTCCTTCCTGCCGTCATATCTCACCCTCCTAAAACAACGCGCTCTCGCCGCTGCTGATTTTATCAACAACTTTATTGACCGTTATAACAAGTATACAGCCCACCACCGATTGAATAAACGCAGTAGCCGATGAAATGCCGAGACTTGACGCCGAACCTTTTGTCAGATTCTTAAATACATAAACCGGTATGGTTGTCGTAACATCAGCAAGCGCTCCGGAATCCAGCGGCAGCTGATAAAACAGCCCCATATCACCGCCAAGTATTCCGCCGACTTGTGTTATCAGGCTGATACAGAATATTGTTCGCAGATTAGGTAATGTAATATGCCAAATTTTCTGCCAGCCTGTAGCGCCGTCTATCGTCGCCGCCTCATAATAAGTTGGATCTATACCGGCGATTGCAGCAATATATATAATAGAGGAGTATCCTGTCCATTTCCAAAAATTTGCAAACGTCAAAATGAACGGCCACGGCTTAGGATTTGTATACCAATCGATTGGATTCAGCCCCATTGCGGGCAGAAGGCTTTGATTGAAAAAGCCATTGCTTACATTCATGAGTGCAAGCCCTAAATAACTTATAATGACCCATGACAGGAAATATGGCATAATATATACGGTTTGATAAAACTTAGAAGCCATTTTTTGCCTTACCGATGTAACTGCCAGCGCTAAGCTTACATTCAGAACACTTCCCAATAAAATAAACACTAAGTTGTATCCTATTGTATTTCTCAAAACAATAAAAATATCGTTCGATTTAAACAAATATGAAAAATTAGACAATCCCGCCCAAGCGCTGCCTAAAATTCCATCCCTCGGACTATAATCCTTAAATGCAAGAATGATTCCGAACATAGGCAAATAACAGAACAGCAGCAGCAATATTGCTCCAGGGAGACTCATACCTAAAATCTCAAACTGCGCTTTGTTTCTTTTCAGCCAATTCTTAGGACGGCTCACACCTTCTTTAGTATCAATCGTTTTTTTTAATTGATTCATTATTTTCTCCCCTTCCGCAGCGAATCAGTAACTTAACATATATGAATGCAGTTCCGCGGTAATCCCATCCTTTTGAGTTAATACCGACATACATTTCTCAAAAGGATGAGAAACGCCGCTTACTTTTTATGCTATCTATAAACAATCATGAGTGTATTTCCCTGTTGCCGCCGCACAAATACGCGGTCTCCCGGACACAAATCACCAAGGTCTCCGGAAATCATTTTCTGTCTTTCAAGGTCGAAGAACCAAACCTTCGTTGATGCGTCCATCCAATATAAACGTTCCCAGCTTACAACAGGGAAAATTGAATATTCACTCTGACCATTCATCATTTGCCGTACACTTTCATCTGTCAATTCCACACCATCAGGTAATACTGCCTTTATTTCTGCATCTGTAGGCAAATGATTATTAACGACAGGTCCATAAGAAGAAACGCGCTGCACTTCTCCGTATGCATATAGCAATTCATGGTAAAAAGAAGTTGCGCTTATTCCATAGTAAGTGTTGTTATTGTTATAATTCGGACATCCCTCAAACGGCAATGTGTTCCATGTTCCATTTTTTATGTCCTCCTTTAAACGATCCGGAGCAAAGCAAATATCAAACGCAGCAACATATCCGTCAAATATGTTTACACTGATAACAGTTCCCGGTTCTAAATCCACAAACTTACGAGTTTTCCATCCGCCCCCGTTCCAGCCAACTTGATTGTATAGGGCGGAATAAAGATGGTTCGTTCCCTTATTGGCATTGGCGGTTAAATAGGCAAGACTGTTTGACGTGTGACCGGTCGTTTGCAAGTCTTGATCCCTGCTAATCATCTCAACCTCTCTGTCCCCGTTCCAGCAGCGAAGAAATTTTACGGTATCTCCTGTTCTGGTATCTATCTTCACACCACTTCCTACAACTAAATATGCATTGTTTAAGCCCCATACGTCAAAATTATTTCTTTCAGCAACTTTCTTGTATGTATTCAGGACATACCCGACTCTATTGGTTTCTTCGTCAATGCAATACAACGTATATTTGCCGGAATCTCCGTAGCCTATCGTGCCTTTTACACTTGCATTGCAAAAGGAATCTTCATCTCTCCACACATCAAAAACTACCGTTTGCAAATCGGCGATGTACTTTCCATTAAGTATCCTCGTACCATCTCCGGCATCATAATAGCTGGCATTTATTGGCAATCTGTTAAAATCATCGCCCTCTATGCCGTCCGCGGTTGTCAATGCAGTAATCTCATTTTTAGAATTGAGTTTTAGTTTAACCAACTGTTCCTTTATTGCACCACCTGTATAAAACATAGATTCATAGGTAGAGGACAACACCTGTTTGGCGTCTATTTTTTGACCATCCAAAACAATCTTGCTTTTAAATCTGAGATATTCAATCTTGTTGTCTTCCGTCAGACATTTTAATGCTGGCATCTCCAGACCTTTGCCTTCATATAGCTCAAGTACTGCGGCAACCTTGTCTTGGCTGTTATATACGCTTATATCTGCAATTCGCCCAAATGCGTCCATAAAGCAGGTAACATCATCTCCGGGTTTTACTTTTTTTAATCTTTCTTTGTCGTTAAACAAAAACGGCGTTAACTTATACTCTTGTTCATCTATGCCCAATATTTTGCTTTCGCTGTCTATTGTCCGCAATTCGCCGTTCACTTTATCCATAGACCAAATCACTCGATTCATATCAGTCACAGCGGCTCCTGTATTCACAGCGCCCGGTAAAGCCCCTCTGCGTATCAGTAAAACATCGTTTTTGGAAATCTCAATCCAGTCAACTGTCTTCCCATTAGCGTCTTCTATGCATCTGCCATCCTTGTAATATTCCTTAAAGTCATAAAATTCTCCCGTTGCACTCGTAAGATAGGTAGCATTTGTTCCTTTACTGACAATTTCCACTCTTTGAGGAAGATACACGTCTAACAGTATAATTTCAGCTTTACCGTCTTTATCATTATCAATCAATGTGTAAATGCCATCAGTCTGTATTAAAGTCGCATCTGTAATAGTTTCAAACAGCAAACCATTGTATATGACGTCAACATCATCGAGCGCAATTGTCCTTTGACGCTGCCTTTCATCAATATAGTACAAATTGGTCAACGTAGTTTTTTCAGCTATGATATCTTCTGCCGAAATGGTCCACACCTCGTTTTTAGACTCCATAATCCGCACTGCCTTGACCTCATCCGAATCCTTATTTACAAAACACTGTACATATCTTCCTATATATTTTTCCGGATGTATAGTTTGATACTTATATTGAACACCATTTATGATGATAGATTTCCCTGAAGATATTCCTCTTTTTATATTTGTATCGCACACACCTTCAACAATACCTGATATACACTGCAAATTGAGACGTTTTTCTCCTAATGTGTCGCCCTCCTGATATTTGACATTACTACCGGATATCATCGTTACATCAAGCGTATTTACTTCAAACAGTGCATTCCAAAGTAGCTGGGCATATAAATCCATAGTCAACTGCTCATCTGTCTTTATGCTGCTTTTTATCAGCTTAATCTGCTGCGCCACTATTAGCCTTGAAGACGCATTGTAACTCTCCCATACCAGTTCGACATATTCCGTGTAGCCGAGGACGTCGAGTAATATCGCCACTACATTATCTACCGTCAGATGACCATCCATATACGTTTCTCCGAAAAACTTTGTTGCAGCGACATCATCACCCATAATTCTATTCAAAGTTTCTCTGACAGTATATCTTGTTACATCTGCTGTACCAACAAAACTGTCAAAAATCCCCAATTCCAAAAGAACTTCCACACGTGAATCAAGCTCCGTATCAGAATCGCCTGTTATAGCCACTCCGGGGACGGTTGCCATACCGACCATTATTATCATGGTCAAGATAATAGCTATCATTTTTTTCATACTTCACCCTCCCTTTATAGACTATCTGATAAACGAAGCATTGTATATATTAATTTTACCGCTTCCGCTCTTGTTATATTTCCTGTCGGCTGAAATGTTCCGTCTTCATAACCATTTATTACATTGTATTGCTGAAGTTCTTTTACTGCATCAACCGCATATTGAGCGATATCTGATACATCAGTAAATTCAACGGCGCTCACCTTTTTATTAATCACAATCGAGCAAGCCTCTTTCACCCTTGCTAAAATTACGGCAGCGTCCTGACGCGTAATACTTTCCGATACGCCAAATCTTCCGTCTTCATAACCATTTATTACACCTGCTCTGCTGCCCCAATCCACCGCGGTAAAGTACCAGTCATCTTTTGCAACATCCGTAAATGTTTTTCCTTCGGGGGCGCCTTTTGTGTCATTATGCTCCAAAAAGTCAATCTTCGGGCTCCCGGTTGCTGGGCGTTCCAAATCAAATGAATTTACTATCATTTGAATAAACTCCGCCCTTGTAACACCATCATCCGGACGGCATGTACCATCCCCATCGCCGCTTATGATACCCTTTTTTGCGGCATATTCAATCTGACGGCATGCCCAGTGACTGATTGGAAGGTCAGTAAAAAACTCCGATACCGCTTCTGTTTTGGTTCCGGCTGCAGTTCCTGGATCTAATGTTGATGAAACAAGATTTGTATCACCCACTATTGCTCCAGGCTCTCTGCCGAGACCTCTGCTTCCCCCTCCACCGCCGTTGTTTGGAACATTGTTCGGTTTATTTGGAGTCATAAGGGTATTAATTGCTTCGTCAAACGTGGTCTTTACCTCCTGCAGACTCCTAAAATCCGCTTTGTTATCGTTTCTTACTACAAATTTTGCAAGCTCATAAGCATTCACAGATGTAAAATTAGGATTGACATAGCTTCCGTTTGCATCTTTTAATCCCAATGCAATACCATATGTATTCCATATATCCGGTAATTCTGATCTTTCCGCATCATTCAGCATACCAAGCGCTTCACTTCTGCGAAGAACCGTTTTTAATTCCGCTATCGTTGTAATAGGATTCGAATCCATATCGCTTTTTAAATTATAAAACGCCTCTTCAATACTTTCTTTACCATCAAGAATATGACCAAGTCCCGCTGTTTCATTCAAATCCAGAAGCATCTCGTCTTTGTACCATGTCACAAGCTCTTTTAATTCGCCTTTGGACGCTTGTGCAAAGTCAGACAAAGCGCAGGCTTTTCTGAAACATTCTTCCACATCATTACTGTTGGCATACCCTTTATCATATATTTCCCTTTTTAAACCTGCGAAAGCATTTTTTATGTCTTTATCCTGCATTCTGTTTGCATCAATGCACCATACGACATGATTGTAATTTTCGTTGGCTATAACCGATACAACAGCATTTCCATTAGACGCTTTATTTAAAGCGTCTAATGCCGTTGTAACAACGGCGCTGTCAGCGCCCGCAGCAAAATGCGTAACCGCATTTTCTTTCAATTCTCCGCCGCCGACATATACCGAAAAAACACCGTTTACATCAGGTATGCCTATATTCTCTGTTGTGACTACGACAGACCCGCCATTTTCAGCCTGTATGGGCAGTACTTTCCACGGAGTTGTTTCCGTTATATCTTTGATTGTCGTTCCCGGAAATGTTACCACGGTTGCATATTCCGCAGCTTTACCGTCTGATTTTATATGAACTGTCACGCTTCCGTCATCCTCATATTTTGTATAGATATCTGTTCTTGCCAATGCAGTTCCGGATAATAAACACACACTGAGCAATGCAACAATCAAACCTGTTAAAAACTTCATTTTCATTTATCATTTCTCCCATCTTATTGCGTTTTTGCAAAGTAACGAGCCTGATAAACCGCAACACTGTTTGGCGCCATGGGCTGACTGCTCATATTACTTAACCTGATATATTTATAATTCTTTTCATAAAATGGCAGTATATCCCGTTCGCTTGATTCGCTCACGCCTATCTTTTCCCAGTTCTCGCCGTCTAAAGAACCGTCTATCTGATAAATTGCCGGTCTGTCTTCGGGCCACTTTAAAACCACGTATCCTTTTTCAAGCGGCTGTTTCAATTCAAAAGTTACATAGCTGTCATCCGCCGATGATACCCATTGCACCTTATTGTCTTTATTAAGCAGATAGTTTACATCCTTGCCGGATTCCGTAGTTGCCTTTACCAGTTCGGATTCCGCATACTTCAAATATTCCTGCTGCATATTTCTGTAATTGTTCACAAACCAATCAGTATCTATATGCTCGGTTCTGTCCGCAACGGTGGTAACTTTTTCGGAAGTATTCAGTTCAATACCGTCTGCCTTTACAACCGCTGTAACAGTATTATCACCATTCTCCGTAACCTTTAACGTGGTTTTCGCGGTTTTACCGTCTACTGTAACTTCAACGTCATAATCACCCCGGAACACACGCTCTGTATAAGAACCGTCCTCCGCAGTCGTTCCGGTTGTATGAGAGGCAAAATCCTTAAACAGCATATCCTGCCAAGTTTTCAGATTTTCCGGCTTATCCTGAAAATACTTATCCGTAAACGGCCCCCAGCCGCGCCAATGCCATTCGTCGCTTCCCGACTCCCATACGGCAAAGCAGGTGCTCTTGGGATTGGAAAAAGTAGCAATAAACCAGTCTCTGATATACAATCCGATAAGCTTGTTTTCCAAATCAGTATTGGTGTTCGTGTCTATCTGTGAATCGACAAAATCATATTCCGTTACGGAATAATAATCATGCCGATCTGAGTATACCTCCATCTGACGGTAATAATCCACGGGATTCGGCCGGTTCTGCCCATCCGCTTTTCCCACTATATGACATTGGCCTGCCATGCCGTCCATCTTAAAGCCCTCAAACGATATGAGATCCATTGATTCACGATTATTCCACCTGATATTTTTTTCGGTTACATTCACTCCGCTGTCGGGGTCTTTCTGGCTGGAGCCGGCCATAGTGGCGTCCATATAATACAACCGTGCTTCCGGCTTTACCATCAGCCTTGCGCACTCAAACAAATCCTGTATGATTTCATATCCATAGTTATCTACCAGCGGGGTATGTCCATCCTTCGTTTCGTTGATTGCATTCCATTCGTCCACATAATCGTTCATAGCGACAACCCTTCCGCTGATACCCGACATATATATCTTAAACGTATCCTCATAACTCATACCATTGCCGATTTTAAGCGGCGATCCGTTGCCATAAACACTCGGAGCATAAGTGCTGTGTCCGATAGAATCATAAAGGTCATAGATAAAAGCATGCCCTCTCATCCGAGTGTTCGTTTCGCGAGCCCATTCAGCCGCAACAAGTGCATCCACTATATTTTGCTCAGTCCACGGCTGACCTAAGCTGGCATTAGGAGTAATCGTATTAAAACCTTGTTTTTCCTGATCCTCTCTTTCTCTTATCACGATCGGTTCTCTCTCCGAATGGTCTTGCGCTTCCCATCCTATCATAAATTCATGCTCGGTCATATCCAGCTTTACATCAGCGTCGGAAACCGGCTGACCGTTTTCGTCTATAACCTTTACGGTTGCAGGTGCTTTTCTGTATTTCTCTATGCGGCGCAAAGCTTCTTCACGCCAAATATGATCATCATTAAGCCCCCGGGTCTCCAGCGGATGCTTCACCTCAACCAGTTCGCCCCTGCTAATGCCCGTTTCTTCAGGCGTAATGTTCTTTTTATAGTTTGTTACCTTTAGACCACCTATTTCATAGGTAGTATTTTTCCTATATCCCACCTTGAGATGAAAACTATATCCCCATGTATTGACAGGATTTACTTCGCAATCAAACGGACTCATACCAACAAATACAAAACGCTGCCATTCCGGTCCAACCTGAAATTCATTGCCGACAACCCTCTCGTACCAATGCCCATTTATTTGTATCTGCGCTGTTAAGGGAACAGAACCCTCGTCGCGCATAGCCTCAGGCGACCTTACCCAAATTTCCATCACCAGTACATCGCCTTGATCAAAATCGGAAAGCCCATCCCAGCCCCCCTCATTCTCATAGAAGTAAGTAGGGACATTGACATTTGTCATCTGCAAGACCTTATCGAATCTTTCATCGTCCGACTCAATAATATTATATTTTACACCATCCGTATCTTGGGGCATATGCGCAAGCATGGTATCTAAATCAATAACAAGCTCGCTTTCCACATCTGCCAGCGCTGACTCGTCAAACGGCTTGACAATCCGGGGACGTTCTGGCTGTGTTGAGGTTAAATTTATCGTTACAGCGCCGCCGTTTATTTTCATATCGATACCGTACATATACTGCACAAAATATAGCGGCACATAAACGTCATTTTCCACTCCGACCGTCGGCGTTGTAAGCTCCAGCGGCACATCATCATACCAGGCAACATCGCTGTCGGGAATAATAGCCACCGAAACCCCGTTGATTTCTCCAACATATGCGTCCGTGCCTGCAGGGAGCATATAGATATCTTCCTCCCACCCCAGAAACACATTGAAATATTCATATAATTCCTTTGCGGGAACCATAATTTCTCCGTCTTTTATATAAGGTCGGTTCTTAAACTCACGCAATTGACCGTTCACCGTGAAAGATATATCAGCATTCGTTACCGTGTCCGCAACCTTCGTATTTCTATCCGGAAATTCCAGGCTCTCAATATATGTAACATATCCATCGCCGTTCTTATCCTTACTTAAATCTTTGGCAAAGACAGAAATCGTACACGTTACAGAGAAAACCGCCGTTAAAGCTAAACATATGCTGCGTTTTAATTTCATTGTTTTTTCTCCTTTCCGCTTGCGCCGTTTTGCATTTACACAACCTGATTTTTAACGGACTATGTCCGCTATTGTTCCGAACGGCTTGATATGATTCAGAGACTCAGCTACCCAGGCTCTTATCCATTGCCCCTCCGCAACAGTAACATTACATGAAATATCGGTTATTCTGCTATTCATGCTTGCCCCGCTTGTATACACCTTATGAACGCTGCCGTCGCTGTTCATAACCGCCGCAATCATAATAAAGGTATCCCCGTTTGCAATTTTTGTACGATCCGAACATACCACTGATGCACAAACCTTGTTTTCACCCATGTGCAACCCGTTTTCCACAAATATCCCCGATTGCAGGCTGCACGCCTCCGCAGTAGAAAACGGGAAATCAATATTTGCATAAACAAACTCGCCTTCAAGTTTTGGGGCGCAGGCAATATCATTTACACAGAGCTTATAATCCATATCTTCCTGCAAGCCGTCCACTTTGAATGTTAATGTATCGCCATTGCTGACTACGTCTGCCGCTTTTGCTCTTCCGTCGCCTCCCAATATTGTAATATTGGAAGCGGAAATCGATGCCAGCGGCGCTCCGGTGAGCGTTAATTCAAATTGATGATCAATCGGATATTTCATGTCCGCTTTGTCACGGCTACTATCGTCAACACGAATCTCTTTGCCAATATATGTCACGCGCGGATCCCACATGCACGACTGTCCGTCACGCACCGACCATTTGCGCGGTGAAAGCACAAAATAAATTTTTTCGCCGGCATACACCTTTTCATATAATGAAGGAAAGCGAATAGAATCATAAGAGGACTGTCCAAGGCGTCTTGCCTCTCCCGTTTCTCTCCATAATTCCTTTTTGTTTTTTTCAACCGACCATGCGATTTCATTTTCCCATGCTTCATCTACTTTTGAAGGTATAATAACCCCCTCGGTTTCATTTCCCATCACTGCAGCAGCGTCGATTCTGATAATTCCATCCTCAGGGACCGTAAACACCTTGGCAATTTTTACATCTACCGCTTTTTTACTATCATCGCCGCTTGTCCAAAAGGCCCCGGCTATCATATATTTTCCGTTAACTGCTGCATTCACGCCTTCATTGCCCCAATTTCCACTGTAATTACCTGTGGATATGTAACCGGTAATAGGCGTTACACCATCGGGCATCTCCGGAAACAGATGAAACTCGGCGTCGGTACCCGGCGTCATTGTCGTACCCGCCACAGGTTCCCATACACCCGCTGCATTATTTGTGGATTCCACAGACCACGGGTTAGTTCCGGCAAAAACCATATCCGGGTCAAGATATTCAGAGGACAAATAACTGCCTGTATCTATTATCTCTTTCGCATAGGAAATTGTCGGATCCCACATCAGCGCCGACCTGTCTCTCAGGGCAAATTGCGCCGGGTCGTAAATAAAATAAAGCTTGTCGCCGGCTTTCACGGTTGTGTACACGGCATCAAACTGGATGCTGTCGTAATCTGTTTCATGTACCGTTGTGTCATAATCCGCCGACCAAAGGGTATCGCTTCCCAGCATTAAGGAATACGTATTCTGTTTTCCAACCGCATTATCGCCAAGCTTCCCATACGTGATAAGCTTGCCGTCTGCCCCGTCCAACGTCGCCGCAGCGGAAATTTTCACCGCTCCGTCTTTCGGCGCAGTAAACACCTTCGCTATCGGATTGTCCGCGCACTCGTTAACTTTATCCGTATAAATAAACCCCGGAATCATATATTTGCCGTTGACAGCGGCATTTCTGCCCTGTACTCCCCATCCGCCGTCGCCGTCAATCCTGCCCGAGGCAATATAGCCCGTTGTCGGTTTTACTCCGTCCGGCATTGTTGGAAACAGCTCATATCCCTCAACTTTTGTCTCCGTTTCCATGGTAATACTAGTTCTGACCCAGTTACCGTCATCGCTGTATTTGCTTTCAAATGCCCACGGATTGTGTTCATCATAAACCACCTCGGGATCAAGGTATTTTGAGGACAAAAAGCTGTCTGTATCCGTAACCTCTTTTGCATATGCAATTACCGGATCCCATATACAGGCCAGCTCCGCACGCTGAACATCCTGCCTCGGCTGAAGGATAAAATAAATTCTTTCGCCCGCCGTCACCCCAACAAACAGCTCGCCGAACGGTATCGTGTCATAGGTTGCTCCCACTGTTCTGTCAGTGGCTTCTTTTTTCCATAACACAGTCCCGTCATCCTTCATAACCATCCACGCCAAAGTAGTATGCTCCCACGATAGCTTGTTTAATAAAAGTTTCCCCTCAACAGTGCTGATGCGCATTTTGCCTGTCTTCGGCGCGGTGAACACCTTTGCTATCTTATTGGGTGCACATTTCGTATCGTCGTGCCAAAGTGAGCCGGGTATCATATATTTGCCACACACTGCAGAATTGGCAGATTTTTTACTCCACTGACCACTCTCATTATAATTTCCCGTTCCGATATACCCGCTGGTAGGAGTATTGCCATCCGGCATCTGAGGAAACAGCGCATATGTCGTTCCTGCCGCTATTTCTGTGTTGGTAATCGTTCTAAAACTCCCGTCGTCCGTGTTGGTGTCTGCCACCGACCATGGATTGTTTTCGGTAATCGGACTGTCTGGATTTAAATAGTCGGACGATTTCCACATGGTCGTCTCGGCAGCGCCGTCACCCGTTTCCGGGTCTGCCGCCCAAATCGGTACGGTAAGCGCAGAAGCGAGAATGCAAGCCGTTAACAGTACACTTAAAACACCTTTCGTCTTTTTCATAAAAACCATCTCCTTTTATTTTTACAGCAGGTTGCATCATTAACGCCCACTTTAAATTTTCATTCTCTGCCGTCCGTTTTTGCCGTAATCAGTATCATCTTGCATATTTGGGCGTAACAAATCCTATGTCTACATATTGATTTTATCACAATTCTATATTATAATATAGGTGCAATTGATTTTAATTTATGGTAAAATGGGTTTTAAAATATGATTTTTGGAAAGGAGTCCTAATAATGCTGAATTTTGACAGTGACGCCTTGAAAGACATCTTAAAAGATGTTTGCGAGCTTACAAATACTGTAATCACGCTCTTTGATGATAATAAAAACGATGTTTTTTCTATGCCATATCCCAGTAAACATATTTGCAAAAACCTCCGTATTGTTAAAACGCTTGACGATAAATGCAAAAAATGCGACAATGATGCTTTAAACCATGCCTATGAAAGCCGCAGCCCCTATATATACAGATGTCATATGGGCATGACTGAGGCGGTGCTGCCTATTATTCAGGATGATAAAATTATAGGATATATTACACTGGGAAAAGTTGTCGAAGAAAAAGACATTCCTTTTTTGAAACAACAAATCCGCAGCTGCTGTAAAATATACGATCTCCCCGAAGCGGAACTTTTAAGCGAAATAGATAAGATGCCTATTATTAAGCACGATACCTTGACCGCCTGCACAAATATTCTCGCTATGCTTTCGGATTATCTTCTGCTTAACAAGATTATAAAGCCAAATTCGCCACCGTTGCATACTCAAATACACGATTATATAATCAAAAATATCAGCGCCGACCTCACGGTCAAAACGCTCTGTTCCTACTTTAAAATTTCAAAAAGTATGTTGTATAAGATTTCTATTGACAATTATGGCTGCGGCATATCTGAATATATAAAAAAGCTGCGCATAGAGGGAGCCAAAAGACTACTCGGCACCAGTATGAATATTACACAGGTTGCTGAGGCAGTCGGTATGTCGGACGCAAGCTATTTTATAAAAATTTTCAAAAAAGAAACAGGGCGTACTCCTCTGCAATATAAAAGGTCATCTGCGATAAATAACAAGATTGAACCTTTTAATAAACTGTCCTTAGACTGAACTGCGGTTACATTAACATAAATAAAAATAATGCTTAAAAACGGCAAGCATTCGTTCGGAATACTTACCGTTTTTTAGAATTTATAATATTAATTTATTTTCACCAACATTGATTTTATAACTCTTACTATTTATTTCCAGCGTATAGGCCTCGTTTGAGGTGACACGGCAGACATTGCCGTCAGCGACAATATCCGTTATAACAGTTCCAAATCGCAGATTTTTGATACCGGTTTCACCCTTGAAATCATCCGGCTTTGCCCATTTCACCGTTTTTTCAAAGGCGTTGATGGAATGAAAGCCCAATACAAATTCAATATAAACCGAAATCGGACCGAGTGCCGACCAGCCGCAAAAATCGGGACGGACGAAATTGCCGTCAACATCGGTTGCGGGAATCGGCTTTTCGGGATTATAGCATTCCCATATTGTATGAGGCGAAAACTCCGCATAGGTTTTATACATATGATTGAGCAATCTCAGCGCCGCGGCGTGAGCCTCCCCGTAAAATCCGTATTCCGCAAACCCTTTCAGCGCCGCATAAGCGGTCGGAAGCCACACAGATCCGCGCCAATAGCCGCCCTTGGGATTATAATCGCCGTCGCTCCTCGAAAGCGACACAAAAGGAACCGATCCGCCCATTGTTTTCGCGTTGTACAGCTCTTCAACCAAGCGCTTTGCCTGATTTTCGTCCGCGGCTTCCGCTGTCAGCGCCCAATAGGAAGCCATTGTCTTAACCTTATAAAAGCTATGGGTATTGCAGTCAATGTCGTAATAGAAATGATCCTCTTTGTCCCAATACAATTCATTGATTATGCTCTTTTTCGCTTTAAATTTTTCTTTCCATACGCTTTCGTGTTCAGCATCGCCCAGTATCGCATACAGTTTTGCAATCACATTCGCCGATAACGCCTGCTGGCAGATCGCGTCAAACCAATACATATCCGGATTGTTCGGGCGATGCTCATAAGCGTGCTCGCCGACTCTCCCTCTCGGCGTGTTATCCATTCCCGAAGCGCCGCCCTCCCATTTGTAACCATATTTTTCAGAAATAAGAAAGGTGGAGCACCTCACGTTTTTCAGCTGTACGGGCTTTGTCAGTCCCTCTATCCATTCATAGTGATTTTGCAGGAATTTTTCTTCATACAAGAGTTTGCGGATATGTTCCGTATCGCCGCTGATAAGAGCGTTTTCATATTCCGCCCACGCAAAAAGCGGCGGATTGTCCGCTATATGAAGCAGAATGTGAAAAGGCTCACCGGGGACAGCGCCCGTCCAATCGGGTTCGTTCTCGGGCGGGATGACCGCCGGCAGCGTTGTCCCATTACACAAAACGGCATAGAGATTTTGAAAGCTTTCAATTCCCGGAAAAACCTCCCTTGCATATTTGCAAAACAGGGACATAAAGCAGGTATCCCATATCCAGATCTGTGTGTCGCAGAACGCCTCATCCATATAGGGATTTTGGGGCATTCCGGGAATGCTTTTTATATGCGCAAAGGCAAGCTCCCATGCCTTATGGTACAATGCAAGATACTCAGGATGCGCCTCGCAAACCGGCGCCGGAATATATTCTCTCCAGTTTGTTGCTCCGAAGTTTTTTCCCATTTTCAACCACTCCTCTTTTTGAACACCTATAGCAAGCCATCTATGATTTTTCATCATAGATGGCTTTACTTTGCTTACTTCACCGCATCCTTCAATGCTTTACCAGCCTTAAATGCCGGAACCTTAGACGCTGCAATCTTGATTGTTGCGCCGGTCTGAGGATTTCTGCCATCACGAGCTGCGCGCTCACGAGTTTCAAATGTGCCAAAACCCACTAAGGTAATCTTATCGCCTTTTTTCAGCGTGTCTGCAACTACATCAGTAAATGCGTTGAGTGCCGCTTCCGCATCCTTCTTAGACAGGCTTGCCTTTTCAGCCATAGCCGCTACCAATTCGCTCTTGTTCATTCTCTGTCCCTCCCCTCCTCTTTTCTTACGGATAATCATACCATATATTTCGACAAAATGCAAATTTCACTTTTATGCAAAAGAAAAAGGCGCGCATACGGTAATTTTTCCGTACACACGCCTTTTTTGTCAACTCATGGATTCAATAACACTCTCAATTACGCTACAAAATGCATCGTGTTGTGAAGTGGCTCTATCAATCCATTCCGTATAGATTTTTTCAAAAATATTCTCTTTGCAATTTAATATTGCTTCCGCCTGTAATTTGGTAAATTCATATGACTCTGTAAGCACTCCATAGATTTCTTCTATTGCATAAATTTTGTACGCATAGTCATAAACATCCAGCGAATCCAACGCTTGCATTCCCTCACGGAAATCCACATAATCTGTATCAATCTTTTCAAATACCTTTTCTTCCATTCTTTTGTTAATAGTGCTTCCCATTATATTTCATCCTCCTCATCCTCATCCCGAACGCAGGAACAAAGCCTGTTTCCATCTGCAACAAACCTCGCGCAGCATTTTTGCATAAGCTGCCGGGTGGTATAGTTTGCATTGACGGCTCGCAGCTTTGCACTGTAATCGGCAACGCCTTCGTCCCATTGTTTCCGGCACAGCTCGTACAGCTTGCGGCTGAACGATTCGTCAAAGCCAATCCCCCGCAGCGCCTTTATCTCATTTGTGTTTTGGTCTGTAAGCACAATCAGCATAATAAACCCGTGTCTGGCAGGCTCTTCCAATCTGAATCTGTCGTACAAACACATATTAAACGGCATATCAAAGAATAAAACGCCGCCAATGTTCAGACAAACAAACAAGACGCCGTCAACGCTCGTAAGCCGAACGTCAACAGCCTGCTTCTGCACCGCGTCAATTTCCTGCCGGGTCGGATTTTCCAGGGATATGTAACACATGCACATGGAATCCTCAATCTCAAAGACCGCTCCCTCCACCGGCATTTTCTTTTCGAGTTTGCCGCCGACATGCAGGCAGGTTACTCCCAATTCCTTTAATTCTTCATCAAAATTACGCATTTTCTTCCTCCTTATTCTAATTCTCTAAACGCTCCACTTTTATAACTTTGCTATTATTCAGCTTGGCATATCTTTCTATATATTCATTCTCCCAAAAATCGTTATTCGCATATATGATACGCTCCTCTTCCTTCAAAAAAGTGACTTTGCTCTTAATCGGATAAAGATCCGGTCGTGCTTCAACCACTTTTTGCTTGATTTTCTTTAAGGTTGTAACACCCCTGAATTTTATTTCACATTCCGGCAAACGAATTATCGCCTTATAAAGCCTATCTCCGATTTTCTCATAAAAACGAATATTTAAGACTTCATCAAACTCAAAACAATTGTTCATTTCCTTATCGTTTTCCACCTGTACTTTTACTTCGATTTCCATATAGTTTCCACCTCAAAATACAGGAGGGTGCGGCTATACCGCACCCTCTGCAAATTTCTGTGGCAAAGATTTTTACGCTGCCATTACGCCGAATATCTGCGAGCTGCGCACCTGCAGCTTGTATTGGTCGCACATATCGCGCAGCATGGTAAACTCTTCATCCACGCCGGATAAATCCTGTTTGAGTATTTGTTCATACTCCCGTTTTTTGGATTCCAACCGTTGGAATTTTAATTCCCAGCGGTCTAAAATTCTCTGACTGCTGTTGCCGTTTTGTATCAGCTTGGTAATGCGACGCTGATATTCCTCAATTTCGCGCCCCATATCCTGATAAAACTCCCGCGCCATCTTGCCGCGCTGCTTAGCGTCATCCGCCACATACATCGAGTTGATGCTAATGTACTTTGCGTCGCGTCCGTCCGCATAGGTAAATAAATTTTCCTTTGCCAAAAGCTCCAGAAAATCCTCCAGCAGCGAGATTTTGTGCATGTACGCCTTTGGAATAAAGAAGTGGTGTCCCCTTGCGGAGATACCGATTGCGTGCATACCGTCCACATACTTTGCCGCCATGGTTTCAATGCTGCGGTTGCCGACACAGTCCCGGTATATCCCAAACAGCGTCTCCGCCCGTTCAAAATACCCGCGGATATCCCTGTCAGAAACATCATCCACATCGGACAATACCAGTTCGCCGCTCTGCTTGTCCAGTGAAATGTTGGCAAGCTTACGGTAGGCATTGGTGCTTTGATACAGCGTTTCCTCCACAAGCTCGCGGGAGAGAAAATCCGCCTCCACACGCTTGTTATCCCTGCAATAAATCTTGCAGATTTTCGTTTCATCGCTGACGGTCTCCTCGATCCTATCGTAGATACCGCCTGTTGCGCTGCGGAACGCATCCGTCATGGACGGGATCTCGCACGCCGCAATCGGAAACCCAATCTGTGCACAAATATCGTTAAGTTTCTCCGCTTTCACAATCATCTTAGGAAAAGAGTAATACATATATTTTCCCAAGATTTCCTCTTTTTCTCCCGTTTCCGAATTGATAATCATTAAACTTTCTGCCTGTAACATAAAGTTTTAACCGTTCCTTTCCGTGCCAACGGCACAAAATAAAGTCTGAAAAATTTGATTAGATTGTGCAGATGAGGCGAGGGTGCTGTGCTATGTGCACCGCCCCGAGCCACAGCTGTGCAAGATGAGTGAATTTTTCAGGCTGCTGTCTGCTGCATTTTTGCATAACAGTAATCGTCAATCCCTTTATAATACGGATTCCACGAACATGCCCTGCATTCTGCGCCGCAGCTTTTAATCAGCGACCGCAATGCAAGCAGCGCATCTTTTACCTCTGGCTTGTAACACTTATCCATATCAAACGCTTCGTATACCTTCCGAATTTTCAACTCCTCTAGCGCCTCGGGCAAAAAGCTGACAGCGTTTACGCCCGGGACGGCAATAAACAGCCGTCCGCCGGACAGTACGCTTGCAATATCCGCTTTCATCGCGCCTTCGGTTAATATCGCCTCATCAGAAATAATATCTCCGACCACATGAATCCACGACTTTGCCGCAGTTCCGCCTTCAAAATGCTTGCCGGAAAACCAGCGGAATTTCTTTTCTTTCGATTCCTCCGACAAATCCAGCCGCATCTGCAAGCCCTGAATGTACCCGTCCTTGTTGCAGACCGGGACAAAAATCCCGCCACAGGATTTCAGGTACATCTGCCAGTCGCCGTGGGAATCCCGGTAGAAGCCGGGGATTCCCGTCAGGTCGTGCATGGCCGACAGCTTTTCCAGCACCTCACGCCGGAACACGCGGTCAAGCGGCACACTCTTATACAGAAACCGATGGATTTCCGAAAAGTGTAATCCGCGTTCCGCCAGCTTTTCCCGGTGCACCGGCTGCAATTTTAACATCTGCAAAAAGTCGTAGTACACATCATGCCGCTCTGCGAGCGGACGGAGAGGCGTTTGCGAAACCGTTTTGATTTCCGGCATTGCAAATTCGCGCTCGCCCGCACCGTCCTGCAGCGCATGGTATGCGTCCTTGTTGCTGATTCCGTGCAGCTTGGCGTACAGCGAAACGCTGTTGCCGTGCTCTTTGCAGCGAAAGCAATGAAACCGTTCCAGCTCCCGGTTAAGTCCCAGATGGTATTTGGTATCGCCGCAAAACGGACAGTTTGCCCGTATTTCCACGGGATTTTTCTGCTGCGGATAAAATTGTATCCCGCAGGCAGCCGCCACCTCCGCAATGTCGAATTTTTCATAAACAAACGCCATCACGCCGCCTCCTCGCTTCGCTCCTGCCCGGTCATGGACGTCTGCACCGAAAGCGGGCAGTTTTTGGCATACGCCAATATTACTTGTCCGTCCAAAGGCGCAAGTTTAGTTGTGATACTCTCCGCATTGTCGATATAGGCGGGGTACACCAGACCCGTCAGCCGCTGCAAAAGCGCCGACACCTCCAGTCCCGCCTTCATCTTTTCGGAATTGGACAGCCAGCGGTAGTCTTTGCCGTCATAGGTGAACTGAAATACATTCTTCACCTCGCCGGTGGTTTTTACCACGTCAAACAGCTTGATTGCCGCATGGTCCATTTTCAGTTTCGACAGCGTGATTTCCGCTCTTGCCGCTGCAAATTCTCCGGCAGCGTGAATCAGATTTTGCTGTTCTGTTTTGCAAGTTTGGTGTTCTGCAATCCGTTGTTCCAGCTCCGCAATTTTCTCTGCGTTCTGCTCGGTTTCACAAAGCATCTCTACCTCTTTGGCATAGGCGTCCGCCTGCCGCTGCAGTTCTGTCAGTTCGTCAAACTCCGCATGGGTCAAATTCCCCAGCTTTATCTGATCCTCCAGCATTGCAATTTCAGACAAATCGCCGCCGTCCAGCCCTTGCAGTTCTGCTTCCGCTTTTTTCAAGTCATCCGCTTTAAATTCAGCGAATTTGGCGCGGCTTTTTTTGTCCAGCTCCAGCAGTTCCTTCAGCGCGTCCGCAGTGCCCTTGCCCTGCTGCGCGATTGCCGCAAGGTCTTTTTTGAGCGCGGCAAGCATATCCGGGTAATTGCTGTCGGTTACTTCCGTCCGGCAAACCGGGCAGACGTCCCCGACCTTGATTTCCTTTATCTTCGCCGCAAGCGCCTGATACTGCTTTCCAAGCGCTTCATACTGCGCTTTCAGCTTTGCCGCCTCCTGCGTGAATTTTGAAACATACTGCCGCTGCCGGATTTCCGCCTGTTTTGCCAGCAGGTTTTTTCGCGTATCGTCGGAATTGCTCTGCACAAGCTCCATCTGCCGGCGTTTCAGCGCCTCAACGTCAATATTGTAAAACTGCTTTTGCTCCAGCTCGTCCTTGCGTTTTGTCAGCGCCTCGCCTTTTTCCAAAACGGCGTCCAGCTTGCCTTCCAATTCCGCGCTCTGCTTTTTCAGCAAATCGGTCTGTCCTTCCAAATAAACTGTTTCTTCCTCCAGCCGCTTGATTTCCTCCCGTTTGTGTTTCATATAATAGTCCGGGTCAAGCAGGCTTTCGTGTTCCAACAGCGCCCTTGTCGATTCGCTCAGGCGTTGCAGAATTTCCGCCTGTTTCACCGGCGGCAGCAATCGCTGCAAAAACTCCCTGCCGTCCGCCGCAATCTTTTCAATGAAGTACAGCGGATTGAGCAAAGAGAGAAATATATCCCGCTCCGCAAACATACCGCTGATATCCGTTTGCCTGACCTGCAATGTATCCAAGGTGATGGTGGTACTGCCGCCGCTTTTTCTGCGCGACAGCGTATGCAGTACGCCGTCGGCGTCCGCCAGCTTCACCTCCACCTTCATTTCCTTGCAGTCGGGATTTTGCAGCCGGTCGCAGGATTTTTCGCCCCAGAAGGGCGTGCCGCAAAAGGCGTAGGCAATCGCGTCCGCAATGGTCGTTTTGCCCTGCCCATTGCCGCCTGCAACGATGGTCAGCTTCCCGAGGTTCACCTCGTATGGTTCCTTGAACCGCTTAAATCCCTGCATGGTAACGCTGATAATATGGATTTTACTAAAATCATGTTTCATAGACTTCTCCTTTCCCTACGCCGCCATATCATAACCGTTCAGTATGTAATATGGACCGTAGGAATTTTGTTTTGCTTCCGCCTGAACATTTTTAATTCTCGCGCCCTTTTTCAGCCGGTCGTCCTTGCCGTACATATACATCTTGTACCGCCGTTTCCCATCGGATAATGCAATGGCGCTTTTATCGCCGTTTGCGTTCGTCTCAACCTGTACGTTTTGAATTTCGTACACCGGCGTTTGGCCACTGTTCTCGTTTTTACACTGGCTCTGCGGTTTCGGCTCGGCAGGCTTTTTCTCCTCCTGCGGTTTCGGCTTCTGTTTGCCAAATAATTTTTCAACCGTGGCATAATACTGTTTTTCCAGTTTTGCCTTATCCGGCTCGCTGATTAAAAACGTATTTTTGCCTTTCTTTTCAGCCGTCACCCATACAGGTTTGAACTTATACAAGTATCTGCCAATATTCCACTTTACCGCCGCCCGCTTGAACGCGTCGGACAGCCCGCCTTTTATGGATTCAATATCGGTATCTCCCGCGCCGTCGGTTTTGCCAATCCACTCTTTCAATTCGTTGTCGTAGATATAGATGGTACACAGCTGCGAATTGCCGTGGGATTTATCGCTGTCATGCCACTGCGTATACGCATCCTTCCATCTGTTTTGCCCTACGACGCTATCCAGCCGATCCGCAACCGCTCTTGCATCAAGATACGGCACGACAGTACCTTTCAACGCTTCTTTATCCAAATATTGAAACCGCCAGCTCACATCCTCCGCCGAAAACGGCTTGCCGAATTCCTCAAAATATTTGTTTTCCCTCATAAATTCACTCCTAACCTTGAATAAAATCCGCCAATGTTTTCCCGTTCGGAATCAAAACGTCGGTATAGTAATACTCCCACGTTTTGTCCTTGAGCGTTTCCAGCAGCGTCCGGTACTCCAGCCCCAATCTCGTTCTGTCCGGTGAATAACGGTCGTTATTATCCGGCATGGAAAAGATATAATGCGGAATGCTGCCAAGCTGCCTTAAACTTTTAACCTTCGGCATACTGTTTTGCCCGATACACAGGCTAAAGCCTGCAACATTGGAAAACGGGTACTTGTATAGCTTTGTGTTCTCCCGCAGCGTTCCAATATCCGCAACCGCAACATGTACGCGCTGTATTTTGTTTTCTTTGCTCAGAAAAAAACCGTAGAGCAGCCGCGGAACCGGAAAATCCGGATAAACAGTCTTTTCATACTTTAAGTCCATTCGTTCGCTTCCCAATTCCAATACGACAAACTTGTTTCCGTCACGGCTTTCCCTATATGACACACAGCCCTCCGGTAAAATTCCCGTCTGAACATCTGTCACCTCTACAGAATTTTTCACCAGCTTGCAAAACGAATGCAGCGATATCACTTTATGCTTTACCGTTTTCTCCCGGTGGTCGTCCACCACAAGGTTCAAATCCTCATTCACATAAAATCTCAGTCCTGTAATATTGTTCATCACGCCGCCTCCAATATGGTTTCTTTGATGCAAAACTCTTCCCGTAATTCCTTTAGCTTCTCCGCGTATTTATCAAATACGGCTATGATGCCGCAGCACATGGCAAATACGCTGTAACAACAGCTATAATCAAGATATACATTGATACAGCACCAATTTTTCGGCGCTCTGCCATAGTTCAATTTACAGTAAAGTCCCGAATAATACCCCTGCGAATCCACAACGAACATTTGTATATACTTTTCCATCTCGTTTCGTTTCAGCGCATAGGTACATCCGCTGATTTTCCCCGCTGCCTTCAGTTCTTTCAGCAGCCTGTAATAGTCACGCATTTCGTCTGTGGCAAACGTCCATACTTCGCCGTATACCTCGCTGTCCTCGGTGATTCTGCCGTTTTCCTCCTCGTAATACAACTCGTGATTATCACAGTACCCGGGCAGCGACCACATTTCCTCATAGACAAGCATTTCAAAATCGCCTGTGTCCATCTCAATATTTGAAAAAAACGGCACAATATTGTGCGCGCCTTCGTCGTAAAATTCCTTGATGGTTCTCAGCCGTTCCAACAGCTCCGGCATATCGCACCGTAAAAGTTTCAGCATTGCTTCTCCCCCTTAATAATACCGTTTGCCCGGGGAAAATACCGAGCCTGCCTGACGGATTACGTTAAATAACTTATTTGCCGCATCAATCCGTGGTCTAAGAACCTGCTCGTAATATTCCAGATACTCGTTCAAATCGTCATAGGTGAATTTTGAAAAATCCAAGCTATCGAGCTTAAATTCCTCGCCCTCCGCCAGCCGTTTGGTCGTCGTATCATGCAGATACCGAAACCCTTCCGAGCGTTCTTTCGCCTTTCTGTTTTCTACATTTTGCAGCTTTTTAAAACCGCTTAAAAAGTTTTCCTGATTGATTTGTAGTTCCATTTTTCTCTCTCCTTACGTTAGTCTTTTTACACCGTCCGGCGTCAACAGATGAAACAGCATCTTGTTCACCCTTGTTTCCGTCAGCGTTCCGTCTTCTATGTTATCCCGTTTCTTTACTTCCTTCACCACGCGCCCTTTGATCACATGCGGGCTGTCGCAGTCCACATAGCCGTTGATTAGCCCGCTTCCGCCGATTAAGCCAATCTGACCCAGATTCAGCGGCAGTAGCGGCTGCTTTTCCATCGCGTCGATTTTGCTCTTTTCAAAAAACAGTTCGCAGGATTTCGACTTTGCCATCTGCCGCTGCAGCTCGCCAAGATTAAACACCGCGCCCTTAAACAGCTCCACCGCCTTTTCGTTGTCCGGCAGCGGATAGCTCTCCGACTGCAATGTATCAATCATCGGTATCTTTTCGGGCAGCATAGCGTACTGAGATAAAATCTCCGCCTGCTGTGAGCCGTCCTCCTTCTTCTTTTTGATTCCAAACACCACAACCTGCTTAAATTTTGCAAATTCTTCGTCCAGAAAGCGATAGGTCGAAACATCCCGGAAACTATCGCAAATGACGCGGCAAATGTCCCACGTCAGTCGGTAATACGGGATGATATAAATCAAAATCCCGTCCTGCATCAGATGGTGCAGGCTTTCTACCAGAAACCGTTTCTCGCTTCTTGCCTTTGCGCCGCTCTCATTCATCACAGACAAATACGGCGGATTCAAAAACAGTGCGTGAAACGCCTCGTGACTGATACGGGAGTGAAAAAAACTGCCGAAGCCCACACGGTTCAGCCTGTTTTCCGCCTCTTTTCCGCGCGCTTCGTCAATTTCTATCCCGTAGGTTGCCGCGTTCTGCTGCATTCCCAGCCGCTCCAATGCCAGACCGCAGCCGCAGCACGGGTCAAGCAAATTTACCTTGCCGTCCGGGAACGCAAGCGCCGACTGTATCCGTCCCACATGCGCCAAATCCGTAGGGAAGTATCCCATCCTGACATTGTTCATCAAATGTCCGATGGTTTTCCCGCTTGCCGCTTCGGTTTGCGGAATCAAGTCCGTCAGCCGCCGCAGCGCCTCCATCAGCTTGGTATAGTCGGGCGTCAGCAGATTGAATTTCTTGACTGCACCGTATAGCTGTCTGCAAAAGTCCGCGCCCTCCGGCGTCTCGCACTCACAAAACAAAAGGCGAAGTCCGCACACGGCTTCCAGAAGCCGCTCTTTCAAGGCTTCCAGCTCCGCATAGGTCTCCCTTGCGCTCTGCATTTTGTTCTTTTGCTTGTAAATGTCGATTGCCCGCCGCTTGATTGGCATGGATTCCTGCAAACCCGCAAGCGTCCTGCGGCGCTCCGCAAATTTTTCTAACACATAATATCGTTCGGACATTTAAGCAACACCCCGCAAATCGTTTTCATGGTTATGAAAATCCACAGTTTTCGACTGCGTATATCCGCATAGCTTTCTGCGCCCGAATATATTCACTTTTTCCAGACGCTCGGTGACGACCGTAACAGTTTTGTACTCCGTCATGATTATTTCCTTGGTCTGGGTAAAAACAAAATCTTTCTCCATCTTAATCCCCTTTCTATGCCTATGCAGCCGCTTTCATCAGTAATCGCCGTGATGAAAACGTCATGCGGTTTGTTTTCAAGTCCCCTTCAATCAGCAGATAATACAGCATGGCCGCAACCGCTGTGGACGCAAACAGGTTTGCCGCGATACTTTGCGGCGCTGATACGCTCCGCTCCGCGCACGACAGCTCAGACGGAAACTTTTCCACATCCGTTAAAATTTCCGGATACACCCGTGCAACGGGCTTGCTCATCACCTGTCCGCTCTGCTTTACGCCGCACACCACCTGTCCGGTGTACTCGCCGTTGCCCGCGTCAATGTAGATGATATCGTCCAATTTGTTAAACACATTATGGCACATCACCCGCGAACGGTTATTGTCCACCGCGCCGATTAAAATTCCTATCGGCTTCGGCTCGTTCCGTCTGCCCCGGACGTCAAGCAGTTCGCAAAGCTGTTCCTCGCTCTCGATAAAATCCGGGATATATTCTGTTTCAATCCCGAACACCTCGGAATACCGCTCCGCCATGACCTCCGCCTTGTTTTCGCCGATGTCGCACTCCGCAAAATTCTGGCGAATCAAGTTTTTGCGCTCCACAATGTCCCCGTCCGCAATAATAACCCGACAGGGACGCCCGGTGGCAAACGCAATCCGGTACAAATGCGGAATGACATAGCCGCCCGTTCCGCCTGCGCCGATAATGATGATCGTGACCGGTCTGTTTTTCGCAAGCCTCATTCCTTGCCCGCCTCCTTCGGTTTTGCAATCTCCACCATATCCCGCCACTTTTGCGGATACGGTTCCTGCGCCATTTCAAACACCTCGGCAGGCGGTACGTCGATAAACTTGCCGCCGACAGACGCCCTCGTTTTTAAATCGGGAAACAGCTTGTCCAATCGCCCGATTACCGTGTAGAGCCGCGTTGCCTTTTCATCGGCGTTATCCGTGGGCGAAAAGAAAGCCTCCATCGTATTATGCGAATGGATTTCCATCACAAGCGTAAAGTCGTCCTCATCCAAATCGGGAAGCGTGGTATCTATGCTGTCCTTTGTTACGGTCTGCTCCGGCGCATATGTTACATATGCGTGTTCCGCATTCGACCAATAGACATACACCATCGCCTCCAGCGCGGACTCTGCCGTTACATACGAGCGAAAGAACGAGATAATCTGTGCAAGCGTTTCATTCGGTATTTTCGGCAGAGCCGGGATAAACCCGGCCCTTACCTTGGAATACACGCCCGCATTGTTCGCAGGGGCGATAAACGTACCGATTTTGTTCGGACGCACCTCGTAAACCTTACCGTCGTCCGACGGTACAAAGCCAATGACCTTGCCGCTTGTCACGGCGTCGGCAACGGTTGCAAACGCGCCCTTGTAGCTCTGCATCACGCCCTTCTTCTTTGCCGATACGGACGGCGTTACCTTACACACCACATCGCCCTTCGCCTTTTTCAGCGAGTCCAGAAATTCCTTGGATTCTTCAATCTTCTTTTTCATGCTGATAATCGTGGTTTTCTTTGGATTAGGAATGCTTTTTGTAATTGTCCCATACACCATTTTCCACGATACCGATGTACCGTCGTCCAGCTCCGGAAAATCCTCTGCCTTTTCGTTCCTCAGCTGGTCAAAGGTTTTGGACGGGTCGGCGATTGCCTCCTCCGCCTTCGCATACGAGAAAACCGGCAGCTTATCCACTAAGCCGCTTTTTGCGCTCTCCGCCTGCTTGGTTTCTGCTTTTGCGATGGCTGCGTCAAACAAGTTCGGGGTGTCCCCGATTTGTTCCGGTTGTTCCTCAGCCTTTGCAGCTGCATCGCCCTGCGGTAGATTGGTTTGTGTGTCATGTTCTTCCTCCTCCGGCTTTGTATTTGTCTCTTGCCCTTGCGGCGGTTCCGTTTTTTCCTCCGGCTCGGCAGCGACATCTGCTGTCGGCGCCGCCTCGGAAAATACCGCGTCTGCCTTTTCCTCCGGCATGGCGGCAAATTCTGTCACAGCGTCCACATCTGCAAGCTCTGCAATGGTATCCGCCGAACCATCTCCAAACGGGTTTTCGCCTTCAAAGATACTGCCCAAATCCAAATCATTGCCGCCGTCAAACATTTCATTTTCCCTGTCGTTTTCAAACATAAATCTTTCCTCCTGATTTTTGATTTTTTCTTCGATTTTCCGCATTAAAACGCTCTGAACATACTCACCCCCTTGTTACGCCGCAAGCGAATATTCCGCTCCGGCAGAAGATGATATATGATAAATCCGGCGCCGCTTCGGCTCCCGGCTGAGTTTTTCACAGACCTCTTCGCAAACATTGACGCGTTCGTCGGCAATACAATCACCCAGCGTCAAATTCGGATTGCCTGCCATCGGATAATCCAAACTAAGTATCTGCATGTTTTCCTTTTGGTGTTTTTGGCTTCGGAAGTAGTTACTCAGCGCCGAGCGCATATGGTTTCGGGCAATCGTTTGAAACGAATACCGCCGTAAATCCTCGCGCTCGTCATACTGCTTCACTGCTCTCAAGAACCTGAACACCACCACATCATAAAATTCCTCCTGCGGAAGACCTCTGTACCGCAGAAAATCCTCCAGAACCTTGTGGTTCTCCTCCGCAAACCTCTTTTGCCGCTCTGTTAATTTCATACCCGTCATTTTTTCATGACCTCCTACTTAAAAAATTTTTATACAAAAAAACACACGGCAAAAGCGAAAAACGCTTTTCATCGTGTGTTTCATTGACCCGTGTTATTTTGTTTTCCGAAATAAAAAAAGACGGCTGCAAGGCGCACCTATCCCGCAGGATAGCGCTCTTGTAACCGTCTTAACTGCTTACCATCTTATCTGCTTACCGTCGCGTCGCCGCAAAGTCCGCTCAGCTCCGTTTTTGCCAACTGTGCCAAAAACTCCGCCTACTTCCTTGCGGCTCCTCTTTTCCAAAACGTGCACTTCGTTGGCGCGTTTTGGAAGTCCTTACAAACCCGATTATATCACCTATTCCCCATATCCTCAATACCGGGAGTTAAATTTTCGGGTAAGTTTATACATTCACTTAGCGGCATTCTATTTCCCATTTTTGAATAAATTTCAATTTTGGGAAATAACTATTGTTCTAACAGCCAATCTGCAATATCAATAATCCGTACCCCCTCATACTGATATTCCTCTCTTTTTGTTCGTGCAATTATCATCTTAGGATATGCATCCTTAATATTCAGCAGTGGACTTACTTCCCTTTGAAAAGTATCCTCTCTGCTGATATCATCCGACACTTGAATGTACAGCTTTTCATTGCGCTTTACAGCAACAAAATCAATTTCTTTTTTATGCAATACGCCAACATATACTTCATATCCTCGCCGCAACAGTTCAATGGCGACAATATTTTCAAGCACTCTTCCGTAATCCATATTTTTGGTTCCTAATTTTGCATAACGAAACGTAGGGTCACTTAAATAATATTTATCACTTGACGCCAGATATTTTTTCCCTTGTATATCATATCGCCTGAATTTATAAAAGGCAAATGCATTGCAAAGATATGCCAAATAATTTCCAACTGTTTTATGGTTGATTTTGTCCTTATTTCCCTTAAGAGTCTCCGTTATATTTCTTGCAGACGTCAGATTTGAGATATTATCCATCAGGTAATCTACGATTCTGTTCATCAACACAGAATTGCGGATTTTATATTTTGTCTGGATATCCCTGATAACCAATGTATCAAATACATTGGAAATATAATCATATCGCATCTCCGGGTCTTTATAAAGATACGAACCTGCCATACCGCCCTCTTTCATATATTTATCAAAACTTCCATAAATGTCCGTATAGGAGTGGTACTCCATATATTCACGGAAAGAGAATGGAAAAACCTTGATTTCTATTGTTCTTCCTGTAAACAATGTCGCTAGGTCGGAACTTAAAAGAAATGCGTTTGAACCTGTGATATAAATATCATATTTTTCCGAAGCGTGCAGACTGTTGAGGGTAAGTTCAAAATCAGGACACATCTGCACTTCGTCAATCAATACAAAATTCTTCTTTTTCTTCATATATCTTGCTTCAATATATCTGTTTAACTCATGATATTCCCGCAGTTCTTCAAATTCAGTTAAATTAAAGTTGATGTGAATCACATTCGCATCGGGGATATTTTCTAAAACATATTCTTTGAAGGCTTCCAATAGCTTTGATTTCCCGCTTCTTCGTACGCCTGTTATCACTTTAATATCAGGCGTTTCCATCACATTGATAACTTTATTTAGATACCTTTTCCTCTCAATTAGTTTCATAGTCGTCACCTCGCCTATATTATACACTTCATATTTCCCAAAGTCAATATTTTTTATGTTTTAGGAAATATATTATGTGATTTATTATCTATAACTAGAGGAATTTAAATGAATTCCACAAAAAAACAAGACCTGCTGCGCCTACGCACAGCAAGTCCTGTTTTGATGGTGTTCTAAGCTTCCAAAGTGCGCTCTCTGCCTACAAACCATCTTTCATTGCTTCTAAAGTTATTGATTTATCAGTTATTAACTTATAAGTATATTATAGTATTGTTTTGTATTTTGTCAAGAGATTTCATATCGCCGCAGCTATGACTCCGGCATCAGCATAAAAATAGCGTTCTCCAATTAGAAGAACGCCACAGCTTTTTTATTCGCACAACTTCCACTCACAGTAGGAACCACTGCTTTTACAACTCCCACTTAACGGTAGGGACCACACGCTGTTTACGGAATATTACTTCCGTATCGTTGTAAACAAATCTGTCTACGATTATTATTATATGCTTTTTTGTAAAATAAGTCAACATATTTTGCAAAAAAGATTCTCTAAAAACAAAGACCTGTTGCACAATCCTCAATATCGGGAGTTAAATTTTCCGGGTAAGTTTTACGCATTCACTGCGCCTCTTGCTTCAATATACAAATCTATATCTTCAATGATATAGTTTGTGCCTGTCGTATGCAGCGCCTCAAAGCAGCTAACGATATATTCCGACACCTTATATTTCCCGAATAACTCCATCACCTGCCTGCCCGTCAGTTTTTTGGCAGATTTATACTGCTCAATGCAGAATATCAAAAACTTTCCTTCTTTGCTCATGGCTTCTCCTTCGTATCAGTATGCTAATATAACATCATTCCGTTTCTCTGCCAGTGCTTCCAGTTCCGGCGTATACCCGTTTATGCTGAACATGACATACCACACGGTTCTATCCTTTTTATTCCAGTTCACACGCTTTGCTTTTTCCTCCAGTTCCAGCAACACATTAACGCCTACTGTTTCCTTCCAGTATTTGCACTCGCCAAGGATCAGATTTTTTCCTTCTATATCCAGCGCCGCTATATCTATTTCTGTATTGCTATCCCAGTGCCGTCCAACCTTAGAAAAATAGAACGGCCAAGCCTGATTTGCATTCATCTGCCACATTTTTTGTCTGCAAACATCCTCATATACAAAACTCACCTGATTGCTTATAAAGCCTTTACGAATTTTATCCATAACAATCTGCGTGTTTCCGCTCTCTAAAAAGCTCATGTTCGGATATATAAAAGCAAACCAAAACTTAATATAATTATCTTTTATCTTATACAACCCCTTTTTGCTTTTCTCCGGTTTTTCCTCGGTGATTGGCACTTCACGTTCCAAAATATCCAAGTCTATCAGCGTCTTGATATATTTTGTCAGGCTTGTCTGCGGCATTTCCAGCATTGCCGCAATCGCCGACAGCTTGCTGTTCCCCGCTGCGATTGCCTTAATGAGGGAAAAATAGCTGCCAATCTCTGAAACCTCCTGCTGCAAAAGAAAATGTGGCTCGTCATATAAATAGCTCGAAGGATTGAGCACATGCTTTTTGATTGCGTCATAAATATCGTTTTCCTGACCAAAGGATTCAATATATTTGGGAACGCCGCCCGTCACCGCGTACATCTCTATCAGTTCGCGCTCCGACTTATTGCCAAAGAATTTTTCATAATACAAAAACGGAATTTGTTTTAAACGAATTTGCGCTGTCCGTCTGCCATACAGCGGACTGCTGTATTTTAGTGTTTGCTCCTCCATCATGGTAATCAAAGAACCGCAAAGAATCACCATCACCGAACTGTCCTTCAGCTGTTCATCCCATATACGCTGAAATATAGAAGGAAAGGCTTCGTTTGATTTCCCGATGTACTGAAATTCATCCATTACAATCACGGGTTTTGTTTCAAATTTTGTATCTGCAATCGCCTTAAATATGGTATCCCAATCCGAAACATTGGCATTGCGCAGCAAATCGCTGCCAATAAACTCAGCGGCTTTCATTTTAAATAAATTGCGGTTCTGCGCCTCAGATTCCTGGCTTGCCAAAAAGAATAATGCCTTTTTGTCTTTTATAAATTCCGTAATAAGCGTCGTTTTTCCTACGCGTCTGCGCCCATACAGAATAACAAAAGAAGCGCCTTTCCTTTCATATTCAGTTTTCAGGGTTTCTAATTCCTCTTCTCTGTCTATAAACTTCGCCATTGCATTCGTCACCTCTTTCTTACAATTATATTTACCACAAGCAAAAATACTTGTTTGCAAGGGTATTTTTGCGCCGTGATTCAATGATACAGGCGTGCCGCAAGGCACGGGAAGCGGCTTATGCCGCGAAACCTTGCAACACAAGGTTTCTGTAATCATTATACTACAAATTATTATAATTTCAAGTATAAAAACGCAATTTTGTATTTATAGGTTTGACTCTTCGTTGTCACCGACTTTTCGCCTTTCTATAAATTTATGTTATACTAATCCTTAGCAATTATATAGCACAAATAAAATTTTTAGTCCAAATATGGTATACTCATTTCTATTCTACCATAGGAGGGTCTTTTTTTCTATTGTCCGTTTTTTACGGTTCTGTGCATTCCTCAATACCGGGAGTTAAATTTTCGGGTGAATTTATACATTCACTGCACCTCGCGCTTCAATATAGAAATCTATATCTTCGATGATATAGTTTGTGCCTGTCGTATGCAGCGCCTCAAAGCAGCTTACAATGTACTCCGACACCTTATATTTCCCGAATAACTCCATCACCTGCCTGCCCGTCAGTTTTTTGGCAGATTTATACTGCTCAATGCAGAATACCAAAAACTTTCCTTCTTCGCTCATAGCTTCTCCTCTTTTAACGCTTCTATAATTTATACATATCTTCTAATGTAATAAACCGCATATGCCGATCTGCATTTTCAAACATTTTGTCCGTATAGCCGGATTTTGAAAAGAAATAATAATATGTTTTTTCAAACTTTCCCATTGCTTCAGCGTATTCGTTCATCAAAAGGTACTCGTCAATATCAATCTTCTCATTCCTGAATTTACATGAACCTACAAGTCCTTCGCTTCCATTCGCTGACGTAACAACAATATCGATTTGCGCTTGTTTTTTTGTTTTCGGATTTCCTCCCCACCATTGCCCGATATCCGCCATATCAAATGGAAGGCCGCTATCATAATACATAATATAATCCCTGCACATTTCTTCAAATACATTCCCCATATAATCCGACAACCGATTGCCAACAAGTACGTCATATGATTTTTCAATTCGTCCCGATACAATGGCGGCTGTATTCCTTGAAACAAAAGTAAACCAAAACCTGAAAAAATTATCCGCTATTCTATAAATAGGTCTTTTCGACTTAGGCTCGGTTACAGGGATTTCTTTTCTTAAGATTCCCAAACTCATAAGATTTGCAATATACTTTGTGCAAAGCCCCGTTTCCATCCCGACAGTTGATGTAATTTCCGACAGTTTTGTTTTCCCTGCAGCAATAGCGGAAATAATCGCATTATATGTTGCAGGTTCTCTTAGTTCCTGTTTCAAAAAATTTGACGGTTCCTCATATAGCAGAGCATTTTTGTCAAACATATGATATAGCAAATTTTCTTTAATGGAAAGTTCTGGTGAAAACTGTTCCAGATACAATGGTATCCCGCCTGTAATCCCATACATTATCGCCTTTTCTTCCTCAGTATAATCCGGAAACCATTTTCCCGTATCCAGATAATCAAAAGGTTCTATTTTAAACTGTGCTGTCCGACGCCCATAAAGCGGACTTTGGTATCCGAGAACCTGTCTTTCCATGAAACTCATAGAAGAACCACATAAAATAAGGAACAGCTTTGTTGACTTAAGCCCATGATCCAAGTAACTTTGCAATAACGATGATATACTCTTTTCTGCTTTTGCAAGATATGGATATTCATCTATTACAAACACAATTCTTTCGCTGTTTGCCATTTCTTCTATTTTTTTAAATGCATCAGCAAAACTTTTATATTTCATTGCCGCACCGGATTTTTCACCCTGTGCATACGAGATTGCACCGGATAAAATTTCCAGGTTTTCCTCTGCATTATTCTCTATTGCCGGAAAAAGAATCGTTTTTTTATCTTTACAAAATTCATTGATTAGCGTCGTTTTTCCTACACGTCTGCGCCCGTATATAATCGCAACCTCCAACTTATTTCCTACATACATTTTATTTAACTTCGCAAGTTCCCTTTGTCTTCCTATAAACATATGAATCCCTTTCTCTCATATAAGTATATCGTAATATACTATATTATAATATACCATGATTGTTTTGTCAACTGCTGATTCTAAATTTTAAATCAATTTAAATCGGAGCAACGCTCCTGCTTTGCTCGCAAAAAGCAGAGCTTGCGACAGATTGCAACCTGTGCAGGGAGCGTTAGCTCCTCAAGGTTTCAGCGTGGGATTATGACCCCCGCTGAAACCCTGATATGGAACCCGCCGCCTATAGAGACGGGGGACATCTGCGACTTAGGTTATAAAAAAACAAGACCTGCTGCGCATACGCACAGCAAGTCCTGTTTTGATGGTGTTCTAAGCTTCCAAAGTGCGCTATACTGCCGCGCGCTCCGGTTCGCTCTCTCCGGTTAGGGTAATGTCATAAATCGAATTTTCGATTTCTATCACCACTTGTTTGGTGCTTCTGTAAAGGATTCGTACCACCTTGGACGTCATAAGCTGTCCCCGGTCTGTTTCCAGAAACGCTCTGCACCCCGGCTGTACCGCATATAGTTCCCGCCCGCAAAGGGCGCGTCTTGGTTTGTTCATCCTGCTTTTCTCCTCTCTTTCAGCAGCTCGTCTGAGTGGACGCAGATGTACTGCACCTCGTCTCTGCTTGCAACCGTCTGCGTATACAGCCGGATATACCGTTGTATCAGCTTTGGCATATCCTGCACGGAAAATGTAATGTCTTCAAAATCACTGCCGCCTTCCTTTTTTCTGCTTTCAATATACACCGCGTTTCCGGCTGCGTCCGTCTCTATATCACCGTTCAGGTAATAAAACCGGTTTCCGCCGTGCCGCCGTGCATATTCATCATCATAAACAATGCCGCTCACAACCTGTAATATCTGCATGATACCTCCGTTTACCGAAACAGCATAGACGGTAAAAAGCAAATCGCGATTACCATCTCGTCACAACAAACTACACTTGCTCACTTTTGTCAAAAGCACAAAAGTATCGCCCGTTCCGTTGTTGCTCCTCTTTCCCAAAAATCAAAAACAGATTTTTGGGAACCCCTTAACAGCACCGACATTCCGAGCGACACAAATGCGCCGGCTGAAATCTCATCCAATTTTCCGTCTTTTACTACTGCGTTTTCCTTTACAAATGTGCGTACCCGCCGAATTAGTTCACAACAGGTTAGTACCAACAAAACCGTATAAAACATATTCATTCCTCCAATTCTTTTTCCTGTGCATAAAAATTTACTTCCTTAAAGTCGTCTGCGGTCAGAACATACTTGCTGTTTTCCCACGCTTCTTCCACTTTTCGTGCGGCTGCCGCCGCGCTTTCCGCCTCCACTTCAATGTCCATAGACAATGTTTCCGTAATTTTCACCTCATATCTTCCCATTGTTTTATAGCCTCTCTTCTATCAGTTTTTCCACAATTTGCTCCTGCAGCAGCTCGCTTGTCCGATAGATTTTATCAGCAAACTGCCGTAGTGTGAATTCCATGCATTCCCCTTTATCCAGAAGGATTCCGGTCAGTTTTGCGCCCGTACCGCGTTTCATTTGCTGAAATGCGTCAAGAATTTCGGGCGATACTTTGCAAACGCCGTCCGTGATAAACACAATGTCCAGCTTTTCAAAATCTTCACTGAGCATCAGCCGGCAAGCCTCCTGCAATGGGTTATCAAAGTTGGTGCCGCCGCCTAAAAAGGTCTCGGCGCACTCCAGCACAACATTTCCGGGAATCTGCCTGTCCTTTGGGAAAATATATGTTTTGGTGCGGCTTGCAAAATGCACCAGCGCAAAGCTCGTGCCGTTGATTTTACACAACTCGTACAGCACCATGGCAATCGCCATGCCGTAGGCGCTGTTTTCCCCAAAGGTAGAGCCGGATTCGTCCAGACAGACGATAATATCCCCCTTGCCCTTATACTCCGGTTCCCGCCTACGATACTGCTTTAATCCTTTTTTCTGATACTTGCGTACAAACAGCGGCAGCAGCGATGAATCTGCCAAAAGCGATAAATCGGAAGTAAGCATTCTTGAAAGGTTATTCCCATACTCAATATCATACTTCTCACCTCTGCCGTAGGTATACCCCGCCAGCCGTTTAGAGTTTAGCATTTGCTTATACCGCCCCAGAAACTGCGCGATATACCGCAGTTTTTCCGAACCGGCACAGCGTTTTAACACCTCGGTGTTCAGCTCGTTTTTCTGCATAGCAACATCTCCGTCACCCCACGCAAGCACCGCCGCTTGGGTTTCCCGTGCCTTTCCAAGCGCCGCCTCCGCTGCCTTTGCCACACATTCCCGGATAGCGCCCCTGTTTTGCCGCAGATTGCTCTCTATCAATTTTTCAAACAGTTCCGCCTGTTCGCTCTTCGCCTGAACCCGGTTTGCGGTGTGGATAATTTTCTTCTCTATCCCATCGCGTTCCGGCTCGGGCGTATGTTCACGCTTTTCCAGCAGTTCCTGTAACTTTTCCAGCAAGTTCTCTTTGTCCCGCTGCATTTTGTCTATCGCGTCCGCTTTGCCTTTGCCGCCGGTCGCCCTATCCAGCAGAGCGTCCAGATTATCCAATAGCTGTTCCGAAAACTCCTCCGTCGCGCTTAATGCCGGCAATTCTTTGCCCTCGCATACGCTTTTCACAGCAGGATAGGTTTCGTCCGCCATCAGACTGTCCAAAATGCTCCGGTTAAATTGCTTCGACAGCGCCGACAAATCGGTTTCCTCGATATATTTTGGATTCAGCGTATAGACAGACTGAAAAACGTCGTTCACCAGACTGTCGAAGGTTTTCAGCTTTTCTTTGCCCGATTGTTCACATTCCGCCAAAGCTTCGGCTTCGGAATGCAAATCGTCGAAGATGGTCTGTTCGATTCTTGTCGATTTCAATACCCTGTCCGTTTTCGGTTGTTTCACGGATGTTTGCAAATCCGCAAGCCCGCCGGACAGCAGTTCCTCTATCTCCTGAAACATGTTTTGTCACCTCCCGGCGCACAGAGGGAAATCCCCCTGCACGCCACTTTTTTATGTTTTAGAACGGCAAGTCGTCCCCGAATGCGTTCGGATCGCCAAAGCCGCTGAAATCCGCGTCTTCGTCTACCGGAAAATCGTTGTCCGGTTGGTTTCCGCTCTTGCCGGACGGCTTATCCTCCGCCTTTGCGCTGTCGGCAAAGCCCACCTCGCTTGCGTTGATGCGAAAGCCGTAACGCTTTTCTCCGTCCTTGTCATAAGAGTATGTTTCCAGACTCCCGACGACCGAAACCTGCTTGCCCTTATGGAAATATTTCTCCACAAAGTCCGCTGTGCTCCGCCAAACGCTGACAGGAATAAAATCCGCAGTGGGCGCGTTTTCATTCTTGCTCTTAAACCGCTTATCCACCGCAAGCGTAAAGCTTGCGGCCTTTGCCTCTCCTACTGTTCTGACCTCCGGTTCTCTCACCAATCTGCCGATAAAAGTACAATTGTTCAACATTTTTCTTCCCTCCTATTCGTTTTACAGCCACCAGCTGATATATCCTGCCAATATCAAAACCGTGCTCCGAAGAACCCCATCATATAAAAGCCCATCTGAAATGGTATTAAATAATACTCTTTTTTGCGAATGATACCGACAAGTCCGATTACCGCTAAAACAGCGCCCAAAATCACCATAAGTATGTTTATATTTAACATTTCGTTTTTCCCCCCTTGTTTTTCATACATTCAATCTCTTTTTCTCTTCCAATGAGATATGCGTCGTCCCTGCAAGTTCGTCCGCAATTTTGCTGAGTTCCTCCAGCTTTGCCTTGCCCATTTTGATTTCTTTTTTGTCCCCGTCGCTCATATCCGGCTTTTCAAAATTGGACAAATCCGTGTAAATCCGCAGAAGCTCCTTGGAGAATTTCACAAACGGCTTGATATTGGACGCGTCCGCCGTCAGTTCCGCCTGCATTTCCTCCATGATTTCCTCTGCCATAGCGACATACTTTTCCACCTCGGCGCCAATCGGATTTTCACAGATGTCCGTCAGAATTTTTCCAACCGTTGGAATTTCCTCGGGAGTGTTCCAAAAGTAATTTTTCAGAACCAATAAATCCTTAGGAACCACCTCGGTACCTCCTTTTAAAAACGCCTTAGCTTGCACAATTGGGGCAAAACCAAAGAACCGTCTGTCCGAAACAGGAATCCCATTCCGGCGCAGTTCGCACAGCACCGTGTCCATCAGGTCGTTGATTTTATCGTCCACCTTCACGCACGATACCGCCCGCTGCATCTCCTCAAGCTCCGCAAGCGTGATACCCGCGCCGATTTTATCCGGCGTATTGCTCTGCTTTTGCTTCAGGATATTCAGCCGATTCTGCTTGTCCTCCACATAATTTGTGAGGATTTTTAGGTCAAACCGGTCGTAGAGCGGCTTTAGGATTGCCTGCGTGCTGTCCTTAAAATTCGGTATCTCGTTGGACGCCGCAAAGTAGGAAATGACGGGGATTTTCACCGTCTGCCCCTCGTTGGTATACACCCGCTCGTTGAGCGCGGTCAGAAGGGAATTGAGTATCCCGTCGTTCGCCTTAAACAGCTCGTCCAAAAAGACAATATCGCTGTCAGGAATCTTCCCGTCGGTGATCATCCTCGGGCTGCTCTGCCGCAGGCTGCAAACGATTTGCTTGACTGCGTTTAGCTGCTTGGCAAGCTCCACCGTCTCTAACAAGGTACTGTTTTTGCCGTCAATCTCATACGCTTCATACTTTTTCGCAAGCTGCGTATGCAGCACGGCGAACGATGTATCCTGCTGCAATTCCTCCAGCGGCATACTGCCGGGAATGAGACTTGCAAGGTCAATCCGCCCAAAAAGCTGTTCTTCGTCGCACTGCTTGGAAATCAGGCGCTCAAACTGCTTGGCGCCCGTAATCCGTTTGCGGAATTCATTGATGCACTAGCTCTTTGCCTGCCCGGTATCACCCAGAATAAACAGGTTTTTCTTTGCCAGCAGCGCGATTGCTATGTACTCGACAAGTTCCTCGCGCTCCGCCGCTTTGCCGTTGACCTCCGCCATCACATCCAAAATCTTTTGATTATCCATTTTTGTCCTCCAAAAATTTATTTCTTACAGTCTAAGCCAAAGGTAAATAGCAGTAATGTTTTGCCGCCTTTCGTGCAAGGACGACATAGCGCCGTCCTCTGCCCGATTGTTCCGCCGCTCTTTTCAGCCACTCTAAACACAGCCGCGAAAAGCTCTGCTGGTTCGTTCTATGCACGCCATGCAGCATGGTATAGATGAACTCCTCGTTGTCCTCCGAAAGACGCAGATATTTTTCAAACAGTCTTACCGCCTCTGCATCATTCCGGAAATTAAAACAACAGTCCGAAGGCCAATTGTTCGCCATTTTCTGCCTTTCAAGCGGCTCATATTGTATTGCCTCTGAAATTCTCTTTGCCAATTTGACTGACGCTTCATTGCGTTCATCATAAATTAGGCACTCGGAAAGCCGCCGAAACCATTCCAAACAAAGCATGGTAAAATTATGCTGCACATTTCTGCCTCTCGCAGCCATGCGTGTATAAAACTCCTCTGTCGGATAAACATATGAGTTTACATACAGACCGATTGCGGTTGCTACCATATTGCCATTTGCTGCATTTTCAATAAAACAATTCTCTTCAACATACATAATTTGCCTCCTCCAAATTTTACGCCGCTTTTTTCTTAGCGGCAGCCTTTTCCGGTTTCTTCCCCTTCGCTTTTATCTCTTTCAGCTTTTCCGCCTGTCGTCTTACGGCAAGATCAGTCATGGGCGTTATCATGTACTTGTTCGTCCGCGTAAACGCCAGCAAGTATCCGCGCTTGTCAAGCTGGATGACCATTGTGCCGTCCAGCGCCTTAAAAATATCCTTTAGCTGATTTGCCGGATAATAAAAGGTATGCTCGCCGCCCTCAATCCGGACGCACGGCGCCGTGACAGCGCTGCTGCCGACGTCGTTCTCCGTGGACATTTTTATCGCATGTTCGGTAAACTCCATCTTCACATACGACTTTTCCTTACCCATTGCGGCAATGTCGCAGATGTCCGTCACCTCGGTCTTGAACTCCTCGTACTCCGTTTTGGCGGTGTACGCCGGTTTGACGGAATCCAGCAGCGCGTCCACATTGACATACTCCTGTGCAAGATACCGGCTCGAAAACATCATGCCCTCTTTCATCACCACAATATATGCGCCGCATTTGCCTATCTCCAGTTCGTCGTCGTTTGCGACCGCCGCCGCAAGATAAGACAAATTCGCTTTCGGCAATGTAAAGGACAGCTTGCCGCCCGTCTGCATGGGAACCGTTGCAATCGCAGCGCATGTTCCGCTGCAGCTGACAGCCCGCACCCCGTTTTCCGCAATGTCGATATGGATTCCCTTCAATATTTCCGTGACGTCGCCGCTTGCCACTGTTGCGGCAGTCGCCGCATACAGGCTTTTCAGACCGCGGATTTTGTACGTGCAATCCGGAAACGGCATTTCCGGCCGGGGATAGTTTTCGCCGTCCAGCACCGGCATGGTATAGGTGCATCTGCCCGACCGGATTTCCACCTGACCGGGCTTTAATTCCTGAAACCGCACCTCATCGCCGCCGAGCGCCGCCAGAATATCCGTCAGCAGCCTCGCGTTCATCACAAAGCAGCCGCCCGTTTCCACCTCCGGCTTCAGCTTGCGCTGTATGGACGCCTCCATATTGGTCGCCGTTAAGTACAAATAGCCGTCGTCCTCGTTTGCTTCTATGAGGAAGCCTGATAGTTCCGGCCGCATGCTTGCTTTCGGCACAACCTTTGCCATCGACTTCAAATGCTCCAGTAAAATCTTTCTGTTTGCCACAAATTCCATTTTTCTTCTCTCCTTTTTTCCGGAAACAAAAAAACGAGAACGATAAGGCGTTTTTGCCTTTCTCATTCTCGTTTTGGTTCCGTATTGGTTTGTGTATTTTGAATGCAGATTACTCTTTCTTCAAAATATCCTCCATCATTTTTTCCGCATTATCGTATCTTTTGTACCGCTCCGGATGTTTCCGCATTTCCTCGCACTCCCGCATGGCGGCAAGTGCTTTTTCATTGGGAATTTCACTCAAATCTGCCTTTCCCATCAGCGCCTCGCCGTTCTCAAAGCGAAAGGATACCCAATCGCCGGGCTTGAGGTTCAGCGTTTCGCACACCCTTTTCGGCAGGGTCAGCGTACCGTCAGCCGACATCGTTGCTGTGTCGTACATATATTTTTCTCCCTTCAAATCGTTTTCTTTTATTTTAACACATTTGTCGCAAAAAGCAATGCATTTCAGCTCGCCAGTTCAAACATGGAAATCTGCACAGCATCGTATTGCGGTATGGCTTTCACCACCACTACGTTCCGTTCTCCATTTGCTTTTCTTGCAAGCTCCAGCGCACGTTTGAGCTTATCCGCCACAACACGCTGCCGTACCTCGCTCTCAGGCTCGGTTTTGATGACCGCCATTTTCTTAAACATCTCGCCGACGTCCTCCACTTCATCACGCAGCCCCATTGTCAGCTCCCGCGCAAGCTGCGACGTCATATCCGAGCAATCGCTCATTGCCGCCAAGCCTTCGTCCGAAAAACTCCCTTCGACTAAGGTTGCCGCCGCAAGTTTGCTTGCCATCAGTTTGATCGCTCTTGCCTGCATGGTGCCTTTGAAATAGAGGATATACACCTCGACCCTCGGCGCCGTCTGGTTGATGCGCCATGAGCGTCTGGACGCCTGGCGGAACGTGAAAAGATTGTACGCGATGTTGTAGAAAATGAGCGTTGTAAAAGCGTTTAAGTCCAAGCCCCGTCTCAACGATGGACGGATTGGTAATCAGCACATCAATGCCTTTTTCCAATTGTTTCTCGATCCATTCCTCCCGTTTCTCCGGCTTGACCCGCTGCTCTAAAACCGCAACGCGATAGCCCTCCTGCTCCAACAGCTTCGTCAGCTTTTCCTGCGTGTCAATCTTGACCCAGCTTGTGTAAATCAGCACTCTGCCGCCGCTTTCCACCTTGCGCTTTACAATATCCAAAACCGCCATATCCTTCTCATTGCATTCATCTATATCAGACAAATCTTTTGGAGCGATAAGCGGTTCCTCCTCGCCCGGCTCAAAAATCGGTTCGGCATTGTACGGCTGGTCGGAATAGGTTGTCAGCAAACTGAGGTACTTGGACATCAGCCGCCTGCCGTTTTTGCTTCCCGGCTTGGTGCTGTCGCGGAAGGATTTCAAAATACGGTTATATTCCTCTTCCACATCCTCGCGCAAATGCAGCTCCACCGGGATTTCCTCGTAGTCCGGCAGGTTCTTGCCCATATCGTTTAATGACAAAAACACCGCGCAGTCAATCAGAAACCGCGAATACACCAGCGGCGAAACGCCCGGCTTCTGCCGTTCGGCTACCAGCCGCTTTTTGCTGCGGCTGTTGGCGTTGTAACCGGATTCCGATTCCGCGTCTGCCACCTGATAAGTGCGCTCCGTCACGCCGTATTCGTCGTTAAAGGTTTTCGGGTTGTCATACTCCTTGTTATCCACCTGCATCAGACGCGGGGCAATGCGGTACAACAAATAAAACATACCGCTCGAATACCCGTTGATCAGCGTCGCCGTCATACCAACCACGCTTTTGGCGCAGCCGATAAGGTGATTCATGGCGTCGCCCTGTCCGCTGTCGCCCTTAAACTGATGCAATTCATCACAGATAACACCGTCAACCCTGATATGCCGCGCAATATAGCTGCTCATAGGATACCGGGCATACGCGCCTTTTGCGATGAACACCTTATCCGGATTGGACAGGATTTCGTTTACCCTGTCCAGCGCCTTCAAATCCTTTGTCGCCTCCAAATGCCGGTGCGCAAACGGTCGGTATACAAAGCCGTAGCCGCCGATTTTCACCCATTGATTGCTTTTCAGCCGTTTATCCTCCGGGTTCAGCGCCGTCCACAGCACGCCGCCGCAGCGTCTGCACTTGTGGTTCTGGCTGGTTTCTTTTTTGAAAAAGAATTGGTCGGCGTTCACGAAATAGCTGCAGCCGTCCTCCTTCAGCTCCATTTCAATCACTTCATTGCACCACGGGCAGACATACGCTTTTCGGATTTTGGAATACACCGCCGCCGGCTTTTTCATGTACCCGTCCCGCGCCCGTTCTTTGGACAGGACAAGGTATACGCTTTTGTCTCCGTTTTGGTAATCGGCATAAACACGGTCGATATCCGCAAGCGAATACACCACCGCCGCCTTAGTATCCGGCAGGGTTTCCTCAATCTCACGCACCCACTTCTTTGTCATATGCGAGGGGCACAGCACAACATTTAAGCATTTCTTGCCGTTCTGATGCGCCGCCAGCGCAGCCGAGCCGATTTTCGTCTTGCCCGAGCCGCATTCCGCGACAATAACGGCAACCTTCGACTTGTCCAGCCGCCGTTTGACCGCCTCCGCTACCGCAAGCTGCGCCGGGTACAGGGAGTATCCGACGTTTTGTTTCAGATTTGCGTTAATCTCCTTGAGCTGTTCGCATATATCCTCATTTGCGGGATCGTACAGCGGTTGAAACGAATTCTTGATTCGGTCTGCAAGCGTCACGCCAAACCTGTTCAAATACTGCGACACGCTGTTCACTTCATCAAAGTCCGCGCCCGCCGCCGCATTGGGTATGGCAATCGCACCCGTTTGCAAGCCTTCGTTGATTACCGCCTCAACTTCTGTCTCCTCCGCGCTCACTTCAAGCATATATGCGTCGAACCGTCTGCCGGTCGACAACACCTCCAGCGGAACAAGGATTTTCCGCTTTTGCAGTTCACGCAGCACATAGTCTTTGAATTGGGGAATCAATGGAATTGAGGTTTTTTTATCCACCTCCGCAAACAGCGCGTCGGTATCTCCCTCTTCGCAAAAGATATACATCCGTCTTTTTTGATTGGGACGTTTTACCTCGTCGTTTTCCTCCTGTTCCCCGATTTCATCATCCATTGCCATCAGTGTGCTTTCCGCATACATCCCGTCGTGGCTCAGCGTCCGTCTATACGCCTTCTGCCGCGCCTGCAGGACAATGGTATGTCCGTCCACCTCGGTTTCCACAGCAGCGTCCTTTCGCAGAACGTCCGCCATACCTCTCACATGCTCGGGATACCCGCCGAAATGGATGCCGACCAGCTCCCGCGCCGCCTTGCTTGCCTTATGGTACACCAGCGTATCCGCATAGCATTGTAAGCTGATGCTTTTTTCCGCGTCATGATAGCGCACAGGCGGCAATTCTTTTAGTTCATACACTCTTTTTTCCCACCTCCGTATATTTTTAGTTTCTCAGTCCCTGAACCGGACCGCCTCCCTTCGTTTTTGTTGTAAATATATATATGAAAAAACACACGGCAAAAGCGCATAACGCGTTTTATCGTGTGTTCGTTGCCCGTGTATCTTTTGTTTCCCCGCAATAAAAAAAGACGGTCGCAAGGCGCACCTATCCCGTAGGATAGCGCTCTTGTAACCGTCTTAACTGCTTACCATCTTATCTGCTTACCGTCGCGTCAGAATGGACTTTGCTCCGTTCCGGTTTCTGTTTACACATAAACCGGTCACACGCTCCGTCATTCTTCCTTCTTCCCAAAAATGCAAGCATTTTCGGGAACACTTACATGCCCTATTATATCACGTATGATTCTTACGCTCAATACCGGGAGTTAAATTTTCGGGTGATAAAAAATTTTAGAAAACGGGCGGCACAATGCTGCGCCGCCCGCAAATCCATCGTATACTTCTTTTGTTAATTCTTCAGCTTTTCCATATATTCCGCCCGTTTTTCCTGCGGGATTTCCAGCACGTCCATTGCTTTATCCGCAGTAATCCCCATGCCCAAAATCATCTTTTTGATGGAATCCAGCAAGGTTGCTTCTCTGCCCTTTTCTATGCCTTTTTCCATGCCTTTACTGTATACGCCTTTGCTTAAATCACACATCTCTTCGAGCACCTCCGTTTCCATGCCTTCAGATAATTTCATGTTATAATTGAATTGGGGCTGTCTTATCGTAAATAATGTTTCCTTTCAAAGCCCCTGCCTTTTGTAACAAGAATACCTTTTTCTTTCATTGACTTTATTATCAGATAAGTTCTTGACTTCTTTATCCCCAACAATGCTTGAATCTCATCATCTGTAATAAACCCATTGTCCCTGATATATTCCTCTATCATCTGCTCCTGCGGTGTAGTCTGTATCGACACCGTCCCTTCGCTTTCTGCATTTCTGTTAGGAAGTACCGTTGTAAACGTGTTGTCCGTAATAATAATTTCCGGCTGAACTGCATTGCTTTCATATAAATCGAAAATTCTTTGGATTCCCGTCCCGTATGCTTCGATATGCTTTAGCCGATAAAAAACATTCGCCAGATTTTGATTGCGGGGCTGCGATACACCTCTTAAAATATCCTCTTTTGATAATCCGCCCACCAAACCGCCAAGCGATACAAATTCAATCTTATTATCAAAAATATTTATTATAATGCTTCCGCTAAAGCTATAATCACGGTGCACAAGTGCGTTCAGCAATGCCTCTCTTAGGGCGGAGGATGGGTAATCTTCCTTATCAATCCGATCAAGACCGTCAAACGAAGCGGCTGTATGATTACACAGTTCTAAAAACTCAAAACAATTACGGAGTTGTTTGAACAAAGAGCCGGCAAACTCTTTGCGATCCTTGAATACTTTTTTGTCATTCCCTGAAAATATGGCGACCTTAACGGTGTGCGCACATTCATCCGACAGCAAAGTGGCAAGATTCGTATATAATCCGTCGTCCGGATTTGTAATACCTAATGCAACAAACTTTTCCTCGCCGAACTCAACTTTTTTCAAGGCAAATTCTCTCTCCGCCTCTGTAAAATGCAAATCCTGTTTGAATGCCCTCCCGCTTTCGAATGCGTCTTTTTCTGATAATTTTATCATCTGCCTGATTTTGTCAACGGAAGCCGGTGCAGAAGATGCTCCCTGACGGATATATACCCCCTCCGGTCTCATTCCCTTCGACTTTAAAAAGTATGGTTTATTTGTGCCTTCTGATACGGAAATTTCAATCGTACGATTTTTTTCGTTCACCGTATACTTTACAAACATTGTAATATCAGGCAATATGCTATCCCGTATTGCATTTGTAATTCTTGTATAGTAATCGTCAATATGCGCAAGACCAAGAGCTTGACCGTTATTATCAACACCAATGTAGATTGACCCGCCATCGGTATTGGCAAAGGCAATAACTGATTTTAGTATATTATCGGTATATTCACTTTTAAATTCTGTTCTTTCGTTTTCCATCACTGCAAAACACCTCATTCCACTTGTTTCTACTATTTAGTATAATAGAAAACGAATGAAAAATCAAGTGGAAATTCCACTTTTTCCACTTTCAAGGGTGGAATCTTTATAAATTTAATGGAATTTCCACATAATTCACAAATTTTCAAGTGGTATTTCAAGGCGGCCGCAAGCGACCGCCCCGAATCTCAGTGCATTTTCCGCAGCACCTTGCCGTAAACCAGTTTCTTTTCTTCGTTGTAGCGCGAAATAATAACCTCCACCGTATCGCCCACCTTGTAATCGCCGTCGTACTGCATGGACTCATACGAACACAGCACATCGGTCACATTGTCGCTCAAACGGCAGAACACCCCGCCGCCGTACTTGCCGACAATGGTTGCAATCCGCGTGGCTTTGAGCGGATGGCGTATTTCAATGCCCTCAAACGGGTGCGGCGTGGTTTCCTTGATGGGCAGCTTCAATATTTTTTCGTCCTTGTTGTACTCCTTCACCACCGCCCGTCTGGTTTCGCCCGGACGCAGCGTTGCCCGCAAATCCGGCACAATGCTGTAGCTCACCTCGCGCTGCGGCAGCATTACGTCGTACCCGCCGTAATTGACGGTGCACACGCCCCGTCCGACAGACACCACGCTTACCTCTACCACCTGCCCCTCCTGCAGCCTGCGCCTTGCCATTGCGCGCTGCGTCTTTTCAAGCGCCAGTTTTCTTGACGCTACCGCAAAGCCCGCCTCGCGGTCAATGTATGTAACCACATACCCAATGTTTGCGCCGCACATGGAATGCAGAATGTGATACCCCCGCATCAAAATCCTCTAAAAACACCTCGGTCTCCGGTATGATAATTTTCACGCGGTACTTGATTACAATCAGGCACCGTACCGTCTGCGGCACGGCTTTTTTCTTGCCTTTCGGCACAATTTTAAACTCGTGCAGATCCACGCCTGCAACATTGCCGGATATGACCGAGCCGCTGCGGTAAGACGCATAAATCGCCTGCCATTCTTCTTTTTCCGGAACCGTCAAATCTTTGTCCAGTTCCGCCAAGTTCAAATCTTTAAATTCCATTCGTTTTTCCTCCGTTTCGTTTTGGTATATATCTTCGTTGCTTTCATCTTTTCTGCACACAAAAAATCACCGTCCCTTCCGAAACGATGAAACCAACGTCAATATGCTATTTTTTGAAAAATACAACACCGCCGTCTGTGACAAGCGCAAATTTGTAATTACATTCTGCTTGTATCAACCGCATTTGGCCTTTATCATCAAGCAAGAATATAACTATCTCGCTCCGCGCCGCTTCAAATTTATCCGCGGCATAAGCGGTGACCTGCCGTTCTGTGCCGGTCTTAACCGGAATGACACAGAGTTCCTTTTCGCCATCTTTTGCCGTAACATAGAAGCGAACCGACACATAACCCCGGCTTTTGTTGTGCCGGACAAGTTTTTTCAGGAACCCCAGCATCACCTCCACCGACCGGATAACGTCGTAATCGGGGTCATGCCCCCGATGCAAAACAACGGTATCCCCGCCCTGCGGCAGCTCTGCAAAATCGGAAAAGCGGCACATCTGCATGATATATCCATCGAGGTTTGCAAGCCCGGTATTGAATTTTTGATTCACCATCCGCAAAAGCTGGCTTTTGAGCAGCGAACCGTATTCGTCAATCAGCCCGGCGATGTATTTCTGGTAAGCGTTAAAAAACATCTTCCTCACTCCCTCCGCACAGGCAGACGCAATGAATTTAAGTACGGGTCAATGTGCAAAAGCGTGTATTCTTCGGTGATACAGTTAAATATCGTACTCATCACATACGCCGTCATATTGCTGATTGGCTTATCATTTTTGTGCAGCTTAAAAATAACTGTTCGCAAGGTTTCCGCCGTAATTTCATACATACGGCTGCGCACCTTTTCCTGCGGCAGAATTGCATTGCCAATATTCAGATTTTTGCTGTAGAATAACCGTTCCAAGGCGTCATATAGGATTTTGCACTCTTCTTCGGGAAACGTCTCCAGCTCACAGCTTTCCAGAATTTCATCAAGGCTGTATGGACTGTCATCTCGCCCATCATTGTCCGAATGAAATACCAAACGATTTTTAGGGCTCCCGCAAAACGCCAGCGAAGTGCGTTTTGTGGGAAGAGGAGCAACAGCGAAGCGGACGAATGTTTCGCCGCATTTGGGCGAAACGCAGTTTAGCGTAGCTTGTTGTGACGAGACAGACTGACTATTTTCAGTATGATTTTTATTAGTCATATTATATTCAGTTTGATTCGACTGCGAATTTGGCACATCTAGAACTGCCGGTTCGGCAGGTCTTGATATGCCGGTTTGGCAGTTCAAGGCATCCCCGTTTGGCATATCTTGCAGTTCCTCCGCCGCTTCAGAACTGCCGTTTCCGCATATCCCGGTATCGTCCGCATGTTCAAGATGTGCGATTTCGGCAGGTCTTGCCGCTTCCTGTTTCGCATATTCCTTTGCCTGCTTTGCGGATAAGTCAATTTTCGTAATGTAGATTTTGTTTGCCATCCCCCGTCCGCTGCGCGTCTCGCAAATCAGCCCCGATTCTGTCAGTTCCCGGAACGCCGATATTGCCTTTTTATATGTCAGCCCCAAATCCTGCGCCAGCTCTTCCCGCGTGTAAATAAGATACACCTCGTCTTTTTCGTTCATCCAGCCGTTCAGCTTGGACAGCGATAACCTGTCGTACAGCAGCGCATAGGCAAGTTTGGCGTCCGAGGAAAGTCCTCTGTACTTCTCATTTGCAAACATCGCCTTTGGCAGCTTCAAAAATTCACAGCGTATCACATCGTTGATTTTATATACTTCGCTCATATCATTTGCCTCCTTTTACAAACAAAAGCAGACTGTAATCTCTACAATCTGCTTTCTATTTCCGATTCTATTCCATTGTACCAATTAAATTTTGGATTCTTCGCTCCGCCTCTTTATATGCCGCCTCATCATCGCGAATCCCTATCACAATGATTTTCATAATGCTATTTTCGCGTTTTAAACCATAAACAACACGATAACCGAGATTGCGAAGCTTTATTTTATAATAGCCGCTCAAATCCGACGTTGAAGCATTCCCCAGAGGCTTGCCAATCCCGTCAGGCGGTGGAAGCGAACGATCTGCCGTCTTTTCAATCGCTTTTAATATCAGCTTCCGATTATATGGATCCAGGCGTTTCAAATCCCTCTGAGCCTCTTTGATGTATTCAATGTTCCATTTCATATGATACGGCTCCTTTATTCAAGTTCGATGTCAACCGAATCCAATTCTTTCGGTGTTATCCCAAGCTCTTCCATCATTTTTTCGTGGGTAATCGTTCCGATTCCGTCATCTGCAGACATACGTTTTTCCGCCTCTGTATAAAGGATATAATCTGAAAGTGTTTCCATTAAGTTTTCATACTGCGCCGGCGAAAGCAGTACGCACGCCGGCTTATTATTCTTCATAACAATTTTTGTGCCGCTTGCCTCCACTTCATCAAATATTTTATTTGCTTCACCCTTGTTAAATCGTGTAATCGGGACAATGGATTTCATCATTCCTACAACAGACATCTGATTCATACCGAACGCTCCTTTCAAAAATATCATTTCCAGTTCTAATACTATTATACATTCCATCTTTTAATTTGTCAATGTTTTAATCGTTGTTTTTGTTGATATTTTTATCATTCATTTAAGATATCCTCCGCATCCGTTTCGGTGTAGGTATCCGGGTCAAACACCGATTCGTCCAAGGTAATTTGGATATTGTTTTCCGTGCTTTTTTCCTCACTTTGTCCGGCGTTTGTGCCGAAATTGGGAATTGGTTTTATGTATGTTTCTGTTTCCGCTTTTATTTCCGGCTCGACCGCTGTTTCCGTTTGCGGTTCCTGTTCCGGCTTTGCCCTTTCCTCCCTGCGCCATTTTGGAATATAGTCGCTGATGCGGGTGAACTCCAATTCACGGTATGCAGATATTTCATCGGGAATAATCTTGTACGCCTTGAGCGGCTTCTGCCCGCGGATGAGCAGCAGGCATTCCTTGTTGTCCAGCTGCAAAACCTCCTCCGGATACATCAGCGGCCGGGTATTGTTAGACTTCGTTTGCCGGTAGCCCGTAACCTCCCTCGTTATAGGCGAAAACAGCGGCGTTTGCGGCGCCATGCTATTCGTAAGCTGAATCGTTACATTGCCGCACCGCTTGGAGATAAACTCGCTTGTCATGGTATCGTTACAGCCCAAAAACAGCTGCGTATCGCAGTTGCCGACAATTTCCTCCCATTCCTTAATGGGGTACCGGTCGGCAAGCTGTGCAATGGACTGTATGATAATATGGCAGTTGATGCCATACGACCGCACCACCGAAATTGTCTTTTTAAAATCCAGCAATTTGCCGCAGTTGCAAAATTCATCCATCACAAAATTGACCGTCACAGGCAGCCTGCCGCGTTCATCACCATGCTTTCTGGCATAGTCTGTCAGCCGCTTGAACAGCAACGAAAAGAACAGCGAGCTTAAAAATTCATATGCCGAATCCTGCGCCGAGATAATACAAAAATACGCGCACGGCTGCTTGCCCGGCAATTCCATATCTATCTCGTAGTATTTGGTAATGGTATCCACCAGCTTATTCTGAAACACACCAAGCCGCGAACCCAACCCGATAAAGATATTGCCCCACAAATTGCTTGCCGCCTGCTTGAAAATGCCGTAAGGCGCACGCGCTGGGTGGTCATGCGGCAGCTTTTGAAACTTTGCGTCCATGCTCTTTTGCCCTTCGCACGATAACATCCGGTATATGGTTCCCAGTGAACGCTCGTGAATGGGCAGCAGCTCCCCCGTAATTGGATCCCTCATGCTTTGCACATATAAAATCAGCGCAACCAATAAGTTCTTTTCTGCTTTGTCCCAGAAATCCGGTCTTTGTTCGCTGTCAGCCGTGTTGCGTATAATAACCTCCGCCACCGACTGCACCATATCCGTATCGTTTCCAATCTCACCGATGCAGTTCCAACCGTCAGAATTTTCCATATCCAAAAGGTTAAACGCCTTTACCACATACCCCTGTTTCCTGAGAAACTCTGAGGTAGATTCAAAAAATTCCCCTTTCGGATCCACCAATATCATACTCTCTCGTTTTTCCGCTTGAAACTTTGCCATTTTCAGAATAAACGGTTTCACAAAACCACGGGATTTGCCCGCGCCGGATGCGCCGTAAACCATAGTATGGCTGTTTAAGCCGGTATCCGTCCGAAGCCCGATATACTCCGCAAACCCGTCGTCCTCAAAGACGCCATCCTTTATCTTGCACAAGATGGGGCACAGTAAGCTGTCCGCGCTGCCGCTCTGCAACACCTTCTTTTGCTCCTGTTTCGTCATCCAACCCGATGTGCCGTGCGTTCCCTCATTGGAGATATTAAAGTTGCGTTCGTCCTTAGTGATTTTCACACCTGTAATATACCCCACCCACTTTCCGGATAGCAGCGTCAGCATAATCAAGACAAAAAACAGTACACCCAAGCCTTGCGGCGTGAACACCGCCGCAAAGCATTTTACCGGATTGAGGGACAGCGTTTTGACATCCGTGCCGGTTGCAAAATTTTTCATCGCGTTGATAATTGAATTGATACAAATGCCGTATAAATATACCCCGCCGATTGCACAAACAAGATAAAACCAAAGATGCTCTTTTATCTTCAAATACCATTTATATAGTTTGTCGCTTTTTCGGAGCAGCTTCACCAGCCGCCCTTGTATTGCGTGAAGAAACCGCAATGCACTCCCCCTCCTTTGTCCGGTACGGTTCATATGTATCATCGCCCTGCAGTTCCGGGAAAATCTTAGCGATTGTCTGATGATCCAATGCTACCACTACAGATTTCTGACAGCCGAATCGCTTCAATAGTTTAAAAATGCAAGGTCTTTGAAACGGCAGACAGCAGATTTTGGGAACCGCAGTTTTATCTAATATCGCAATCTGCTGTAACGCCCGTACAATTCTCTCGGCGTTAAAATCTATCGCTATCACACACGGGATTCCTATCAGCATTCCGTCACATTCCGAAAGTCCGTCCCTCGGGGTTGTATCACAGCCCAGCGCCTGCGCAATTCTCTCCCGGTATCTCCTAATTTTCAAAAGATGCATCTGCATTACCCCGCCGCGTCCGAACGGCACGAGCAGGGCTTCGCACCCAAGTTCCTCCAAAGCCCTGTCCATTTCGCGCAGTCCCCTTGTGCCCGGTTCGCTCCGTTGCTCCGGGTGCGTCCGCTCCCACAATTCCTCCAAGGTTTCAAAGGTGCATATCAGCTTGACGTCCGTTATCCCATTCAGATTTTCCAATTGCGACCGAAAGATTTCCCGCTCAAAACCGGGTATCATGCACCCGTCCGCGTAGTATGGGATATACGCCGTGTTCTTGATTTTCAGTATCCCCAAAAATCGCGTTCCTGCTAACACCCGCATATTGGCGTCCGACCGCAGCATCAGGCTGCTGACATATCCTGTTTCACTATCGTTTAATTGCCGCACACTCCCTCCAAACACGTCAATTCCTGCAAGGTACAGCAGCACATTCCATTCCGCGTTGTTCAGCTTCCGTGTGTATGCAGGGCGCTTCAAATCCATCCGTGCATCGTTCGGAAATTCATAGCCCATTTCTGCAAGAATATTTCTCCCTTCCCACGTCAGCTTAAAACTCAAATGGTTGCTCTGCTGTTTGATGATCTTGTGTTCCTCCAAATTTGCTATGACAGCCCGCGAAACAACGGGGCTGTCATAGCGTCTCTGCAAATCTGCCGGCAGATATCTGCAAAGCCCGCACAGCTTCAAAAATGCCGCGTCGATGTTGTCAAAAATCATGGTTCACTCCTCCCTGCACACTACTGTGCAAATTGTTTTGAAACAAATTGCGGTCCGACCGCCGAAACGCGCTTCCCGACTGCCATTTATGAATGTCCAAGGCAGGAGTAAAACGAAAAATTTGACAAGAAAACTAAATTTGCAAAAAAATCTTTTTACTCCTGCCTTACAGCGTATCCGAAAACAAATAATACGTAAAATCCGAAACGTCCTCCGGCGGCATGACATAGATTTCACACCGCGCTTCCTCCGACCATTTTGTGAATAGCCCGATGCTCAGATGGAACTGTGTATCGTCCTCTATCACCCTACCCTTGAGCGCGTTGGGTATCATCTTCCAGCCCTTGTTGTCGTTGTCCAATGCGTTGTGGTTTTCAAAATTGCAATACTCCACAATTGCCAAAAATGCGGTCTCAAAATATGGCAGCTTGTACCCGCAATTGCTAATCAGCCGCGCAATGGTATCGCCAAGATAACCGCTGATTCTGTGCTTGCAGTTTGGCAGCAGTGTGTTCAGCGTAATATGTACCCAGCCCTCGTTCGTAACCTCTGCGCTGCCGCAAATCTGCTCCACAATCTCATTTGCGGCGTTCACCTTCAAAGGCTCGCACAGCGGACGATACTTTTCCAGCGCCATCCGCGATTTCACACACAAATTTTCCACCTCGCAAAGATAGTCGTCCATCTGCCTTGCCAGCGTATTTGACGACCTGCCCTCCGACAGCAGCAGCTTGGAGATACTCTTCATTGCACCCACCATGTCGGTCTGTAAATCCGTAAGGCTTTTCTTAAACTGTTCCATTTTTCCTTCTCCTTTTTGCATACAAAAAACCCGCTGATATGCAATCAACGGGTTCTCCACTTGTGTATTTTATTTTAGTGTAATCTGCATTTCCTTTCCCAGCGAATGCGCTACCTTAACCAAAAAATCCAATGTCGGATTGTAGGTTCCGCTCTCCAAACGGGAAATATTGGACTTTTGCGTTCCCACCCGGAGCGCCAGTTCCTCCTGCGTGATGTCCTGTCTTGCGCGTTCTTCAATAATTTGGGAGATAACATCATAGCGCGGCTTTAGCTTTTCATACTCCGTCTTAAATTCTTCATCCTTCATCAATAATTCTTTCATCTCTGAAAACTTTACGCCTGCTTTACTCATTCTCGCACCTTCTTTCATAATCTTCTTTATACTTTACCGCCCTGTCAAGTTCGGTTCTTGGCGTTTTATCGCTTTTCTTTGTAAATCCATGCAAAAGCACAAACGTACTATTTTGAAACGTAAAATAAAAAATCCGGCTGATGTCAGAGGAAAACTTGATTCTTAATTCAAATATATCTTTATACTTCGCGCCCTTGATTGATTTTACATAAGGCTCTCTCAGCATTGTTCCATGCTTTTCCAGCAATTCAATTTCAGAAAACGCCTTTGCTCTCATTTTTGGATTTAATGACAGCAAATATTCTAATACCGGTATTTTCCCATTTTCTTTTTTATAATATTCCACCTGCCACTCCATTTTACACCTCCACATTCAGTATATGCAGCTTTCATTTATATGTTATCATATACGATAACTTTTGTCAAGCGTTAATTTCTCTTTCTCCTTTCCAAATCGCTTCTTTTTGTAGTCAGTAAATCATATAGAAACGGCGACGCCTTGACGTCAATGCAAACCTTGTTCCGGTTGGCGCACAGCAGCGCCTCGCCGCGCTGGTTGCGGATAATCTGCATGGTTTCCTCATCCGAGAGCGACAGATATTTCTGCACCGCAAAGGCTTCGTCCTCCTCCAACTGCAAGATAAACTTGATGCGGGAATTGTTGATGACGCCCTTGCCGTACTTGCCGTCGTCCAATGAGAAAAAGTCCCCGATGTCCTGCGTTGCTGCAATCGCCGCGCCGCCGTACCCGCGGATGACCTTAAATATCTCCAGCACATAATCCGCCGCCATCCGATTAGAGCTGGCGCCAATCAGCGTCCACAGCTCGTCCAGAAAGATCGCCTTTTTCTGTATCCGGCTTTCCTTCGCCTTATCCCACACAAAATCCAGCGCCATAAACATCCCCAGCGGCTTTAGGTGGTCGGTCATCTCCGAAATATCCAGCACAATATATTTGTTATTCAAATCCACATTCGTCTCGCCGCCGAAGCTCGATAACGACCCCACCGCAAACTTTTCAATCATCAGCGCAAGCGGCTTGGTTTCGTCCTTGGATAACAATTCCTCGTACAAGTCCTTGAGCGTCGGCATTTTCTTGAATTTCCCGTCTTTGTCAAACAGAGTTTCGTTCTCAAATTCTATGCCGAATTTCCGGTAGGTCCGTATCACCGCGCCGTCCAGCAGGTTCAGTTCGTTCTGCGTAATGTCGTTTTTTATCAGCGAAAAGAATATCATCAGCTTTTGCAGCTTCTCTGCCAACACGGAATCGCCCCGGTCGTCTCCCTTGATTTCATAATCCGGTGACAACGTGGATTTTCGGATTTCCATAATGTTGATGCAATCCTTTGACGACGGCGCAATGCGGATATACTTGCCGCCCGCCATATAGCAGGCGTCCGCACACTCGTGTCCTTTGATCGGCGCGAGGATAAACACCTGCGTCCCCTGCATTCGCAGCCGCAGCGCCATCAGCTGCATTAAAAACGTCTTTCCCGCGCCGCTCATACCCAAAATACAGCCGTTGGCATTGGAATACTTGTCCGCGTCGAAAATATCCAGAATGGCAATGGAGCTGTTGTACTTGTTCAGCCCAAGGAAAATGCCGTTTTGGTCATAGATTTCAAAGGACGAAAACGGGAACGCCGCCGCCAGCGAATCGGTCAGCACATTGCGCCTGCCCTTGCGTTCCATGTCCGGGTCAAGCGAAAGTGTCGGCAAGGCGGACAAAAAGCATTGCTCGTGCTTATAGTCCGCGCGCTTGACGGTCATACTCATGGAGGCGCACAGCGTTATGACGTCGTTCACCCTGATTTCCAGTTCTTCTTCGTCGTCCGCCGTCACTTCGATTACCGTTGTCATGTAATAAAAATCCTGCCCTGTGCGGTTGATACCCTCCTTCAGCCAGAATCCACTGGATATGGCGCTGTCCAGTTCCTCGTAATCCTGCCGGGTATCGCCCACCTCACGCATCCGGCTGCGGTTGAGCATGGTTTTCTGCGATATTCTGGATAGAATCTTGTCCCGCGGCATCTTCTTAAAGGTAAAGCTGATTCCGATATTGTCCCCCGCCTCCACCAGCGGCGACAGCCACGCGCCTTCGTTTTTGGTACGGTAGCCGTAGCCTGCAACGTACAAATACGAGTGATACACGCCGTCCACCACGATATAGTCCCGGCTGCCGTTGTCCACCGAGGACGGCGCAAGAATATCCAGCACCGAGGTTTGCCCCGTCCACAGCTCCGGGATTTCCTCCTGTTTTTCTTTCAGCAGCACTTGCTTTAATTTTTGCATTACGGATGGCTTCTGGCGGTTCGCCGCTTCTTTATCACTTTGGGAATTTGCTTTTTCGGATTTTTCAGCGTTTGCCGCTGCCTGTTGTTCTGCGCTCTCCGAAACTCCTTTTTCATTGCCCGTTTCCTCCTCTGCTTCTAATGTCAATCGTCTGACTTTTTCCTCGTTTTTCATTTTTACTCTGTCCTTTCTGATACGTTAAATGATTGAATGAAATTTTCGCAGATTGCCGCTTTGCAGCGAGCGGTGCCGTACAAAGGTACTGCCCCGAGCAAAAAGCGGTGAGATGCGGGAATTTAATCAACCATACCTCCTTCATAAGTGTGTATTTCGTCTGTCATATCCGCCGCAAAGCCGCCCGGCTTGACAAGGTGCGCCGCATGCTTGTTAATCAGGCTGTAAAACAAGTCAATCAAAGCCCCGTCGTCATTGATACCTAATACCTCCAGCCCGCATTGCGACAAATACCGCTGTGCCTTATATGCTTCATCTCCCAGCGCACGACACACATCCGCAAATGAATTTTCCCGCACGCCAAAGCCCTTTCCCGCATATTCAAACACAATAAAAAACCGCTTTTTGATTGCAATATGCTCAGATAATCCCTGCACAAACGCCATTTCGTCCAAAATCATGTTTTTGCAGGCGTTATTTTGCTCTGATTCGGATAAAATTTGCAGTCTGTCAAGATAGCCCTCAATATCCGCCCGCTGCGTCATCACGCGGATTTGCAGATTGTCCGGCGCAATCTTTAAGTAGGACGCAAAATAGTAGATAATATTCTCCTGTTCCACTTCACTTTTGAGATAAAAATTGACGGGCAGCACCTCAATCACCTTGATGTACCGTCCGTCCTTCAAAAGCACAATTCCGTTTTGGATGTTTTCTATCGGCAACCATTTCTGCGTGCTGTTTTCATAATACTTCCCAAATGATTTCTCCGCCTTTTGCGCAAATATATGCCATTTGCTCATTTTACTTCACCCCGATATTCTATGATTTTTCTGCTTTTCAGCCACCTCCACCACGTTTTGGCAAAGACCGTCAACGGATCGTCGTTAATGCCAAGCAGCGCAAACCCGCCGATGGGAATGACAAAAACCGCCGAAATAATAATCTTCCATGTCAAACCAAACGGCAGAAATTTAAAAATGGCAAAAAGAAAAGGCAAAGATAACATCCCCGCCTCAACCACATTGCGTATCCCGAACAACCCCAGCAGCTTTCCGCTGTCCTCAAAATTTGTGGGAATATAAAACTCGTTCATCCGTTAAATCACCCCTTCCTCTTTTTGGGTAAAAGAAAAAGACTTGTGAATTTCTTACAGTAACACAAGCCTTTTTCTTTCTTGTTCCGCTAAACACAAAATGCTGCATAAAGCGGAACTGTTTTTTTATTATCTTCAAAACCAAAGTTTTTTGCTGATAACTTAATTGCATATTTTGGTTTATTTGTTTGTATATACACATTCAAACTTTTTGCTTTTGTATTATCAGAGCTTTTGACCTCAATCGGAATAATATCACCTTTGCGTTGTACGATAAAGTCAACCTCTGCTCCCCGGTCGCTCATCCAGTAATATGTCTTATACCCACTGATAATCAACTGCGAATTCACATAGTTCTCTGTCATTCCGCCTTTGAAATCATTCAGTTCATCTGACATATAAAGTATGTCCTGTGCAAGCAAATCCTTTTTTGCACACAAGAGGCCAACATCAGATACATAGATTTTGAACGAATCAATATCCCGATAATTATCCAACGGCTTTCTAATTTGCTCAGCCTTATAGATTTGTGAAACAATACCCGACAAAGCAAGCCATTCAACTGCATTTTCAAATTCTGCCGCTCTTGCGCCTTTTTTTATCAGTTTGTACTGAAATCTTGTATTTTTCTTTGATAGCTGAACGGTAATGTTATCATATGTGAGCCGCGTCTTTTTTATCTCATTTTTCTTGTTATACTTGCTCATATCGTCAAGATAACCTTCCAAAATCATAGACTGCGTATGACGAATCAGAATATAATCCCTTGTCTCGACAAATTTTATTACACATTCCGGCATACCTCCCACTACAAGATACTGTCTATACAAATTCATAGCTTCCTCATGAAGAATTTCCGGCATGGGAGAATTTGTTGCAAAGCACTCTCTGATACGCATAACCAAATCCTCTTTTCCCATCGCAAGCATAAACTCCTCCATATCCATTGGATACATTGTCTTTATATCTACCTTACCAACGGGAAACGAAAACTCCTCACGATTTACCGCCACGCCCAAAAGACTTCCTGCAACCGCGATATGATATTCCGGCGCTTCTTCGCAAAAATATTTTAATGCCGTTAATGCCCGCTCACATTTTTGTACCTCATCAAATATAATAAGCGTTTTTTCTTTTACAATCGTCTGCCCTGAAAGATGAGACAAGATAGGAAGCAGATAGTCCGGTTTTATCTCCCCTTCAAAAACAGACGCCAGCTTCGGAGTACTTTCAAAATTAAAATACGCAACATTTTCATAATAAGTGCGCCCGAATTCTAAAAGGGAATATGTTTTCCCAACCTGTCTTGCACCTTGTAATATCAATGGTTTTCTATGTGGACTATCTTTCCATTCCGTTAAAAAACTCATTATTTTTCTTTGCACTATAATCACCCTCCCATTCCAATATACATAGTATAACATTTATTCGTGTAAAAATCAACGCGTTTTTTAAAATTTATCAACGTTATTTACACGAATTTTCATCATTATTTTGACACCGCCCAAAACGGGCCGCCTGCCGCCGCGTCGCCTCTTGCCTCGTTTAAGATAATGGATATATCCCATTCCTGTCCGCTCCGCTTATAGCTTGCGGGGTCGGCGACAAGCACCTTGCCGCTTTTGGTGATACCACGCAGTACAATAAAATGACCGCTTGATGTAAAATGGCCTTTTGCCATAATTGCAATCACCAGATGCCCGCTTGATAAATGTTTTTCCAATTCTTTCGCACTGGAGCGTCCCAGCTTTTCCACCTTCAGCCCGTAATGCTTTGCACCCTCCGGAATGAGCGAGTGGTAGCTGCCGTTCCCCTCGCAGCGGTGCCCGTTCGCCACCGACCACGCACACACCGCCGGCGGGTCAATGCTTTTACCCGTCAGCGTAGACACCGCAATCGCAAGCGACGTCGGCCCGCACCCCGCCGCGCCGATGGTGCTGGATTTGCCGTACATCTGATGTGACCAGCGTTCGTCAAGCTGATTGTAGTATACCACCTGCGTTTCGCCCGATTCCCCAAGCGTAACGCCGTCGTAGCTCGGCAGCCCGCCCGCGTCGCCATACTCGCTGTCCGGGTCAAGATACTGCTCGTTCAGGCTGGAATACATCAGGTTCGCCCAGTTCTTTTCTTCGTCGGAAAAGCCAAGCTCGTCCATCATTTCGTCAGGCGATTTGTTGCGGATATTGCCGTCCTTGTCTTTAGAAAAGCTGCTTTTGACGGAGGTTTCCACATCATTTTTATCAATATCCTCTATCTTTTGTTTGGAACGCACCGACTCAATGGAAATGAGCCAGTAGATATCCGGGTTCACGCCCTCCTCCTGCTTTTCTATCACAGCTTCGTAATGCTGTACAAGCGCCGTGCCGTGCTTGTTGCGTTCTATCAGCTCCGCATCGTTGACCGTTCCCCAACTGAACAGCATTTGCGGGACGGCGGACAGGATAATAATCGGCAAAAGGATTAAAAACAGCAGTATCCCTAAAATTGCCGCAATCACCTTTGGCGATAACGCCTCCGCCACGCCCTGCGCGACCGCCACAAAATTGCCGGACGCAATGCCGCCCGCCGCCTTGACTGCGCCCTTGAGCATCTGCGCGCCGCGAACCGCTTTTTGCGTACCGCTTCTACCATTTGCGTTTTCTATCGTTCTCACCTCTGTTCCGTTTTCTGTCGTTTGCGCGGCGTTCCTGCAGGCTTTCCTTGCGGTAATACTGCTTTTTCGCCTTTTTGTTTGCCGCCGCCGGGTTATACCGCCCGCGCTTGTATTCGTGGTTGATTCTATGCTCCGTTTCGGCAATATTCCGGTGTTCCGCGCTGTAATATGCTTTCGTATCCGTGCGTTTCTCCCGTTCGCGCTCGGTGGTTTCCCGCGATAAGCGTTCTGTTCCAAAATGCTCGGATTGCGCGGATGCAAACCGGCTCTGCTCCGCTTGGTTGATATTGACGCCGCCCGCATTTCCGCCAACCGTTGTACTGCGAATGCCTCCGCCGACCGACTGTCCGTTTGACAGTACTCCGCCGCGGTTCTGCGTATGTTTCTGCTCGTTTCGGTATACGGATACCTCCTGCCCGCCCGGTTCCGTCCTTCCGCCGCCATTTTGCGGCATTTTCGGAGGAACTGCCGTCGGTGAACCGGATGTTTTGTGCAGATATGTATCCCTGTCCGTTCTGCTTCTGTCCGATGCATTTCTGCCGTCTCTGCCAATCGCTTTCACATCGCCTCCGGAAACGCTTCCCTTGTCTGCCGGATACCCGCTGCCGCGTTCGGTGCTTCTTGGAATGGGCGGACGGTTTGCGCCCGGCCTGGGTGCATTTGTACTATGTACCGGCTTGCCGTTGCCCTCCGTTCTGTCTGAACGGCTGACGACATTCTCTGTTGTTCCGCCTACTCCCGCTTTTCCTGCCGGATTACTCCTGCCGCTCGGCTGAACCGTTCCCGTCTGCGTACTTCTGCTTGCACTCTGCGGATTCGCATAGGTAGTTTCCGTATTTTGTGTTGTTCCGCCAACCGTTGTATTTCCTGTACTTCCGTTTCGGTCGGTGTTCCTTGCTATCGGCGGTCTGGACGCTGCCGTTCCGGACGGATTTGCGCCTCCTGCCGCACCGGATTTCCCTCTGCCGCTTTTCCGGTCGCCGCCTTGCGCGCCAGCGCTTCCTTTGGCGCTTGCCATGCTGCGGCTCACCAGCGAACCCATTGTCCGCACCGCAACCATGGTCATCATGCCCGGGATTCTGGAACCAATGCCCGCGCCCGTCTGTGCCGGATTTAGCCCTATCTTCCCGATATGTGAGTCAATTTTCCGCGCAACTCTGGTGAGCGCAACCACAAACACCAGCCAAATCAGCACGCCGCCTGAAGTCATCTGCGACATGGCGGACATAATCAGCTTTAAAAACACGATGTTCATAATCATCATCACGAGCATAGAGCCGTACATTCTGCACCAGCCTTTAAATATATCGTTGGTGTTGCGGCTGCCGCCCATCGCAAAAGCAAGCGGCGCAAAAAAGGTCAGTACGCTTGTGATCACGTACCGCTCGCCAATTTCAAACAAGAGCTTTAGCATCTGGAACATCAGCACCACGCCGACAATGATAACCAGCAGCCACTTTGCCCCCGCACCCAGCGAGAACATGCTCTCATCCGGCGTTGTTACTGTAATAGAACCCGGCAGAGCCAGCATATTAATCACCGTACCCGCAATCCCGGAGCAAATATCGCAAATCTGCCGGGACGCAAGCAGCAAAAACGCAAACACAAATGTGCGGAGGAATATGATTTTAGGATCTTCTGCTTCAAAGCCAATGCCCGACATCATGGATTTTATCAGCTGAAACACCATATTTCCTATCAGCAGCGCCCAGCCCAGCGCGATAAACACATTGACAATCTCCGAAACCACCGGCGCGGTCTTTTCAAAATACGATAAATCCATGCTCATTACGCCCAGCAGCTCGCCGGACGCATACGCCATAATATCCAGCATCATTTCATAGAGCCATTCCACCAACCCTTTCAGTATCGGTTCTAACATTTTTCTGCCACCTCATTTTGTATAACCTAAGCGCAGATGTCCCCCGCCTCTTAGACGGCGGGTTCTATTTCAGGATTTCAGTGGGAGTTTTAATCTCCCGCTGAAATCCTGAGGAGCTAACGCTCCCTGCGCAGGTTGCAATCTGTCGCAAGCTCTGCACTTTGCAAGCAAAGCAGAAGCGTTGCTCCGATTTTAAAAAATGAGCGCTTATCCTTTTAGATAAACGCTCATAAACGCTGATTTATTTTTCACAATGCCGCATTATGCGTCACGCGCATTTCGATTGCCTCTTCCACATAGCTGTTCAGCGACATATTCCTTGCCATTGCATCAAGACTTGCTTTTCGGTGAAGTTCCGGGGCAATCCTTATATTAAAACTGCCTTTATACTGTTGCTGCGGTTCTTTCCCGTTTTCTCTGCAAAATTCCAGATATTCATCAACCGCCTCATGAAAATCTGCAATCAGACTTTCAACGGTATCTCCTTCAAAAGAAATGGAATCCGGTATCCCTACTACCTTTCCAAAAAACACTTTATCCTCTTCCGAAAATTCAACTGTTCCGACATAGTTTTTATAGCTCAATGTATTTTTCATATCAAATCACGCTCCTTCAAATCCTCAATCAAGTTCTGTACCTGATAGGCTTTTAAGATTGACCTCGGATGCGGCTTGTGCATACGAATGTAATCTTTTTTATCATCGGAAAACGCTATCCGCGAACCGCCTGTTTTGCCGCCGCCAACAATAGTATATCCAAAATAGCCCATAAGTTGCACAACCTCGTCAAAGGTAAAATCCTTTGGCTTTTCCTTCAGCCTTGCAATCAATTTTTCTTTTTTACTCATTGTTGCCCTCCAAACTTTGCAACTATTTTTAGTTGCAATATTATTATATTACTATTTTATGATTTTGTCAACACATAAAAAACTTTATGAAATCGTATTCAGTCCCGACAGCAGCGGGCGAACATATGCTAAGAACGCGCCAATCCCGTTAATAATCGCCCATGCAATCCAGATACGCTTGAGCCAGTCCACGCTCTGGTCTACCTTCTGCTGGTTATTCGACAGCTTCATACCGACCACGCAAACCGTTGTCATCAGCGCCGCAAGCACCGTACTAACGCCTGCTATCTTGTTATACACATCAATAATAATTCGGTTCGCCACCGTCCACATATCCTCCACCGCAAATACCTGTACTGTCAGCAGCATGAGGATATACACCGCAAGAGGCAATGTTCTTGCCGCCATCTTTTTCATCTTATTTTTCATAGTAGATTCCTTTCTTTTCTATTCCTGCCGCCTTCAAAATGTCTTGATACGCCCAATGCTCAGGCGTAACATCCGTAAACGGCATCGCCAAATCCGGCGCAATGTTTCTTGTTACGGCGCGATTGATGATTGCAACCGCTTCAGCTCTTGTAATCGGCTTGTCAGGACGAAATGTATTGTCCTCGTAACCTGTAACCCCACCCTTTTCTGCGAGCACAGCAACATATGATTCCGCCCAATGGCCTTTTGCATCAGGGAATGAAGCGGACTTTTTCGGGATTTCTTTTTCGCTTAGTTTTGCAATTATCTTCGCAAATTCTGCACGGGTAATGTTTTCGTCCGGGCGGAATTTGCCGTCTTCATATCCGTTTACGATATTTAAGTCGGCGGCGGCATTGATATACCCTTTCGCCCAGTGACTTGCCACATCATCAAAAGCCGCATCGCCGTTCTCCTGTGTATCAAGGCTAATAGCCCTTGCAATCGCCGTTGTTGCCTCCGCTCTGGTTATTGCCGATTCGGGATGAAAAGTATGATCCTCATAACCTGTAATATACGGCGGGTCATACTTTGTAACAGGTTCAACAACAACCACATGACTGCCGCCTCGCCCTCCGCCGCCGGAACTTGTGCGTTTCGCCTTTTTAATTTCAAATGTTCGTTCCATTTCTCCTGCATAGTTACCAATAAACTTTATCGTAACCGTTGCCGTGCCGGGATCAACATTATCCCGATAGGTCAGCGTATAGTCAATATCTTTCTTCAAAATCGTATCTTCTGATTCCACAACAACATCCTCTGCCGCATCCGCAAAAACGGCAGTTGTGCCGATACATAACGCAAGTATCAGTAGTATTGCAATAATCCTTTTCATGTGTTCCTCCGTTCATATAAATGAAGGTGCGGCAGTTTTGCCGCACCCCATAAACATTGTTATCTGCTAATATCCGTCACCGTCGGCTCCGGCGTGATTGCCGCGCCTGTATATGTCTGATCCGGTATCGCGCTGATGGTGATGGTACTCTCACCCGCCGTTTTTGCAGTAATTTCAAAAGTTGTCCCGGCGCTTCCGGCGTAATTTCCGGTAAATGTTACATTAACGGTTGCCGTACCCGCGTTTACATTATTCTCATATGACAATGTATAATCCTTGTCCTTTTCGAGCGTTACGCCATGATATGTAATGCTTGTCTCAGGTGTCAGCTCACCGCCCGTGTAAGTGAGATTATCTATCTTCGAGAACGAGACATCCTCCGTGCTCAACTCATCGGGAACAATCTCAAATGTGCTGCTTGCCGTACCTTCAAAATTACCAACAAAAGTCACATTGATTGCCGCTGTACCGACATTGACATTATCCGTATACGACAATGTATAGTCTCTGTCCTTAACCAGCGTCACATCGCCATAGGCGATTGTCGGTTCGGGTTTGATTTCTCCGCCTGTATACACTTGATTGTCAATCGCGCCAAACGCAACATCTGAACCGGACAGTTCCCGCGCAATAATCTGAAAATTGACCGTTCGTGTGCCGGTATAGTTGCCCTTAAAGGTAATCACCGCCGCTGCAGTTCCCACATTGATATTGTTTTCATACGCAATGTCATAATCTGTACCATTCACCAACCGCACGCCAGCGCTGTACGCCGCAATATCCGGGGTGATTGCCTCACCTGTATATGCCGCTGTTTCCGGCGGCTGCTCCGGCTCTGCATATGCCGGAAACGCCGTAGCCGCCGCAATTACCGCCATTGCCAATGCCATAGATAAAACCTTTTTCAAATTCTTTTTCATAAATTTCTACCTCTTTCTTCTGATTATTTTTAAATTTCGTTATCTGTTATAGTTGGATCGGGCGTAATTGCCCGCCCGGTGCACGGTTGGTTGGGAATGGGCGCAATCGTCAATTCCGCACAGGATTTCGGCGTAATTGTAAAGGTCAACACATCATTCGCAAGTTTTTCATATTCTCCGATGTAATTTACTGTAATCTTCGCCGTACCAGCGTTTCTGTTATTGGAATATGCCAATGTATAGTCCCTGCCCTCGGCAAGCGACCGTGACTCCGAACCGTCCGTCTTACGCTCAATAATGTCCACCTTCTGCCGGATTGCCGCTCCTGTATAGGTATAACTTTTCGTAATGGGCGCGATATTCATCTCCCGCAAATATGTAATCTTTGTGCTATCCGCCGACCACGGTGCGCCGGAAATTGCCCCTTCCGGCTTATCTATCCATATATTTGCCGAGCAATATGAAAACGCATAGTCGCCGATTGCAGTTATGCTGTTAGGAATGGTCAACTCTTCCAATTCAGCATCGTCAAATGCCTCTTGCGGAATCGTCCTGTCCCAGCAAAACTCAATATCACAGCCGCTGCCAATCGGTCCTGCTTTCTTCAGTTCATAACATCGGTCAAATATCTGCGCTCCCATTTCCACATCGTTCGCATTGATTTCAACGCTCTTTAGCGACATACAATTATAAAAACATCCACTATAAATGCTCTTTACACTTGGCGGTATTATCGCACGGGTTATAGCTGAATTATTGAAAGCACATCTGCCCAAAATCTCCACACCATTCGGAATCTGCACATCCGAAATTTTTGAATACTGAAAAGCGCCCGCTGCAATGGCTTTTACACTGCCCGGGACTTCATAATGCCCCGTTTTGCCGGACGGATACCAAATGAGGACAGACATATCCTTGTTGTATAAGACGCCATCCACAGAGCAGAAATATGGATTATCTTCATCTACATAAACCGCGTTGCAGGTCATGGCGCTAATACTCAACCCGAATCCCCAATTATTAAACTTTCCCTCTTGCGTTTCCTTGTCTACGATTCTAACATTTTTAGATATGGTCAGAGAGCGCAAATATTGATTACCATAGAATGCATGGTCGATATCCGTGACGGTCTCCGGCACTGCGTAATCAGGTTCTATCGCGCTTTTGGTGTACTGAACCAGCTTGGTTTTGTCTTTGCTGAACAGCGTTCCATCCACAGAACAATACACCGGATTATCCGCCGCCACCTCAATATCCAAATGGCACATATGCCGAATCAGATTATTATTTGAAAGATTTCCCGTATACGTACTTGGCAATCGCAGTTTCCTCAATCCCCTCGGAAACATATCCACACTTTCCGGAATACTGATTACGCCCTCCGGGATTCTGATTTCCTGTACCTTCGAGAGCATCCCAAACGCATATGCGCCGCCTCGCGAACACAACTTTTCAGTTGTAATGTCCAGATTGACAGCCACAATTTCATCCGCAAAGCTGTACCACGGCACCTCGCGGCTGCTTTGATATTGTGCTAAATTGCCGTTACCTCTGATCGTCAATGTGCCGCTGCCGTCCACCTCCCATGTCAGGTTGCCCCCGTTTTCCCCGCACTCGCCGGAAGTGACTGCGGCAGCGGCAACCGGCAATACTCCGCACAGTACCATTGCCGCAAGCAATGCAGACAACAGCCTTTTTATTTTTTTGTTCAAACTTTTTCGCTCCTTTCTTAAAATAGCAAATGCCGCCATATTACTATGACGGCATTTGCTAAACTGATTTTTAATATCCGGTCCTCGGCATTTCTATGTGGGTATAATTATATACCTTTGTTACCCATCTTGAAACACTCGTAATCCATTGCCCGTTATACACGCCGCCGACGTCCGCCTGATTGGTGAACATCGCACCATTGGGAAGTCCCCATATGCTTCTTGCATACAGATACGGCGTTTCCACCTGTGCAAAGCCCGCTTTCACATGACCGAACACGAACATAATCTCCGTGATGTATTCGTTATTCGCAAGTCCCAAAGCCGCATTGGATATATCTAATGCGTAGTTACGGCTTGTAGATAAATTGTCGTTGATTGTCCGATACTCGCCGTTAGAAAGGTTCGTCTGATACACAATCTTGTAGCTGAGCTGCTGATTGTACGTACCTGTCACTAATTTTTCGCAGCGGATGGCAGACGGCAAGGTATCCCTCCAATAGAAGCTGTCGAGCGGAACGCTGGAGGTATTTGCAATATTTGAGAACGTATACACCAGCGGATTGTTCGGCATAACCTCATTGTATCCGCGTTTAATAATCGAAACGCCTGTGGAAACGGATTTGTCCAGCACTTCAAATGTCACAATCTGCCCGGAAAACTCAAGGTTCGCCGTCATGACTGTTTCATTGATGGTGTAATATGCTGGCGCCTGTGTTTCCCGCACGGTGTATAGTCCGAGCGGCAATATTTTAGAACTTGCCCGTCCGTTTTTTGTCCGTCTTGATGGTATCAACTGTATTCCCGCCTCTGTCGTAGATTTCAAAGGTCGCTCCTTCTAAAAGACTTCCGGCAGGCAATCCGTTAATTTGGTTATCATCGGCTGACTTTTTCACAATCTGAATCTGCGCCTGTGTCGGTGTGTTGTACCAAGTGATATTGGAAGTTTGTCCATATTCCACATAAAATGTCTTTACCTCCGGATCAATCACATAGCCCTGCGGGACGGAGATTTCACGGATAAAATACTTGCCGTCTTTTAAGTCGGTATCGTCCATATACACATAGCCGTTCTGGTCGGAGGTGTACTGTGCAATCGGCTTGCCGTAACGGTCAGACACAAGAAATGTCACGCCGTAAATCCCCTTGCCTGTCGTGCTGTCCACCTTGTGAATAAGGAAAGAGGAGGCTTTGCGGTTCGTCAGCGTCACTCTTGTAATTTTCCCGTCTTTCACCTCAATGTCGCGCGGCTCGGAATCTAAAATATATCCTCTTGCCGCCTTTTTCTCCACCACCGAATACCAGCCGTTCTCCAGCCCGTCAATGTTGATGACGCCGTTTGCGTTGGTGCGGTATGTGCCGATACGCCGCCCGTTCATATATTCCACTTCAAACTCCACATTGCGGATGGGCTGTCGGGTTTCTTCATCCAGCTTGGTAATGCGGATACCGCCGACTGACTCGTTGTAGAATGTCAGCTCGTGCGTCTCGCCTGATTTGAGCTTTATCGTCTGCGGCGTGCTGTCCAGCGTGTACCCGTCCGGCGCTTCTATCTCGGATACAACATAGGTATCCGTTGGCAAACCATAAATATGAATGGTCCCGTTTCGGTCGGTGGTGTATCTGCCGTTGGCGTTTCCAACAACGCTGCCATCGTCCTTTGTCACCTTAAATACCGCGCCGTAGAGCGGTTTGCCCGTTCGTTTGTCCAGTTTGGTAATCAGCAGCCCAGAATCCGGCTTGTTGTAAAAAGTGAGCGTTTGTGTATCATTTTTGTTAATCTGCACCGTCTGCGACAGCGTTTCCAGCACATATCCGTCCGGCGCTTTGGTTTCGGTGACAACTAAAGTTGTTCCTGCCGCTACTCCGGTGATATGAATTTGCCCGCTCGAATCCGTGGTATAGATACCGTTGGAACTCACCGCACCGCCTTGGTTTGGCACAAACTCGCCGCTTGATGTTGTCACTTTGAACTCCGCGCCCGCAAGCGGCTGCTTGGTCTGGCTGTCCAATTTGCGAATGATAAGTCCGCCGTCCTTGTAATTCTCAAATTCTATCGTAATGACGTCCTGCTCTTTGCCTGTAATACACACCGTTTCGGGCGCGTCGCTGATGATATATCCGTCCGGCGCTTTCGTTTCCTCCACGATATATGTACCTGCTTTCAATCGGTTAATGACAACCGTTCCGTTTACTGAGGTCGTATATTCGCCAATCATCGTGCCGCCTGTGCCGCTGACGCCGGAGAAGTAACGCAGACGGAATTTTGCCCCCTGTAACACCTGTCCGGTCTTTCCGTCCACCTTTTTGATTACCAGAGCGGAGAGCGGCGTATTTTCAAATGTCACCGTTTTATCTTCTCCCGCACGGATATAGATTTCCTGCGGTTTCCCAGTGAGCTTGTACCCGTCCGGCGCTTCGGTTTCGTTAATCTTGTACCAGCCGTCTTTTAATCGGTACAGCTTTATCTGCCCGTTTTCGTCTGTTTGGAAGCTGCCCATATCGTTAATTTCACCTGTAAACGTGTTGTTACTGGCATACACAATATGGAACTTCGCCCCTTGCAGCGCGTCCTTGGTAATACCGTCCACCTTGTTGATTGTCAGGCTCGGCTTTGGATAATTGCAGAACCGCACCACGCTTGTCCGGTTTGGCGCAAGCGTTACAAGCTGCGGTGTTTCGTCCATTAAATACCCGTCCGGCACGCTTGTTTCCCGAACCTCATAGATACCTGTGTCAAGGTGCGAAAGTACCGCCCCGCCGTTTTCATCAGTAACAACGGTATTTTCCGTTTCACCCTCCGCCTTTTTTACAATAAAGCCCACGCCCGCAAGCGGTTCACCCGTCAGCGCGTCGGTCTTGACGATTTTCAGGCTCGGCTTCTCCTCATTGACAACCACAAGCTGCGACTGTTTCCCGCCAAACAGCTCCACGTGATACTCCGTTCCATTTAACACATACCCGCTTGGCGCTTCGGTTTCCTTGACCGAATACACCCCCGGCTCCAGACCGTCAAGCTCAATACAGCCGTTTGCGTCCGTTACCCTGTCCAGATAATGGCTGCCATCTTCAATTTTTGCAATGCGGAAGGTCGCTCCCGCCAGATATGTATTGTTGTATGCGTCGTATTTCAAAAGTTTCAGCGACGGCTTTTTGGTATCGGTAAACACAAAGGTCGCATACTCGTTGCCGTTTACCTGCACAATGCGCTTTGCGTCATCAATCAGGTAGCCGTCCGGCGCTTTGATTTCCGTTACGGTATAGGCGCCCGGCTCTAAGTTGTCCAGCTGAACCTCACCATCCGCACCTGTCGTATATTCTTTCTCAAAACTACCGCCGACCTTCTCAAACTTAAACACCGCATTCGCAAGCGGCCGCATACTGTCGCTGTCCAACTTTACCAGCCGCAAATATGGCTTTTGGTCGTTCAGAAAGACAAGAATTGCACGCTCGCCGCTGTTTTCCATTATCTCAATCGACTGCGGCGTGGAGTTCACAATATGCCCCTCATCCGCCGCAATCTCTTTCACGGTATACGTGCCAAGCTCCAAATCGTACAGCAAAATTTCTCCCGCCGCATTGGTGTCGTAAGCGCCAATCAGCAGCGTGTCCCGATACACCTCAAACCGCACATTTGCCATCGGTTTGCCGGTCAGGCTGTCGTACTTTTTTATCGTCAGGCTGGGCTTTTTCGTGTTGGCAATCACAAGTTCATTGTTGCTTCCCGCCTGAACCTCCACATGATGCAGTTCATCATTCAGAAGATAACCTTTCGGTGCGGTGATTTCCTGCACGGTATACAGACCTTCTTCTAAATCCTCCAAAAAGATTTCGCCGTCCGCATTTGTAGTTTTATCTACTGTCGTGCTTCCCGAAAGATTGGAAATGCGAATCACCGCGCCCGCTAAGGCTTTGCCTGTGTTTGCATCTATTTTTGTCACTTTCAAACTCGGTTTTCGGGTATTGGTAAAGATAAGCTGCATGCTTTCTCCCGCGACTGCTTCAAAGGTACGGCGTACGGTATCTGCCACATACCCCTCCGGCGCGGCGGTTTCCGTTACAGTGTACGCCCCCGGCTCCAAATCGGACAAATCAATCTCGCCGTTTCGGTCGGTGGTGTAGTCCTTGGTAAAACTCCCATCCAGCTTTTCGATACGGAATACCGCGTCCGCAAGAGGTTTCTTGGTTTCCGCGTCAATCTTCGTAATACCGATTCCCGGCTTGGTTTTGTTAAAAAAGATGAGGTGTGCGCTCTTACCCGCAAGAAGCTCTATCGACTGAGGACAGCCCTGCACAATGTGGCTTGCATCGGTTTTCATTTCCTTAACCGTATATGTCCCCGGCTCTAAATCTGTGAGTTCAATCAGACCATCCGCGTCCGTCTGATATTCCCCAACCAGCACCGTATCCTTGTACACCGCAAAGGTCGTCCCTTTCATGGGCTTTAAGGTTTGCGCATCCAGCTTCTCAATGGCAAGCCCCGGTTTTTTCTCATTGGTGAGAACCAGAACCGGGTCGTCGTCCGTTGCCGGATTGTACGGGTCAATGTGTATGCCGTGCTGTGTGCTGTCCAAAAGATACCCTTTCGGTGCAACGGTTTCCTCCACCTCATAATACCCTTCCGACAACCCCGACACTCTGGCATATCCGGCGTTGTCTGTTGTCACATCGGTAATCTTTTTGCCGTCCTTGTACACGGCAAAAGCGACGTCTGCTAAAGACTCATGCGTTTTCTTATCCATTTTAATCAGCACCAAAGAAGTTTTGCGGACATTTTTGAAGGTGAGCGTGACGTCGTTTGACCCGTCCCACGAGAACGTCTGCGGCTCGGTATCCTTTTCATACCCGTCCGGCGCTTTCAATTCATACGCCTTGTAGGAACCAAACGGCAATTCGCTTCCTTTGAACTCAATATATCCGCTGTGCCCTGTGGTGACGTCCGTCTTGTACCCGCCGTCTGTCTGCTCAATACGGAAGGTCGCGCCAATCAGCGGACTGCCGTTCTGCGCGTCAATTTTACGGATACGCAGCGTTCTCTCACTTAGATTTTTCACACTGACTGCCTGTGTTTGTCCTGCCGGAACGCTGACTGTCATCGGCTCGGCTTTTAAATATCCCTTCGGCGCTTGTGTTTCTGTCAAAGTATATTGAATATCCGGGTTCAGGTATTCCCAAACAATCTGACCGATGTTGTTTGTGGTACCCTCAAACACACTTCCGTCTGTACCGATCAGCTTGAATATTGCGCCCGGCAAGGCTTTTCCCATGCCGTCTGTTTTGTTTACAATCAATCTGCCGTAGGGAGAAACCACCTTTTTCCATTTCAGTTCTCCAACACACTCCATAGAAGCGTACATCGGGTCTGCAATCACATAGCTCTGCTCTTTATCATCCGTATTGTTGGCAAGATAGATGTTGTACTGCGTGATCGTAGATGTTCCGTGAATCAGGATATCTCCGTCGGGCGGCGTGTTTCGCACCGGGATACAGATTTTAAAATCTCCCGCATATTCTTCGCCGTTTTCGTTCATTGTCGTTACTTCACTATACGGAGTCGGCACCTTCCAGAGCGTTTTGCCTTCCCAGACAACCGTTTCCAGCGGGTTGTTGTTCAAGTCTGTAAAAATAGTACCCTCCGGCGCATTTTCTGCCCACAATTCGATACAATACCCGTGCTTATATGTCGAGGTTGCGGACGCCGCCACAAACGAACGGGTATAATACTGCGCGCCGCGTATGGTTTCTTTGTTTATTTCATACTCGCCTTTCGCTTCAGCGCCGATTAGCCCGTTCTCATTCTCTATATCCAAGACACTGCCCCGTTCCGTTCTGCCAAGCCTGATTTCCATCCCGGTGTTCAGCGGTCTGTCCCAAAACGAAGCGTTGTACAGGATAATCTCCAGCGCTTTGTAGGTGCGTATCTTCTGCGGTTCGCTGTACTGTATCGCAAGCGACGCACGCCCGGTCGTATAATCGGTACCTTCCACCGCAAGCTGTCCGAGCGACGCCCAGACCGCAAGCTGCGTTGCACAGGCGTATTCCTCACGGGTCAGGCTTGCAATCTCCGGCCATCTTCCCACGTTGATTTTAATAAAGTCCTCTAAACTCCGCTGCGGGTACCCGCAGGCAAATGCGCCGATGGTTTTGGGGTTGGCGGTATACCGCCCCGCAATGGTCAGTTTTTTGTCCGACGGCGGGTTTTTCAGCCCCCAATTCACGCAGTACGCCGGACCTGTAACGCCGGTATCCGTCGTATATCCCCATGCGTAACCGCTCAGCTTGTTGCCGTTCGTCGTCTCCAAAAAGCTGAATTTCTCGTTCATGCTGATGGTGACCGTCTTTGCCGCGCCGTCGCCCAGCGTTTCCGCGCCCACGTTCACAGCAAGCGACAAAAGCGTTGCCGCAAGCAGCAGCAACGCCATTGTTCTTTTTCCTATCTGTCGTTTCATCATTAAAAGTCTCCTCTCGGTATTCTTTATATAAAAAAAGCAGACCCGTTAAAGTCTGCTTTCTGTTACAATATTTGGTTTTACTTTGTGCTCGTTGGCACTAACAGTTCTTTGGCAAATTTTAATCTTTGCGGTCTGGTGTCCGTTTTCCGAAACTTATCTATCAGCAGCTGCGCCTGCGGACGTCCGACATCATAATATCCCATATCCGCTGATTCCCATGCACCGTTTACATAAACCTCGTTCCATGCATGGTCCTGATCCATTGCAACAAGGCAAGGAATCCCTGCTCTCAGGCACAAGTATTGAAATGCTGACGCATACGTACCGCAGATACCGTTGACGGGAGCAGCGGAAGTGAACACTTCATTTAGCCCGCCGACGTTTTCATCTTTATATACAATTTTGTCGCAAACCAAGTCGGCAATTCTCTGTATTTTATCCGCATCGGGTAAGCCCTTGATTTCTTCCACAAATCCGTCGGTTGCTTCTTTCGCAGGTTCCAGCTTTTTGTTGAACCATATCTGGCAGATACGGTAACCGGGATATTCATAAATATTGTCGATATGCACCGCGCTTCCCAACCGGAAAAGATAGTATCCGTTAAAGCCGCCGATTACGGAATTCATTGCTGTTACCGTATCCCCCGGCGTTTGCATGGTGTCTTTGCCGTCAACAAAGTTCGCATAATTATAGCTAGGATTATATCCATCCCCATTCGTTCCCGCGGTAATGCTCTCAACATCCACAAGCGACTGCTTAATTGCGTTATATGCGTCCCGGGTATATACGCTGTCAAAAATCTCCGGATTGGCAGCCTGCGAATAATCCTCCCGCGCGTGCGCCTTTCCATCGCTTTTGCCCTTTCCCGCCGACGGTTTTACCACCGCCGCAGGCTTTTCGCCAAGGTACACGCTGTCCGTTTCCCCGTCATACTCTACCTTTACGCCGAACAGCTCTGCTGCGTCACGGAGCCGGACATAATTGTAATCGTTGATATTGTACGCCTCCAGCTCTATCTTGCTGCCGTTGTAGTAAAACACCTGAGACGTAAGCCGCGCCAAAACATCAGTATTTGCCAAAACTGTTATGCCTCCGAACATACACGCGCCTGTCAGTAAACCAAATAGAAAGCTGTGTTTCCTCATATTGGTTCCTCCTTTTATCGGTTTTATGGTGGAAATATATTTTAATCAACTTGACGGTCAAACGGAAAATTGTTCAGGTTGCCGTTTTAAGGAGCGCCGACGTACAAAGTGTACTTCAAGCTCCGCAAAATGGTGAGATGGGCAATTTTACTATGACCGCACTTCCTCCGCTTGCACGCACCAGCGGTAATAGTCTGCCTGATTGCGCACACAGGTGATTAGCGTGATGATGTTATCACTTGTCCCCTGTAGGTTTGAGGTGTCGTTCACCGAGATTTTCTCCACATTAAACACCCGGTATGTCCTTGTACCTTTTTTCGTTGTCAGCGTGATTTTATCGCCGTAATCCAGCTCGTGTATTCTGCCGAAATACGCGCTTGAACCGCGGTTGTGGGACGCAAGACAAACATTCCCGTTCCAAATGGACGTATCCTGGAAATGCCCTGCGCCTTTTGCAAGCACGGAGTTTGTCGTTCCCTCATAAATCTTCACAGAAACATTCAAACTCGGAATTTTGAGTGTACCCAAATGCCCGCCTGAATAATACATACTATTTGTCACCTTTGTAAAAGCTTCTTCCTCGTAATAGTATTGGCTGTCATTCTTGATTGTGCCGGGAATGTAGATACCGTTTCCCTGCGCGGTAATCACATTCGGCGCTGTTCCGTTCTGCGGCGGTACATTGCTTGATACCGTAACACTCGCCGCATTCAAAATTCCAACCGTTGAAATTTTGGTCTGTGCATCCATATAATTTGTCGCAAGATTGGGCGTCAGCGGCTCGCCGCTGCCCCGCAAATTGCTTGTCGGACTGCCGAACAGCGGCGGAATCAGCGAACTGTTTTTGCTCTTGTCAATCTCTGCTTGATTCACTTTGTCTGCTGCAACCACCACTGTGACTGACGTCGGCTTTCCGAATATTCCCGCCGACGGCGCCGCCACGGTATAATCCGCCGCATACGCACCGGAGGAGCACATCAAAACACCCGCCACCGTCAATACTGCAATTTTTTTCATTTAGTTTCCCTTCTTTCTTTTTCGAATCAGACAATATCCACCATAGCCGCCGAGGAATACAATTCCTATCAAAAACGCCCACCAATAGGCAAGTGCGCCTTTCTTCTCCGGCTTCGGCATCTCATGAAATACCGCTGTATAGGTAATCGTATCGTTCACGACTTTTTTCACCTCGCCGCGGTACACCGCCGTTGCCGTATAGCCCTTGCTGTAGTTCTTGGTTCCGGTACCCGCATACTCCGCGTTGGCGGTATACCGTACCGCCAATTCCTGTCCGTCAATATTGTCGCTTGCGCTGCTCTGCCAGCTGATGTTTGTCAGATTCAGCATTGCACCATCCTTGTTGATTGTTTTTGGAACAAGCGAAGTATCCGCATCCTGCAAATTCGGGTAAGTCCGGCTTTCTGTTATAGTATAATTCTGCGTGCCTGTTCCCGCCGAAACCATCTTTAATGCGGTGTAATCAAATTCCAGTGTCCCGGCATATCCCTCTCCTGTTGACACTTCAATTGCTGGCTTAAACTTAGAAATGACCGTTTGCGTATTATCCGTATCAACATGTATTCTTACTGTTTCTGTATGCTCTTTCACATCCTCCTGCGTATTGTCCTGTGTTTTCAGTTCTACAAAAGTGTATTCCGTTTCATTTTCTATAAAATTTTCTGTTGGAATAGCACTCCCGTCCTCCGTGTTCGGCAGAACATACACCTTTTCTACTGTTTGCAGATTTTCACTCTGCCCACGGATTACCTCCTGCGGCTGCGGGAGGTCTGCGGCAAATACGCTTACCGACATTGCCAAAACCGCCGTCATGCATACCGCCGCCCGTTTTAACATCTGCATTTTTCTCTCACTCTCCTTCGTTCGATTTTGTTTCTGAAATTCCTGTTTGCTATGCGATTTTGACCGCCTCCCCTCGATACGCCGCAAGGATTTCACCGTTTTCGTCAACCGCCGTATCCAACAGTTTCCGCGCAGTCTCCAGCGCTTTTTCGGTGTCCTTTCGGTCGCGCTTGTAAAACGCATGCAGCAGCAAAATCTCGCCGTTATGCTCGTAAAAGATAACGCGCACCATCCGCCCTGCCGCTTTCATTCTGCATTCGTAAAGCCGGCGGTACTTTTCAATCGAGAAATGCTTCACATACGGCTCGCAAAAACCGTTGCGCTCCTCTTTTATGTAATCCAAGCAAAAGACAAATTTCTTCTGAATCTTTTGATCTGCCGTCTCTATAAAGTCCGCAACATAGCAGACGCCGCCGCTGTGATACCAATATATCCTCCGCATACATCTCCTCCTATGCCACATAATTTTCAAGGAACTGCAAAATCGCCTCTTTCATATCCTCCGTGCTGTGAAATTTGTATTGGTATCTCGCAATTTCCTTACTTGAAAAATACAATACGCTTTTTTCATCCGCCAAATCCCCCGACAGAATTTCCCATATGTCATCGCGCGTCAGGTTGCCCTGCTTGCTCTTTTGCTTCAATCTCCCTGCTTTTTTCAGAGATAAGCAAAACAGCGCCTTTTCATACACCATTTCATAAACGGCTGCCTGCTCGGTCTCTGCGAGATAGGATAACTCCACCGCAATCCGCAGGTTGAGCCGCCGTTCATCCAGCGCCGTGGTCAGCGTTTCGCAAAGGAAGTTGACCCGAAGATACATATATACCTTGGATTTGGAGGTCGAAAACTCTGCCTCCATCCGCTTGTCTATCTTATCCTCCGCATCGCCGGCATGTTTTTTCAAGTCGTCGTACCGTATTTTGTACGATTTTGCAATCTCGGACGGCAAATGGCTGTCACGCTGCTGGAAATTGGTCGCAATCATAATCCGGTTTGCCCGTTCGTCGTCTGCCTCAACGATAATCGCCTCTATCTTCGTTCTCCCGATTTTCCGGCACGCTTTTGTCCGCCGGTGTCCGGCAAGGATTTCATAAAACCCGTCTGCCATCGGCCGCACGATAATCGGCTGGTGCAATCCGTTTTCCCGGATATCCTCCGCAAGCGCGGCTAATTTTTCATCATCCTTCACCTGAAACGGGTGGTTGGCTTTCTCTTTCAGCTGACCCATCGGCAGTATCGCGGTTCGGACATTCATTGAATCGCCGAATAATCCCGCCATACTGTCTGCCGCCACGTTTCTGCTCTGCGTCTTTTGGGAAAGGGCTGCAAATACGTCATTCTTCATATTCTGTCAGCCCCCTTGCGATCGCCCGGTACGCCGCAGACACCGGATTTTTAGGATACAGCTCTATAATGCTTTTCCCGTACAGCGCCTGCTCCGCCGCTTTAATGGAATACGGCACCGCTTCCTCAAACACGCGAAGCTCTCCGCCGTAGGTCTCCCGCAGCTTATCCCGTATCCCCCTACTCAGATTGGTTCGGGATTGATACATGGTAAGAAAAATCCCGGCAATTTTTAAGTTTGGGTTCAGCTTCCGCCGCACCATCTCTATCGTGCCAAGCGTCGCCTGCAAGCTCTCAAAGCTGAGGTAATGCGCCTCTACCGGAATCAGCACAAAGTCCGACGCGGTCAGCACATTGCGGACAATTAAGCCAAGCGACGGCGGGCAGTCGATGATGATACAGTCATAGACAGCGCGCAGCTTGTCCACAATCGCTTTTAAGACCATCTCCCGGTTAAACGCGTTCATCAGCTTGTAGTCGATACCCGCCAGCAGCGCGTTAGATGGCAAAATATCCATCTTTCCGCCCGGCAGAATACATTCTTTGATGCGTTCCAAACTCACGCTGCCGTCAATCGCCTCCGAAAGCAAATCCGCTAAGGTACAAAATTTCCCATCCGCTGCAATTCCCAGCGCTGTTGCAACATTGCCCTGACTGTCGGTGTCCACGATAAGGACCTTCTTTCCCGTATCTGCCAAAGCATACGCAATGTTGATGCTCGACACCGTCTTTCCCACGCCGCCTTTTAGGTTTAACAGACTGATTACCATACACATCTTTTACACCTCCAATTCTTATCCTTTTTCATCTGCCCGAAATATACCGCCTCCCATCCAAAAACGTACTTTTTCCATTTAAAAATGGGCATAAAAATAGGACTTAGATTAGCAAACCCCTTGTTTTATCAAGGTTTTTTCTAACTAAGCCCTATTATACTCCAATAGTAGATGTTACCGGTTTCTTCATCCGTATATTCTCCTGCGTAACCGAAAGGATTATCGAATACGGTGGATTCTTGATATATTTCGCCTCCGAAGGCATAGAACTGCGTCTTGTTTGTCAAGCTACCGTTACCGTCCACAATTCCTATCACATCTCCATGACCGTTGAACGTATAGTATCCCTTGCTTCCGTTCTGCTCTATGGATATCAGTCCGCGACCACGGTTATATTTAGACACTGCTCCGCCCTTGATATCTGCCACTACATTCGCTCCGTCTAAAATATGTTTTGTGGTTTCTCCGTTCACTGTCTTGCTGATACGCAGACCGTCCGGATTATATGCATATGCCGCTGTTGTTCCGTCTACGACTGCCTGTGTCATCTGTCCAAAGCCGTTATATGAGTACATTTCCACTGCGGCAGTATTGCCGTATTGCTCTATTTCCTCTCCCAGCAAGCTGAGTCCGATTCCTTCATTCCCCCATTTTGCTTCTTCTGATGCTGTCTGCACCGTCCGGTACCGCTGGTTCCCATTTGCGTCATAGGTGTAGGAATAAGTATAGTTGTAGCTGTATGGCAGTTCTTCTTCAATGCCCTCTTTATCATAACGCTGCTCCTGCAACAATTGATTGTTGGCATTATACTGATACGTTGTCTGATAGTTTTCTCCGCACGGACTCCGAAATTCCAGCCGTGACCGGTTCCCATAGGCGTCGTAGGTGAAATATTGCTCATAGGAACATTCTCCTTCATTGTTGAATCGGAACGCCCTGTCAACTATAAGCTGACCCAAGCCGTTATACTGATAGTATGTATCGTTCCCATTTTCTCTTTTCTGTTTCAGATTACCATCCAGAAAATAGTCTGCATCATAACCGTTGATGGTTGTAGTTCCTTGTTTGGTATTCATGCCAAGCAACATATTTCCCTCGTTATAGTAATATGTTGTCACCAATGCACCGGTGGTTTTATTGACGATGTTGCCGTTTGCATCGTATCCATATGTCGTGGTGTCGCCGCCAACAGTCACTCCGGTGAGCTGGTT